>NZ_JACBZS010000001.1:698796-1397592 GCF_013408305.1 Naumannella cuiyingiana | reverse complement strand
GAGCCGGGCCAGGTCGCCGGGGTGCAGCAGGTGTGCGTACGCCCCGCGCCGCGCCATCGGCCCGCGCCAGAAGTCGAGCTCGTCGCGCTGCACATGCAGGGTGGCCGCCGGGTAGGCGTCGAGGTGGCCGGTGTGGTCGTAGTGCAGGTGGCTGAGCACCACATCGCTCACCTGTTCGGGGCCGAGGCCGAGGCGGCCGAGCAGTTCGACCGGGCTGGCCACATAGGGCCGGTCGCCGCGCCTGGCCGCCTCGGCGGCGGTGAAGCCGGTGTCCACCACGATCGCCCGGTCGCCACGCACGATCGCCCACGTGTAGTAGTCGATCGGCCACGGCCCCATGCAGTCGGCGGGGTGGCCGTAGAAGTGCTCGCCGCGCACCGAGGCGGTACGCCACGCGTAGCGCAGGGCATACACGCCGTCGCCGGCCGGCGCGCTCACGGCTGCTCGCCGAAGGTCAGCGACTGGCCGGTCCAGTCCTGCCACAGCGTGGCGATGGCGGCGTAGTCGTCGCGGCCGAGCCCGGCGGCGGCCGCCAGGTCGTAGACCGACTGCGCGGCCTGGGTCGCGAAGAGCGGTACGCCGCTGCGCTGCGCCATCGCCAGCGCGAGCGTCGAGTCCTTGCGGGCCGCGTCCAGCGACATCCCGCCGGCGTAATTGCCACCGGCGACGCGCTCCATCATCCGGTGGGTGAGCGGGCGGAGCAGCCCGGCGTCGGGCTGGCTGAGCATGGCCGCGATGTCGGTCAGGCGTACCCCCTGGGCGCGGGCCATCGCGAACGCCTCGACCAGCACCACCATCACGGCGTGCGCGACGCCGTTGTTGACCACCTTGGCCGCCATCGCCGAGCCCAGCGCGCCCAGCTCGCGTATCCCGCCCCCGCCGAGCGCCGCGAGCAGGTCGCGCACCTGCGCCAGGTCGGCCTCCTCGCCGCCGATCAGCAGCGTCGCCGTGCCGCCGCTCATCTGGCCGACGCCGGACAGCACGGCCGCCTCGACCAGCCGCACCTCGTGCGCGGCCAGCGCGGCGGCCATCTCGCGCACGTCGTCCGGCAGCACCGTGCTGGTTTCGATCACGATCGTCCCGGGCGCCAGTTGCGGGCCGAGCTCGGCCAGCACGGCGTGCGAGATCGCCGGGTTGGGCAGCGACAACACGATCCGCCCGCAGCCGGCCAGGTCGGCCAGCCGATCGGTGGCTTGCAGCCGGTCGATCCCACCGGCCAGCTCGCGCCGGTCGGCGGCGATGTCGAACGCGACGACATCGAAGGCGGTGCCGAGCCGTTCGGCGATCGGCAGGCCCATCTGGCCGAGCCCGACCAGGCCGACCGCGGAGTTGCCATCCATGATCATCTTCTCCTCGCTCATGCCTTGATCGCGAAGGGGTCGCGTACCTCGTCGGACAGATCGATCAAGACGTTCTTGGTACGCAGGTAGCCCTCGATCGCCTCGATCCCGCGCTCGCGGCCGTGGCCGGAGCGGCGTACCCCCCCGAACGGCGCCTGCGCCGCCGAGTAGCGATAGGTGTTCACCCACACCGTGCCGGCGATCAGCTCGCGGGCGACGCGGTGGGCGCGGGCGAGGTTCTCGGTCCACACGCCCGAGGCCAGCCCGAACTCGGTGCCGTTGGCGATGGTGATCGCCTCCTCCTCGGTCGCGAACCGGGTGATCGCGAGCACCGGCCCGAAGACCTCCTGCTGCGCGAGCGGCGAGGCCGGGTCGACATCGGCGAACACGGTGGGCTCGACATACGAGCCGGCGGCCAGCGCCGGATCGTCCGGCGCGCCGCCGCCGGCCAGCAGGCGGGCCGAGCCGCGCGCCGCGTCGATGTGGCCGAGGATGCGGTCGCGCTGCGCGGTGGAGACGACCGGGCCGAGCTGCGTGGCGTCGGCGAACGGATCGCCCAACACGATCGCGCGAGCGCGTTCGGCCAGCCGCCGCTCGACCTCGTCGGCGACCCCCTCGTGCACCAGCAGCCGCGATCCGGCGATGCAGGCCTGCCCGCCGGCGGCGAAGATCCCCGCGACCGCACCCGGCACCGCGCGATCCAGGTCGGCGTCGTCGAAGATCACGTTGGCGCTCTTGCCGCCGAGCTCGAGGGTGACCGGGACCAGCGTCTGCGCCGCCGCGCGGGCGATCGCCTGCCCGGTCGGAACGGAGCCGGTGAAGCTGATCGTGCCGAGCCGCGGGTCGGTGGTCAACGCCTCCCCGGCGGTCACGCCGCCGGTGACGATGTTCACCACGCCGTCGGGGAAGCCGGCCTCGGCGAGCAGGTCCGGCATCGCCAGGGTGGTCATCGGCGCGATCTCGCTCGGCTTGACCACCACGGTGCATCCGGCGGCGAGCGCCGGGGCGAGCTTGTTTGCCAGCAACTGCATCGGCGAGTTCCAGGCCGTGATCAGGGCGGCCACCCCGACCGGCTCGCGGCGGGTGTAGTCGAAGGTCTCCCAGGCGTCCAGCGGCACGGTGCGACCGTCGATCTTGTCGGCCAGGCCGGCGAAGAACCGGTAGTTGCGCGCCGCGAATGCCGCTTGGGCGCGCGTCTCGCGCAGCAGCTTGCCGTTGTCGCGCGATTCCAGCCGCGCCAGGCGGTCGGCATCGCGCTCGATCAGGTCCGCGAGCCGGTGCATCAGCCGCGCGCGCTCGCCGCCGCTGACCCGGCGCCAGTCGGCGAACGCGTCCTCCGCCGCGCCGATCGCCGCGCCGACCTGCTCCGGGCCGGCGTCGGCGATCTCTCCGAGCACGGCGCCGTCGATCGGGCTGTGCACCGCCATCGTGGCGGCGGGGTCGAGCGCAGGGCGCTCGCCCCCGATCAGCATCCGGGTGTCCGGAACGTCTCGTTGCGGGTCAGGCACGTGGTTCTCCTTCGGTTGTCTGCGGCGGCTGCTCTCCCATCCAACGCCGCCCGGGTTGCGTCGCCACCCAGACCGCGATGAAGGTCAGCACGGACACCAAGATCATGTACGGCGGGATGGTCACCACGGCGCCGAGGCCGGTGGCGAGCAGCGCGGTCAGGATCAGCGGGGCGAACCCGCCGCCGAAGATCGCGCCGATCTGGTAGCCGAGCGATGCTCCGCTGTAGCGGACGCGGGCGGGGAACAGCTCGGCGAACAGGGTGGCCATCGGCCCGTACATGAACGGGTGGATCAGGGCGAGCCCGACGAACGTCGTGATCGCGAAGGTGGCGACGGAGGGGAACGCCTGGTTGATCAGGAAGAACGGATAGGCGTACAGCGCGAAGAGCACGGTCCCGGTCAGGAACACCCGGCGCCGCCCGATCCGGTCCGACAGCGCGGCGCACAGCGGGATGGTGAACAGCTCCGCGAATCCGGCGACCGCGACGATGGTGAGCACGGTCCCGCGGGCCATCCCGAGCGTGGTGGTGGCGTAGGTGAGGATGAACGTCGCGAACATGTAGAAGTTGACGAACGGCGCGAGGCACATCACGGCGGCCAGCACGATGTTCAACGGGTGCTGGCGAAGTGCCTCCAGGGCCGGCATCGCTGCCCGTTCGCCGGAGGCCTCCACCCGCTCGAACTCCGGGCTCTCGATCACGCGGAGCCGGATGAACAGGCCGACCCCGACCAGCAACGCGCTGAACAGGAACGGGATCCGCCAGCCCCAGGCGAGGAAATCCTCGGGCGGCAGCAGGGTGGTCAGGCCGAACACGACGGTGGACAGCACCAGCCCGGCCGGCGAGCCGGCCTGGGTCCAGCTTCCGGCGAGTCCGCGGTGCTTCTCGTCGGTCGACTCGACCGACATCAGCACGGCCCCGCCCCACTCCCCGCCGACCGCGAAGCCCTGCAGCAGGCGGAGCAGGAGCAGCAGCAGCGGCGCGGCCACGCCGATCTGGGCGTAGGTGGGCAACAGGCCGATCAGGAAGGTCGCCGCGCCCATCCCGACCAGGCTCCAGACCAGCATCGACTTGCGGCCGATCCGGTCGCCGAAGTGCCCGAACACGATCCCGCCGATCGGGCGGGCGAGGAAGCCCGCGGCGAATGTGCCGAACGACACCAGGGTGCCGACCAGCGGGTCGAAGGACGGGAAGAACAAGACGTTGAACACCAGCGCCGACGCCGTGCCGTAGAGATAGAAGTCGTACCACTCGATCGCCGTGCCGACGAACGAGGCGGTGATGACCCTGCGGGTCATCGCCGGGTCTCGCACCTCATTGTGCTGAGCCATCGCGGCTCCTTCCGTGGAGCGTGCGGGCCCCTCCGCACGCGTTGCATCCGATTGTATACAAATGCATTCCGAATGGTCGACCGGCTGACGGCCCCCGCATCCGCGCGGGCTCGCGGCCGGTGCGACGATGGGCGTGTGCCTGAGAACACGACCCCGGACTCCGCGCTGCACCCCGCCGACAACATCGCCTATCCCGACCCCGCCGCCCGCCGGCGCGGCGGCACCGAGAAGATCGCCCCGCACGTCATCGTGTTGTTCGGGGCGACCGGTGACCTGGCCCAGCGCAAGCTACTGCCGGGCCTGGCGTACCTGTCCGTGTCCGACCTGACGCCCGACATCGAGGTCGTCGGCACGTCGCTGGAGGACATGACCACCGAGCAGTTCCGCGAGTTCGCCAAGACGGCGATCGACAAGTACGGCACCCACAAGCTGAGCGCCGAGCAGTGGGCCGAGTTCAGCCAGCGGCTGCACTACGTGCCCAGTTCGGCCGGACCGCAGGCGCTCGCCGACGTGGTGCACAAGGCCGAGTTCGATCTTGGTCCGAAGGCCCGCCTGCTGCACTACCTGAGCGTCCCGCCGAAGGCCGCCTCGGCGGTGTTGACCATGCTCAAGGACGCCGGGCTGGTGGAGAACTCCCGGGTGGTGATGGAGAAGCCGTTCGGCACCGACCTGGCCAGCGCCATCGCCCTGAACGACGAGGTGCACGAGACCTTCGACGAGAGCCAGATCTTCCGGATCGATCACTTCCTCGGCAAGGAGGCGGCGCTGAACATCTTGGCGTTCCGCTTCGCGAACGGATTGTTCGAGCCGATCTGGAACCGCAACTTCATCGATCATGTGCAGATCGACATCCCCGAGTCGCTCGGTCTTGATCAACGCGCCTCCTTCTACGAGCCGACCGGCGCCTACCGCGACATGGTCGTCACGCACCTGTTCCAGGTGCTGGCCTTCGTCGCGATGGAGCCGCCGACCGCGCTGGAGCCGAAGTCGATCAGCGAGGAGAAGAACAAGGTCTTCCGCTCGATGGAGGTGATCCGGCCGCACGAGGTGGTACGCGGGCAGTACCAGGGCTACCGGTCGGAGAAGGGGGTCGCGCGCGATTCCGACACCGAGACGTTCATCGCCCTGCGGGTGCGGATCGACAACTGGCGCTGGGCCGGCATCCCGTTCTACCTGCGTACCGGCAAGAAGATGGCCGAGGGGATGCGGATCATCTCGATCGCGTTCAAGGAGGCGCCGAAGTCGATGTTCCCGGCCGGCTCCGGGGTGGACGCGATGGGCCCGGATCACCTCACCTTCGATCTGGCCGACGAGGCGAAGATCTCGCTGTCCTTCTACGGGAAGCGGCCCGGTCCGGGGATGAAGCTGGACAAGCTGTCGATGCAGTTCTCCACCTCCGAGACCGATGCCGCCGACGATGTCCTGGAGGCCTACGAGCGGTTGATCATGGACGCCATGCGCGGTGATCACACGCTGTTCACCTCCGCGGAGGGCATCGAGAGTCTGTGGCAGGTCTCCCAGCCGCTGCTGGACAACCCGCCGCCGGTGAAGCCCTATCCGCAGGGGACCTGGGGCCCGAATGCCGTGCACCAGTTGATCGCGCCGCATGCCTGGCGGCTGCCGTTCGAGCGGGTCTGGCGGACCAAGCCCTGAGGTAGCGTCGGTGCGGTGAGCTTCCCCGGGCCGTCGTTGCCGCCGCCACAGCCGTGGCAGCGGATGCCGATGCGACCCCCGCGCGGCCCGGCGTACCCCCCGCGCCCGGGCGCCGGGCCGGCGACCTCCGGCGCGCCCCGGCCGGGGCTGCTGACGGCCGCCGCCGTCGCCACCATGGTCGGATCGCTGGTCTGGTTGTGCGGCTTCACCATGTTCTGGCTGGCCGTGACCGGCGCGATGGCCTCGATCGCGGGTGTGGACGGCTACAACGGCACCTATCACCTGTTGAACTCCTTCCATCTCGGGCTGGTCAACGGCGGCGCCTGGGCCGCCTACGTGCCCGCGCTGGTCGCCGTGGTGCTCGGCGGCATGCTGCTGACGCGGGCCCCCTGGGTGCGGATCGCGACCACCGTCTGGGGCGTGATCGCGATGGCCTGGGGGGCGTGGTGGCAGTGGTCCAGCCCGGCCCTGTGGGCGCCGGCGGCGATCTACATCGCGCTGGTCATCCTCGCCACCTGGTCCCCCGACGTCGGCAGGTGGTATCGCGGCGCGGACAAATCACCCCCCAGGGGTTTGGACTCGGCGCCGCAGCAGGTGAGAATGACTCCATGACCCGGGTTGATCCTGCCCCGAGCCGTGCCCGCAAGCCCAAGAAGAAGCGGGGCGTCTCGCCGTTGACCGTCGTCGGCGTCTTGTTGCTGGTGATCGGCCTCGGCTGTCTCGGCTACATCGGCTGGCAGTACTTCGGCACCAATGTGGTGTCCCAGCGCGCCTTCAGCGAGGAACGCACCAATCTGCGCGAGCAGTGGAAGCAGCCCGACAGCGACCCGGTGACCAGCGAGCCCGGTGCCGCCGTCCCGGGCGACGCAGTGGCGCTGATGCGGATTCCGAAGCTGGGCGACGACTACGAGGTGCCGGTGCTCAAGGGCACCGATCCGGGTACGCTCGCCCGCGGCCTCGGCTGGTACGAGGAGACGGCACAGCCGGGCGAGGTCGGGAACTTCGCGGTCGCCGGGCACCGGGTCACCCACGGTGAGCCGTTCGCCAAGCTGCTCGAGCTCGAGGTCGGCGACACCGTGGTCGTCGAGACCCGCAAGGCCATCTACACCTACACGATCACCCAGGCGCCCAAGGACGTGACCGTGAAGGACAGCGAGACCTGGCCGCTCGATCCCGTGCCTGGCAAGAGCGGGCAGAAACCGACCGAGGCAATCCTCACGCTGACCACCTGCACCGACCTGTTCCGCTCGCCGGATCGCTCGATCGGGTTCGCCGAACTGACCAACACCGAGAACAAGTGAGCCGCGATCGCGCGGCGCTGGTCGAGCACATTCGTCGCCTCGGGGTGGTGCACGGCCGGGTGACGCTCTCCTCGGGCGCGGAGGCCGACTACTACATCGACATGCGGCGGGTGACGCTCGACGGGGTCGCGGCGCCGGTCCTGGGCCGGGTGATGCGCGAGCTCGTGGCCGATCTCGACTTCGACGCCGTCGGCGGCCTGACCCTCGGCGCCGACCCGGTCGCGACGGCGATGCTGCACGCGGCCGCGGCGGACGGGCAGCGCCTGGATGCGTTCGTGGTCCGCAAGGCGCAGAAGGCCCACGGCATGCAGCGGCTGATCGAGGGCACCGATGTCGCCGGGCGCCGGGTTCTGGTGGTCGAGGACACCTCCACAACGGGAGCCTCGGCCCTGACCGCGGTCGATGCGGTACGCCGGATGGGCGGCGAGGTGGTCGCCGTCGCCTGCATCGTGGACCGCGACACCGGGGCCGGGCAGGCGATCGCCGAGGCGGGCCTGCCCTACCGTTACGCTGTCAGCGCGGCTGACCTCGGCCTCGGGAAGGAAGCGGGACAGTGAACGGATTTCTGATCGCCCTGATCGTCTTCGTCGCCATCGTTCTGGTGGCCGTGATCGCCGCCATCGGCATGTACAACGGCCTGGTCCGGCTGCGCAATCTCGTCCAGGAGTCGTGGCGTCAGGTCGATGTCGAGCTGAACCGGCGCTATGAGCTGTTGCCGAATCTGGTCGAGACCGTCCGGGCGTCGGCCGCCCACGAGCGCAACACCCTGGAGAACATCACCCGGCTGCGCAACCAGGCCGCCTCGCTCGCCCAGCGCGAGGGCGAGATCCCGAGCCCCGAGCGGGCCCAGGCGGAGGAGCAGCTCTCCGGCGCGGTCCGCAATCTGCTGGTCAGCGTCGAGGCGTACCCGCAACTGCAGAGCAATCAGAACTTCCTCGAACTGCAGAAGCAGCTCGCCGAGACCGAGGACCGGATCGCGGCCGGGCGGCGGTTCTACAACGCCAACGTGCGCGAGTACAACACCAAGCAGGAGAGCTTCCCGGGCAACCTGTTCGCCGGGCCGCTCGGCTTCCAGCGCGCGACCTATTTCGAGGTCAACGACCCGGCGGTACGCCAGGCGCCCGACGTGAACTTCGGCGAGATCGCCTACCGGGGTGACGCCTCGACGGGCGGTGCGACTGGCGGGCAGCCGCAGCTCGGCCAGCAGGCTCCGCAGCAGCCGCAGGGCTTCGGCCAGCAGCCGGCGGCGCAGCCCGAACCGCGTCAGGATCCGCCCGCGCGCTGAGCCCGCAACTGTCTGCCCCGGCCCGAAATCGGTACCATCGCGGGCGGGCCCCGGGTGAGCCGGCGGTCCGGTCAGCGAACCCGAAGGGCGGCCGATGGCTGAGGAGACCGGCGAACGGAACCGTCGCCGCGCGCTCGTCGTGCTGCTCGCGGCGGCCGTCGGCGTCGTCGTGGTGGTGACGGTCGCGATCATCAACGACCGGACCTCGCCTGTCGACCAGGTCGCCCCGCGCGGCGCGGACGAGACCATCCTCAACCCACGGCCGAAGGATCCCGACGCCTCACCGCGGCCGGATCCGGGCAGCCCGACCGATCCCGACCGCGAGGGCACGGGCAATGGCGGAGGGCTCGATCCCGAAGCCCGCCATGACGACGATCACGTCGGCCGCTCTCCGCGCGGGCCCGACGCGCCCGGCGAGCCGAACGATGGCGAGGCGTCGATGCCGCCGGGCAACAACCCGCAGAACCGCCCGGACGCCACACCGCGCCCGCAACCGTCCGAACCCGCCCCGTCGGACTCCGCGCCCGAGGGCGGAGCCAGCCAGGAGCCGCCCGCGCCGTCGCCCGAGCCCCCGTCGACGCCCCAGCCCCCGGAACCGTCACCACAACCGCCGGAGCCGTCGCCGCCGACCTCGTCGTCGCCGACACCGACCGACGATCCGACGGCCGAGCCCGAGCCGTTGCCGAGCTTCCGGGCCGCCGTCGCCCCGGGGGGCGTGGACTACGGCTTCGTACCCGAGCGCGACGGTCGGTACACCTTCGTCTACAGCTACGAGATCGGCGACGTCGATCCGCGCGACATGATCGCCCGCCAGACCCTCGTCGTCGTCGACCGGCGCCTGCAGCCGAATGCGGAGGGCGCCACCCAGGGCGCGGACGGACGGATCTCCGCGCGGGTGCTGCCGGACGAGTTCGCCGCGGACGGCGTCGATTCCCCGGAGCTGATCCCGGACCGCGACGAGCGGGGCGCGATGAGAGTTGGCGGGGTCCGGGTGTCCGATGGTGTGATCTATCCGCTGCGGCTCGACCAGCCCAGCGACACGGCGCTGGTCGGGCCGTCCTCGCCCACCCCGACGCCGCAGCCCGCGCCGACCGATGACGACGAGGCATTCCGCGGGTCCCCGACGCCCACGGCATCGGCCTACCAGGCCCCGAGCGCGACGAGCCCGGGCCCCGCCACCTCGACCCCGGAGCCCACGCCGTGAGTGCGGGCGATCCCGACGGACGCGGCGCGCCGCACTGGCCGCAGCAGGATCGCCACGAGGGCGGCCGGCACCTGGCGTCGGTGCCGCATTCGAGCGGCTCACCGACGTGGCGGCCGTCCCCGCAGCCATCCCCGTCGCCGCGTAGCCGCGGTCCCGGCCTGGTGCGCTCGGCCCTGCTGCCCATCGGGGTGTTCCTGCTGGTCCTCGCCGTCGGCCTGTCGGGGTACGCCGGCTGGCGGGCCCTGGTCCAGCCGCCGCCGGCACCACCGCCGGCAGCCGCTGGCAGCGAGCTGTCGCGCCCGGCGCCGCCGGGCTGGAGCTCTCAGTTCGCCTGGTCGCAGGAGATCTCGGAGACCCGGGACATCGCGGTCAGCAACAACCGGATCGCCACCATCAATGCCAACGGGTCGCTGGTGGTGCTGAATGCCGACGGGGGCGAGGTGATGTGGGCCTCCAAGCCGGTGGTGATCTCGACCAGCGCGCGACCGGTGATCGCCGATGCCGGCGGTACGCCGGTGGCCGGGATCATCGACGGGCAGGATCTGTACCTGAGCCGGCTGGACGATGCGTCGGGTTCCCCCGAGCTGTCGGCCCGGGTGCTGCCCCCGCAGTCGGCGGTGACCTGGACAGGCGGTTCGTTGCTGGTCACCGCGCCGTCCGGCACCTGGACGGTCGGACCGGACCTCAACCTGCGCTCGGTCGACGTGCCGCGTGACGAGGTGGCGATGGCGGCCGACGCCGAGCAGGTGATCTCCGCGCCCCAGGAGGGCGGCTGGTTGCTGACCGGCGGCGACGACCAGGAACGCGTGACCCCGGATGTCCCGCGCGGCGCCCGGGGGAGTCCGCATCCGGCCTGGGCGGCACGAGGGGTGGTCTTCGCCTGGTGGGACACGTCGGACGGTCGGCGCAAGGTCGCCAGCCTGCACGATGCGCGGAGCGGGGAACTGCTCGCGCTGTCCCAGGTGAGCGATGACACGCTGCGCGGGGGGATGTTCCTGACGGTCTCACCGGGCCGGGCGCTGGCCAGCGCGGGCCCGATGCTGGTCGACCTGCGTACCGGATTCACCACGATCGACGACGAGTGGAACTCCCAGGCGGCGCCCAACGACCGCTATCTCTACGGCAGCCGGTCCGGGATCAAGGCCGTCTGGGACGGCCGGGAGGTCACCGACATGGACCCGGATGCCGCCGTACCGTGGGGGACGTCCGACGCCGGACTGGCAATCGTGCTGGACCGCACCGAGGAGGGCACCACCCTCGTCGGCGGCCTGCGACCCGAGTGAGGAGACCTCACGACCCGGAGCGGCGGTTCTTCCTGAGGGCGTAGGCCATGTTGACCAGGGCGATGCCGATCCAGGCGATCAGCAGCCCGGCGATGCCGGTGGTGCCCGCGGCGATGGCGGTGAGCGGAATGCCGACGCCGAGCGAGACGATGCCCAGCACCATCTGCTGGGTGGAATCGGCCTTGGCCGCCTCGGCCGCGCTGGTGCTGGCGTTCTGCTGGGCCAGTTCGCCGGCCCGGGAGCGCCGCTCGATCTCCGCCTGGACCCGGTCGGCGAACGAGTCGACCAGTGCCGGCGTCAGGTCCGGCTGGTCCCGGGCGACGGACAGTGTCGCCTCGATGTCTTCGGACCGGAGCCCGGGGGTCTCCGGGTCACGGGCGGGCGTCGGCTGGGTCACGGTGTCACCCTAACCCGGCTAACGTCGGCGCGGTGAGCGTCGGCGACCCCGAGAATCCCTCCCTCGGCCCTGAATCGGCCGTCGGGGTCGGCCCCCATCCGCGACCGTGGCCGGACGATCCGCGCCTCGATCCGGAGCTGTTGGCGGGCGGCGATCGCCGCAATGTCGAGGACCGGTTCCGCTACTGGACGCTGCCGGCGATCGTCGCCGAACTCGACCGGACCCGGGCACCCTTGCAGATCGCGATCCAGAACTGGGAGCACGACTTCAACATCGGCTCCATCGTGCGCACCGCCAACGCCTTCAACGTGGCCGGGGTGCACATCATCGGGCGCCGCCGCTGGAACCGCCGCGGCGCGATGGTCACCGACCGCTACCTGTCGGTGCATCATCACGCCTCGGTCGAGGAGTTCGTCGCCGCGCTTGCCGCGCCCGCCGACGGCGGGACGGGGTACGCCCTGGTCGGCGTCGACAATCTGCCCGGCGCCGGGCCGCTGGAGACCACCGCACTGCCCGAGCGCTGCTGCCTGGCGTTCGGGTCCGAGGGCCCCGGATTGACGCCGGAGCTGGTCGCGGCCTGCCAGCGGCTGGTGGCGATCACCCAGCACGGCTCGACGCGTTCGATCAATGCCGGCGCGGCGGCGGCGATCGCGATGTATGCCTGGTCGACGCAGCACCCGCGGAGCTGAGGCGTACCCAACGGCTCGGCCGGTGCGCCATACTGGTATTGACTGGTCTTTCAGGAGGGAGCGACGGTGGCGCCCGATCCACTGGCCGAGCCCGACTCGGCCGTCCGCCCCAGCACCAAGCGGGCGCAGGTGAAGCTGATGCTCAGCGAGCTGATCGACAGCAAGCTGCGCGCCGGCGACGCGATCGACTCCGAGCGCAGCCTGGTCCGCCGGCTCGGGGTGAGCCGGGTGACCGTGCGGCAGGCCATCTCCGACCTCGTCGCGGACGGCCGCCTGGAGCGCGTGCACGGCAAGGGCACCTATGTCACGGGTCCGCGAGTGGACTCGCGGTTGCACCTGACCTCGTTCTCCCGCGAGATGCGCGCCCGCGGCCTGGAGCCCGGGACCCGCGTGCTGGACGCCGGCGAGATGGACGCGCCGCCGCACGTGGCGAACGGCCTGGGCATCGCGACCGGCGACCGCGTCGTGCGCGTCGAGCGGCTGCGCACCGCGGACGGTACGCCGATGGCGCACGAGCTCGGCTATTACCCCTGTCTGCAGTTCCCCGGCCTGCTCGGCAAGGAGCTCGGTTCGCTCTACGACATCTTCGCCAGCGACTACGGCGTGATCGCCACCTCGGGCGAACAGTCGGTCTTCGCGGGGGCCGCGGACTCCAACCACGCGCGGCTGCTCGGCGTACCCAAACGAGCGCCGTTGCTGGTCCAGGAGCGCGTCACCTGGGCCGGCGAGCGGGCGATCGAGTACGCCACCTCCTGGTATCGCGGCGATCGCTACCGGATCCACATGGCGGTCACCCCGCACGGGGCACGGGAGAACTGAGCCCGCGCACCCCTGCGTGGCAGGATTGGCCCGTGCTGCAGCAACTGACCCGGACCCCGGTGCCCTGGGAGCGTGGCGCGCTCACCGAGCGTCGCGAGGGCGCGCTGCGCGGGCTGACCTGGCCCGCCGTGTCCCTGACCGGCACGCTGGTCGGCCTGGTCGCGGTGACCGCGTGGATCGCCGCGACGCGGGCGGGGGTCTCGCTGCCGTTCTTCGTGATGGTGTTCTTCGGGCTGTCCGTGCTCAGCGGGGCCGGATTCCTCGGCTACGGGATCCTGCGCGCCGTCCGGGCGCACCAGGAGCTCGGCCTGGCGGGCGAGGGGATCGCCTTCGAGATCGATCACGACGGGATCACCACCTCGGCGGGCAAGGCCCCGTGGGAGGCCGTGCAGGCGATCACGACCCTCCCCGGCGGTGCGCTGCACGGACCGCTGCTGCGGATCGACCATCGCCTCGGGCGCGACGAGTACCCGGTGGATGCCCTCGGCGTACTGCCCGGAAGCCTCGAGTCGGCGGTCCGGATCTTCTCCCGGGGCCGGCACGGGGTGGACCTGTCGGCCATCGAGGACTGACCTGCAAGACTGATCCGAGCAACCGCTCGCAGCGCCCCACGATCCGAAAGGTGGTCGCCATGCCCATCGCCAGCCCCGAGGTGTACGCCGAGATGTTCGACGCGGCCAAGAAGGGATCATTCGCCTACCCGGCGATCAACATCTCGAGCTCGCAGACGATCAACGCCGCCCTGGCCGGATTCGCCGAGGCCGGCTCGGACGGCATCATCCAGATCTCCACCGGCGGCGCCGAGTACGGCTCCGGACCGACGATCAAAAACATGGTCACCGGCGCGGTCGCGCTCGCCGAGTACGCGACCGAGGTCGCCAAGAACTACCCGGTCAACATCGCGCTGCACACCGACCACTGCCCCAAGGACAAGCTGGACGGCTTCGTCCGCCCGCTGCTCAAGATCAGCGCCGAGCGCGTCGCGAACGGGCAGGCCCCGCTCTTCCAGTCCCACATGTGGGACGGCTCGGCGGTGCCGTTGGAGGAGAACCTGCAGATCGCCGAGGAGCTGCTCGCCGAGGCCGCCAGGGCCAAGATCATTCTGGAGATCGAGGTCGGTGTGGTCGGCGGCGAGGAGGACGGCGTCGCGAACGAGATCAACGAGAAGCTCTACACCACCGTTGCCGACGGGCTGGCCACGGTCGAGGCGTTGGGCACGGGCGACAAGGGTCGCTACATCACCGCCCTGACCTTCGGCAACGTGCACGGCGTCTACAAGCCGGGCTCGGTGAAGCTGCGACCGGAGGTGCTGAAGGAGATCCAGGACGCGGTCGGCGAGAAGGTCGGCAAGGACAAGCCCTTCGATCTCGTCTTCCACGGCGGTTCCGGCTCGACGGCGGAGGAGATCAGCGCCGCGGTGGACTACGGCGTGATCAAGATGAACATCGACACCGACACGCAGTACGCGTTCACCCGCCCGGTCGCCGGGCACATGTTCACCAAGTACGACGGCGTGCTGAAGGTCGACGACGAGGTCGGCAACAAGAAGGACTACGACCCGCGCGCCTGGGGCAAGCTGGCCGAGGGCGGGATGGCTCAGCGCGTCGTCGAGGCCTGCCAGCAGCTTCGCAGCGCCGGCACGTCGCTGAAGGGCTGACGCGTATCGGGGCGGGGGCTGCCCGGGGCGGGCCGCTTAGCGTACGCTAAGCACGTTCGCGTTCCCGACCGAAGGACGACTGACCAATGAAGCTCAACGGCCGCACGGCCCTCGTCACGGGTGCCGCCTCCGGCCTCGGCCTCGCCACGGCCACGCGCCTGGCGGCCGACGGCGCCCGCGTCTTCGGACTCGACCTCGGCGGGGCCGATCCCGGCGCACTGACCGCGGCGGGCGCCGAGTTCGTCGCCGCCGACGTTCGCGAGGAGGAGGCGGTCGCCGAGGCCGTCGCCCGGGCCAATGCCGACCGCACGCTCTCCGTCGTGGTGAACTGCGCCGGGATCGGCGGGCCGGCCCGCACCGTCGGCCGCGACGGCCAGCCCTACCCGCTGGAGCAGTTCGCGACGATTGTCCAGGTCAACCTGGTCGGCACGTTCAACGTGATCCGGCTGGCCGCCGCGGCGATGAGCGAGAACGAGCCGGTCGACGACGAGCGCGGCGTGATCATCAACACCGCGTCGGTCGCGGCGTACGAGGGGCAGGTCGGCCAGGCCGCCTATTCCGCCTCCAAGGGCGGCGTGGTCGGGATGACGCTGCCGATCGCCCGCGATCTCGCCAACCGGCAGATCCGCGTGATGACGATCGCGCCCGGGCTGTTCGACACCCCGATGCTGGCGCGGCTGCCCGACGAGGCGCGGGCCTCGCTGGGTCAGCAGGTGCCCAACCCGAGCCGGCTGGGCCGCCCCGAGGAGTACGCCGAACTCGCCGCGGCGATCATCGCGAATCCCATGCTGAACGGCGAGGTCATCCGCCTCGACGGCGCGATCCGGATGGCGCCCAAGTGAGCGAGGACCTGATCGTCGAGCGCGCCGACGGCGTCGCCCGGCTGACCCTGAACCGGCCGGACAAGCTGAACGCGCTGACCGCCGACCTGATCGAGCGCGTGGCCGACGAGATCACCAGTGGCGGCGACCGGGTGGTCGTGATCACCGGCGCCGGACGAGCCTTCACCTCCGGCGCCGATCTCGGTCGCGACCGTGCGGCCGGCCCCGGAGACACCCTGGACGCCGCGGACAAGTTGATCACCGCGATGATCGAGGGCGATGCGATCGTGATCACCCGGGTCAACGGGCCGGCCGCGGGCATCGGCGCGTCGATCGCGCTCGCCGCGGACCTGCCGGTGATGAGCGCCGATGCCTACCTGTTGTTGCCGTTCAGCAACATCGGGCTGATGCCGGACGGCGCGGTCACCGCGACCTGGCCCGCCACCGGCGGCCGGGTCCGGGCGATGCGGGCCGCCCTGTTCGCCGACCGGATCGGCGCCGACGAGGCGCTCGCCACCGGGCTGATCGCCGCGGCGGTGAAGGCCGACGACCTCGACGCCTTCGTCGACGACTGGGTTGTCCGGCTGGTCCGCCGGCCCCGGGTGGCGCTGGCCCGGGCCAAGCAGGCGATCAACGCCGCCGCGCTGCCCGATCTCGCCGGGGTGTTGCGTCGCGAGGCCGAGGGTCAGCGCGACCTGATGCGTGCGGCGGACTTCGCCGAGGGCACCAAGGCCTTTCTCGAGCGGCGCGAGCCGCGCTTCACCGACTGAGGAACAGTTCCTGATCAAGGAGAATCATGACCGACGCAGTGATCGTTGACATCATCCGTACGCCCTCGGGCAAGGGCAAGCCGGGCGGCGCGCTGTCGGGCACCCACCCGGTGGACCTGCTCGCCCACACGCTCCGCACGCTGGTCGAGCGCACGGGCATCGACCCCGAGCGGATCGACGACGTGATCATCGGTTGCGTCGACCAGGGTGGCGAGCAGGCGCTGAACGTGGCCCGCAACGCTGTGCTCGGGGCGGGCTGGCCCGAGTCGGTGCCCGCCACCACGATCGACCGCCAGTGCGGTTCCAGCCAGCAGGCGCTGCACTTCGCCGCACAGGGCGTGCTCAGCGGGGCGTACGACATCGTCGTCGCGGGTGGTGTCGAGTCGATGTCGCGGGTGCCGATGGGCAGCCCGGTCGCCGGCGCCGACGCGCTCGGCTCCGCTGTCCGCGAGCGCTACCCCGAGGGCCTGGTGAACCAGGGCGTCTCGGCCGAGCTGATCGCCAACAAGTGGGGCTTCGACCGGGCCACGTTGGACGAGTACGCCGCGCGCAGCCACCGGCTCGCCGCCGAGACGGCCGCCGCCGGAGGCTTCGCCAACGAGCTGATCGGCGTACCCGTCACCGATGCCGAGGGCAACCAGGTCGAGTTCAGCGCCGACGAGACGGTACGCGGCTCCACCACAGCGGAGAAGCTTGCCGGGCTGCCGACCGTCTTCGGCACCGAGAAGATGGCCGCCCGCTTCCCCGAGCTGGACTGGCGGATCACCCCGGGCAACTCCTCGCCGCTGACCGACGGCGCGTCGGCGTCGTTGATCATGTCGGCGGAGAAGGCCAAGGAGCTCGGCCTCACGCCGCGCGCCCGGTTCCACGACTTCGCCGTCGCCGGCTCGGATCCGTTGTTCATGCTGACCGGCCCGATCCCGGCCACCGAGAAGGTGCTCGCGCGCTCCGGGCTCGGGATGGACGATCTCGACGTCTACGAGGTGAACGAGGCGTTCGCGTCGGTGCCGCTGGCGTGGGCGGCCGAGCTCAAGGCCGACCCCGAGAAGCTGAACCCGCGCGGCGGCGCGATCGCGCTGGGGCACCCGCTCGGCGCGTCCGGGGTGAAGCTGATGGCCACCTTGGTCAACACGCTGGAGGCGACCGGCGGCCGCTATGGCCTGCAGACCATGTGCGAGGGCGGCGGCATGGCGAACGCGACGATCATCGAGCGGCTCGGCTGACGTGGCGGGCCCGCTCGCCGGGGTACGCGTCGTCGAGCTGGCCGGAATCGGCCCGGGGCCCTTCGCCGGCATGCTGCTGGCCGACCTCGGGGCCGAGATCATTCGGGTGGATCGGGCGGCCGACCTCGGCGGTGACGAACTGCGGGCCCTCGCGCACGCCGTCATCGATCGCGGACGCCGCTCGATCGCCGTCGACCTCAAGCAGCCGGCCGGCCGGGAGGTGGTGCTGGCGCTCGCCGAGCGGGCGGACGTGATCATCGAGGGCTTCCGGCCCGGCGTGGCCGAGCGGCTCGGCGTCGGGCCCGAGGACGTCGCTGCGCGCAACCCACGGCTGGTCTACGGCCGGATGACGGGCTGGGGTCAGTCCGGGCCGTATGCCCATCTGGCCGGGCACGACCTGAACTACATCGCAGCGGCCGGCGCGCTCGCGCTGGGCCGGGGCGCGGACGGCGTACCCGTGCCGCCGGAGAACGTGCTCGGCGATTTCGGCGGCGGCTCGCTCTATCTGGTCACGGGCATCCTGGCCGCGCTGCTGCACGCTCGCGAAACCGGTCGGGGGCAGGTCGTCGACGCCGCGATCGTCGACGGGGCCGCGTCGCTGATGGCGATGCACCACGCGATGATCAATACCGGGGTGATCAAACGCAATCCGATGGACGGCGGCGCGCCGTACTACCGGGTCTATCGGACTGCCGACGACCGGTTCCTGGCCGTCGCCGCGATGGAGCCGCAGTTCTGGGCCGAGTTGCTCGACGGTCTCGGGCTGGCCGACCGTGAGCTGCCGGATCGCGACGACCCGGCGAACTGGCCCGAGCTCGGCGAGCTGTTCGCCGAGATCATCCGCGGCCGCCCGCTGGCGGATTGGCTGGCAGCCTTCGAGGGCCGGGACGCCTGTGTGACGGCGGTCTGCACGCCGGGCGAGGCGCCACACGATCCGCACCTGGCGGCGCGCCGGGCCTATCTTCCCGCCGGGGCAGACGGCGCCGGCTGGCAGCCCGCCCCGGCCCCGCGGCTCTCGGTCACCGAGCCCGAGCTGCCCGGTCCGCCGCCGCGGATCGGCCAACACACCGACGAGGTGTTGGCCGAACTCGGGATCGATGCCGATGCGCTCCGCGCCGCGGGTGTGGTCGGCTGAAGTTCTCCACAAGTGCGACGACGCCGCGGAGAATCTCACTGATCGCGCCTAAGAGTTGCATTGTGGACATCGAAATGTTTGGGAACGAGGCTCCGGGGAGCCTTGTCCCGATTCGCGGAAGTGGGCCGCAGGCCGACCTGGGGTTGTCGTACAACCGAGTGAACAAGCTGGTCGGCCAGTTGGTCGAGCTCGACATCCTGCAGCCCGCCAGATCCGGGTCGTACAACCGACGGTTCTTTGCCCCACGAGTGCTGGACGTCCTGGTCGGCGACTGAGTGGCCGGCCGGTCAGCTCGCGGTGCGCAGCATGGCAAGGGCGAGCTGAACATAACGCTGCGCCATCTCCGACGGCCCGACGGGCCCGTCCAGGCGGTACCACTTCGAGATCCCCTGGCACATGGTGAAGATCGCGCGGGTGCACTCATAGGGCCAGGGCGTGCTGAAGGTGCCATCGGCGACGCCGTCGCCGATGACGTCGCGCAACTGCCGCTCGGCCTCGTCGCGCCGGGCGATGTAGGCGGCGAGATTCGCCGGATCGAGGCTGCGCCGCTCGGTGTCCATGGCCGCCAGGTCGGGGTAGTGGGCGAAGTACAGCACCAGCGCCTCGACCACGGCCCGCAGCCGCGACTCCGCGTCGGGGCCGGCATCGGCGAGTGCGGCATCCACATAGGAGATGACCCGGTCCATCGCGTGCTCGAGCAGGGCGACGAGCATCGCCTGCTTGTTCTCGTAGTAGTAGTAGAGCGCGGGCACGGTCACCCCGAGCCGTTGGGCGAGAGTACGCACGGACGTCCCGTCGTAGCCGTGCCGGGCGAACTCCTCGAGCGCGCCGAGCAGGAACGGATGCAACTGCAGCGGCGGAAACTCCCGCCAGTCGGCCACCGTCGTCATTGCTCCTCCCAGCGGCGCTCGCGGGCTGCGAGGCACCGACGGATGACTCTAACCCGCCGGTGGCAGAATCAACGCAATGAGCAACCCCTCGGCGCCGAAGAACCTGCTGTCCGGTGCGACCACGACCCCGCAGACCCGACTCCCGGAAGATCCCGCCGCCGCGGACCTGGCCGCCGCCGATCTGGCCGAGGGCGGGCAGGAGGCCTTCCTGGACATCCTCGCGGCGCATCCCGACTCGAGCCTGGCCTGGGCGATCCTCGCCGAGGGTTCGTTGGGGCTGGACAGCCGGGCCGGGGACATCGCGGCGTACGCCTATGCGCGCACCGGTTACCACCGCGGCCTCGATGCCTTGCGTCGGGCCGGCTGGAAGGGGTCCGGGCCGATCCCGTGGGAGCACGTGCCCAATCAGGGCTTCCTGCGCGCGCTCTGGGCGCTCGCCCGGGCAGCCGACCGCATCGGCGAGGCCGCCGAGGCCGAGCGCTGCAGCCAGTTCCTGCGCGATTCGAGCGAGTCGGGGTACGCGGAGCTCACCGCCCGGCCGCGCTGAACCGGACGCGCACGGCGGCCGCCGCACAGGCGATCACGGCCGCCGCCCCGACCACCGTCGCCCAGGTCACCCGCTCGCCGAGCAGCAGTGCCGCCCAGCCGATGCTCAGCACCGGTTGGACGAGTTGCACCTGGCTGACTCGCACCATCGGCCCGATCGCGAGCCCGCGATACCAGGCCACATAGGCCCCGAACATGCTGACCAGGCAGAGATAGCCGAAGGAGAGCCAGCCCGCCGCGGTGGCCCGCGGTAGCTGGATCGACAGGTCGATCGTGGTGATCGCCGCCATCACGGGCGCGGCGATGAGCAGCGCCCAACACACGGTCTGCCACGCGCCCAGCTCGCGGGCCAGCAGCCCACCTTCGGCATAACCGATCGCCGCCGCGAGAACCGCGCCGAAGAGCAACAGGTCGGGCCAGCCGAGCTGGCCCGGAGTGCCCGCTCCCGCCATGGCGAATCCGATTGCCGCGACCATTCCGGTGCCGGTGAACCACCAGAACGCGCGCGGGGGTCGCTCGCCGGTGCGGAGCGCGGCGAAGACCGCGGTCAGCGTCGGCAAGACGGCGAGGATGACAGCGGCGTGGCTGGCGGGCATCGCGGCGAGTGCGTACGAGCTGAACATCGAGAACCCGACGACGATCCCGGCCGCCACCACCGCGACGCGGATCCACTGCCGCCCCCGCGGCGCCGGCTGGCGGGTCAGGACCAGGGCCACGGCGGCCAGCGCGGCGGCGACGACTCCGCGGGCCGCGCCGACGAATGTCGCCGACAGCCCCTCGTGTACGGCCAGCCGGGTCAGCGGCGTGGTCAGCGAGAACCCGGCGATCCCGATCAGCCCCCACAGCAGTCCGGACGTCGATAGCGATAGGTGTCGCGAAGCGATAGCGCTATTATCCGTTTTCACGATGAACGATAGCAGTTCGCAGATCGCGGCGGACCTTCGCCGCTGGCTGGCGTCCGCCCCGGCCGGCGCCCGGCTGCCGCCGACCAGGTCGTTGGTCGCCGAGTACGCCGTCAGCCCGCTGACCGTGCAGAATGCGCTTCGCGCGTTGGTGGCCGAGGGGCTGATCGAGACCCGACCCGGCGCGGGAGCGTTCGCGCTGGCGCCCAGGACGCCGCAGAACCAGGACTTCGGCTGGCAGACCCTGGCGCTCGGCCCGCGGCGCAGTCCGGGGGTCGCCGAGCCGACGGCCCTGCGGCCGGCGCTCGCCGACGCGATCGCCCTGCACGAGGGCTATCCCGACCGCGAACTCTTGCCGCACCGCCTGGTGCGTGGGGCGCTCACGCGGGCCGGTCGCTCGGCCGCGGCGCTGGCCCGTTCGCCGGCAGCCGGCCTGCCGGAGCTGCGGGCCTGGTTCGCGGCCGACCTGGCCGGTCTGGTGCCGGCCGGGATGAGCGCACCGGCCGCGAGCGATGTCGCGGTCCTGCCGGGCAGTCAGAGTGGGCTGGCGGCCATCTTTCGGGCATTGGTCGGCCCGGGCGGGATGCCGCTCCTGGTCGAGTCTCCGACCTACTGGGGCGCGATCCACGCGGCCGCGCAGGTCGGCGTACCGATGGTTCCGGTACCGAGCGGTCCCGACGGGCCGGATCCCGACCAGCTCGAGCAGGCGTTCGCCAGCACCGGGGCCCGCGTCTTCTATGCGCAACCGAACTTCGCCAACCCGACGGGCGCACAGTGGTCGAATGCCCGGGCCGCTCGGGTGCGCGAGATCGTCGCCCGGTTCGGCGCCTTCGTGGTCGAGGACGACTGGGCTCACGACTTCGGCATCACCACAGAGGCGGTGCCGCTCGCCGCGCGCGACGTCGACGGTCACGTGGTGTACCTGCGCTCGCTCACCAAGAGCGTCTCGCCCGCGCTCCGAGTCGCGGCGGCGATCATCCGCGGACCGGCGCGGGAGCGGGTGCTCGCGGACCTGCGGGCCGGGCCGCTCTATGTCAGTCCGCTGCTCCAGGCGGCGGCGCTGGACGTGGTCACCCAGCCCGGTTGGCGTACCCACCTGCGCGGGCTGCGCCGACAGCTCGGTGCCCGCCGTGACCTGATGATCGCGCAACTGCGAGAACACGTGCCGTCGGCACAGTTGACCGCGGTGCCGGGCGGCGGCCTCAATCTGTGGGTGCGGCTGGCCGACGGGGTGGATCTCGCCGCGCTCGTCGGCGCCTGCGAGAAGGCGGGGCTGCTGGTCGCCGCCGGCGACGAGTGGTTTCCGGCCGAGCCGACCGGACCGCACCTGAGGCTGAACTACGCCGGCCCCGATCCGGGTCGCTTCGGCGAAGCCATGCAGATCCTGGGGGCACAGCTCGCCGAGCACGAAGCGGGCGACGGCTGATCCACTTGCTAAAGTGAGGCGTCAAGGACCCCCTTGACCCCGCGGTGCGGGCTGTCTCGGGGGTCGTTCGCTGAAAGAGGGGCTACGAACAAGATGCCGGGCATCGTCGTGATGGGCGCCCAGTGGGGCGACGAGGGCAAGGGCAAGGCAACCGACCAACTCGGGGACCGGGTCGACTACTGCGTCCGCTATTCCGGCGGCAACAACGCCGGGCACACCATCGTCGTCGGCGGAGAGCGATACGCCCTGCACCTGCTCCCCTCGGGCATCCTCAACCCCGGCGTCACCCCGGTGATCGGCAACGGCGTGGTCGTCGACCTCGACGTGTTGGACAAGGAGCTGACCGACCTGCGCGCCCGCGGCGCCGATGTCCAACACCCGCTGATCAGCGCGAACGCGCACGTGATCACCAGCTACCACCAGACGATCGACAAGGTCACCGAGCGGTTCCTGGGCAAGGCCAAGATCGGCACGACCGGTCGGGGGGTCGGACCGGCGTACGCCGACAAGATCAACCGGATCGGCATCCGGATCCAGGACCTGTTCGACGAGTCGATCCTGCGGCGCAAGGTGGAGGCGGCGCTCGACCAGAAGAACCACCTGCTGCTCAAGGTCTACAACCGGCGCGCGATCGACCCCGAGGAGATCGCCGATCACCTGTTGACCTATGCGGACAAGCTGCGCCCCTACGTGGTCGACGCCTCCCGGATCCTGAACGACGCCCTCGACGAGGGCAAGGTCGTGCTCTTCGAGGGTGCCCAGGCGCACCACCTGGATGTCGATCACGGCACCTACCCCTATGTCACTTCCTCCAACCCAATCGCGGCCGGCGCGTGCGTCGGCTCGGGGGTCGGGCCGACCCGGATCGATCGGGTCGTCGGGATCGCCAAGGCCTACACCACCCGGGTCGGCGAGGGCCCGATGCCGACCGAGCTGCTGGACGCCGACGGCGAGAAGCTGCGCGAGGCGGGCGGTGAGTTCGGCACCACGACCGGGCGGCCGCGCCGCTGCGGCTGGTTCGACGCGCTGGTCGTCGAATCGGCGGCGAATGCCAACGGCTTCACCGACATCTTCTTGACCAAGCTGGACACGCTGACCGGCTGGGACAAGATCCCGGTCTGCGTCGCCTACGAGATCGACGGCGAGCGGACCGACGTGATGCCGGTCAGCCAGACCGACTTCCACCACGCCAAGCCCGTCTACGAGGTGCTCGACGGCTGGACCGAGGACATCACCGGGGTACGCGACTTCGCCGACTTCCCGAAGGCGACGCAGGCCTATGTGCGGCGCCTGGAGGAGCTCTGCGGGGCGCGGATCTCCGGCATCGGCGTCGGCCCCGGCCGCGAGCAGGCCGTGATGATCAATGACCTCCTCTGAGGGGCGCCGGCCACCCTTCGCCGTGATCGGCGCGATCATCGGGCTGACCGGCGGTCTGGCCTTTGCTCTGGTGAACGCCGGCGCCTTCGGTGAGCCGTGGGCCTGGCTGATCCGCGGCGTGGCCATCGCACTCGCGATCGTGGTGCTGGTGCTCGGCCGCCGCGTGCCGCCACCCATGCCGGAGTCGCACCGTCATGCCGGTCCCGGCTATCTCGCCAGCGTGTTGATCATGGTGGTCGCGATCGTGGCAGGCGGGCAATGGCTCGGCGCGCAGGGACGTACCGACATCCAGCCGGCCTGGGTCGCCCTCGTGGTCGGAGCGCACTTCCTGCCCTTCGCCTGGCTGTTCCGACTGGGCTTCTTCCTGCCATTGGCGGTCGGCATGATCATCATCGCGGCGGTCGGGATGATCACCGGCGCCGGCGCGGCCGCCGCGGCGCTGGTCGGCGTGTGGATGCTCGGCTGGCAGGCCGGCCATCTGGCGTACCGACTGCGCACCGCGGCCGCCCGCTAGGCTCGCCACGTGACCGATGCAGCCCCGCGTACCGTCCTGGTTCTCGGTTCGGGTGGCCGCGAGCACGCCCTCGCCGCCGCCATCGCCCGCGACCCGGCGGTGGAGTCCGTGCACTGCGCTCCCGGCAATCCGGGCACCGCGACCGTGGCCACCAACCACGATGTCGATCCCGCCGACGGTGCTGCCGTCGTCCGGCTGGCGGCGGCGATCGGCGCCGATCTGGTGGTGATCGGGCCGGAGGTGCCGCTGGTCGCCGGCGTGGCCGACGATCTTCGCGAGGCCGGGGTGGCCGTCTTCGGGCCGGGCGCCGATGCCGCGCGGCTGGAGGGTTCGAAGGCCTTCGCCAAGGAGGTGATGGCGGCCGCCGGCATTCCGACCGCAGCCGCCCGGGTCTGTGAGGATGCCGAACAGGCGGCCGCCGCGCTGGACGAGTTCGGCGCACCCTACGTGGTCAAGGACGACGGCCTGGCCGCCGGCAAGGGCGTCGTCGTCACCGACGATCGCGCGGCCGCGTTGGCGCACGCGCGTTCCTGCGGTCGGGTGATCATCGAGGAGTACCTCGACGGACCGGAGGTCAGCCTCTTCGCGATCACCGACGGGGTGAGTGTTCGCCCATTGCAGCCGGCGCAGGACTTCAAGCGCGCCCACGACGGCGACGCGGGCCCGAACACCGGTGGGATGGGCGCCTACACCCCGCTCGACTGGGCGCCGGATGATCTTGTCGAGCAGACGGTCGCGACGGTGATCCAGCCCGCGGTCGACGAGCTGCGCCGGCGCGGTACGCCATTCGCCGGGCTGGTCTATGCCGGCCTCGCGCTCACCTCGCGCGGCCTGCGGGTGGTCGAGTTCAACGCCCGCTTCGGCGATCCGGAGACCCAGCCCCTGCTCAGCCTGCTGGAATCGCCGCTCGCGCAGGTGTTGTACGCCGCGGCGACCGGTCGACTGGCCGACCAGCCGCCGCTCGCATTCGCGGCCGGGTACGCGGTGGGCGTCGTGCTCGCCGCCGAGGGCTATCCGGCCGCCCCGGTCAAGGGCGGCGTGATCACCGGACCGGACGGCCTCGCCGACGACGAGGCGGCGCGGGTCCTGCATGCCGGCACCGCGCGCGACGCCGAGGGGCGGCTGATCGCCGCCGGCGGCCGGGTGCTGACCGTCGTCGGCAACGGCCCGAGCCTCGCGCAGGCTCGTGCCGAGGCGTACCGGCTGCTCGGCAAGATCGAACTGCCCGGCGGTTTCAGCCGGTCCGACATCGCGAAGGAGGCGGCCGGTGAGTGAGGTTCCCAACGTCCTCGCGACGCGCTACGCATCGGAGCAGATGCGCCGGATCTGGTCCCCGGAGAACAAGATCATCGCCGAGCGGCGGCTCTGGCTGGCCGTGCTGGCCGCCCAGCGCGACCTCGGGGTCGACTTCGGCGGCGACGATCCGGATGCGGTGATCGCCGACTACGAGCGGGTGATCGACCGGGTCGACCTCGACTCGATCGCCGAGCGCGAGCGGGTCACCCGGCACGACGTGAAGGCGCGGATCGAGGAGTTCAACGCGCTCGCCGGGCACGAGCACGTGCACAAAGGGATGACCAGCCGCGATCTCACCGAGAATGTCGAGCAATTGCAGATGATCAGCGCGCTGCGCCTGGTCGCCGGCCGGGTGGTCGCGGCGCTGGCCCGGCTCGCCGAGCTCGCGGCGCGGTACGCCGAACTGCCGATGGCGGGCCGCTCGCACAACGTGCCGGGCCAGATCACCACGCTGGGCAAGCGGTTCGCGACGGTCGCCGACGAGCTGCTGGTCGCCCACGCCCGGCTGACCGAGTTGATCAACCGCTATCCGCTGCGCGGCATCTCCGGGCCGATGGGCACCGGCCAGGACATGCTCGACCTGTTGGACGGCGACGAGGCCAGGCTCGCCGAACTGCAGCGACGCGTCGCGGAGCACCTCGGCGTACCCGCGGTGCTCGACTCGACCGGGCAGGTCTATCCACGCTCGCTCGACTACGAGGCGATCACCGCCCTGGCCCAGGTCGCCGCCGCGCCCAGCAACCTCGCCACGACGATCCGGCTGATGGCGGGCAACGAGCTCGTCACCGAGGGCTTCCGGCCGGGCCAGGTCGGCTCCAGCGCGATGCCGCACAAGATGAACACCCGCTCCGCCGAACGGATCAACGGGCTCGCGGTGATCATCCGCGGCTACGTGTCGATGGCCGGCGAGCTCGCCGGTGATCAATGGAACGAGGGCGACGTGTCCTGCTCGGTGGTGCGCCGGATCGCGCTGCCCGACGCCAGCTATGCGATCGACGGGCTGTTCGAGACGTTCCTCACGGTGCTCGACGAGTTCGGCGCGTTCCCGGCCGTGATCGAGGCCGAGCTGCGGCGCTATCTGCCGTTCCTGGCCACCACCAAGGTGCTGATGGCGGCGGTACGCTCCGGCATCGGTCGCGAACTCGCCCACGAGGTGATCAAGGAACACGCGGTGGCGGTGGCACTCGCCATGCGCGAGGGCCAGCCCGAGAACGATCTGCTCGCCCGGCTGGCGGCCGACCCGCGGCTGCGGGGCGTCGACGAGTCCGCCCTGCGCGAGGCGCTGGCCGCGCCGCTCGACCTCACCGGCATCGCCCGGTCCCAGGTGGCGAGGGTCGTCCGGCGGATCGAGGAACTGGCGGCAGCCGAGCCGGAAGCGGCGGCGTACCGCCCCGGCGCGGTGCTCTAGGTTCGACACCCCCTTGCGGTAGCCGCCCGGCGGGCGCAGGCTGGGACCAGCGGGCCCGGTCCGCGAGCCCGCGGTACCACTCCGAAGGGGGACGACATGCAGTCCAGTGTTGTACTGATCACCTTTCCGGAGCCGAGCAAATGCTATGAGTACCTGACTCGACTCCAGCAGATGGACGCCGCGGGCGAGCTGACGCTCGACTCGGCGGCGATCGTGAAGCGCGATTCCGACGGCAAGCTCCAGGTCGACACGGGGGCGGACAACGAGGCGGGCAGCGGCGCGCTCGGTGGCGGCCTGATCGGCGCCCTGGTGGGCATTCTCGGCGGACCGGTCGGCGTGTTGCTCGGCTGGGCCACGGGCGCGCTGGTCGGCACCTCGGTCGACCTTGACGACGATGCCGACGGCCTCGCGGTGCTCGACGATGTCGCCAAGCGGATCGAGCCCGGCCAGACCGCACTGATCGCACACGTGGAGGAGCCCTCCGCGGCCGTCGTCGACGAGACCGTCGCCGCCGACGGCGGCACGGTGCAGCGCTGGGACGCCGAGGCGCTGGTGGCCGACCTGGAGGCGGCGGCCGAGGTGCGTGCGGAGGACGAGCGCGAGGCCCGCAAGCAGGCGCGTGAGGAGAAGCGTGCCCAGGACAAGGCGAAGATCAAGGACAAGCTCGAGGAGTTCAAGAAGAAGCTGACCGGCAACTGATCCGGCTCCACCGCCCGGACGTGACGAACGGGTCGCCGCGAATCGCGGCGACCCGTTCCGGGGAGGGGAAAGAGACGATCGAGGGTGACCCGCGGATCACTCGTTCGGCAGCAGGATCCAGCCGAGCAGGTAGATCAGGATCTGCGGGCCCGGCAACAGCAGGCTGAGCACGAAGATCAACCGCACCAGATTGGCATTCAGGCCGAACCGGCGGGCGATGCCGGAACACACGCCGGCGATGACGCGCTCGTTGCGGGGACGGGCCAAGGTGGCGGTTGCCATGATCGGGTCCTCTCGTACTGGATCGGGTACGCCAACCACGATGCCCGCCGATGCGCGCGCGCCCAAGGGCATCCGCCGCTGTTCAGGGGCCGCTCCGGGAGTCCCCGGCGCCGGCTCAGGGGCCCGGTGGGGTCAGGAGTCGGCCGGCACCCGCACCCGCAGCCCGTGCTGCTCGACCCAGACCTTGAACCCGGTCAGCTCGCCGAACTCGTCGCCGTCCAGTTCGAACGGCTCGGGCTTGGTGAGGCGTACCTCCACGGTCTCCACCCGCTGGTAGCTGAGCGCGCGGATGTCCTTGTCGGTGCCCCGGAACTTCTCGCCGACGCCGGTGCGGTGCAGGATCGCGTTCTCCACCAGCACCTTCCACCAGATCTGCAGCCAGCCGAGCGGACCCTCCGGGCTCAGGGCGACGACATCGAGGATGCCGTCGTCCACGGCGGCCTCGGGCAGCAGCAAGATGTTGCCGGGAAGCGAACCGCAGTTGCCGATCAGCAGGGTGTGCAGGCGGCCGCGTCGGGGACGCTCGCCGTCGTAGCGATACATCAGCTTGATCCGCCGACCGCCGCGGATCGCGGTGGCCATCGACTTGGCGTAGGCGACCCAGCCCATCTTCTTCTTCAGGTCTTCGTCGGTGTTCTCCATGAGCTGGGCGTCCAGGCCCATGCCGGCCATCACCACGAAGGCGTGCTCCTCGGTCTTCCCGTCCGGCCGGATGATCGTCACCAGGCCGAGATCAAGATCACGGGTGCGGCCGGTGAAGGCGGTCGACACCGACTCGCCGAGGTTGTCCAGGGTGAGATCGAGATTGCGGGCCAGCAGGTTTCCCGTGCCGGCGGGCAGCAGCCCGAGCGCGACGCGGCTGCCGCGCAGGCCCTCGGCCACCGCGCGTACCGTTCCGTCACCGCCGGCGGCCAGCACCACGTCGACACCGGCGTCGACGGCCTCGCGCGCCATCCCGGTGCCGGGATCGTCCTCGCTGGTCTCGATCCACAGCGACTCCGCCCAGCCGGCCTCGGCCTCGGCGGCCTGCACCGCGGCCTTCAGCACGTCCAACTCGACCTTGGTCGGGTTGTAGACGATGGCGGCGCGCTGCCCGCGCCCGCCGCTGCCGTCATCGGTCTCGCGGGTCCGCTGCCCGACCTCAGCGGCCGCCTCCTGCCCCGTGGTGTCGGTGGGCTTCTCCGCACTCGCCTCGTGTCGACTCATGGACACTGATTCTGCACCGTGGCGAGGTCGCGCGTCGCGCACCCCGCCAAAGACCGGAACAGCGGTACGCGCGACTAGGCTCGCGCCGTGACCGAGCGCCCCGTCTTCGCCGATTCCCTCGGACTGCCGCTGGTGCATGCCGGCAAGATCCGGGAGCTGTACGCCCTGCCCGATCCCGACACGCTGCTGATGGTGGCGACCGACCGGATCAGCGCCTTCGACCACGTGCTCCGACCCGGCGTACCCGACAAAGGCGCGATCCTCACCCAGCTCTCCCAGTGGTGGTTCGACCGGCTCGCCGACCTGGTGCCCAACCACGTCGTCTCGACCGAGGTGCCAGGGGCCGTGGCCGGCCGCGCGGTGATCTGCGAGCGGCTGGAGATGATCGGCGTCGAGTGCGTGGCCCGCGGCTACCTGACCGGCTCGGGCTGGGCGGAGTACCAGCGCGACCGGACCGTGTGCGGCGTGGCGCTGCCGGACGGGCTGAGCGACGGCGACGAGCTGCCGGAGCCGATCTTCACCCCCGCGACCAAGGCCGCCGTCGGCGAGCACGACGAGAACGTCGACTTCGCCACGGTCGAGGCGACCATCGGCGCCCGGCGCGCCGCCGCGATCCGTGACCTGACGATGCGGATCTATGCCCACGCCCGCGACATCGCCGCCCAGCGGGGGCTCGTGCTGGCCGACACCAAGCTCGAATTCGGGGTCCGCCGCGACGGCACCATCGTGCTCGCCGACGAGGTGCTCACCCCCGACTCCTCGCGGTTCTGGGATGCCGAGGCCTGGCGGGCCTCGCGCGCCGAGGGCGGCGTACCCGAGGCATTCGACAAGCAGTACGTGCGGAACTGGTTGCTCACCGAGTCCGGCTGGGACCGAGCCGCGGATGCGCCCCCGCCCCCGCTGCCCGACGCGGTGGTGGACCACACCCGCGCCCGCTATGCCGACGCCTACCGCCGGCTGACCGGCGAGGCCTGGTGACCCGGAGGCCCTAGACTCCGGGGCATGGCACGAGTGGTGGTCGACGTGATGCCGAAGGCCGAGATCCTGGACCCGCAGGGCAAGGCCGTGACCGGCGCCCTGCAGCGGCTGGGCTTCGCCGGACTGGCGGTACGCCAGGGCAAGCGGTTCGAGATCGAGGTCGACGGTGAGGTGACCGACGAGCGGCTCGGGCAGATCCACGACGCCGCGGAGAAGCTGCTCGCCAACACCGTGATCGAGGACTTCGCCGTCCGGGTGGAGGAGACCGCCTGATGGCGGCCCGGATCGCGGTCGTGACCTTTCCCGGCACCCTGGACGACTCCGATGCGCTGCGGGCGGTACGCCTGAGCGGCGCCGAGGCCGTCCCGGTCTGGCACGGCAGCGACAGCCTCGACGGCGTCGACGCCGTGATCCTGCCCGGCGGCTTCTCCTACGGCGACTACCTGCGCTGCGGCGCCATCGCCCGCTTCGCGCCCGTGATGACCGAGATCGTCGACGCCGCGGGCAAAGGCATGCCGGTGCTCGGGGTGTGCAACGGCTTCCAGATCCTGTGCGAGGCGAAGCTGCTGCCCGGCGCGCTGATCCGCAACGACGTGCGTACCTTCGTCTGTCGTGATCAACGCCTGCGCGTGGAGAGTGCCGACACGGTCTGGACCGCCGACTTCACGCCCGGCCAGGAGATCACCATCGTGTTGAAGAACGGCGAGGGGGGCTATGTCGCCGACGCCGAGACCCTGCGTCGGCTCGAGGATTCCGACCGCGTCGTCTTCCGCTATCTCGGCGACAACCCGAACGGCTCGCTGCACGACATCGCCGGCATCACCAACGAGGCGGGCAATGTGGTCGGCCTGATGCCGCATCCGGAGCACAACGTCGAGGAGCTGACCTCGCCGAGCGTCGACGGCCGACCGTTGTTCAGCTCCGTCCAGCGGTATCTGGCGGCGCTGGTGTGAGCGATCGCGAGAAGAACCGGGGCACCGACCGCGGCTGGTCGATCGACAGCTTCGCCTCCACCGAGATCGAGACGAGCGGGGAGCGGCGCCGCACCCGCGGGCGGGCGCTGGCGGTGCTGGCCGCCATCGCGGGCATCCTGCTGCTCCTACTGATCGGCGCGGTGGCGTGGCTGAGTGGCAGCGACCAGCCGGAGCCGGCCGAGAGCGGCATCTTCACCGAGAATGTCGTCGTCGTCGGCCTGCCGGGACGCACGGGTTTCTCACCCGCCGACCGCGCGGTGATCGACGCCCACGCGGACGCGACGCAGGTCGGCGTGGTCGCCTCGCCCGGGTCGTGCCCGGCCGCGGGCTGGGCGGGCCTGGGCGCGGGGGCGCCCGTGCCGGCGGCCGGGTGCGAGGTGCGCGTCGGCGGGGGCCGGGTGACCAATTTCGATGAGTTGAACGGCCCCGCGCGCGGCGGCCTCGGCCGGCTCGGCGAGGTCTACGACGGCTGCATCACCGCGGTCGGGCCGGCCGCGGCGGTCGCCGCCGCGGATCGCACCGGGCAGCTCGAGGGGTACGCCGAGCCGGGCGCCTGGCTGAGCCAGGGGATGCCGACCAGTTGCCCCCTGACCCTGGTCGACGCCGGGCCCGAGAGCGATCGGGTGGTCGCCGACCTCGCGCGTCGTCCCGACCTGACCGTGATCGCGTTCGGGCTGCCCGGCAGCGGTGCGGAGTATCAGCCCGTCTACCGGGTGAACACGACGCTGCCCGGGGTGCTCGAGCCGGCCGTTGCCGGTGGTGATCCCGGGGTGATCGACTTCACCGTGCTGGCCGACGCCGTGGCCGGGCGGCCGATCCTCGTCGCCGAGCGCGACGCCGTGACCGGGGCCGACGCCGAGGCCGTCTTCCGCGATGCCTCCGGGGGCCTGCCCGCCGCCTTGTGGGCGATCCCGCTGGTGGTGCTGGTCGGCCTCGGGGTGTGGCTCGGGCTACGGGCGCGGGCGGCCTCTCGGCGCGACCGAGGACGGTAGGCTGCACGTCCGTGGCAGACACCGTCGCGGACGCGCAGACCAGCCCCGACACCGAGCAGCCCTACGCCGAGCTCGGGCTGAAATCCGAGGAGTACGGCCGGATCCGGGAGATCCTGCAACGCCGACCGACCTCGTGCGAGTTGGCCATGTACTCGGTGATGTGGAGCGAGCACTGTTCCTACAAGTCCTCGAAGGTGCATCTGCGCAGATTCGGCGAGCTGAGCCAGGAGACGCCGATCGGCCGGTTGCTGGCCGGCATCGGTGAGAACGCCGGCGTGCTCGACATCGGGCAGGGGTACGCCGTGACGTTCAAGGTCGAGTCGCACAACCACCCCTCCTTCGTCGAGCCGCACCAGGGCGCGGCCACCGGCGTCGGTGGCATCGTCCGCGACATCCTCGCGATGGGCGCGCGCCCGGTCGCGGTGATGGATCCGCTGCGCTTCGGCCCGCTGGACGCGCCGGACACGGCCCGGGTGTTGCCCGGGGTGGTGGCCGGCATCGGCGGCTACGGCAACTGCCTGGGCCTGCCGAACATCGGCGGTGAGGTGGTCTTCGACCGGTCCTACCTGGGCAACCCGCTGGTCAACGCCCTGTGCGTCGGGGTGCTGCGACACGAGGACCTGCACACCGCGCAGGCCAAGGGTGCGGGCAACAAGGTGATCATGTACGGCGCGGCGACGGGCGGCGACGGGATCGGCGGCGCGTCGATCCTCGCCTCGGAGACCTTCGACGACTCCCGGCCGAGCAAGCGGCCGAGCGTCCAGGTCGGCGACCCGTTCATGGAGAAGCTGCTGATCGAGGCCACCCTGGAGCTGTTCGCCGCGGGCGTGATCAACGGCATCCAGGACTTCGGCGCGGCCGGGATCTCGTGTGCCACCTCCGAGCTCGCGGCCGCCGGCGACGGCGGGATGCACGTCGAACTCGATCTGGTGCCGCTGCGCGACTCGTCGCTGTCGCCGGAGGAGATCTTGATGAGCGAGTCCCAGGAACGGATGATGGCCGTCGTCGAGCCGGACAATGTGGACCGGTTCCTGGAGATCTGCCGCAAGTGGGACGTGGCGGCCACCGTGATCGGAGAGGTCACCGAGGACGATCGGTTGATCATCGACTGGCACGGCGAGACCGTCGTCGACGTCGACCCGCGGACCGTGGCGCACGAGGGGCCCGTCTACGAGCGCCCCTACGCCCGGCCCGGCTGGATGGACCAGGTGCAGGCCTCGGGGGCCGAGGCGCTGCCGCGGGCCGGCAGTGGCCAGGAGCTGGCCGAACAGTTGATCAAGCTGGCCGGCTCGCCGAACCTGTGCGACCGGTCGTGGATCACCGACCAGTACGACCGCTATGTGCGCGGCAACTCGGTGCTGGCCCAGCCCGAGGACGCGGGCATGATCAGGATCGACGAACAGACCGGGCTCGGGGTCGCCGTGGCGACCGACTGCAACGGGCGTTTCGCATTCCTCAATCCCTACTGGGGGGCGCAATTGGCGCTGCTGGAGGCGTACCGGAATGTGGCGACCACCGGGGCTCGGCCGGTCGCGGTCACCGATTGTCTGAACTTCGGCTCGCCGGAGGATCCCGACGTGATGTGGCAGTTCCGGGAGGCCATCCTCGGTCTGGTCGACGGCTGTCGGGAGTTGGGTACGCCGGTCACCGGCGGCAATGTCAGCTTCTACAACCAGACCGGCGACGTGGCGATCCTGCCGACGCCGGTGGTCGGGGTGCTCGGGGTGATCGAGGACGTCGCGAAGCGGACGCGCAGCGGGTTCCGCGCGGCCGGCGAGGAGATCTGGCTGCTCGGCGAGACCCGCGAGGAGCTGAACGGCTCGGCCTGGGCACAGGTCATGCATGATCATCTCGGCGGGCAGCCGCCGCGGGTCGATTTCGCCGCGGAGAAGGCGTTGGCGCAGGCGTTGGTCGCGGGCGCCGCGGCGGGCGTCTTCGGCTCCGCGCACGATCTGTCCGACGGCGGGCTCGGCCAGGCGCTCGTCGAGTCGTGCCTGCGGCACGATCGGGGCGCGCGGTTCCGGTTGCCCGAGGGGCTCGAGCCGACGGCGGCGCTGTTCTCCGAGAGCGGTGGCCGGGTGTTGGTGTCGATCGCGCCCGAGCGTGCGGAGGAGCTGATCGCGCTGGCGGGGACGCACGGCGTACCGCTCGCCCGGCTGGGTGAGGTCACCGACGAGCCCGTGCTGGAGGTCGAGGGGCACTTCCGGATCCCGCTGGCCGACCTGCGGGCGGCCTGGCAGGCGCCCATCCCTGCCGCGATGACCGGTTCCGTCGCCGAGCTGACCTGACCTTCGCCGGTCGAGCTGACGGCCGAGCTAGACCCGAACGACCTCAAGCAGGCCGAGTTCAGCCAGGGCGGTGAAGCCGGCGTCCTGGCTGAACAGTGGAAGTTGGTGTGCCCGCGCGGTTGCGGCGATCCACACACTGGTGTCGAGGAGGCCGGCCGCTGGCCGTCATCGCGGATCTCCGAGGTCGTCGGTGCTCCCTTCCGAGATCCACTCGAGGTCCGTTCGTAGCGTCGCGTCGGGCCGCTGCGTGCGCAGCAGATCCTCGAGCTCGGCCAGCGGCATGCTGCTGCGCGCCCGGGTGCGGGGAGGAATCAACTCCGCGACCGGTTTGCCGTTGATCGTGATGGTGACGGCATCGCCCTCGGCCACCCGATCCAGGATCTCGCGCGTGTGATTGCGCAGGTCTCGCGACGCGACGGTCGTCATGTGCGCGATCGTAGCCGTCTGCGCACACGGCGGGGGACCGAGACCTTGCGCTGGAGTGCACTCCAGCGCCTAGCGTCTTCGCCATGACGCAATCGACGACCGGGCAGCTCGGCATCGCCGAGGTATCGGCCCGCACCGGCCTGACCAAGGACACGCTGCGCTGGTACGAGAACGAGGGGCTGATCCCTGCCGTGCCGCGCGGCAGCGACGGACGGCGGCGTTACGACGAGCCGACGCTGCGGATGATCGAGTTGTTGATCCGGCTGCGCCGCACCGGGATGCCGGTACGCGAGATGCGCGAGTTCGTTCGGTTGGTCGGCGTCGGCTCGTCGACCCACGGCCGCCGGATGGCGCTGCTGGAGCAGCATCGCGAGGAGGTGCAGACCAGGTTGCGCGAACTGCTTGCAGATCTGGACGCGATCGAGGACAAGATCGGCCACTATGCGCGCCTGATCGAGGCGGGGCTGGACTGTGCGGGGCAACCGATGGAACCGAATCTGATCATGGAACAACGGAGGAAGCAGTGACTGCAATGAATAGAGTCGATCTTGGTCCCGCGGCGGGGGAGAAGCTGAACGTCAGTCAGCTCGGCTTCGGCGGGATGGCGCTCAGCCACGTCTACGGCGACACCGATCCCGAGCAGGGGCTGCGTACCCTGCACGCCGTGGTGGATGCCGGGATCACCTTCCTGGACACCGCCGATGTCTACGGCGAGCCGCGCGAGGGCACCGAGGGCCCGGCCGGCACCAACGAGGAGCTGTTCGCGCGGCTGCTCGCCGAGCGCCGGGGAGAGGTGCAGCTCGCGACGAAGTTCGGCATCACCAGCGTCGGCCCGGGCGGGAGCGGGACCCGCGGGGATGCCGCGTACGTGCGTCAGGCGTGCGAAGCGTCGCTGCGCCGCCTCGGTGTCGAGGTGATCGATCTGTACTACCTGCACCGACCCGACCCCGGCGTGGAGATCGAGGAGACGGTGGGTGCGATGGCCGAGCTGGTCGCCGAGGGCAAGGTGCGCCACCTGGGTCTGTCGGAGGTGACGGCCGACGAGCTGCGCGCCGCCCAGGCCGTGCACCCGATCACCGCGGTCCAGAGCGAGTGGAGCATCTGGTCACGAGATGTCGAGCGGCACGTGGTGCCGGCGTGCGCCGAGCTCGGGGTGGGCTTCGTGCCCTACTCGCCGCTCGGTCGCGGCTTCCTGACCGGCAAGCTGACCCGCGAGGCGATCGAGAAGACCGTGCTGAACGGGCAACTTCGCTTCAGCGGCGAGGCCTACGACGCCAACCAGCGGGTGGTCGAGGTGATCAACACCGTCGCCGCCGAGCACGACGCGACCGCCGCGCAGGTCGCGCTGGCCTGGCTGCTCGGCCAGGGGGAGCGGTTCGGGCTGCCGGTGGTGCCGATCCCGGGTACGCGCAGCGCCGAGCGGGTACGCGAGAATGCGGCGGCCGTCGATCTTGAGCTGACGGAGCAGGATCGGGAACGGCTGGACGCCGCGGCCGACCTAGTGGTCGGTGAGCGCGGGTTGACCTTCACCCCGCGCGGCTGGATCTCCGCCGACCGGGAGTGAAGCCCGCTGGTCGGGTTTGTCCAGAACTCGCGCCGGCCTCAGCCGCCCAGGCGATCGGCATCGCGGCGGTACTGCGCCGCGTGTTCGGCGAGCTCCGGCTTGCCGAGCGCGATCGCCTGGGCGTCGCTGAATGCGGCCAGGTGGGCCAGCCGCTCGATGATCATGGAACGCAGTTCCGCCTCGGTGGCGGGTGAACCGTAGGCGTCGAGGAGCGCGCGGACGCGGTGGCGTACCTCAGCGTCACCGAAGGGATGCTGCTCCTCGCCGGTGATCGGGACCAGTCGGTACGCGAGATAGGCCAGGTCCCACAGCCGCGGTCCGGGCGAGGCGAAGTCGAAGTCGATCACCCCACTCAGGCGGTGGTGATCATCATCGGTGAAGATCAGGTTGTACTGCGCGAAGTCGTTGTGACACACCACTTCGGCGGGCTCGCGGGACGGCGAGCGCCAGATCGCGCCCGTCCGGTCGAAGCCTGCGCTGGCATCGTGGATCCGGCGCAGCAGCCGGCCGGCATCGACGAGCAGGCGCTCGGCCCAGACCCACGCCGGCATCGGGTACGCCGGCGCGGTCCCGGGCAGGAATGTCAGCCTCTCCCGGCCGTCGTCGGACAGGCCGAGCGGGCGCGGTGCCTCGCCGATCCCGCGGTCGGCGAGGTGGGTCAGCAGGCGATGAATGGTCGGCGTCCACGGGCCGGCGGTGCGGCGTACCTCGTCGCCGACGCGGTGCACCTCGCCCATGTTGCCGCCGCTCAGCAGTTCGCCCTCGGATCCCATGCGCGCATCCTGTCAGCTCGGGCGTGCCGCCGACTCGGTCTCGTCGGCGGTCTCCCGGATGGATCGTTTGCCCTGGCCGATCCGGTTCAGATCGTCCGCGGCGATGATCAACCCCAGATGGGAGAACGCCTGCGGGAAATTGCCGATCATCCGCTCCTTGATCGGGTCGTACTCCTCGGCGAGCAGGCCGACGTCGTTGGCCAGTCCGCAGAGTCGCTCCATCAGCGCATGCGCCTCGTCGAGCCGACCGGCATGGGCGTACGCCGAGACCAGCCAGAAGCAACACACCAGGAAGGGATGCTCCTCCCCGGCCAGCCCGTCCACTCCGCTCGCCGTGCGGTAGCGCAGCGGCAGCCCGTCCACCAGCAGGTCGCGCTCCACCGCCGCGATGGTGCCGAGCACCCGCGGATCGTCACCGGGCAGGAAACCGGTGGCCGGGATCACCAGCAGCGCGGCATCGACCTCATCGGTCCCGTAGTACTGGGTGAAGGAGTTCTTCTCCTCGTCGAATCCCTTGTCGAGGATCTCGGCACGGACCCGATCCCGCAGTTCGGTCCAGCGCTCGACATCGCCGGGGTAGTCGTACTTGCGCACGGCCCGGATCGCGCAGTCGAACGCCGTCCAGACCATCACCCGCGAGTGGGTGAAGTGCTGCAAGGGCCCGCGGATCTCCCACAGCCCGTTGTCCGGCTCGTCCCAGTGGTCGGCCAGCTCGTCGACCAGGACGCGCTGCAATGCCCAGGTGTGCCGCGACTCGTCCATGCCCAGGTCGCGGGCCCGCTCCAGCGCCATCATCACCTGACCGAGCACGTCGGTCTGCTTCTGCCGGTACGCGCCATTGCCGATCCGCACCGGCCGCGAATCGGCGTACCCGGGAAGATGATCAAGCTCGAACTCGGCGAGCTCCCGGGATCCGTCGATCCGGTACATGATCTGCATGTCCGCCGGGTCGCCGGCCACGGCGCGGAGCAGCCAGTGCCGCCACATGTCGGTCTCGGTGGTGTAGCCGACCGCCAGCAGCGCCTCCAGACTCAACGCGGCATCGCGCAGCCAGCAGTAGCGGTAGTCCCAGTTGCGTTCGCCGCCGATGTCCTCGGGCAGCGAGGTCGTCGGCGCCGCCACGATGCCGCCGGTGTAGTAGTCGGTGAGCAGGCGCAGCGTCAGCGCGGACCGATGCACATGATCGGCATAGCGACCCTCGTAGCCACACCGGTTGCTCCACTTCCGGCTGATCCTGAGCGTCTTCTCCGTCTCGTCGGAGACGTCGACCGGATCCGGCACGTCCAGCCAGGACTGCACCCAGGTCGTGGTGAAACGCAGTTCCTCGCCCTCGGCGATCGTGAACTCGTCGATGTGCCGCCCGTCGGAGCGGTGCGGCAGCCGGTCGCCGCGCAGGACCAACATGTCCGGCCCGGCGACCGCGGTGAGCAACTCGTCGCGCGTGCCGCGGTGCCGGCGGCGTACCCACGGGCGGACCTTGCCGTAGCCTAACCGCACCACCCACTCGTGCCGGACCCGCGGCTTCCCACTGACCCCGCGCACGATCCGGACCAGGTCGTCGCGGCGATTCGCCAGCGGCATCAGGTCGGTGACGGTGAAGGTGCCCTCCGCGGTGACATGGGTGGTCTCCAGCACCGCGCTGTCCGGCAGATAGCGGCGCGTCGTCCGCGCCGACTCATCCGCCGGGCCGAGCAGCCAGCGGCCGTGCTCGGGCGTACCCAACAGCGCGGCGAAGCCGGCGGCCGAATCGAAGTTCGGCAGGCACAGCCAGTCCACGGAGCCGCGCCTGCTGATCAGGGCGGCCGTGTTCCAGTCACCGATCAGCGCATAGTCCTCGATCGGGGTGGTGTTCGCGGGTGTGGGCGACATGGCGTCATTGTGCCCGGCCGTAACATGCCACGGGTGAGTGACATCCGAGCGGCGATCGAACGCGAACTTCCCGGCGTGCTGGCCGACCTGACCCGGCTGGTGGCGATCGAGTCGGTGAGCGCCGACCCCGGCCGCGAGGCCGACGTCGACGCCAGCGCCGAACTGGTCGCCGAGCTGATCCGCGGCACCGGCTGCGAGGACGTGCGGATCGTCCGCGAGGGCGGCAAGCCCGCGGTGATCGCGCACTTCCCGGCCCCGGCGGGGATGCCGACGGTCTGCCTGTACGCCCACCACGACGTGCAGCCGACCGGTGGCGACGCCGGCTGGACGACCGCGCCGTTCACCGCGACCGAACGCGACGGCCGGCTGTACGGGCGCGGCGCGGCCGACGACAAGGGCGGCTTCGCGGTGCACCTGGCCGCGCTGCGCGCCTTCGGTGGCAGGCCGCCCGTGGGGGTGAAACTGCTCATCGAGGGCGAGGAGGAGATCGGCTCGCCCTCGCTCGGCGCCCTTCTCGACGCCTATGCCGATGATCTTGCCTGCGACCTGTTCGTGATCACCGATTCGGCGAACTGGGAGGTCGGTACGCCCGCCTTCACCACCAGCCTGCGCGGGCTCGCCGACTGCGTGGTGACCCTTGAGGCGCTTGATCATCCGCTGCACTCCGGCCAGTTCGGTGGCGTCGCCCCGGATGCGCTCACCGCCATCTGCAAGCTGCTCGGCACCCTGCACGACGACGCCGGAAACGTCGCCGTCGCCGGGCTGCACGCCGGCGCGGGTCCCGAGGTCGACTACTCCGAGGAACGATTCCGCGCCGAGTCGGGGGTGCTGGACGACGTCGGGCTGCTCGGCGAGGGGCCGATCAGCGACCGGCTCTGGTTCAAGCCGGCGGTCAGCGTGATCGGCCTGGACGCCCGCGGGGTCGACGAGGCCTCCAACACCCTCTACCCGAGCGCCCGGGCCAAGATCGGCCTGCGCGTCGCGCCCGGCGGCGACGCCGACGCATCGCTGCGCGCGCTCACCGAGCATCTACAGGCCAACGCCCCGTGGGGCACCCGGGTCACCGTCGAACCGGGCGAGACCGGTCCGCCCGCGCTGCTCGGGCTGGAGGGCCGGTACGCCGAGACCGCGCGCGCGGCCTTCGCCGAGGCCTGGGGCGTCGAGCCGGTGCCGATGGGCATGGGCGGCTCGATCCCGATGGCGCAGGAGTTCGCCGACGCCGTGCCCGGTGCCACGGTGTTGATCACCGCCGTCTGCGATCCGCACTCCAACATCCACGGCTTCGACGAGTCACTGCATCTCGGCGACTTCGCCAAGGCCTGCCTCGCCGAGGCGTACCTGCTGCAGGGGCTGGCGGGCTGATCTCAGCCGGCGTCGGTGAGCCCGCGCCAGGCCGGGTCGAAATCGGGGTGGTCGACCCAGGTCAGGGCCAGCGCGGCGTACACGCGCGCGATGAGCTGCTCGGCGCCCGATTCGGCGTCGAAGCCGAGCACGGTCTCGACCAACGCGCTACCCGCGCCCGTCAGCCAGGACCAGGTGTCATCGCCCGCCGCGTCTCGCCGGATGCGGCGAGGCAGGGCGAGCAGGGCGGCATAGGTCGCCGCGGCGGCGGGTGGTACCGAGCCGGGCTCGGCCATCCGCGCGTCGACGAACTCCTTCAGCTTCATGATCACCTCGTTGTCGAAGGGTGTCTCAGGATCCCAGCATGTCCAACAGGCCGAGCCGCCAGGCGGCATCGCGGGCGAGCAGGAAGCCGATGATGCCGAGCACCCACGGCACCGACGCGGCGGCCTGGCGCGCCACCCAGTCGCGGATTCGTGCGAGCCGAGCCCGGGCGCCCTCGCCCAGCGCCAGGCGTACCCCGATCAGCGCGAGCGCCGGCGCGATCATCACCGCGACATAGCCGGCCAGCGCCGCGACCCGGCCGGCCATCGGCAGTCCGGAGGCGGTCAGGATGCCGATCGCGCCGAGGTAGGGCAGCATCATCGCCAGCTCCGCGATCCCGGCGAGCAGCGCGACGCCCATCACGGCGGCCGTTCCGGTCGATCCGGACAGCCGCTGCTCCCACTTCGAGGGCTTCGGCGCCAGACCCTGCTTGGCCCGCTCGGCATTCTCCTTGCCCGGATTGATGAACCAGCTCAGCGCGAACAGCCCGATCCCGAGCACCAGTTGCACCCAGTAGGCGGGCGGGGAGTCCAGCGCGGCACCGAAGTTCTCCACGAACCCGCGGGCGCCGAACAACAGCGCCAGGCCGATCGCGAAGTAGAAGATCGCGATCGTGGCCAGGTAGACCAGGACGCGACCGAGCCGGAAATTGGCTGCCAGCAACAAGAAGATCGGCACCACGAGGGTGCCGATGCTCGTGCTGTCGACCAACGCCAGGCCGGCCAGGCCGAGCAGTCCGAAGACGTCCACGGGTCCTCCGATGATCTAGTACGTCAGTGCTAAAACCACCATAACAGAACGACTGTGCTATAAAAACCTCATGCCCAAGGTGGTCGATCACGAACAGCGCCGGGCGGAGATCGCCGATGCGGTACGCCGAATCCTGCTCCGCGACGGACTCGCCGGCGCGACCGTGCGCGCGGTGGTGGCCGAGACGGGCATGTCCAGCGGCGCGATCCGGCACTACTTCCCGAACCAGGAGGAGCTCGTCGGTTTCGCGACCGGCGGCATCGTCGAGCGGATCCGGGGCCGGGTCACCGACGCCTTCGACCGGACGCAGCGGACCCCGCGGGCCCGGGTGCTGGACATCTGCGAGCAGTTCCTGCCCACCGACGAGGAGCGGGCGATGGAGCTCGCGGTGTTCGCCGACGTGGTCCGGCAGCCGTACGGGGCCCGGTGGGCGCGCTCATCCTTCGACGGCATCCGCGTCACCACCCGGGTGTGTGTGCTGTTGCTGGCGGGACGGGAGCCGCGGGCGGTGCCCGGGGCCCCGCTGCGGCCCGCGCGCCTGGAACGGCTGGCCGAGCGGCTGCACCTGGTGATCGACGGGCTGGGGGCCCAGACGACGTTCTACCCCGGCCTGGTCGACGCGGCGGCCATGCGCACCGCGCTCGCCCGGGTCGTCGACGATGTCATTTCCGAGCTCGCGTAGGCTCGCGAGCGGAGGTGGCTGTATGCAGTTCGAGAGCTGGGTCGACGCACAGATCCGCGAGGCCACGGAGCGCGGCGAGTTCGACAACCTGCCCGGCGCCGGCAAGCCCATCACCGGCATCCGGCGTACCGATCCCGACTGGTGGATCAAGGACAAGATGCGCCGCGAGGGCATCGAGCGGCCCGCGAGCGAGGCCGAGCTGCTGCGCGCCGAGGTCGCCGAGCTCGACACCATCCTCGCCGACGCCCGCACCGAGGACGAGGCGCGCGAGATCATCACCGACCTGAATGCCCGGATCCGCACCGCGCGCCTGCGTCGCGGATCGCTCCCCACCCGCGTCGTCGAGCTGGTCGATGTCGACGACACCCTCCGCCGCTGGCAGACAAGGAACAGATGATCATGACCACCGAGACGAGCACGCCCGAGCAGCAGGACGAGCATTCCACCAAGGGCGCCTATGTCGAGGGCGGCAAGGAGTTCAACCGGGACATGAACTACATTCCCGACCGGATCACCCGCGACGCCGCACCGCCGCAGGTCGGGCCGACACCGGAGAAGCTGTGGCCGGTCGAGGCCGATCGCTACCGGCTGGTCGTCGCCTGGGCCTGTCCGTGGGCCAACCGCGCGATCATCGTGCGCCGGCTGCTGGGCCTGGAGAATGCGATCTCGATGGCCATCGCCGGCCCGACCCACGACAAGAGGTCCTGGACCTTCGACAACGGCGACCCCGGCGCAGACGGCGTACCCCGCGATCCCGTGCTCGGCTACGAGCGGCTGCAGGAGGCGTATTTCGCCCGCTACCCCGACTATCCGCGCGGCATCACGGTGCCGGCGATCGTTGACGTGCCGACCAAGTCGGTGGTGACCAACGATTTCCCGTGGATCACCCTCGACTTCTCCACCGAGTGGACGCAGTTCCACCGCGACGGCGCGCCGGACCTGTATCCGGAGAAGCTGCGCGACGAGATGGACGAGGTGATGAAGCTGATCTTCACCGAGATCAACAACGGCGTCTACCGGTCAGGCTTCGCGGGCTCCCAGGAGGCCTACGAGGCCGCCTATGACCGGCTGTTCGCCGCCCTGGACAAGATCAGCGAGCGGCTGGAGACCCGCCGCTACCTGATGGGCGACACGATCACCGAGGCCGATGTCCGCCTGTTCACCACCCTCGCCCGCTTCGACCCCGTCTATCACGGACACTTCAAGACCAACCGCAGCAAGCTCTCGGAGATGCCCACGCTGTGGGCCTACGCCCGCGACCTGTTCCAGACCCCGGGGTTCGGCGACACGACCAACTTCGTCGACATCAAGCGGCACTACTACGAGGTGCACACCGACATCAATCCGACCGGCATCGTGCCGAAGGGCCCGGACCTGTCCAACTGGCTCACCCCACACCACCGCGAGCAGCTCGGCGGGCGCCCGTTCGGCGACGGTACGCCGCCCGGGCCGATCGAGCGTGCGGACGAGCGCGTGCCGGCGGGCGCGGGCGCCGAGTGAGCCGCGGGTAGCCTCGCGAACATGGCAGTGAAGGACGCGGCAGATGTGAAGACCGCGCCGATCGTGGCGCTCGGCCTGATCGGCGGCTACCTGGCGGCCCGGGAGACCGGGGTCCGGCCGCTCGGCGGGGTGGTGCTCGGGCTCGCCGGGGCGTACGCCGGGCGCACCTGGCTGGCCCGCCGGGGCCCCGGCATCACGGCGGTGTTGTCGGCGATCTACCTCGGCGCGTTCGGCGCCAGCCACCCGCTGGCCAAGAAGATCGGCGCCTGGCCCGCGGTGTTCACCGCCGCCGGCGCCTCGGCCGCCGCGGCGTACCTGCTCAGCGACGCCGACGAGTCCCTGGAATGAGCTGCGGATGAGTCCCGGGCGCGGCGCGCTGCTGGTCGTCGGTTCGGCCAATCTGGACATCGCCGTCACCACCCAGCGGCTACCCGGGCCGGGGGAGACCGTGCTCGGCGATTCCGTGGTGGCGAGCCCCGGCGGCAAGGGCGCCAACCAGGCCGTGGCCGCCGCCCGGCTCGGTGCCGACGTGATCATGATCGGCGCGGTCGGCCGCGACGACCGGGCCGAACCGGCGCTGGAGCTGTTGGCCGCGGCGGGCGTCGATCTGACGCGGGTGGCGCGGCTGCCCGAGCCGACCGGTACCGCGCTGATCGAGGTCGACGCCAACGGGGAGAATTCGATCATCGTCGTCTCCGGGGCCAACGCCGCGATCACGCCGGCCATGATCGACCCGGCAGCCCTCGCCGGTGCCGCGGTGGTGCTGGGGCAGGGCGAGATCCCCGCCGACACGACCCTGGCCGCCGCCCGGGCGGCCCGCGACGCCGGCACGCGCTGGGTGCTCAACCTGGCGCCGGTGATCGACATCGACCCCGAGGCCGTCACACTCGCCGACCCCCTGGTGGTGAACGAGCACGAGGGCGCCGGGGCGCTCGCCCTGTTGTCCGTCGAGCCGCCGCCGGCCGATGATCACGAGGCGCTGGTCGCCGCCCTGCTCGCCGCGGGTGTCCGGTCCGTGGCGCTGACCCTCGGCGGCGCCGGCGCCCTGCTCGGCGCTCGGGACGGGATCACCCGCGTCGCCGCGCCGACGGTCGAGGTGGTCGACAGCACCGGCGCGGGCGATGCCTTCACCGGGGCCCTGGCCGGCGCGCTCGCCGGCGGCGCGGATCTGGTCGCCGCGGTGCGGCATGCCGTCCGCGTCGGCGCCTTCGCCGTCACCCGGCCCGGCACCCAGCTCAGCTATCCGAGCGCCGACGACCCGCTGCCCTGAGCCGCCGCCGGCGGGCTCGTGCGCGAATGCCGGGAATGTGCGGGGCGCCCGTTAGGCTGGGCACGTGCCCCGCCCCGACGGACTGCTGACCGACGAACTCGACCCCCACGACCGCGGCCCCCAGGACGAATGCGGCGTGTTCGGGGTCTGGGCGCCGGGCGAGGAGGTCGGCAAGCTCGCCTACTTCGGGCTGTACGCCCTGCAGCACCGCGGCCAGGAGTCGGCCGGCATCGCCGTGTCCGACGGCCGCCGGATGATGGTCTTCAAGGACATGGGGCTGGTCTCGCAGGTCTTCGACGAGGCGACGCTCAGCTCCCTCACCGGGCAGATCGCCGTCGGCCACACCCGTTACTCCACCACCGGCGCCTCGGTCTGGGACAACGCGCAGCCGACCTTCCGGCCGACCGATGCCGGCGGCCTCGCGCTCGGCCACAACGGCAATCTGACGAATACCGACGAGCTGGAGGCGTGGCTGGAGGAGTACGACGACGCCCCGGCGGTGCCGCACAAGACCCGGATGGACTCGACCTCCGACACCGCGATCCTGACCGCGCTGCTGGTCGCCGATCCGGCCGAATCGCTGGAGCAGGCGGCGATGCGGGTCCTGCCGCGGCTGCGTGGCGCGTTCTGCCTGTGCTTCATGGACAACTCGACCCTGTACGCCGCCCGCGACCCCCAGGGCATCCGCCCGCTGGTGCTCGGCCGGCTGGCTCGGGGCTGGGTGACGGCGAGCGAGTCGGCGGCCCTCGACATCGTCGGCGCCTCCTTCGTGCGCGAGATCGAGCCCGGCGAGATGATCATCATCAATGCCGACGGCCTGCGCTCGGTCCGGTTCGCCGACGCCAATCCCAAGGGCTGCCTGTTCGAGTACGTCTACGTCGCGCGGCCCGATACCGCGATCGCCGGCCGCAGCGTGCAGGCCACCCGGCTGCAGATCGGGCGTACCCTCGCCCGCGAAGCGCCCGCCGAGGCCGACCTGGTGATCCCCGTTCCGGAGTCGGGTACGCCCGCCGCGATCGGGTACGCCGAGGAGTCGGGCATCCCGTTCGGGATGGGGTTGGTCAAGAACTCCTATGTCGGGCGTACCTTCATCCAGCCCAGCCAGACCATCCGCCAGCTCGGCATCCGGCTCAAGCTGAACCCGCTGCGGGAGGTGATCGAGGGCAGGCGGCTGGTCGTCGTCGACGACTCCATCGTCCGCGGCAACACCCAGCGCGCCCTGATCCGGATGCTCCGCGAGGCCGGCGCCGCCGAGGTGCATGTGCGGATCTCCTCGCCGCCGGTGCGCTGGCCGTGCTTCTACGGCATCGACTTCGCCAGTCGCGCGGAGCTGATCGCCAACGGCCTGACCATCGACGAGATCCGCACCTCACTTGGCGCCGATTCGCTCGCCTATGTCAGCCTCGACGGCCTGACCGAGGCGACCACGATGCCGGCCGAGCGGCTCTGCCGCGCCTGCTTCGACGGCGTCTACCCGATCGAGCTGCCGCTGGCCGCGCGGGCCGGCGGCCAGGTCGCCGAACAGCCGACGCTGGACGAGGTGGAGCCCGAGGTCGATGCGCCGCCGCTGCCCGCCGAGACCGCGGCCCGCTGAGCCGCGAACCCGGGAAGAGAGATCCGATGAGCAAATCCGCCTACGCCGCTGCCGGCGTCGACATCGAGGCCGGCGAGCGCGCCGTCGCGCTGATGAAGGACTCGGTCGCCCGGACGCACCGATCGGAGGTGCTCGGCGGGCTCGGCGGCTTTGCCGGATTCTTCGACGCGGCCGGGCTGAAGGGCTATGACCACCCCGTGCTGGCGACCTCGACCGACGGTGTCGGCACCAAGGTCGCCATCGCGCAGGCGCTGGACGTGCACGACACCATCGGCATCGACCTGGTCGCGATGTTGGTCGACGACCTGGTGGTGTGCGGCGCCGAGCCGCTGTTCGTCACCGACTACATCGCCTGCGGCAGCCTCGACCCGGAGCGGATCGCCGCGATCGTCGACGGCATCGCCACCGGCTGTGAGGAGGCCGGCGCCGCGCTGCTCGGCGGGGAGACGGCGGAGCATCCCGGGCTGCTGGAGCCCGACGAGTACGACGTCGCGGGCGCCACCACCGGCGTCGTCGAGCGCGACAAGATCCTCGGCGCCGGCCGGGTCCGGCCGGGCGATGTGCTGGTCGCGATGGGTGCTTCGGGGTTGCACTCCAACGGCTATTCCCTCGTCCGGCACGTCCTGGACGGTGCGGGCATCGGCCTGGAGCAGGTGATCCCCGAGCTCGGCAAGCCGGTCGGCGAGGAGCTGCTCGTGCCCACCCGGATCTATGCCAAGGACTGCCTCGCGCTGGCCGGGGCGGTCGAGGTGCACGCCATGAGCCACATCACCGGCGGCGGCCTGGCCAACAACCTCGTCCGGGTCCTGCCCGGTGGGCTCGGCGCCGTCGTGGAGCGGTCGAGCTGGTCGCCCGCGCCCATCTTCGGCTTCGTCGGCGAGGCCGGTCAGGTGACCCGCGAGGACCTCGAGGCGACCCTCAACATGGGGGTCGGGATGGTGGCCGTGGTGGCCCCGGAGGCGGCCGATCCGGCGTTGGCGCTGCTGGCCGAGCGCGGCGTACCCGCATGGGTCTGTGGACGTGTCGACAACGGCGCCGAAGGGGCCCGGCTGGTCGGCGAACATCCCGTCGGCTGAGCCTGTCGTGTGATCGCCGACACCCCTCGATCCGGGTTTGCTGCGCGCCCACCATTGGGTAGCCTGTCAGGCACGACATTGACCAGATGAACCGCGGTTCACCGCGTGACGAGTGCGAGGGGGTCGACCCAGATGGGGCGCGGCCGTGCAAAGGCAAAGCAGACGAAGGTGGCCCGGGAACTCAAGTACCGTCCCGTGGACACCGACTTCCAGTCGCTGGAGCGGGAACTTCGTGGAGGGCGGGACGACGATCCGTATCCCTCCGAGGATGATCCGCGAGACGACATCCCCGACGAGTACGCGGAGCTGGCGGCGAAGTACGCCGACGTCGACGACGACCTGCGACAGTCCGGCTGAGGCCGGTCCGGTCGGGAGTGTGCTGTGACGGCATGGCGGCCCGACCTGCTCGACGGTTTCGAGCAGTTGTCGTTGCCGATCACCGAGCCACAGGTCTACCCGGGAGAGCCCGAGGACACCGAGATCACCGCGACGCTGGTGCGTGCCGCGCGGCGGCTCGATGACGCGGGCGAGCCCGGGCGTACCGCCGTGTTGTATGTGCACGGCTGGAACGACTATTTCTTCCAGCGGCACCTGGCGGACTACTGGACCCGTCACGGGTACGCCTTCCACGCGATCGACCTGCGCCGCTACGGCCGCAGCTATCGCGAGGGGCAGTTGTTCGGGTTCACCACCGACCTGACCGAGTACTTCGTCGAGCTCGATCGCGCCTGCGAGGTGATCGCCAGCGAGTATCCGCGGCTGCTCCTGATGGGTCACTCGACGGGCGGGCTGATCGCGTCGCTGTATGCCGCCGAGCGGCGTTCCATGATCGAGAACGGTACGCTCGTCGCGCTCGTGCTGAACTCGCCGTGGCTGGACCTGCAGGGCAGCCAGACGATCCGTACGCTCGGCCCGCCGATGGTGCAGTCGCTGAGCACGCTGCGGCCGACCACCCCGCTGCCGCTGCCCGATCCCGGATTCCACCGCCGGGCGACCCACCTTGATCATGACGGCGAGTGGGACTATGACCTGACGCTGAAGGGCGGCGAGATCTCGCTGGTCCGGGCGGGCTGGCTGCAGGCCGTGCTGAACGGTCACCAGCGGGTCGCCCGGGGGCTCGGGATCGGCTGCCCGGTGCTGGTGCTGGCGGCCGGGCGTACCCTCTTCCGGCGGAGCTGGGACGAGGAGATGATGCGGTCCGACATCGTGCTCGACGTCCGCCAGATCGCCTCGCGGGCGGTGCGGCTCGGCCCGCTGGTCACCGTTGCCCGGATCGCCGACGGGATGCACGACCTGTTGCTGTCGGCGGCGCCGGTGCGCGAGCGCACCTTCGCCCAGATCACCCGCTGGTGCGGTGCCTATGCCCCGGCCCAGCCGGCGCCGGAAGTTGCGCGGGACGAGTGGGCCGAAGTCGCCGCGCACTGATCATCCTCGCTGCGCTGATCATGTGGCTGATCGCGCCCGGGGTGGCCCGCGCCGAGGGCGGATATCCGGGTGCGTGCCGAGAACCCGACGGGGTCAGCGTGGTCGTCGATTTCACCGCGTTGGGCGGCGACGTGATCACCCGGTGCGCCCCGGACGCCGGCGGGCAGTCCGGCCTTGCGGCGCTGCGCGACGCGGGCTTCGAGATCACCGGCGTGCCCGACTGGGGCGATTCCTTCGTCTGCCGGATCGACGGCCGGCCCGGAGTTGATCAACGGCTGACGGTGGGCGGACGGGCGGGCTACCGCGAGACCTGCACGAACACCCCGCCCGAGGCGGCGCACTGGTCGTCGTGGTACGCCGAGGCCGGCGGCGCCTGGCAGTTCTCCCAGCTCGGGGCGGACCGGCGTACCGTGGCTCCCGGCTCGACCGAGGGCTGGTCGTTCGCGCTGAACGCCGCCCCGGCGCCGCCCGGCGCGGATCCCGATCAGGGGTCGGATGCCTCGCCGGCCGAGCCGCGCGAGACGCCGGGATCGCCCATCGCCACGCTGGTCGGGGTGATCGCGCTCGCGGCGGTGGCTTGCGCGGCTGTTGTGATCATGATGCGGCGACGGAGGAGATAGCGGTGGGAGACATCTCGTGCAACGGACGGTCGAGCGGCGCCGTGCTGTCGGAGTGTGGGCGCTACCGGTACCGACTCACTCGCGTGTGGGATGTCGATCGGCCCGACGCGACATTCATCCTGCTCAACCCGTCGACCGCGGACGCGAAGGAGGACGATCCGACGATCCGGCGCTGCATGAGATTCGCCAGGACGTGGGGTCTGGGCGGTCTCGTCGTGGTCAACCTGTACGCGTACCGAGCCACCAAGCCGGCGGACCTGTGGCGGGCCGACGATCCCGTCGGCCCCGAGAACGATGATCACCTTCGCGATGTGCTCGGCGTCGCCGTGCGAGCCGGCAGTCCGGTGGTAGCAGCGTGGGGCGCGCACGGGCGTCCCGGCCGAGTCAGCGAGGTGGTGGCCTTCGCTGGGCGGCTCGACGCGCTGGGACTGACGAAATCGGGCCAGCCGCGGCACCCGTTGTATGTCCGCGCGGATACCCGGCTGACGCGATGGCTGCCGCCCACGCCAGACCAGGGCGGGTGACGCAGCAGGAGCAGGTCGCTGATCGATCTGCGCCGCTGGTCACGACGGTCGGGGTATATGCTGCGCGCGGCGCGAGCCACAACTGAACCCAAGCCCGTCAGGCCCAGGGGAAGCCGGTGAGATTCCGGCGCTGTCCCGCAACCGTAGAGCCGGATCGCCACCTGACGGGTGCCACCTTCGACGATCTGTCGCGGACAGCAGATACGAGGAAAAATGAAGATTCTGTCGACCCTTGGCGCCGTCACGGCCGCCGGGGCACTCACCCTGGGCGCGCTTGTCGCGCCGGCGGCACAGGCCGCACCCGTCGCCCGGCAGGCCGAGGCCACGGCCGCGGCGGACTGGCTCTACGGGCAGCTCGACGACGGGCGGATGGGCTCGTCGTTCGATCCTTCGTTCACCGACTGGGGCCTCACCGTGGACACGCTGTGGGCGCTGATCGCCGCCGGCGCGGACGCCGACCGCGTCACGGAGGTCGCCGACGCCGTCGAGGCGAATGCGTCGGACTACACCAGCTTCGGCATCGAGGGCTACTACGCGTCCGGATCGGTCGGCAAGCTGATCGTCGCCGCCCAGTCGGTCGGTCGCGATCCGGCCGACTTCGGCGGCCTGGACCTGGTCGGGTTGGCCACCGACGCCATCGGACCGGACGGTCAGGTCGCCTCGACGCTGGAGTCCGGTGAGCGTACCGGTGGTGCCGCGAACACCTTCGCCCAGAGCCTGATCGTGATGGGCCTGGCCGAGGAGGACGCCCTGCCCGGCGAGGCCGTCGACTTCCTGATCACCCAGCAGTGCGCGGACGGCTTCTTCGTGATCTTCCCCGATCCCGACGGCCGGGGCTGCGATGCCGCGGGTGGGCAGCCCGACCGCGACGCGACCGCGATGGCGATCATGGCGCTGTACGCCGCCGGCGGTGACGACGCCACGGCATCGGCGGCGCGAGCCGTCGCCTGGCTGATCACAGAGCAGCGCGACGACGGATCCTTCGGCGGCGGGGTCTCCACCGAGGGCGCGAATGCCAACAGCACCGGGCTGGTCGCCGCCGCACTGGCCACCGCAGGCGAGGACGAGGCCGCCGCCGCAGCCGGCGAGTGGGTCGCCGGCCTGCAGCTCGACACCGGCAGCGATGCCGGTGCCATCGCCTACAACGCCGAGTCCTTTGCCGCGGGGGGCGCCGACGGAAACGACCAGTGGCGCCGCGCGAGCGCTCAGGCGATCTTCGCGTTCGTCCCGGTCTCCCTGACCGAGCTCGGACGCGGGCCCGCGCCGACGCCTCAGCCGAGCACTGCCTCGCCGAGCGCCTCGCCGTCCCCGAGCACGTCGCCGTCCCCGACTGCCTCGGCGTCCTCGACCGTCTCGGCGTCCCCGACCGTCCCGCCGTCCTCGAGCGCGTCCGCGACGCCGAGCATCGGCGCCCCGCCGACCGTCTCGCCCACTTCGGACGCGACCGCCAGCGCTCCGGCAGCGCCGAACCCGGACACCGCGACCCCGCCGCCCTCGCCCGGCGCCGGACCGCTGGCCGATACCGGCGCTCCGGCCATCATCGGCCTGCTCACCGCGGGTCTGCTCGCCGTCGGTGCCGGCGCCCGCCTGCTGCGGCGACACTGATGCGCGGCACGGGAGGCGGCGCGAGCCGGGTGCTGGCCGCGGCCGCCGTACTGGCGCTGTTGATCACCGGCGCGGCCGCCTGGCTCGCCCCGCAGCGAGCCCGGGCGGCCGGCTATGCCGGCTACTGCAAGGACGCCAAGGGCGTCACGGTGGTGGTCGACTTCCAGGCCCTCGGCGGTCAGACGATCGTCCGCTGCGCGCCGAACTTCGGCTCCGGCACCGGACTGGACGCGCTCCGGCGGGCCGGCCTGGACATCGAGGGTGTGCGCCGCTGGGGCGACCAGTTCATCTGTCGGATCGCCGGGCGGCCCTCGGCCACCGAGCAGCTCGCCGTCACGGGCAACCCGGGCTACCGGGAGCGGTGCATCGACACCCCGCCCGCGAAGGCGTACTGGTCCTACTGGCATGCCACCAACGGCGGGTCGTGGACCTACTCGCAGTGGGGGGTGAAGAACCGACAGGCCATCGTCGGCGGCTTCGAGGGCTGGTCGTTCTCGTTGAACGCAACCGCCGAGACCAACCCGCGGCCGCGGGTGAGCCCGCGGCGGCCGAACAGCGAGAAGCAGGCGCCGCGCACCGAGCCCGCACCGCGGGGCAACGACCCGCGCGCTCAGCAGCCCGAGGTCGCCGAGGGCGAGCGCGGCCGGCGCGAGGATTCCGGCGAGGGTACGCCGAAAGCCCGGCCCGAGCGGCGCACGACCGCGGCACCCAGCCCGCATCGCGGCTCGTCCCCGGGCCGGTCCCCCCGGCCGAGCCCGACCGGCGCCCGCACCCCGACCCCGACGTCCGGCCCGACACCCAGCCGGACCCCGACACCCAGCCAGACACCGACACCCGCCGGCACGCCCACCCCGTCGCCGGCCGCGGTCGAGACCCGCACCGACCCGGCCCGGGGAAGCGCCGACGGCGCCCGGCGGCTGCCGACCGCCACGGTTGTCGGCGGCGTACCGGTCGGCACCATTGCCGGAATCGGCGCGGTCGCCGGCGTGGGTGCCGTCGGCGGCGGCATCATGTTGTGGCGCAGGTTCGGCCCCTGAGCGGCGGCTATGCTGCCGGATCGGACCTCAAGCGACCGGAAGGCGGCGGAGTGCACACCAGGCCGGGGCCCTCGCCGCGGGCGGCGTGGGTGCGCTACTGGCTGCCGCGATCGCTGAATCCCGCGGCCTGGTGGGCGTACGCCATCGCACTCGCCGCTGCCGCCAGCCTGACGATCAATCCGCTGCTCACGCTGCTGCTGATGGCCGTCGCCGCCGTCGTCGTCGCCGCCCGCCGCGGTGACGGCCCGTGGTCGCGGTCGTTCCGCTTCTACCTGCTGCTCGGCGCGTTCATCGTGATCATGCGGCTGTTCTACCGGGTGATCTTCGGCGGCGGCGACGGCGAGACGATCTTGTTCCGGCTGCCGGAGGTGCCGCTGCCGTACTGGGTCGGCGGGTTCCGGCTGCTCGGCGCCGTCAGCGCGGAATCCCTGCTCTACGGGCTCTACGACGGCCTCCGGCTGGCCTGCATCGTGGTCTGCGTCGGCGCCGCGAACTCGCTCGCCAACCCGAAGCGTCTGCTCGCCCAGGTGCCCGGCGCCCTGTACGAGATCGGCGCGATCCTGGTCGTCTCCGTGACCGTCTTCGCCCAGCTCGCGGACTCGGTGCTGCGGGTACGCCGGGCCCGAGCGCTACGCACCGGGGTCAGCGCGCCCGGCCGTGGCTTCGTCCGGCGCTACCGGTTCGTGCGGGCGATCGTGGTCCCCGTGGTGACCGATGCGCTGGACCGCTCCTTGCAGCTCGCGTCATCGATGGATGCGCGCGGCTACGGGCGTACCGGTGGCGGCCGGGTGGCCGATCGGGTGCGCTCGGCGGTCCTGATCCTGGCCGCGATGATCTTGTTGTCGATCGGCGCCTACGCGACGCTGTCGGGATTCATGGACCAGTTGCGGATCGGCCCGCTCGCGCTGCCTGCCGGCGTACCGTTCCTGGCCGCCGGCGCCCTGTGCGGGGTGCTCGGCTTCCGCTTCGCGGGCCGCACGGTACGCCGCACTCGCTACCGCCCCGACGGCTGGGGCGTGGCCGAGACACTCGTCGTCGCCTGCGGGCTGGCGCCGTTCGTGGTGTTCAGCATCGTCTGGGAGTCGGCCGATGCCGCCGTATTGATCCCGACCGTCGACGAGTGGCCCGTCGTCACGCCGCTGCTGCTGGTCGGCTTTGCGATCGCGCTGCTGCCCGCGGTGATCACGCCGCCGCCGGCCCTCGGCGTCGGCGAGGCCGACCGGCACCGAGCGGAGCTGGGGGGCCTGTCGTGAGCGGAGGTGTCTGGTGATCACGGTCGAGGGGCTGACCGTCCGCTATGCGGGCGCGGATGCCGACGTGCTGAGCGGCGTCGACCTGACCATCCCCGAGGGCGAGCTGGTGCTGGCGATCGGGCGTACCGGTAGCGGGAAGTCCACCCTGCTCGGCTCGATCAACAACCTGGTGCCCCGGTTCACCGGCGGCCGCCGGGTCGGGCGGATCACGATCGACGGCGTCGACACCACCGAGTTCGCCCCGCGCGAGCTGGCCGACCGGGTCGGCTGGGTGGGCCAGGACCCGCTGGCCGGCTTCGTCACCGACACGGTCGAGGAGGAACTCGCCTACACGATGGAACAGCTCGGCCTACCGGCGGCGACCATGCGCGCGCGGGTCGAGGAAACCCTTGACCTGTTGGGCATCGCGGACCTGCGCGCTCGCGCCCTGCGTACCCTGTCCGGCGGGCAGCAGCAGCGGGTGGCGATCGGCAGCGTGCTCACCGCCCGGCCGCCCGTGCTGCTGCTCGACGAGCCGACCTCGGCGCTCGACCCGATCGTCGCCGAGGAGGTGATCGCGCTGCTGCAGCGGCTGGTCCACGACCTCGGTACCACGGTGATCATGGCCGAGCATCGGATGGAGCGGGTGATCGAGCATGCGGATTCGATCATCCAGGTGCTGCCGGACGGAACGGTACGCCACGACGATCCGCGGGTGATCATGGCCGACGCGCCGATCGTGCCCCCGCTGGTCGATCTCGGCCGCCGGCTGGGATGGCAGCCGCTGCCGCTGAACATCCGCGACGGCCGGCGCGCCGCCGCCGGGCTGCGGCGTACCCTGCCCCCTCCGGCGGCCGCCCCGGACCCGACGAGCCGCGGGCCGGGTCTGGATGCGCGCGGGATCACGGTCCGCTACGGGGGAACGGTCGCGGTGCGCGGGGTGGACCTGGCGGTGCCCACCGGCCAGGTGCTCGCCCTGATGGGCCGCAACGGCTCGGGCAAGTCGTCCCTGCTGTGGGCCGTGCACGGGGCGGGGCAGCGCGATGCAGGCAGCGTGCGGGTCGCCGGAGCGGCCGCCCGGCACGGCGCGATCGCGCTGGTTCCCCAGACGCCGACCGACCTGCTCTATCTGGAGACGGTCGCCGCCGAGTGTGCCGAGGCGGACGCACAGGCCGGGCTCGCGCCCGGGGCGACCGCGTCGACGCTGCGGCGGCTGGTGGGGGAGGTCGACCCGCAGGCGCACCCGAGGGACCTCTCGGAGGGGCAGAAGCTGGCGCTCGTGCTCGCGCTGCAGCTCGCCCGGGACGCGCCGCTGGTGCTGCTGGACGAGCCCACGCGCGGGCTGGACTACGAGGCGAAGGCGGTGCTGACCGGACTGGTCCGCGATCTCGCCGCGCGCGGCAAGGCGGTGGTGATCGCCACCCATGATGTCGAGTTCGTCGCGCTGACCTGCGATCGGGTGGTGGTGGCGGCGGAGGGGGAGATCGTCTCCGACGGTACGCCGCGCGCGGTGCTGGCCGGCTCGCCGCTGCTCGCCACGCAGGTCGCCAAGGTGTTCGCGCCGTTGGCGTACCTGACCGCCGACGAGGTCACGGAGGCGCTGCCGTGACCGGGCGATCGGATCAAGCGGCGCTGCCGGTGATCGAGGTCGGCCAGCCCCGGATCGGCGTGCGCCTCGGGCCCTGGTCGATGATCATCATCGGTGTCGCGACCGTGCTCGGGCTGGCGATGTTCGGCTGGCCGCTGTGGATCCCGGTCACCCCGGAGCCCGGGCAGCATTCCGGCGACGCGCCGTTCATCTTCTCCGCGTTGTTGCCGATCATCGTCCTGCTCGTGCTCGCCCAGCTCACCGAGGGCGGGATGGACTCGCGCTCGCTGGCGATGCTCGGCGTGCTGTCCGCCCTGAATGCCGCGATCCGCCCGACGCTGGGCGCCGGCACCGCCGGGGTGGAATCGGTGTTCTTCCTGCTGATCCTGGCCGGCCGGGTGTTCGGGCCGGGGTTCGGGTATCTGCTCGGCTGCACGTCGCTGTTCGCCTCCGCGCTGCTCACCGGCGGGGTGGGGCCGTGGCTGCCGTTCCAGATGATGTGCTCGGCCTGGATCGGGCTGGGCGCGGGGTTGTTGCCGCGGCGCGTGCGCGGCAGGGCGGAGCTGGCGATGCTGATCGGCTACGGCATCGTCTCGGCGTACCTGTTCGGATTGTTGATGAACCTGTGGTTCTGGCCGTTCATCACCGGGATCTCGGTGGAGGGTTTCGGCGGCGCCGACGGGGCGCTGGACTATCGCGCCGGGGCTCCCCTGCTGGAGAACCTGCGCAGCTTCGTGCTGTTCTCGCTGGTCACGTCGACCGGCGGCTGGGACACGGGCCGCGCGATCACCAACACCATCGCGCTGCTGATCCTGGGCCCCGCCATGCTCGCCGTCCTCCGGAGGGCCAATCGGTCCCAGTGACCGCGCCCGGGAGACTCCGGGCGCGTTCGGGTGCGAAAGTGACCTCTCGCGGCGATTCGGTACGCGGCACCGCGGCCCCGGCACATCTGCGGGTCGGAGCGCACTTTCCTGACGCTTGGCGACAGCGGCCCGATGGCGACCCGCGGCGCCACGGCATCCTGCGGTCGGCCGATGGCGTCCAGAGTCGGAACGGTGCGGTTTGCCAGCCGGTCGCCCGGTTCAGAGCCGACGCGATAGCGACTCCTGTCGCGGTCCGAACCGTCGGCAGCCGGGTCAGTTCAGCTCGGACTCGGCCTGCTCGATGGCGGCGAACTCCTCCTCGGGGGCGGTTGCCACCAGCCGGTGCCGGCTGTAGAACCAGTAGTAGGCGATCGCGATCAGGAAGACCGCCGCGGTGATCGCGGCCGCGGTGATGTCGACGAAGAAGGTGCCGACGACCGCGACCGCGGCCAGCACCAGCGCGATCCCGGTGGTGATCACCCCGCCCGGGGCCCGGTAGCCGCGCTCCAGGTTCGGTTCGCGACGGCGCAACACGATGTGGCTGAGGTTCAACAACACATAGGACACGGTGGCCCCGAACACCGCGATGTTGATCAACAAGCCGCCGTCCTGGGTGGCAGCGGCCAGGATGAAGCCGATCGTGCCGGGCACGATCAGCGCCACCCATGGGGTACGCCGCTTCCCGGTCAGCGACAGCCAGCGCGGCAGATAGCCGGCCCTCGACAGCGCGAACAACTGCCGCGAGTAGGCAAAGATGATCGAGAAGAAGCTGGCGATCAGCCCGGCCAGGCCCGCATAGTTGACGAAGTTCGCCAGCGCGCTGTTCTCCCCGTAGACGGCGCGCAACGCCTCCGGCAGCGGGCTGTCCGAGACGCCCATCGCCGCGGACCCTGCGGCGCCCGGCACGAGCACCAGCATCAGCGCACCGAAGACCAGCAGGATCACCATCCCGACGATGATCCCGCGCGGCATGTCCCGCCGGGGGTCCGCGGTCTCCTCGGCCGCCAGCGGTACGCCCTCGATCGCCAGGAAGAACCAGATGCCGTAGACGAGCGCCGCCACGGCCCCGGTGATCCCGAACGGAAGGAAGGCGCTCGATCCGGCGCTGCCGTCGGGCACGATGTCGAACAGGTTCGCGGCGTCGAAGCCCCCGACCAGACCGATGGCGGTCACGATCAGGGCCACCACCGCGATCACGGTGATCCCGAAGATCACCTTCAGGGCCTCGCCGACGCCCCACAGGTGGATACCGATGAAGATCACGTACGCGGCGAGGTAGATCGGCCAGGAGTTGGTCAACCCGAACAGCCCGAGCGCCTCGATGTAGCCGCCGATGAAGGTCGCGATGGCGGCCGGCGCGACGGCGTACTCGATCAGCACCGCCATCCCGGTCGCGAATCCGCCCAGCGGGCCGAGGGCCCGCCGGGCGAATCCGTAGCCGGCACCGGTGGCCGGGATGGCCGACGACATCTCGGCCAACCCGAACACCATGCAGGTGTACATCAGTCCCATCAACAAGAACGCGATCAACAGTCCGCCCCAACCGCCCTGGGCGAGACCCAGGTTCCAGCCGGAGAAGTCGCCCGAGATGACGTAGGCGACCCCGAGCCCGGCGAGGAGTACCCAGCCGGCGGCGCCGCGCCTGAGTTGGCGTCGCTGCAGGTAGTCCTCGCCGGTCGCGGCGTAGTCGATGTGCTTGTTGGTGTCCTTGCCGGCCATGGTGACCTCCACCCCGGATAAAGGTCTGGAGTCAGACCTTTCGCGCTTGGGCGTCAGTCTTCGCCAGTTCGCGGGGGGCGTCAACCACTTGGCCCAACAATCACCGAATCTTGATCACCTCGCGCTGCGGGGCGCCGCGGCCGCGATCGGGGTCGTAGTTGCCCTCGACATTGCCCTTCTGATCGACGGCGAACCACTGCAGCACGGTGCGATCCTTGGTCAGCCGGATCGGCAGGGCGCCGCCGCGGATCCCGTCCTGCTGCACGGTCGGGGAGTCCCAGGTCGGGCGCGATCCGTCCGTCGTGTAGTAGATCGTCGCGGGCTCGCTGGTCTCCCAGAGCACGTCCACGGGCCCGGAGTAGCTGCCGCGTCCATCGACATTCGCCTTCGAGGTCGGGTCGGTGGTGTCGTTGGCGTACGCCTGCGCGACCTCGAGGATCCCGTACCACCCGTTGGCGAACTCCATCGCCTGGCCGAAGCCCTCGTCGGCGAACTCCGGCCAGAAGGCGCCGGTGTCCACCCAGCGCTGCGATGCCGCATCCCATCGCGGCAGGCCGACCTCGAAGTTCCACGCATAGACGTGCGGCGTGTTGTCCTCGGCATCGCCGCCGTAGAACAGATCGTCGCCGGAGTTGCCGGCCGCCGAGTACAGCACATCGCTGATCGGACCGGTACGCCCGGGCCACACGACCGTGTCGCGGTACTCCCGCACCCGGCTCAGAATCGTCTCCGAGGACGCGAAGAAGTACTGCTCGGTGGCCAGGCTCGGTCGCGGCAGCGGATTGCGCTGCGCGTCGTAGGCGCCCGGCGACCACATGAAGTAGCCGCCGAAGGAGTGCGTGTTCATCGCGAACTTGATGTTGGGGTGCTGCTCGACGAGCCAGGCCGTGTTCTTCGACTCCGATTCCGACAGCGGCTCCGGCCCGGCATAGGTCGACGACGGGCAGCGTGCCGAGGCGCCGACGAAGCCCTCGTGCACCGAGCCGACCCGGAAGTTCCGGTTCAGGTCGACGCCGAGGTTGGTGCCCGCGCCGGGGCAGTACGCCGGATTCCGGTTGGACCGCTGGTAGAGGTCGTCGTAGAGGGCGTAGGCCACGCCGTCCGGATTCACCTGCGGCACGATGAAGATGTCCAGGTCGTCGATCATCGAGGTGGTCAGCGGGTCGGTGCCGTCGTTGGCCAGCAGCCGCTGCGCGGTCTCCAGCGCGACCAGCGAGGTCACCCACTCGCGCGCGTGTTCCTGGGCATAGAGCAGGACACCCGTCTTCGACCCGTCACGCACCCGGCCGATCCGCAGCGCCTTCACGGTCTTGCCCTCGCGCGGGTAGCTCGCCGGCGCGGCCAGGGCGCCGCCGGGCGCTCCGTAGCCGACGGTCTCGTTGGGCAACTCGACCACCTCGGCGACATCGGGATTGTCGGCGGCCAGCTTCTCGATCAGCGCGTCGGTCTGCTCGGAGTCGACATAGCCGTCGTCGGTGAACCCCCACCGGAACCCGTCGGGAAAGTCGGTCACTCCGCTCGACAGCCAGGAGTCCAGCGGCGCGGTGACCTCGCTCCCGTCGGCGCCGGAGCGTACCGTCACCGAACCGGCGTCACCGGTCAGCGGCACGGGCTGGGACTGCCGGTGGTAGAGGTATGTGCCCTGGTCGACGAATGCGCTCATCGTCAGCGACTGGCCGGTGTCGGCGGTCACGCTGAGCCGATCGTCCCGGCCGGCCTCGCTGCGTACCTCCAACGAGACCATCCGCTGCCCGCCGGTCGTCCAGGTGTCGGCGCGCAGCACCGTCAGCGTGCCGTCCGGCGAGACCACTGGCGGCCGGCCGCGGCCGGGCTTGTTCGCGCGTGACGGCGCGGGCTTGAGCGCGTCCTTCTGCCGTCCGGTCAGCGGCTCGGCATTCCCCTTGAGCTGGGCGCGGGCCTCCTCCCTGGTCGGACCGTCGAGCGTTCCGAGCACCTCCACGCCGTCCTCGGTCCTCAGTCGCTCCAGGCCGGCGGGGTCGGTGACCACGGTCGCCTCGAACGTCGCGCCGGGCCCCTGCCCGACGTCGTGGGTGATGTCGAGCCCGCCCTGTTCGAGCTCGCGGAGCAGGTCTGTCGAGTCGACCCGGATCCGGACGAGCTGTTCGACCGGCGGGTCCTCGGCGGAGGCGGGTTGGGGGGCGAGGGTGATGGTCAGGGCAGAGGCGAGCGCGAGCGCGATGCCCGCGCACCAGCGACGGCGATGTGTCATGGGTCACAACCTAGGCCGTGCCGCCGGATTTGTCCGACCTTTGGTCGAACCCGTCGGGCGAACGTCGGTACGCCCGAGGCCGAGTTTGTGCTTCTTTTCACTAATTCGCTCCGAGGTCTTCCCCCCGGACCGGTGAATGGCAAGACTGGAGGTGTGAAACCCGCGAAGACAACGCATGACGCACCCAAGGTCGTCATCGTCGGTGGTGGATTCGGTGGTGTCTCGGCGGCACACGAGCTGGCGAAGTCGGGGTTCCACGTCACGATCATCGACCGGCATCCCTACACGACATTCCTGCCGCTGCTCTACCAACTCGCCACCGGCGGCCTGAACCCGGGCGACATCACCTATTCGCTGCGGCTGTTCGCCGCGCGCCAGAAGGGTCATCCGGCGGTACGCCGGGCGCAGGTCACCGGGATCGACAAGGCGGCCCGCCGCGTCCACGTCGACGACGGCCCGCCGATCGACTACGACTACCTGGTGATCGCCACCGGTGTCACCACCAACCACTTCGGCATTCCCGGGGCCGCGCAGTACAGCCGCTCCATGTACACCCGCACCTCGGCCATCGAGGTCCGCGACATGATCTTCGGCGGCATGGAGGATCTGGCCGACAGCGGCGGCCGGCAGAGCTTCAACATCATCGTCGTCGGGGGCGGGGCCACCGGCGTCGAGATGGCCGGCACCCTGGCCGAGATGCGGGCCAGCATCCCGGTGATCTATCCCGAGCTGAGCATCGAACAGGTCAACGTGATCCTCGTCGAGATGGCGCCGCAACTGCTGACGCCGTTCGACGAGTCGCTGCAGAAGTACACGCTGAAGCAGTTGCAGGACCGTGGGGTGGACGTCCGGCTGAACACCGCGATCAGCGAGGTGCACGCCGACCATGTCGACCTCAAGGACGGCACCGAGCTGCCGGCCGATCTGGTGATCTGGGCCGCCGGCATCGCGGGCTACGACACGGTCGCCGCCTGGGGCCTGCCGATGGGCAAGGGCAGCCGCATCATGGTCGAGCCGACGCTGCTGGTCGAGGGTGAGGACCGGATCTTCGCCATTGGCGACTGCGCGGTGATCAACAACGACCCGCTTCCGCAGCTCGCCCAACCGGCCATGCAGATGGGCGCCTTCCTCGGCGGCCAGCTCCAGCGCATCGTGCGGGGCGAGCAGCCGGCGACCTTCCACTACCGGAACAAGGGCGAGATGGCGACCATCGGCCGCGCCTCGGCCGTGGCCCAGTTCCCCAACGGGATGAAGATCAAGGGGCTGCCGGCCTGGCTGCTCTGGGTCGGGGTGCACCTGTTCTTCCTGCTCGGCAACCGGAACCGGCTGCAGTCCATGATCAACCTGGGCGCCCGCTATCTGTTCTGGCCGCGTTCGAGCACCGCCATCGTCGGCGATGTCAAGGACCCGCCGTCGGAGGAGGCCATCGTCGCGCAGCGGGAGGAGCGCGAGCGGCAGGCCGAGCTGGCCGCCGCCGAGGAGCGTCGTCACCGGCGCGGCCAGCCGCAGCGCTGAGCCCTCACCGGTAGGGGCGTGCGGCGCGCGCCGCGCTGGCCCCGTAGCCGCCCCCGAACAGCACCGCGTGCACCAGCAGATGGTGCACCTGGTGCAGCCCGATCAGTTGTCGCCAGTTGTCGGGCAGGTATGCCGAGGCCTCGGCATAGGCGGCGAACACCCGGTCGAGGTGGGAGAAGCCGAACAGGTCCAACATCGCCAGATCCAGCAGCCGGTGTCCGCCCTGGGCGGCCGGGTCGATCATGATCATGCCCGCGTCGGTGCTGATCACATTGCCCGACCACAGGTCCCCGTGCAGGCGCGCCGGTGGCGCCTCGTCGTCGAGATCGCCCGCGGCCAACCGCTGCGCCACCGCCTCGATGATCGCGAGCTCGCCGGCCGCGAGCGCCCCGGCGTCGCGGGCCTGCCGGGCATAGGGCAGCACCCGCTGCTCGGCATACATCCGGCCCCAGCGCTCGTCCGAGGCCAGGCTGAGCGGGGCCGCGCCGACGAAGCCGTCACCGGCCCAGCCGTCCGGTGGGCAGCCGAAGGCCGGCGCGCCGGCGTCGTGGGTGACGGCGAGCGCCCGGCCGAAGTCCTCGGCGGCGGCGGCGCTCGGGCGTACCGGGGCCAGGCGCGCGGTGGTCAGCGTGTCGCCGCGCTGCTCGACGAGCCGCACTACCGGCGCGGCCCCGGCGGCGCCGAGCCAGGCCAGCCCGGCGGCCTCGTAGGCGAGGGCACGCGGCGTGCCCCGTTTGGTGAAGTGCTGCATCGACCCGACTCTAGGTCGATCCGGCTCTGGGTCGATCCGGCTCTGGGTCGATCCGGCTCTGGGTCGATCCGGCTCTGGGTCGATCCGGCTCTAGGTCGGGCGGGCGCGGCGGTACTGGTGCTCGGGGCGCCCGCGCGTGCCGTAGCGCGGCGCCCGGGTCGCCTCGCCCGACTCGGCCAGGTGCTCCAGGTAGCGACGCGCCGTGACCCGCGACAGGCCGAGCTGGGCGGCCACCTCGCTCGCCGACCGGGCCTCGGGCCCGAGCAGCGCGGAGACCGCGCTCAGCGTGGTCGCCGACAGACCCTTGGCCAGCCCGGGTGCATTGGAGGTCCGGAGCGCGGCGATGGCCTCGTCGACATCGGCCTGGGTGAGCGCGTCCGCCGTGCCCAGCCGGTCGCGATAGGCGGCATAGCGGCGCAGCTTGTCGGCGAACGCGGCGAAGGTGAACGGCTTGATCAGATATTGCACGATGCCCGCCGACACCGCGCCCCGGACCGTCTCCAGCTCGCGTACCGCGGTCACCGCGATCACGTCGATGCCCAGCCCCGCGGCCCGCAGGTCGCGGCACAACTCCAGGCCGTGCCGGTCGGGCAGGTTCATGTCGAGCAGCAGCAGGTGGATCTCGTCGGATCCACGGTTCGCGCGGATCGCCCGCACCGCATCGGCGGCACTGTGCACGATCCCGGCGACCTCGAATCCCTCGACCCGATCGGTGTAGGCCCCGTGGGCCTGCGCGGTACGCCGGTCGTCCTCGACGATCAGTACGCGGATCATGGTTGCTCCCCGGCACCCGGCAGCGCCACGGTGAACACCGCGCCGACACCACGGGTGATCTCGATGCTGCCCCCCAGGCGCTCGACGGTCTGGGCGACCAGCGCGAGGCCGTAGCCGCGATCGTGCGCCGCTGCCTTGCTGCTCCAGCCGCTCTCGAAGATCGACGACTCCTCGCCCGGCTCGATGCCCGGGCCGCTGTCGGAGACCTGGATCAGCAACTGGCCGTCCTCGTCGCGGTCGAGATAGACCTCGGCCCAGGCCTCCGGTTCGTCCGTGCCGCGGGAGTGATCGCGCACGTGATCCGCAGCCGCGTCGATCGCGTTGTCGATCAGGTTGCCCAGGATCGTGACGAGGTCCGGCGCCGGCACCTGGTGATCGCCCGGCGCGAGATGGGTCTCGAAGAACAACCGCACGCCCCGCTCGTGGGCCTGGGCGGACTTGCCGAGCAACAGGGCCGCCAGCACCGGCTCGGAGTCCGCGGCGAGCATCCGGTCGGCGACCCGCTGACCGAGGTCGCGATCGGCCGCGAAGGCGAGCGCCTGATCGGCCTTGCCCAGCTCGATCAGGGTGATGATCGTGTGCAGCCGATTGTCGAACTCGTGGGTCTGCGCCCGCAGCGCTCGCGCCATCGTGCGCAGGGAGTCCAACTCGCCACTGATCCGGCTGAGCTCGGTGCGGTCGCGGATGGTGAGCATCACGGCCTGCCGGCCGCTCACCTCGGCAGGGGAGCGGTCGATCAACAGCGAGCGGCCGGCCACCACCGCCGAGGCCCGGTCCGCGGCACCGTCGGCGGCGGCCAGCGCCCGGGCAGCGGGTGGCAGGGCCGACCAGCCCGGTTCGGCCGGGGGAGCGACTCCCAGCAGCTCGCGGGCGCGGTCGTTGGCCAGGGCGATCCGGTCGCCCTCGATCAGCACCAGGCCGTCGTCGACGGAGTGCAGCGCCGCCTCGTGGGCGGCGAACAGCCGTGCCAGACCTTCGGGGCCCTGCCCGTGGGTCAGCGCACGCAGGCGGCGGGCGATCAGCCAGGCCGCGATACCGGCCAGCGCGATCGCGGCCGCGACCGCGCCGGCCAGCAGGCCCAGCCGGGCGAGCACGGTGTCGGTCACCTGGTCGATGGTCACCCCGGCGGCGACCAGACCGACGATCCGCCCGCCGTGGCGTACCGGAACGATCGCCCGCACCGACGGCCCCAGCGTGCCGGTGTAGACCTCGGTGAAGATCTCGCCCCGCTGGGCCGGCTCGATGGTGCCGAGGTACGCCGCGCCGATCCGGGACGGGTCGGGGTGGGTGTAGCGCGTGCCGTCGACGGCCATGATCGTGACGAAGTCGAGATCGGTGACCGCCGCGACCTCCACCGCGTACGGTTCGAGCGCCGCGGATGCCTCGGCCACGGCGCGCCGGGGGTCGGTCGGATAGCGGTCGGCCGCCCCGGCGAGGGTACGCCGCACCTGGGGCGCGGCCGCGATCGTGACCGCCGTCTCGCGGCTGGTCCGGGCGGCACTGGCCTCCGCGGCGGCCCGCGCGTCGGCAGCCAGGAGTGCGAAGGCAGCCAGCGCGGCGACGAGCAGCAGGGCGGTCGTCTGGGCGAACAGCCGCGTGGCGATGCTCGCCGACCGCCACCACCGCCATGGCGCGCTCGCGATTCCGAGTGCTCGTCGCACCCGAGAACTCTATGCACGAAAGCGCGCCGATCGGCGCCGGTGCCGACATGATCGGCTGACCCGCGCCGCGGTGGCGTGGCATCCGAGCAAGGAGCAATCCGATGGCAACGTCGCCCCAGACCTCTCCCGCGCCTGTCGCACGGCGGCGCGACCGCACGCACTGGCTCTACATTGCGGTGATCATCGCCGTGCTGGCGGGCATCGTGGTCGGCCTCGCGGCACCGGGGGTGGGCAAGTCGCTGGCCCCGCTGGGCACCGGTTTCGTCGCGCTGATCAAGATGATGATCTCGCCGGTGATCTTCTGCACGATCGTGCTCGGCATCGGTTCGATCGCCCGGGCCGCCACCGTGGGCAAGGTCGGCGGCCTCGCGCTCGGCTATTTCATGGTGATGTCGACCTTCGCGCTGGCCATCGGGCTGGTCGTGGGCAACTTCGTCCATCCGGGTACCGGCCTGAACATCGCGGGCGCCACCTACGAGCCGAAGGGGGAGGCGGAGACGGCGTCGGACTTCGTGCTCGGGATCATCCCCGACACGCTGCTGTCGGCGCTGACCGGTGACTCGGTGCTGCAGACGCTCTTCGTGGCGTTGCTGGTCGGCTTCGCCCTGCAGCGGATGGGCAAGCAGGGCGCCCCGATCCTGGACGGCATCCGGGTCGTCCAGGCGCTGGTCTTCCGGATCCTCGCGATGATCCTGTGGGTTGCCCCGATCGGCGCGTTCGGGGCGATCGCCGGCGTCGTCGGCTCGACCGGCTGGAGCGCCGTGGTCGCGCTGGCCACCCTGATGTTCGCGTTCTACCTGACCTGTGCGTTGTTCATCGTCGTCGTTCTCGGCCTGTTGCTGCGGGTGATCACCGGGGTGAACATCTTCCGGCTGATGGCCTATCTCGGGCGCGAGTACCTTCTGATCGTCGGCACCTCGTCCTCGGAGTCGGCGCTGCCGCGGCTGATCGCCAAGATGGAACACCTGGGGGTGTCCCGGCCGGTCGTCGGGATCACGGTCCCCGTCGGGTACTCCTTCAACCTCGACGGTACGGCGATCTACCTGACGATGGCCTCGCTGTTCATCTCCACGGCGATGGGCAAGCCGATGTCGCTGCCGGAGCAGATCGGCCTGCTGGTGTTCATGATCATTGCCTCCAAGGGCGCGGCCGGCGTCACCGGGGCGGGCCTGGCGACCCTGGCGGGCGGCCTCCAGGCGTACCGTCCGGATCTGATCAACGGGGTCGGGGTGATCGTCGGCATCGACCGCTTCATGTCCGAGGCGCGGGCCCTGACCAACTTCACCGGTAATGCCGTGGCGACCTTGATCATCGGCACCTGGACCAAGCAGGTCGACCGCGAGCAGGTGAGCGCGGTCCTGGCCGGGCACCGGCCGTTCGACGAGACGACCATGCTGGATGATCATGGCTCGGGCGAGCCGTCCGAGGAGGTCGAGGCTGGCGTACCGGCTCGTTGAGCGGAGCCGGTCCGAGAATGCGACGGAGGCCGCGGCGATGCCGCGGCCTCCGGGTGTTCTGGTGGCCAGGGCCGGGTTCGAACCGGCGACCTTTCGCTTTTCAGGCGAACGCTGCTACCAACTGAGCTACCTGGCCGCATCGAGGCACACGGCCCGGATGCAACAAGCGGCGATACCCGGTCTGCGACCGTGTGTATCACCGCTCAGCGACCCCGACGGGACTCGAACCCGCGACCTTCGCCGTGACAGGGCGACGCGCTAACCAACTGCGCCACGGGGCCTTGTTGCTTCGGCCGGCAACCTCACCGGCCTCGGAAACCTTACCGGACGCGGCCGATGCGCACCAAATGCGATCGGACGGTTCCGACCGATTGGCATCCCCAACGGGATTCGAACCCGCGCTGCCGCCTTGAAAGGGCGGAGTCCTAGGCCGCTAGACGATGGGGACTCGCCTCCGACGATAACCCAGGCGATGGTTGTCGAGCCAACTCACATCATGAGCGCGGGAGGTCGGCGGCGATCTCGCGGGCGAGCTTCGCCAGCAGCTCGGGCGCGTGCGCCATGCTCCGGGCCGGGTCGGGCTCGAGATCGGCGAGCGCCCAGATCCGGTCGAACCCGGCGCGCTCGGCCTGCTCAGGGCTGAGGGCGTTGCGGCCACAGACGGCAGCCACGGCGACGCCGCCCCGCCGCGCCGCCTCGGCCACCCCGGCCGGGGCCTTGCCGTGCAGGGTCTGCTCGTCGAGCGAACCCTCGCCGGTGATCACCAGGTCGGCACCTGCCAGCGCGTCGTGGAAGCCGACCAGGTCCAACACGATCTCGATCCCCGGGCGCAGCGAGGCGCCGAGGATCGCCATCGCGCCGAAGCCGGTGCCCCCGGCGGCGCCCGCGCCCGGTCGAGCAGCCACGTCCTGACCGGTCGTGGTCCGCACCAGCTCGGCCCAGCGGCGAAGCGAGCGGTCCAGGAGCGCGACCTGATCGGGGTCGGCTCCCTTCTGCGGCCCGTAGACCGCCGCCGCGCCCCGCGCCCCCAGCAGCGGGTTGTCGACGTCGCTGGCGACGACGATCTGCGCGCCGTCGAGTCGGGGATCGAGGCCGGAGAGGTCGAGCGCCGCGGCGTCGGCGAGGCTCCCGCCGCCGTCGGGAAGCGGGTCGCCGCGCTCGTCGAGGATCCGCGCGCCGAGCGCCGTCACCATGCCGGCGCCACCGTCGGTCGATGCGCTCCCGCCGATCCCGAGCACGATGTCGGTGCAGCCGGCTCGCAGTGCGGCGGCGATCAGCTCACCCGTGCCGCGGGTGCTCGCACCCATCGGGTCGGGCCGGCCGTCCGGGAGGCGCGCCAATCCCGACGCATCGGCCAGCTCCACGACCGCGGACCCGTCCCGTCTGGCGTACCCGCTGTCCACGGACCGGCCGGTCGGCCCGGACACCGTGACCGGTTCGCGCACGTAGCCCGCCCCCAGCGCGGCAGCGAGCATTCCGTCGCCTCCGTCCGTCACCGGGCAGGCCCGCCAGTCCAGGTCCGGGCGGTCCCTGGTCAGCACATCGCCGATGATCATGGCGACCTGCTCGGCGGTCAGGGATCCCTTGAACTTGTCGGGCGCGATCAGGATGCGCATCTCAGGCCTCGCGATCGGCCAATGCGGTCGGTGCGAGCTCACCGGCTTCGGCAAGATCCTCGAACTCCATCACCTTGTCGATGTCGGCACCCGCCATCGCGATGTTTGTCACGCGTTCCAGGATGATTTCGACCATCACCGGCACCCGATACTCGGCCGCGAGCTTGCGCGCCTCCTCGAGGGCCGGCTCGATTCCGTCCGGCTCGAACACCCGCAGCGCCTTGCACCCCAGCCCCTCGGCCACCTTGACATGATCAACACCATATCCGTTGACCTCAGCGGAGTTGATGTTGTCGAAGGAGAGCTGCACGCAGTAGTCCATGTCGAAGTTGCGCTGTGCCTGCCGGATCAGGCCCAGGTAGGCGTTGTTCACCACGACATGGATGTAGGGGATGTTGAACTGTGCCCCGACCGCCAGCTCCTCGATCATGAACTGGAAGTCGTAGTCGCCGGAGAGCGCGACCACGGTGTCATCGGGGGCTGCGGTGCAGACCCCCAGTGCCGCCGGGACGGTCCAGCCCAGCGGCCCGGCCTGCCCGCAGTTGATCCAGTGCCGCGGGCCGTAGACATGCAGGAACTGGGCCCCGGCGATCTGCGACAGACCGATCGAACTGACATAGCGGGTGTCGGGCCCGAAGACCCGATTCATCTCCTGGTAGACGCGTTGCGGTTTGATCGGCACGTCGTCGAAGTGGGTACGCCGCTGCAACCGCTGCTTGCGCTCGGCCACCGAGGTGGACCATGCCGACCAGTCGGGCAGTTCGCCGGCCGCGCGCCGCTCGCGGGCGACCTCGATGAACAGCCGCAGCGCGGCGCCGGCATCGGAGGTGATCCCGAAGTCGGGCTCGAACACCCGGCCGATCTGGGTGGGTTCGATGTCGACATGGACGAATCGGCGCCCGGCGCGATACACGTCGAGGCCGCCGGTGTGCCGGTTCGCCCACCGGTTGCCGATCCCGAGCACGAAGTCCGAGGCCAGCATTGCGTCGTTGCCGTAGCGATGAGAGGTCTGCAGACCGACCATTCCGGCCATCAGCGGGTGATCGTCCGGCAACGTTCCCCAGCCCATCAGGGTCGGCACGACCGGTACGCCGGTCAGCTCGGCGAACTCCACCAGCAGCTCTGCGGCATCGGCATTGATGATGCCACCACCGGCGACGATCAGCGGGCGCTCCGCCGAGCACAACATGTCGATCGCCCGCGCGGCCTGTTCGCGGGTGGCGGCCGGGCGGTAGGGCGGCAGCGGCGCATAGGTGTCGGGATCGAAGTCGATCTCGGCCAGTTGCACGTCGATCGGCAGGTCCACCAGCACCGGGCCCGGACGGCCCGAACGCATCAGGTGGAAGGCCTGCTGGAATGTCCCGGGGACCTGTGCCGGCTCCAGTACGGTCGTCGCCGCCTTGGTCAGGGGAGCGGCGATCGAGGCGATGTCGACGGCCTGGAAGTCCTCCTTGTGCAGCTTGGCCACCGGTGCCTGGCCCGTGATGCACAGGATCGGGATGGAGTCGGCGGCCGCCGAGTAGAGGCCGGTGATCATGTCGGTGCCGGCCGGGCCCGACGTTCCGACGCAGACCCCGATATTGCCGGGTGCGGCCCGGGTGTACCCCTCGGCCATGTGCGAGGCGCCCTCCACGTGCCGGGCGAGGATGTGGCGCAGTCGGTTCTGTTCGCGCACCGCGGAGTAGAACGGGTTGATCGCGGCGCCGGGGAGGCCGAACAGGTGACTGATCCCCTCCCGGACGAGGATCTCGGCGGCGGCGCGGGCGGCGGTCATCTTGGGCATGGTTCTCCTGCTCACTCGAGGGGTCGGCCGTTGGCCCGCAGCACGCCGCGGAACAGGGCGGAATGATCCAGCTCGCCATCGCCGGCCGCTCGGGCCGACGCCATCAGCGCGGCCAGTTGCGAGCCGAGGGGCAAGATCACATCGGCGCCTCGGGCAGCGGTCGTGACGATGCCGAGGTCCTTGTGGTGAAGGTCGATCCGAAAGCCCGGGGCGAAGCTACGCTCACGCATCGCCTCGCCCTTCAGCGCGAGCACCTTCGAGCCCGCCAGGCCGCCGCCGAGCACGCGCAGGGCGGCCGTGGTGTCCGCACCGTAGGCCTCCAGGAAGGCCAGGGCCTCGGCGAGCACCTGCAGGTGGCCGGCGACCATGAGCTGGTTCGCCGCCTTCACGGTCTGGCCGGCACCATTCGGGCCGACATGCACGATCGTCGAGCCGACGGCGTTCAGCACCGGTTCGGCCCGGGCGAATGCCTCGGGGCTGCCGCCGACCATGATCGACAGCGTGCCGTCGATCGCGCCGGCCTCGCCGCCCGAGACCGGGGCGTCGATCATCGTCAGGTCGTGCTCGGCCGCGCGTGCCGCGAGGGCGGCACTGACATCGGGCCGGATGCTGGAGAAGTCGATGATCAGGGAGCCCGGGCGCGCCGCGCCGAACACCCCGCCCTCGCCCGTCAGCACCTGCTCGACATCGGGCGAGTCGGGCACCATCAGGCAGATCACCTCGGCCTGTTCTGCCGCGGCTGCCGAGCTGTCGGCGATCCGGGCGCCGCGCTCGGCGAGTTGCTCCGTCCGCTCGACTGCGTGGTTGTAGCCGGTCACCTCGTGCCCGGCGTCGATCAGGTTGCCGGCCATCGGCAGCCCCATGATGCCCAGCCCGATGAACGCGATCTTGCTCATGCCAACTTCTCCTTCGTCGTGAACTCTTCGGTCAACCAGCCAAAACTGCGCTCGGACGGGCCGTCCGGGATGTACTCCAGGCCGACGTTGCCCACATAGCCCGCGGCCTGCAGCGCCGCGAGCTGTGCTGCCAGCGGCAGCGTCCCGGTCCCGGGTTGGTGGCGCCCCGGCGCATCGGCCACCTGCACGTGCCCGATGCGGTCGGTGTGGGTGTCGATCACCGCCTCGACGTCGTCGCCGTTGACCGCCAGGTGGTAGAGGTCGGCCAGGATGGCGACGTTGTCCCGCCCGGCCGCGTCGACGACGGCGAGGGCGTCGGCCGCCGTGCGCAGCGGATAGCGGGGGGCGCCGCTCACCGGTTCGACGAGGATGACCCCGCCGAACCGGTCGGCGCGCTCGGCGGCAAGGGCGAGATTCTCCACCGCGAGCTCGTCCTGGGCCTCGGGCCGGACGTCGTCGATCCTGTTGCCGTAGAGGGCGTTGAAGGCGCGACAGCCCAATCGCTCGCCGATACCCAGCGCGACATCGATGTTGTCGCGCAGTTCCGTGGCCCGGCGCGGCCACGAGAAGAGGCCACGATCACCGCCCGGCATGTCGCCGGCGGCGAAGTTCAGGCCGACGAGGGTGACCCCCGCCTCCTCGATGGCCCGGACCAGGGCGTCGATCTCGGCCTGCGCGGGCACCGCATCGGCGAACGGCCACCACAGCTCGATCGCGTCGAAGCCCGCTGCCCGGGCGGCGGCCGGGCGTTCGAGCAGGGGGAGCTCGGTGAACAGGATGGAACAGTTGACATCGAATCTGATCATGGTTTCCTCTCGTCGGGAAGCGTGGAGTGATCGGCCGGCTCGCGCCCGCTCACGGGACCATCCAGCCGAGGATGGGGGTTGACTGCAGGAAGATCAGCAGGCACATGCCCAGCAGGAAGACCACCGTCCAGGGCAGCAGTCGACGCAGCAGAACGCCTTCTTGGCCACTGATGCCGACCGCGGCCGCGGCGATCGCCAGATTCTGCGGAGAGATCATCTTGCCCAGGACACCCCCGGAGCTGTTGGCGGCCGCCAGCAGCGTGGGCGACAGCCCGGTGCCTTGGGCGGCGGCGACCTGCAGGGTGCCGAACAGGGCGTTCGACGAGGTGTCCGAACCGGTCACGGCCACCCCGAGCCAACCCAGGATCGGGGAGAGGAAGGCGAACGCCATCCCGGCGCCGGCCATCCACAGCCCGATGCTCGTGGTCTGCCCGGACAGGTTCATCACATATGCCAGGGCGAGCACACAGGCCACCGTGAGTATCGCCCAGCGGAGCTGGTGCACGGTCGCCCCGTAGGCGCGGGCGGCGGCTGCCGGGCCGAGCCCCAGGATGATCATGCTGAGCAGTCCGGAGACGAGCAGGAGCGTACCCCCGGACTGCAGCAGCTCCAGCTTGAACGTGATTGCCGATGGCCGACTCCCGTCGGCCAACACGATGTCCAGGCCGGGCCATGCGAAACGGATCGTCCCCAGCTTCAGCAGCGCGGCGATCGGCGCGGCCTGAGCGATGCTGAACACCGCGATGATCACCAGGTAGGGCGCATACGCCTTGATCATGTCGCTACGGGAGTCCTGCGTCACGGCGGCGGTGGGCGCAGTCGCGTCGGTGTCGATCCCGTCACCGCCGCCGACCGCGACCGGCTCCGGGACGGCAGCCGCCCCCGCCGGCCGCCAGACCCGCAGCAGCAGCACGACTGCCAGGGCGCCGCCCAGGGACGCGGCGATGTCGGTCAGGGCAACGCTGGCGAAGTTGGAGCACAGGAACTGCAGGATGCCGAACGTCAGCCCGCCCACCACGGCGGCGGGCCAGGTCTGGCGGAGCCCGCGCCGGCCGTCGACCATCGAGACGAGGACCAGGGGAACGAAGACCGCCAGGATGGGCGTCTGCCGACCGACCATTGCGGCGAGGTCGGCCTCGGGAAGTCCGGTGATCGATGCCAATGTGGTGATCGGAACCGCCATCGCGCCGAACGCGACCGGGGCCGTGTTGGCGACCAGCGCGACGGCCGCGGCCCTGAACTTCTCGAAGCCCATGGCGATCAACATCACGGCGGTGATGGCCACCGGCGTACCGAAACCGGCGAGAGCCTCGAGGAGGCCGCCGAAGCAGAACGCAATGATGATCGCCTGGATCCGTTGATCATCCGACACCTTCGCAAAGCTGCGACGAAGGACGTCGAAATGGCCCGTGGCGACGGTCAGGTTGTAGACCCAGATCGCGTTGACGACGATCCACATGATCGGGAACAGGCCGAAAGCCGCCCCCTCGGCCGCCGCGGAGAATGCCTGACCGGCCGGCATCCGGTAGGCAAGCACGGCGACCAGCAGGGTCACCGCCAGGCCGGCCAGCGCCGCCCATTGCGCCTTCCATCGCGCGATACCGAGCAAGGCGAAAACGGTCAGCAAGGGCAGGGTGGCGATCAGCGCCGACAGCGTCAGCGAGCCCCCGACCGGGTCAGGAATTGGCGTGTACATGGTCGTTCCCTCCCGCGGCCGTGACCGGCAGCTCCGGTTCGACACCGCGGATCGAGGCGTCGAGGATCGAGATCGGATGGTGGATGGCGATGCGGTCGGGAAGATGGCGCCGGATCTGTAGCAGACAGCCGGCGTTGCCGGTGGCGACCAGGTCCGGGTCGGTCCGCAGGATGTTGTCGACCTTGCGACGGCCCAGCTCGTCGGCGGGTTCGGGCTGGACCAGGTTGTAGATGCCGGCCGATCCGCAACACATGTCCCATTCGGCGATGTCGACGACGTCGAGCTCCGGGATGGTACGCAGCATCTCCCGCGGCTGCCGGCGCACCTGCTGCGCGTGGGCGAGATGGCAGGCGTCGTGGTAGGCGACGCGCGCCCGGACCGGGTGCCGGGGCGCGGCCGGGCCCAGCTCGGCGAGTAGTTCGCTGACATCTCGGGCCCGGGCGGAGAATGCCTCGGCACGCTCCGCGTAGTCGGGATCGTCGCGCAGCGCCGTCGCGTACTCCTTGAGGTTGGATCCACAGCCCGCGACATTGGTGACGATGTGGTCGACGTCGAGCGTGCCCAGGGTGTCGATCAGCTCCCGGGCCCGGGCGAGCCCTTCGTTCTCGCGCCCGGCATGCATCGACAACGCGCCGCAGCACCGCTGGTTGGTCGGCACGTGCACGTCACATCCCTCGGCACTGAGCACCCGGATGGTGGCGGCATTGACGTCGGAGAAGAAGACCCGCTGGGCACAGCCGGTGAGCAGGGCGACGCTGGCGCGACGCTCTCCCTGCGCCGGTGTGAACTCGGGCGCGCGCCGGAACAATGCGCCCGCGCGGACCGGGGGCAGCAGCGCCTCCAGGGCACGCAGCCGGGCCGGCAGGCGGTCCAGCAGGCCGAGTCGTCGCAACAGCGGTCGGCTCAGGCGCTGATGAGCGAGCCCGGCCAGGGCGGCGACCCGCAACCGTGCGGGGTGGGGGAAGAGGGCGAAGATCATCGCCCGGAACAGGCGGTCGGTGCCGGTGCGTGGCTGGAGGCGCTCGATCTGGGGGCGCACCGACTCGAGCAGTTGGTCGTACTGCACGCCCGACGGACAGGCGGTCACACACGACATGCACCCCAGGCAGGAGTCGAAGTGCCCGGCGAAGGTCTCGTCCATCTCCACCTCGCCCGCCAGGCCGGCCTTGATCAGGTGGATCCGGCCCCGTGGGGAATCCATCTCCTGGCCCCACAGGGAGTAGGTCGGACACTTCGGCAGGCAGAAGCCGCAGTGCACGCAGTCGCTGGCCAGATCGGCCGAGGGTGGATGATGATCATCGAAGATGCTGGTCACGTCGACCATGGGTGCTCCCGTCGTTGGGGTTGGGTCGGAGGGCGCTGTTGGTGGGGGCGCTGTTGGTGGGGGCGCTGTGGGTGGGGCGATGTGGGTGGGGGTCAGAACCAGCCGGCGAACCTGCCGCGCGCCAGGCGCTGATCGGGATCCAGTGCCCGCTTGACCGCGCCCATCAGGTACGCCTCGGCCGGCGGCGGGCCGAGGGCATCCGCGAGCGCCGCCACCGCCGGCGGGCGGTCGCGCAGCAGCAGGCGCCCGCCGAGTCCGGTCGCGACGCGCCTCGAGGCGTCGATCACCCGCGCCTGGGCCTCGGGCGAACCCGCGAGCAGGACGGTCAGCGCGCCGGTGCCCAGCTCGGCGTGCCACGTGGCCGTGGCCGTCTCGGCGGCGACGCTGTCCCGCACCGCGGCGGCCGCCTCGGGCAGCCGGGAGGGGCGCACGCCGATCCGCAGCACGGTGAGCCCGTCCGCGGGCGCCGGTGGCGGCTGCCGACCGGACCAGGCGCCGGTCTGCAGGTCGGCGTTGTCTCGTTGCTCGATCTCTGCCGGAGCGTGACCGAGCCCGCGCAGGGTCGCCGCGGTGCGCTCGGCGGCGGCCGCGACCGCGGCCGCGGTGCCGTCGAAGAGGAACTCCGTGCTGCCGTCGTCGGGATCGTCGCCCGCCCAGGTCAGCGCCGCGGGCTCGACGCCACTTGCGGACACGCTGGCCGAGAGCTCGCACGCGATACGCAGGGAGCACCGTGTCAGCACGCTGGCGGTGGCCGCGGGGCGCGGATGCAGGCGCAGGATGATCTCGGAGACCAGGGCCAGTGAGCCGAGAGACCCGTGCAGCAGCGGGGTGAGGGCGTACCCTGCGACGTTCTTGATCACGTGGCTGCCCGACCGGATGACCGATCCATCGGAGAGCACCAGACGGGCGCCGATCGCGAGGTCGCGGAGGGTGCCGTAGCGGTATCGCCGGGGTCCCGCGGAGCCGGCGGCGAGAAGGCCGCCGACCGTCGCGCCGCGGGTGATCTCGGCGGGATCGAGGGCGAGCCACTGATCATGTTCGGCCAGGACGCCCTGCAGCTCGATGAGCGGGATGCCTGCCCCCACGCGCAGGCTCAGGTCGCCGGGGTGATAGGCGATCACGTCGGTCAGTGCCGTGGTGTCGATCACGGTCTCCGGCGGCTCGGGGTGCGCGCCCCATCCCTGCTTGCTGCCGGCTCCGGTGATCATGATCCCGCCGCGGGAGGAGGCGAGTGCCTCGGCGGCCTCGGCGGTGGATGTCGGACGTTCGGTCGTGGCCATGATCATCCTCGCCCGGCCAGGCCGGCCGTCTCGATCGGATGCGGCCGATAGGGTCCGGGACGTTCCCCGCACAGCCGCGGCGTCGGCAGAACCTTGCCCGGATTGCACAACCCGTCGGGATCGAATGCCGCGCGCACCCGGTCCATGGCCGCGAGATCGATCTCGGAGAACATTCGCGGCATCGAACAGGCCTTGTCGGTGCCGATCCCGTGCTCGCCGCTGAGCGAACCTCCCGCGTCGACGCAGAGCTCGGCGATCGCGGTCGACAACTGTTCGGCGCGCTCGGCCTGGTCCGGGATGCGCGCATCGTAGAGAACCAGCGGGTGCAGGTTGCCGTCGCCGGCGTGGAAGACATTGGCAACCGCCAGATCGGCCTCACGGGCCATCTCGGCGATGCGGTCCAGGACCGGGGTCAGCTTCGTTCGTGGAATCACCCCGTCCTGGACGAAATAGTCGGGGCTGATCTGGCCCATCGAGGCGAAGGCGGCCTTGCGCCCCTGCCAGATCAGGGCGCGTTCGGCCGCGTCCGCGGGAATGTGTACCGCGGTCGCGCCGTGGGCGGCACAGATCTCGCGAATCGCGGCGAAGTCCTCGTCGCACTGGCCGGCGAAGCCATCGACCTCGATGATCAGAATCGCCTCGGCCCGGGTCGACAGTCCCGCCCGAACCCCCTTCTCGACGGCAGCAATCGCCAGCTTGTCCATCATCTCGACCGCGGCGGGCACGATTCCTGCGGCGATGATCTCGCTCACGGTGTCCGCCGCCTGAGCGACGGCTGCGAAGTCGGCCACGAGCGTACGCACCGCGGCGGGTTTGGGCAGCAGCCGCACGGTCACCTCGGTGACGATGCCGAGGGTGCCCTCGGAGCCGACGATCAGGGCGAGAAGGTCGGGGCCGATCCGATCGGCGCAATCGTCGCCGAACTCGAGGATCGTGCCGTCGGCGGTGACCATGGTGACCGCGAGGACATGGTTCACGGTGAACCCGTACTTCAGGCAATGCGCGCCGCCACTGTTCTCCGCGACGTTGCCGCCGATGGTGCACACGACCTGGCTCGACGGGTCCGGGGCGTAGTAGAGGCCCAGTGGCGCCGCGTGGGTCGAGATCTCCGCATTGGTGACGCCGGGTTGGACGCGCATGCGGGCATTGGCGGAATCGATCTCGAGCACGTCCCGCATCCGGGCGAGTCCGATCACCACACCGTCGGCGACGGGCAATGCCCCGCCGGAAAGTCCGGTGCCCGCCCCGCGGGCGACGAACGGTATCCGGTGGCGGTGGCAGGCGGCCACGCACGCGGCCACCTCGGAGGTGCTGCGCGGGAGCACGACCAGGGCGGGTTGCACCCGAAAGCCGGTCAGGCCGTCGCACTCGTAGGTGCGCAGGTCTGCCGGATCGGCGAGCAGCGCGTCAGCCGGCAGGGCAGCGGCGAGTTCTCGCCGGCAGCTTGCCAGATCGCCAGGGGTAGCAACTCCGGTACCCATCGCACCTCTTCCGCTATGTGGAAACCACAATCTGCAATTCGGAAAACGATAAACACAGGCCGAGGACGCCGTCAAGGGATGCGGAAGAATCAGATGATCTTGGGCGTGCGCGAGCGGATGACCTTGGGCATGCGGAAGTCGATGATCTTGGGCATGCGGGAGTGGTCGTCGGGCCTGGTGGTGGGACGCCCGCGAACCCCGCGAGTGGGATCAGCTATCGATGTCGCGCTCAAGATCGGCGGCGAGCGCGCTTGCCACCCTCTGCAGCAGCGGGCCGATCATGTCGAGCTGGGCCATCGTCAAACGCTCGGACGGGCCGGAGATGGAAATGGCCAGCGCCCGGGGGCGCCACGGGACGGCGGTTGCGACGCAGCGCACGCCTACCTCCTGCTCGCCGTCATCGACGGCCCACCCGTGCTCACGAATGGTCGCGAGGTGGTCCAGCAACTCGTCCGCGGTCACGATGGTGCGGTCGGTCGCGGCTGCCAACCCGGTACGCGCCACCAGGCGCGCCGCTTCGTCGCGGTCGAGCTGTGCCAACAGCGCCTTGCCCACCCCGGTCGAATGCAGGCTCACCCGGCGCCCGACCTCGGTGAACATGCGCATCGCGTGCCGCGACGGAGCCTGGGCGACATAGACCGCGTGATTGGCCTCCAGCGCCGCGAGGTTCGCGGTCTCGCCGAGCTCGTCGACCAGGGTGCGCAGGTGCGGCGCGGCGACCTGGTCGAGCGCCCGCGTCGCCGCGTTGTTCAGCCGGAGCAACCGCGACCCGAGCGCGTACTCTCGTGAGGGCTCCTGGCGGACGTATCCGCCCGCGCTCAGGGTCTGCAGGATCCGGTGGATCGTGGCCAGCGGCATCCCGGTCGTGGTGGAGAGCTCGGAGAGACTGATCGAGCCCTGCGCATCGGCCATGGCCTCCAGCACCTCGAAGGCGCGGGTGAGCGACTGCACGGAGCCGCGTTCGGCGCTCACCGATCACCTCCAGCAGCAGGCAGCCCGACCGATCGCTCCAACTATGGCAGACGATCGGCGGGCCGGCCGCCGCGGATCACCGTCAGACCTTGCGCCATTCGACGTCGGTCACACCGGCGTCGAGGTCGGCGATCTTGGCGAACGCGGCCCGCGACAGGTCCAGGCAGCGGCCCTCGATGTAGGGCCCGCGATCGTTGATTCGAACCTCGACGCTCTTGCCGTTGGCCTTGTTGGTGACCCGCACCCGCGTACCCATCGGCAGCGTCTTGTGCGCGGCCGTCATGGCGTTCGGGTCGAAGCGCTCGCCGGAGGCCGTCGGCTGCGGATCGGAGTAGAAGCTCGCCTTGCAGGTCTCCGTCGCGCCGCCGCCGGAGCTCGAACCGGAGTCCGAGCCGCCGCTGGTGGCCGAGGTCTTGCTGCCGGTCGAGCTGCTGCCGGTCGATGTCCGGGTCGCCGTGGCCGTGTCCTTGAACGAGATGTGCACGTGGTCACGGTGGTTCTGGGTGTCCGAGCCGCGATCGGCCATCGAGCGCCAGCCCTCGCCGGACCGGGCCACGCTCCAGATCTTCTGGTTGAAGATCACGTAGTCGATGTTGTAGCGGCTGGCATTCGACCGTGCCCAGGCGGCGATCTCGTCGCCCAGTGCCCGGTTCGACCGGTAGTTGGGCAACATCACGTCCAGCGCGCGGCCGGTGTTGTGGTCGGAGCCGGGATCGTTGCGCTTGCCGTAGATCGTGGTGATCTGCGGGAACTCGCGCTGCACGTCGGCCAGGGCCCGCTGGGCGTTGGGGTGCAGGCCGGGCAGGCTGATCCCGCCGCCGGAGTTGTCCGGCTTGGGGTCGGACGGCTTCTTCTCGGCCAGGTACTTCGCCGTCACCCAGCGCACCGCGCCGCGGTAGACGATCTGGGCTCGCCCGTTCTCGGTCCGGCCGGTGATCTCCAGCTTCGTGCCGCGGGGGACCTCCTCGACGGTTCGCGAGTCATTGCCCGAGCTGGTCCGGATGTCGAGCGCCGTCGTGGCGTACCGCGAGCCGACCGTCTTCGGCAGTTCGTTCTTCGGCGGTGCCGGTACGCCCGGACCCTCCAGGTACGCCGCATTCACCCAGCGCACCGCGCCCTCGAAGACGATCTGCGCCATGCCGTTGCGGTAGACGCCCGTCAGGTCGAGCACGGTGCCCTTGCGGACCTCCTTGATCACGTCGAACGGCTTGCGATCGCTGGACCTGATCATCAGGTCGGCCGTCGCCTTCGCCCGCGACTTGATCGCCGGGAGCTTCGGGCCCTCGGGCTTCTTCGTCGGCGTGGGCTCGGGGCTCTTGGTCGGCTCGGGCTTGTTGGTGGGCTCGGGCTTGTTGGTGGGCTCGGGCTTGTTGGTCGGCTCGGGGCTCTTGGTCGGCTCCGGGCTCTTGCTGGGCTCGGGCTTGTTGGTGGGTTGCGGCGACGGATTCGCGTTCTCGTCGCCGGTGTCCTCATCGTCCGGGTCGGGGGCGACCGGCCGCGGGTCGCTGCCCGGGGCGGTGGTGGCCGGACCCTCGTCGACCGGGTTCGCGGTCGGGTCGCCCGAGTTGTCCTGGTTGCCCGAGTTGTCCTGGTTGCCCGAGTCCTGGTCACCCGAATCGTCCTGACCGCCGCCGGTGGAGGTGTCGTCGGTGGAATCGGAGTCGTCCTCGCGAGTGCCCCAGGTGGCGGCGAGGTACTGGGTCGCGACCCAGCGCGTCTGGCCGCGGTACTTCACCTGCGAGTAGTTGCCGGAGCGTACCCCCGTGAGCTCGACCCGCTCGCCGGTGAACAGCATGCCGACCTCGCGGTAGTTGATCGTCGCGCCGGTGCGGACATATACCTCGGTCGTCGCGTACGCCTCGCCCGTGCTCGGGGCGGCCGCCGCGCCCGACCCGGAGCCCACCCCGCGGTCGTCGATGTAGCGCGCCGAGACCCAGCCCTGCCGGCCGTCGAAGTCGACCGGCAGGAAGCCGTTCTTGCTGGGGCCGGTGGAGTCGATCGGGGCGCCGTTCGGCAGGCCGCCGATCACGCGGAACTGGGTTCCGGGGCCGGAGCGCACGAAGAGGCCGCCGTTGGCACGGACGTTGCCGGGGTCGGCGTCGGCCTGGGTGCTCGCGACGATGCCGGCGACGATGCCACCGGTGGCGAGTACGGCGGTCGCGCTCGCGCACGCGACGAGCGACTTCGTGGTACGCAGGACTTTTCGCACGATGATCCTCCCCGACGGCCTTCCCGGACCGTCGACCTGTGCTCCCCGACTGGCGATGATGTTGTCTGCCCGGGCCCGCCTCCGGACGGCCGCTTTCCCGACGGCCGGCCTGGCGGGGCGGGGGTGGGGGCGCTTCCCCGGTGAGGACCGAATCCCGATCAACACCACACCCGTCACACCCATCCCTGACGTCGCGGGACTTTAGTTACGTCTCAGAAATCTCGGCAAGCTCACGGACTGGGCCCGGATCGTTCCGCAAGCCGACACGCCGGTCGGCTCGCCTGAATTACATCTTTGTGATCCGAGGCCTCACTAGGCTGGCCGCGTGCCCGTCTCGCTGACCCTCGCCGAGTTCGATCGGCTGGTCGATCGCGCGCTCGAAACGATCCCTCCCGAGCTCGCCGCGATGGTCGACAACTGTCTGGTGATCGTGGAGCCCGACCCGCCCGAGGGGGAGCCCGACCTGCTCGGCCTGTACGACGGAATCCCTTTGACAGAAAGGGATTCCGCCTACAGTGGGGTGCTACCGGATCGGATCTTCATCTACATGAATCCGACGTTGGCGATCTGTCACACGACCGACGACGTGGTCGAGGAGGTGCACATCACCGTGGTGCACGAGATCGCCCACCATTTCGGCATCGACGACGACCGGCTGCACGAGCTCGGGTACGCCTGAGTACGCCGCCGGCCCACCGGTCGACGCTCGCCGAGGCAAAGTCTCAACCCGAGGCTGAGGTCGAGCCCGCGCGTCGGGTTCTCAGGAGTTGATCACCCAGAAGGCGGTGGCGACGCCGAGCAGCACCAGTAGGGCAGTCATCGCGGCGGGCAGCCCCGCACCCGATAGCGGCGCATTGGCATGCAGGCGCCGCTGGGCCAGCCGGTAGCGCCGCTCGGCCAGCCGGGCCAGCGCCGCCATGATCAGCACCGACGCGGTGGACAGACCGATTGCCAGCGGGATGCTGGTGTGGGCGAGCAGCCGAGCCATCACCAGCGTCGCCACCAGCAGCGACAGGGCGGTCCGCTGCCACGCCAGGCGGGTGCGTTCGTTCTGCAGGCCCGGGTCCCACGGGGCCGGGATGGCACCGGGCGGCATCAGACGACCAGAGTCACGCCGAGCGCCGCGATCACCACGACCGACAGCGCCAGTACCGGCATCATGCCCGAGCTCGGCAGTGGGTCGCCCCGCCGCAGGGCGCGCTCCTGTTGCATCCAGCGCAGGTACGCCGAGACGCCGCTGAGCACGCCGAGCCCGATCAGCAGCAGCGCGGCGACCTGGTTCTGCCAGGGCCGGTCGGGCCCGGTGCCGCCGAAGGCCGCGACGGCGACACCCGCGGCGAGCAGCGCGAGGCCCGTCCGGATCCAGGCGAGGAAGGTGCGCTCGTTGGCGAAGGTGAATCGGGCGTCCGGCTCGGAGCCCTCGCCGTAGACCCGGCGCGGCCAGCGGCGGTCGGCGGGCGGTGTTTCCGGCGGGGTCACAGCGCGATGCTAGTCCGGCTCGGCCACGCGCCGCACGATCCAACTGGCGTGGCGGTCGGCGATCCAGGCGCGGCAATCGCCGAGCTGCTCCGGCCGCAGTGCGCCGGCCTGCAGGGTCTCCCGGGGAACCGCCTCGGCGGCGGTGGCGGTGCAGATGTCGGCGGCGGCGCGTTGCTCCGCGCGTACCGCGATCAGGCCGACGGTGCCCTGCAGCGCGTTCACCTCCAGCGTGACGCGGACCTCGTCGGCGTACCCCGGGGCGACCACGATCAACGATCGCGGCGCGGCGCTGGCGCCCTCCAGCACCCCGAGCAACTCGCGGATGTCGGTCACCTCGGTGGCGCAGACGAGCACCTGAGGGTCCAGCGCGACCGCCCAGCCGGTATCGGGCTCGGTGACGAAATCCGCTGAGACCAGGCCCGCATCGACACAGCGGCTGACAGCCGTGTCGTCCATCCAGGCACGCAGCCGCGTGATCGTCTCGTCCGGCAATGGTGCGCGTTGTGTCGGCGTATGTCGGGCCTCGAGTTCGGTGAGGTACGCCGGCGCCACCGCGTCGGGACGGAAGCCCGGCACCGCCTGGGTCGGCGGGGCGTGCAGGGACCGCTGCAGATCGCGGTTGGCGATCCGGTCGGTGAGCACCCCGTAGGCGATCAGCGCGATGCCGAGGCCCAGCACGATGACGAGGCCCCACTGCCACGGCTCCATGCCCCAAGGGTGGCCGGAGCCGCGGCAGGTGTCGAGCCTCAGTCCCGGCGCCGCACCGCCAGGGCCAGGCCGGCCAGCGCGGCGGCCGCGCCGAGCGCGCCCAGCCAGGGACCCGGACCGCCCGTGTCGGCCAGCGGCCCGGTGCCGGTTCCGGCCGGGCCGTTGACGTTCCCGCCGTCGCTATTGCCGGGGTCGCCGGGCGCGGTGGTCGGCGCCGTCGTGGGGCCGGTGGGCTCGGTGGTCGGGCCGGTCGGTTCCGTGGTCGGGCCGGTCGTGGTCGGGCCGGTCGTGGTCGGGCCGGTGGGCTCGGTGGTCGAGACGCTCGGCTCCGTCGTGGGGCCGGTCGGCTCCGTGGTGGGGCTGGTCGGTTCCGTGGTGGGGCCGGTGGGCTCCGTGGTCGGGCTGCTCGGCTCCGTCGTGGGGCTGGTCGGTTCGGCGGTGATGGTGATGGTGTCCCAACCGATCAGGTCGCCGTTCGCGGCGTAGATCGCGATCCGGTGGGCACCGGTCAGATCGCTCGGCAGCGTCACCTGGATGGTGCCCTGCTCGCTGATCTGGCGGCTGCCGAGGTAACGCGGCTCACTGAACAGCCAGGCCCCGACCCATTCGCCGGGCTGCCGCCCGAAGATGCGGATCGTGATGGTCGAACCGGGCGTCGCGAAGGCTGGGCAATTGATCGCGCCCTCGGTCTCCGCGGTCAGCCCACCCTCGGCCGGCGGTACGGCGGGAATGGTTTCCCCGGGGGTGCCGGTCGGGGTCGCCGTCGGTGACGGAGCGCCAGTCGGAGTTTCCGACGGGGTCGGGTTCACGGTTGGGGTCTCGGTGGGAGAAGGGCTGGCCGTGGGGGGTTTCGACGGGGTCGGGTTCACGGTTGGGGTCTCGGTGGGAGAAGGGCTGGCCGTGGGGGGTTTCGACGGGGTCGGGTTCACGGTCGGGGTCTGCGTGGGGGACGGGCTGGTGGTGGGGGACTCGCTGGGAGACGGCGTGGTGGTCGGGGTCTCGGTGGGAGACGGGCCGGCCGTGGGGGTTTCCGAGGGGGTCGGGGTCACGGTCGGCGTCTCGGTGGGAGACGGTGTGGCGGTCGGGGTCTCCGACGGGGTCTCGGTGGGAGACGGGCTGGCGGTGGGGGTTTCCGACGGGGGCGAGGTTGGCGTCTCGGTGGGGGTCGGCGTGACCGTCGGGGTCTCCGACGGGGTCGCCGAGGGAGACGGCGTCGGGGTCGGCTCGACGGCGAACCTGAAGCCGACGAGGACGGGGTCGTGATCACTCGCCCGATAGGCGTCCGGGCGGTAGAGGGCCTGCTGGGCCGGCTGCTTGAACCGGGTGGTGTAGTCGATCAACGGCACCTCGTCGGCATTGGTGTGCCAATCGGCCGCACCGGTGATCATGGACGCCACCGATTCGCTCGCCAGCACGTGATCGAGCGATCCGACCTGACCGTCGAACACGTAGCTGTACTGCTCGTCGCCGTGCAGCGAGGGAACCAGATCGGTGTATCCGGCACCCGCCAGCGTGGCGATCGGGTCCTCCTTGTTGTAGGCGTTGAAGTCGCCCACCAGGAAGCGGTGCGGGCTGCCGGATCCGGTCGGGTCGCTGGCCAGCCAATCGGCCTCGGCCTGCGCCGCCGCGGTGCGCGTGCGGTTGCAGTTGCCCTGCCCGTTCGGGTCGAGCGGATCGCCGATGTCGTCGCAGTCCGAGCCCTTCGACTTCAGATGGTTGACCGCGACGGTGAACTTCTCCCGGCTGGCCAGGTCGGTGAAGGTCTGCGCGATCACCGGCCGGTTCTTCGAGTCGATGAACCGCGGATCGACGGAGCTGTCGAGGATCGCGTGAGCACCGGCCGGAGCCACTGTCGCGGGGTTGTAGATCAGCGCGGTGGTGATCACGTCGGTGCCGACGGTCCCGGTCTCGACGGCGGCCCAGCGCTGCGTACCGGCCGCATCGTTCAGCGCCGCGACCAGCGTCTTGAGCGCCACGTCGTCGTTGTTCTCGATCTCCAACAGGCCGACGACATCGGCGTCCATCGCGTTGATCGACGCGACGATCTTCGCCTCCTGACGATCGAACTCCTCAGGAGTCGTCGCGCCGCGCGAGTTGAGCGTGGTGAAGTAGTTCAACACGTTCATCGACGCAACCTTCAGCGGAGCACCGGAAGCGACGGCCTGCGGCGCCGCCGCAGGCTCGCCCGCGGCCAGTGGCGCCGGTGGTGCACCGGCCGCGGTCGGAGCGCCGGGAGCCGGCGGCGGCGCGTCCGCACCGGTGACATCCGGTACGCCGGGTCGCGGGTTGAGCGCGGTGAACTCGGCGCCGACGGTCGGCTGGAGCCGCCACTTGTCGAAGCGGTAGTCCATGATCGCGGTGACATTGGTCAGTTGATCACCGCCGCGGAAGGAGTTCTCGACGGTGAACTCGCTGCCGTTCGGGTGGCGCGCCGGGTCCGGGTTCTGTCGGCTGCTGCCGTCGTCGAGCGTGATCCGGTTCTGAGCGTTCTCGGCCGCCAGCGCCCGGGCCTCCGGGCTGCCGGGGGCGAAGAGCTGGGTCGGCTGGTAGGTGCGCTTCGAGCTCAGCACGATCTCGCCGTATCGGCCGTAGTTGTAGTACTCGTTGATCACCAGCGGCTGGGCGTAGTTCACCAGCATGCCCTCGATGCGCTCGTAGGTTGCGCTGTCCGCGGGCAGGGTGAGCTGCACCGGCGGCGGCAGCGGTTGGCCGCTGGCACAGGTGATCACATTGCTGGCGGAGATCTGGGTGCCGCCCTGGTACTCGGTGGCGCTGCCGGTGACGCGCACCAGATCGCCGGGAGCGACCGCCGCGCCGTTGCGCGCGTAGACGAAGATGCCGTCCGACGTCGCATCGTCGCCGTCGCCGCCGTCCTGGACGAAGTAGCCGTTCAGGCCGCCGGCGGTGAAGTCGCCTGTCACCACGCCCTGGACGGTGACCGTCTGGCCCTGCATCGGCGTGCTCGCACCGGTGCCCTGCACCGCCCCGATCAAGGTGGCGTCCGCTGCGCACTCCTCGCCTGGGGTCGGCGTCTCGGTGGGGCTGGTGGTCGGCGAGGACGTGGGGCTCGCGGTGGGTGAGGATGTCGGGGTCGCGGTGGGCGACTCGCTGGGCGTACCACTCGGGGTCTCGGTCGGGGAATCGGACGGCGACGGGGTCTCGTCACCGCAGCTCGTCTCGTGCGTACCCAGTCCGTCGAAGGTGTCGGTCGGGTACGCCACCCACTGCGCGGCGGGGTCGAAGGCATCGTTCGGGTCCGTGTCGCCGGCGCAGACCGACGGATCGCGACGGAGCGTGGCATTGGCGGTGCGGACATCGCCCGACCCCCAGCCGGCGGAGCCCGGGTCCTCCCCGACGCGACCGAAGGAGTCGATCACTGTGCCGCCGCGGGAGATCACGATCGCGTCATTGCCGTTCCACAGCCCGGAACCAGTGGTCTGGTCGGCGTAGTTCGCGAGCAGGTTCGATGCGTAGACGAACGTGTCGTTCGGCGCGACGGTGCCCGTCAGGCCGAGCCGGCTGCCGCTCGTCGATCCGTTGTTGTAGAGCAGTACGTCGTAGTCGGCCAAGTTGATCTCGGCATCGGTCCCGTTGTAGAGCTCGAGCGCCTTGTTGGTGCTCGTGCCCTCGACGTACTCACTGATGATCAGATCCGTGGGCGCGGCCGCGGCGGCGGGCGACCCGGAGAGGGCGATCACCCCTCCGGAGACGGCGATCACCAGCGCGGCACCGATCCCGGCGTACCGGTGCGACGAACGTACGGACATGGGGGACCCTCCCTGGGTGGCGGCGGACCCGACCGACGCTATTGGGCTCGCGGGGGTGGGTGTGTGTCGCCCGGGTGAACGGTCAGTGACGCTTCCCGAATGCGGCCGGCGCGCGGGGTCACGGCTAGGATGTCTCGCGCGACGCGCGGGGCCTCTAGCTCAATTGGCAGAGCTGCGGACTTTTAATCCGTAGGTTGTGGGTTCGAGTCCCACGGGGCCCACAATTCAGACCTAGTCACATGCCTGACGTGGGCGTTGTGGCTTGAAGCAACGGTCAACGGCTCCGCGAGGCGGAGCGGCGTCAGTCACGAGTTGCGGGAAGCGTGGCACCTCAGAGCTGCTCACCTTGGCAGGCGAAAGGCCGCGCTCTGGCGACGCTAGTTCAGCCCGGGTCGCGCGGGTTCGGGTCGTGTCCTGTGCCGACGCCGCTCGCTTGCGACCCGGTACGACCGCGGCCGTCGTCTGAAAGAACGAGTGGGGCGGGTTCAAACCTCCAAACTCAGACGGGATCTGGGGCAATGGACTGCCCGTTGGCCGCTCGGATGAACTCGCTCAGTGTCTTCACTTGGAGTCGTAGATCGAACACGTCGAGAGAATCAGACGTCAGCAGGTCGGCTGCAGTGCTCGCGATTGAGATCTTGTCGAACGACGGCTCGCCGGGACGCGACGGTAGCGGATTGCTCCACTGACCGATTGGGCTGAGGTCTCGATTCGGGTGCACATTCGCTACCGATCGTCGGAGAGTGTCCTCCGGTATATAGTTCTCGATCGTGTAGCACTTAGTCACCCATGCATGCCCGGGGGCCGGATAGCTTGACTGAAACTCTTTTTGGATGCGCCGTTTCGTAGCATTGAGACGAGCTCGGGAAGTCTCCTTGTCGGAGTCGATAACTATCGCGCTGGATCGGTTCAATGCGCGGAGGCTGATGAATTGATGAAGGGCGTCCTCGCTCACCGAGAGGTGAGAAAGCAACCTACCTCCGTAGAACATGATTGTATAATCGATCCCTTCAGCAAGCTCGGGATCTAGCAACTCCAGCCAGCGACGAATGTAGATCCTGTCGGATGGGCCTTCCACCCATACGACACAATTTGCCTGAAGCAGGTCGGAAGGCCGATACCCTAGGTCATGGCAAATCTCTACCAACTCGTGCGGCCGCCGGGCTAGCTGCGATACGGACCCATCTTCAGTGAGCCGAATGTGATAAGCAGAGGCCCGCGAGTCATCCAGAAGATGTGATGAGTGTGTAGCGATAACATACTGGTTATCTGTTTCATCCGTCAGGTAGCGAACCAGCTTCTTCTGTAGGAGAGGGTGAAGATTGGTTTCCGGTTCTTCCAGGCAAACCAATGTCTTTGACGTGACCGTGGCGGCCGCTGCAAGCACAATTACCTGCTCTACCCCGCTGCCCAAGCTGGCGAGCGGAAGGACTCGCTGAGGGGTTTCGACCTGAATGGTGGTGAAGTCATGGGGAATGTTCAGTGATGCTTCCGGATCGCCTAGAACGTTACGTACAAAGTTGTTGATGGCGGCCCATCGCTGGCGCGCTTCTTCCCATTGGTTGTGCTGCGGGTTCTGGAGGGCCGCCAGTTCACGTATGATCCCTCGACCCGACAGCCAATCCGTTTCAGCATCATCGGTTGACTCAACTCTCCGAGTGCTGGATATTGTGGCTACTGGAGGCAGCGCCGAGAACCCGCCAATAGATTCCAAGATGCGCTGCATAACTTTGCGTTCATTTACCGTGCCGCCACCGAGTGCGCTCAGAGCGCTTTTATAGACACTCGACCATCGGGGCCATTTGTTAATGGCCTCGTCGACACGATCAGATCCTACAGAGAATCGACTTCCGTCATGTATGAACCTTGACCAATAGGTTACACCGTCCTCACTGAGAAGAGACATTGCAGCCCCCATGTAATCAGCGAGTTTCTGCGGATTTTGCCACCAGTCGTTGCTGGGAAGGCATCTTTCGCCTAGGGAGCCGAGGCGCAGCGGAATCCCAACTTCGAACTTCGGCTCGCTCCTGAATCCTTGGGGTCTGTCAAGCTCGGAAAGCGTAATGTTCCCCGGAGTGCTGCCGGGTCCGTCCCGCGCCTCCTGCATTGATGACAAGCTGTTTTGCAAAAATCGAAGAACGTTAGATTTCCCACTGTTGTTGGTTCCGGCAAGTACCGTTACTTTCGTTGGGAAAAAGAATTCTTGCCATACTGCAATTGATCGATACCCGGAGAATCCTATTCCTCGCAGAAGGGGTTGGTACTGACCGTCTTGCGTCATCGTGTTCCCTTCTTCGCCTCTCAGATAAGGATGGCACAGTCATCCGGCGGGCCGGTGGCCTCTTTGGTGCGTGCCGCTCTGTACCTACGGAGAAGTGCTGCCGGTCGGCTCGTGTGCCAGGTGGTCGTGAGGTCTTCCCCCACACCGTCGTCCGGTGCACGTCGAACCGCGTCGCGACGGACACGATGCTGTCACCGCTGTCGTAAGCCGTGTGAATGCGTCTAGCTGGTGAGGCGTCAGAAGATTCGACTTTGTCTCGTTGGTTGCACCACCACCTCAAGCAGCTCCGAAGCGCGCACGTCGCCAGTTTCGCTGGAGCCCGGCCTCGCCTGTTCTCACGAGGCTTCCAGCGCTCCATTGCATGTTTGGATCCGCCACCATCCGCCAGGACGGTGAACTGGTTCGGTTGATCGTCGTCTTGGCTGCGGTTGTTGGTTGACGTCAGTTCCGGTTGATCCTTGACGCCGGTGTTGGAAAGTCAGCGGGAACGCCAACCGTCCAAGGTGCCTGCCGCTCTGGCCGATCCGGTACGCCTCACCATCGTGCGGGAGCTGAGCCGGCTGCTCTCGGCGATCCTCGGGGTTACCCTCGGTAAGCGGGTGGACGACTGATCGGCGTCGGCGCCCGGTCGTGCCGGCGACTCAGTGCGTCGGGTTCAGCACCGCGGCGAGCCCGGCGCGCAGGTCGTCGATGAAGAATCCCGGGACCTCCAGGGACGGGAAATGCCCGCCGGCGGCAGGCGTCGCCCAGCGCACGATCCGGCGGAATCGGCGCTCCGCCCACGGTCGGGGGTACTTCTCGATGTCGCGGGGATAGGTGGTGATCGCGGCGGGCACCTCGACCTGCAGGCCCGGGTCGAGCGAACCGTGGCTCTCGTAGTAGATCCGGGCCGCCGAGGCGCCCGTCGCCGTCAACCAGTAGAGGGTGACGTTGTCGAGCAGGCGGTCCATCGGGATCGTCTCGAACGGGCTGTCCGCGGTGTCGGTCCACTCGGCGAACTTGTCCAGGATCCACGCCAGCAGCCCGACCGGCGAATCGACGAGCGAGTAGCCGATCGTCTGCGGCTGGACCTGCTGCAGCCTCGCGTACGCCGTGCCGCTCGCCCAGAAGTCGCCGGTCTCCTCGGCCCAGCGCCGCTCGTCCGGCGTCAGGGCGCCGGTGATCTCGCCGGCCGGCACCTGCGCCAGCGTGCTGTGGATGCCGATCAACCGCTCGGGGTAGCGCCCGCCGAGGATCGTGGTGATCACGCCGCCCCAGTCGCCGCCGTGCGCGAGGAAGTTTTCGTAGCCGAGCCGACCCATCAGCTCGGCCCAGGCCGCCGCGATCCGCTCCGTGCCCCAGCCCGTGCTGGCCGGCCGATCGCTGTGACCGAAGCCCGGCAGTGACGGCGCCACGACGTGGAAGGCCGGCGCGCCCGGTTCAACCGGGTCGGCCAGCTCGTCGATCACGCCGGTGAACTCGGCGACGCTGCCCGGCCAGCCATGGGTCATGATCAACGGGATCGCGTCCGCGCGCGGCGAGCGCCGGTGCAGGAAGTGGATGCCAAGATCATCGATCGTGGTGCGGAACTGGCCGATCGCGTTCAGCCGCTCCTCGAACACGCGCCAGTCATAGCCGGTACGCCAGTGCCGCACGACGTCCACAAGATCATCGAGGGGTACGCCCTGGGTCCATCGTCGCCGCCCCGTGGCGCCGCGTACCGTCTCGGCCTCCGGCAGCCGGGCCGCACCGAGTCGCGCCCGCAGGTCGGCCAGCTCCTCCTCGGGGGCGCGGGCCTCGAACGGCTGGATGCTGGTCGGCGTCATCGAACTGTCCTCTCGGCGGGTGAACCGGCTATGACGGTTCTAGCATCTCGGTCGCGCCGATGGCAACCGGCTATGCTGGTTCCATGTCCGACCCGTATCCCGAGTTCCGGCTGGGGACCGTGCTGGCGACCAGCTTCACGGGCACGCTCTCGGAGCGGCACGGCGTACCGATCGAGCGCATTCCCACCCCGCGGCGGCTGCTCGACTGGCTGACCGTCTACGGGCTCGACGCGCGGCGCTGCGCCCCTGCGCAGCTCGATCTCGCCCGGGAGCTCCGTGAGGCCATCCACACGACCGCGACCGCGAGCGCCGCGGGCGAGGACCTCCCGGCCGCGGGGGTCGCCGTGATCAACCGATGCAGCGCCGAGGGCCGGGCGACGGCGTACCTGACGCCCGAGGGCGCCCGGCGGTGGCGCCTGGGGGCCTCGACCGGGCTGCGCGATGCGCTGGGGGTGATCGCCGACGACGCGATCGCGATCATCGCGGGGGAGCGCGATGGTCGGCTCGCCCTGTGCGCGTCACCGACCTGCCGCGCCGCGTTCTTCGACACCAGCCGCAGCCGCACGCGCCGCTGGTGCGACATGAACACTTGCGGGAATCGCGAGAAGAAGGCCCGCTTCGTCGCCAAGGTCAACCGATCTCGGCGTACACCGCCAGATGATCGGCATCGGTGACCTGTCGCGTCTCCACCCGGAGGGTGCGCAGGCCGGGCCCGGTCAGTACATGATCAAGACGCAGGAGTGGCGGGACGGGGCCCATCGCGGGAAAGGTGGCGAGCCAGCCGGCGCCGGCATCGGCGACCCCGTCGGTCAGCCCGTCCGAATACAGCCGCTGCATCGGATACTGCGACGGGGTCGCGTTGAAGTCCCCGAGCATGATCAGCCGTGCGCCGAGCCAGGGCCGGACCATCGCACGGACCGCGGCCGCATCGGAGGTCCAGGCGTCGACGGTGCCCATCGGATTGGCCGAGTGGATGCCGGCGACGATGATCTTGTCGCCGCCGGGCAGCGTGATCTCCCCGACGCGCTGTTCGAAGGTGAGACGCTCCGCGGCAAGCTCGCGGAGCGGCCAGCGCGAGATGATCACGGTCCCCGTCGCGCCCTCCGCGCCCTCGCCGAGCCGGTAGCGGTGCTCGGGCAACAGCTCGCCCAGCGCCCCGACGAACTCCGGCGTCGCCTCGGTGATCACCGCCACATCCGCCTCGCCGAGCGCGCGTGCCGCGCCGGCGGGGTCGGCCCAGCCGCGGGTGGCGTTCAGGGTCGCGGCCCTCAGTGCGACCGGCCGCCGCTCAGCGGTCGGCAGCACGGCCGGCGCCAGCGGTAGCAGTTGCAGGGCCAGGGCGGCGGCAACCCCCGCCGCCATGGCGGCGACCGGCGCTCGCCGCCGGGCCCGCAGCAGGCCGATCAACAGGACCAGCAGTGCCGCGGCCCAGGCGAGCACGCCATAGGGGACGAATGCCGAGACCAACGCCAGCGGGCGGGCGGCCTGCTGCAGCCCCGGCGCGAGCTGAAGGACCAGGGCGAGCGCTCCGGGCAGCGCGATCACAGTCGCCGCGGCCACCCAACCGGCGCCGCGGGGGGAGCGGGCCATCTCAGATCGCCGGGCGCCGGCGTACCCGGTCACGTCGGCCGAGCCGGAATGCCATCACCACGCCTGCCACCGCGCCGAACAGATGGCCCTGCCAGGAGATCTGCGGATCGCCCGGCAGCACGCCCCAGACGATGCCGCCGTAGGTCAGGAAGACGCCGACGGCGACCAGGATCGCCGCGAGCCTGCGCGCCACGAACCCGTAGACCAGCAGGAACGCGAGATAGCCATAGATCACGCCCGATGCGCCGATGTGCACGGTGCCCGGCGGCCCGAGCAGCCAGACGCCCAATCCGCCGAGCACGGCCACGCCGATCGTCACCGACCAGAAGTGTCGCGTCAGCAGGGCGACCGCGATGCCGAGCACGATGAACGTGCCCGTGTTGGCGACCAGATGACCGAGATCCCCGTGCAGGAACGGGGCCGCCAGGATCCCCGGCAGTGCGTCCACCTCGCGGGGAGCGATGCCGAACCGATCCAGGAATCCGCCCAGCGTCACATCGATCAGCTCGCTGACCCACATGATCGCGGCGAGCACGGCCGGCGGCACGATCCGGGCCAGCACACCGGGGCCGGCCGCCGGCTGGGTGCTGATCGCCTGACTCATGCCGCCAAGGGTACGCGGCAACCGAAGCCGGCCCGGGGGTTCACGCCCCGCGCCCGTAGCGCAGCACTGCGACCTGCCCGAGCACCTCCACGCCGAGCAGCCGCCACGGATCCTCGACCGAGGCTGGGTAGCGCCCCGGCGGCACGAACCGCGGGGCGTCGGCGTCGCCGACCAGGAACGGCGCGACCGCGAAGCGCAGCTCGTCCACCGCATCGGCCGCCAGGAACCAGCCGTGCAGCCGCGTACCGCCCTCCACCAGAAGCTGTTCGACCCCGCGCTCGGCGAGCGCGGCCAGCACCGCGCGCGGGTCGTCCGGCACGGGTACGCCTTCTGCGAGCCCGGCCAGTTGCGGCACCTCGGCGCCGCCGAGCAGGAAGACCAGCGGCGGCGGGGCGCCGGGCGCGGGCACCGCGAAGAACGGGTTGTCGGGGTCCAGATCGCCCGATGCGGTGATCGTCACCTTGCGCGGCGACGCCGAGCGACCGGCCGCCCGGCGCCCGGAGCGCAGCGCCTCGTCGCGGACCAGTAGCCGCGGCCGATCCCGGCGTACCGTCCGGGCGCCGACCATGATCGCATCGACCTGCGCGCGGAGGGCATCGACCGCCGCCAGGTCGTCCGGCCCGGACAGGACGAGCCGGTCGGGCGACGCGTCGTCGATGTGGCCGTCGAGGGAGGTGATCACCGAGGCGGTGACGCGGGGCCCGGGGTGGCGTGCCATGCCCCCGATCCTGTCACCTAGGCTCGGCGATCATGGAGGAGCCGTCGCTGCCGAGCCCCTGGCCCGCCACGGCGCGGGCCTGGCGGCTGGTCGCCCGCCGGCGGGCCGAGCTGGTCGAGGAGCCGGTGCCAGCCCCAGGCGCCGGGGAGGTCGGCGTGCGGACGCTGGTCAGTGCGGTCAGCCGGGGCACCGAGACGCTGGTCCATTCCGGCCGGGTCCCGGTGAGCCAGTACGCCGCGATGCGCGCGCCGTTCCAGTCCGGCGACTTCCCGTGGCCGGTGAGCTATGGCTACCTGAGCGTCGGCGAGGTGATCGCCGGCGAGCCGGCGCTGATCGGGCAACGGGTGTTCTGTCTGCACCCGCACCAGACCCACTACGTGGTGCCGGCCGCGGCCGTCACCGTGCTGCCGGCCGACCTGCCGAGCGAGCGCGCGGCGCTCGCGGGCACCGTCGAGACCGCGCTGAACGCCGTCTGGGACGCCGACGCGCAGGTCGGCGACACCATCGCGGTGATCGGCGCCGGCCTGGTCGGGTCGGCGATCGCGGCGATCCTGGCCGGCCTGCCGGGAGCGCGGGTACGCCTGTACGACATCGACCCGGGCCGGGCCGATCTTGCGCGGCGGCTCGGCGTACCGTTCGCGACGCCCGACCGCGCGGGACAGGCCGAGCCGGCCGACATCGTGCTGCACGCCTCGGCCACCGAGGAGGGCCTGCGGCTCGCGCTGCGGCTGGCGGCCGACGAGGGTCGGCTGGTCGAGGTGAGCTGGTACGGCGATCGCCCGGTGAGCCTGCCGCTCGGCGAGGACTTCCATGCCCGCCGGCTGACCATCCGGTCCAGCCAGGTCGGCCGGGTGGCGCCCCGGGTGCCGGCCCGCGACCATGCGGCCAGGATGGCGGTGGTGCTGCGGTTGCTCGCCGACGACCGCTTCGACGCCCTGCTCGGCGACGAGATCGTCTTCGACGACCTGCCGACCGACATCACCGACCTCGCCGGCGTCGGCCCGGCCCCGCTGATCCGCTACCCCGGAGGTTGATCATGTTCACCCTGACCGTCCGTGATCACTTCATGATCGCCCACAGCTTCACCGGCGAGGTCTTCGGTCCAGCGCAGCGGCTGCACGGCGCGACTTATGTCGTGGACGCCACCTTTCGCCGGGCCGAGCTGGATGAGGACAACCTGGTCGTCGACATCGGGCTGGCCGCACAGGCCCTGCACCGGGTCCTCGAACCGCTGAACTATCGCAACCTCGACGACGATCCGGAGCTGGCCGGACGCAACACCACGACCGAGTTCCTGGCCATGATCATCGCCGACCGGCTGGCCGAGCGGATCGCCGCCGGCGAGCTCGGTGGCTCGGCCGGCGGTCTGCACGGCATCGGGATCGTGCTGCGGGAATCGCACCTGGCCTGGGCCGGCTACGACCGCGAGCTCTGATCATGACGGTGCACGCGCTGTTGCCGGCCGACGTGGCATCGCGGCCGACCGGCGGCAATCGCTGGGATCTGCGGGTCTGCGACGAGCTGGTGCGGGCGGGTGTGCGGGTACAGCGCCACGAGCTCTCGGGCGACTGGCCGGCCGGCGGCGCGGACGTCCTGGCCGCCGCCTGCGGTGCGTTGCCCGACGGTGCGACCGTGCTGGCCGACGGGCTGCTCGGCTGCGCCCACCCCGCGGTCTGGCGGCGCCATGCCGACCGGCTGCGGGCGATCATGATCGTTCACCTGCCGCTCGCGCTGGAGACGGGTACGCCGTCCGCGGCCGAACTGGACGAGCGGGAACGGGACTCGCTCGCCGCTGTCGATGCGGTGATCGCGACCTCGCCGACCGCGGCGGCCGAGCTGGCCCGGCGGCACGGCCTCGACCCGGGCCGGATCGTGATCGCCGTGCCCGGCACCGACCCGGCGCCCCCGACCGTGCCCGAACCGGCCGGCGGCCGGCTGCTCTGCGTCGCGGCGATCACCTCGCGCAAGGGGATCGACCGGTTGGTGGAGGCGCTCGGCGAACTCGCCGACCTGACCTGGACCTGCACGCTCGTCGGGCCCCGGGACCGGGAACCCGCGCTACAGGACCGACTCGACGCGCGGATCGCCGAGCTCGGCCTCGACCGGCGGATGATCTTCCGCGGGCCGCTCACCGGCGACGACCTGGCCGCCGCCTATGCGGCCGCCGATCTGCTGGTGCTGCCGTCGCTGCACGAAACCTACGGGATGGTAATCACCGAGGCCCTGGCCCGGGCGATCCCGGTGATCAGCACCGCCGCCGGGACCCGCGACGCGCTCGGCACCACCCCCGACGGGCCGCCCGGGGCGCTCGTGGACGCGGACGAGCTGTCGACCGCCCTGCGGCGGTGGCTCACCGATCCGGGGCTGCGCGCCCGCTGGCGGCGGCGTGCCGAACACCGCCGCGCCGGTCTGACCGACTGGCAGCGCACCGCCGAACCCGTCCTTCGCCTGGTCGGAGGGTCGTCATGAGCATGGGCTTCGACCCGGCCTGGCTCGCCGTCCGCGAACCCGTCGACGCCGCCAGCCGCTCGGCCGAGCTGCTGGCGCAGGTCGGCGCCGCGCTCCCGGACCGGCCGCGGGTCTGGGACCTCGCCGCCGGCACCGGCTCGCTGACCCGCTGGCTGGCGCCGCGCCTGCTGGCGCAGACGAGCTTTCTGCTGATCGACCATGACGCCACCCTGCTCGCGCAGGCGCGCTGCGACGGCGTACCCATCGACATCCGCACCGACGATCTCGGGCAGCTCACCCCCGCCGAGGCGGCCGGCGCCGACCTGATCGCCGCGTCCGCCCTGCTCGACCTGCTCGACGACGACCAGCTCGCCTCACTCGCGGAGCTGATCATGGAGTCGGGTACGCCGGCCCTGTTCACCCTGAGCGTCAGCGGCGATGTCTCCTTCGCCCCCGCCGACCCGCTCGATGACGCGCTCCGGGATGCCTTCAACGATCATCAGCGCCGCGGTGGCCGGGCCGGACCGGATGCCCCGCAGCGGTTCGCAGCGCACTTCCCGGCAGATCGGGTCACGGTGGCCGAGACGCCGTGGCGGCTGACCGCCGGGCACCCGCTGCTCGGACCGTGGCTCGACGGCTGGCTCGCCGCCGCGATCGACGAGCGCCCCGAGCTCGCTGCCCCCGCGGCCCAGTGGCGCCGCCGCCGGCTGGCCGACCCCTCGCTCGCCGTCGAGGTCGGGCACCGGGATCTGTTGATCATGCCCGAACCGGAGCGTCGGCGATGACGGGCCATGCGCGGGCGGCCGAGCGGGATTCGCTGCCAGATGTCCGCAGCACCACGGTGTGGGGCCGGATCTGGCGCCCGTTCTGGGTGCTGCCACTGGTGATCATCGTGGTCGCCGCGGTGGTCGGGCTGCTGCTGCCCGAGGCCGAGCGCGCGATCACCGAGCACCTGCCGTTCGTCTTCGAGGGCGGGGCCGACGGGGCGCGCAGCATGCTCGGCACGATCGCGGGGGCGATGATCTCGGTCACCGGCCTGGTGTTCTCGATCACGATGGTCGTCGTCCAGCTCGCGAGCAGCCAGTTCACCCCGCGGGTGCTCAACGACTTTCTTTCCAGCCGCGTCACCCAGGCGACCCTCGGCATCTTCACCGCGACCTTCGTCTACGCCCTCACCGTGCTGCGCTCGGTGCGCGGCACCTCCGACACCGACTCCTATGTGCCACAACTGTCGGTCACGCTGGCGTTCGTGCTGGTGCTGGCGAGCGTCGGCATGTTCCTTGCCTACATCCACCACATCACCCGCTCGATCCAGGTCAGCGCGATCGTCTCGCATCTGGGCGCGGTGACGATGGACGTGGTCACGCGATACTTCCCCGCCGCGGATGGCCCGCGCCCGCCCGAGCCGGACCGGCCCCGGCCCGCCGCCGAGCCGGTCCGGATCGACGCGGTCGAGCACGGCGTCGTGGCCGAGATCTCGCTGCGCCGACTGCGCGACTGGGCGACCGAGCACGACGCGCTCGTCGAGGTGCTGATCCCGATCGGCCAGTTCGTCGCCGAGGGCATGCCGGTGCTGCGGGTCTGGGCGCCCGGCACGGCGCGCGAGGACGTCGAGCCGCTGCGGGTCAGCGTCGTCGTCGAGGAGGACCGCGGTTTCCACCAGGACCCGGCGCTGGGCATCCGCAAGCTGGTCGACATCGGCGAGCGCGCGCTGAGCCCGGGCATCAACGACCCGACGACGGCCGTCCAGGTCACCGACGAATTGCACCGGATCCTGCGCGCGCTGGTCGTGCGCCGGGACCTGACGAGCGTGGTCGCGGTCGAGGGGACGGTACGCCTGGTGCACCGGCCGCAGCGGATCGCCGAGCTGGTCGCACTCGCACTCGACGAGCTGCTGCACTACGGCAAGGATTCGCCGCAGATCCCGCCGCGGGTGCTGGCGATGCTGCGGGACCTGCAGACCGTGGCCCTGCCCGAACACGCCGAAGCACTCCGCGGTTGGGAGCGCATCGCCGACGATGCCGCGCGGCGGCTGGCCAGATCGCCCGGCGGCTGATGATGCCGCGCCGGGTGCTCCGGGTCCTGCTCGGACCGGCCGTGCTGGTGGTGATCATTCTCGTCGTCGGGCCCGAACCGATCATCGAGGCGGTCACCTCGGCCAGCCCGGCCCGGGTGGCCCTCGCGATGATCATCGGCGCGGCGACCACGGCCGCCGTCGCGGCGCGCTGGGTGCTCTGCTGCCGGGCGCTGCGCCTGCCGCTGCGGCTCGGACAGGCGTACCCGGCCTGCTACCAGGCCCAACTCCTGAACGCGCTGCTCCCCGCGGGTGTCCTCGGCGATGCGGCGCGCGCGGTCGGCCACGGCCGACGGGCCGGCATCGGCCCCGCCGCGCGCGCGGTGTTCTGGGAGCGCGCCAGCGGGCAGCTCACCCTGCTCGCCGTCACCGGGGTTGTCGTGCTGGTCTGGCCGCGGCTGATCGGACCCGACCGGCCCACCGAGGTGCGGGCAGCCTGCCTGGTGATCATGGTCGCGCTGGCGGCCGCGGGGTTCTGGGTGCGCCGGGAGGGAGCGGCCGCAGCGGCCTGTTCGGCGGGCGGCTGGCGCGGCCGGGTCGGCGTACTCCTCGCCGACGTGCGCACGACGCTGATCTCGCGGACCGGGCTGGCGATGGCTGGGCTGTCACTGATCGCGCTGGCCGGTTATCTGGCGACCTTCCTGGTCGCGGCGAGCGCCATCCCGGCTGCGGGCGGGCGTACCGGACAGTTGATCGCGCTCGGACTGATCACGCTGGTCGCGATGGCCGTGCCGTTCAATGTCGGCGGATTCGGCCCGCGCGAGGCGGGCGCGGCGCTGGCCCTCGCGGCGGCCGGACTCGGCGCGGGCACGGGCGTGGCCGTCGCGGCCCTGTACGGGCTGCTCAGCCTGGCCGCGGCCCTGCCGGGCGCGATCCCGCTGGTGATCAACCTGCTTCGGGGCCGAGCCGCAGATCGTGGCCCATCCGGGTCCGCTTCGCGCGCAGGTACGCCAGGTTCTCCGGGTGCCGAAACGTCTGGGTCGGAACCCGCTCGGCGATCGTGATGCCGAACTCGGCGAGCTGGCGGTCCTTGTCGGGGTTGTTGCTGAGCAGGCGGATCGTGTCGACGCCGAGCGCGGCGAGCATCTGCGCGGCGACGGCGAAATCGCGCCCGTCGGCGGGAAGGTTGAGCGCCTCGTTGGCGGCGTAGGTGTCCAGGCCCGCGTCCTGCAGGGCGTACGCGTCGATCTTGTTGTAGAGCCCGATCCCGCGGCCCTCCTGCCGCAGGTAGAGCACGATGCCGCCCTCGGCGCGGACCAGCGTCAGTGCCTCGGCAAGCTGCTCACCGCAGTCGCAACGGTGCGAACCGAAGACATCGCCGGTCAGGCATTCGGAGTGCACCCGGACCAGCGGTACGCCCTCGCCCTGTCGGACCAGGGCGACATGCTCACCCCCGTCGGCCAGCCCGTCGAAGCTGATCAGATCGGCATCCGGCCCGGGCAGTCGGACCCGACGGCGGATCGAAGCGCGCGGCAGTGTCATGCAGACATCCTGCCCCAGCGGGCCCGGCACCCCCGGGCGAGGGGCCGTCGGCTCCTAGAATGCGGGCGTGGTCGTCGCATTCATGGTGGCCGGTGGCATCGGAGTCGCGGTCCTGGTCTTGTCGCTGGTGCTCGGCGACGTGTTCGACGGGCTGGGTGGCGCGCTGGACGATGTCGGCGGCGACTTCTTCTCCGTCGGCGGGGTCGCGGGCGCGGTGGCGGTGTTCGGCTTCGGCGCGGCGGCGCTGCTGCTGCTCGGGGCGCCGACGCCGTGGGCGGTGGTCGGCGGCATCGCGCTCGGGATCGTGCTCGGCGCGGGCGTCGGGTGGCTGACGAACAAGCTCAAGTCCGCCGAGGGCGATACCTCCACCGTGCGCCGGGAATCGATGATCGGCGCGCAGGGCCGGGTGATCGCCGACATCCCCGACGACGGCTTCGGCATCGTCACCGTCACCGTCAACGGCCACCTGACCCGGCTCAATGCCCGGGCGGATGCGGCGCTGCCGAGTGGCACCAACGTGCGGGTCAGTGAGGTTCTGACCGCCACGTCTGCCAAGGTGGTGCCGACCTCGCTCGAGGACCCGCTCGACTGACCTGCCCCGCCGAAGGAGCCCCGCCGTGGATCTGGCCGCCATCATTCCCATTGCCCTGATCGTTCTTGTCGTATTACTGGTGATCATCTTCATCGCGCGGCGCTATCGGGTGGCGGGGCCGAACGAGGCCTACATCGTGACCGGCCGACGTGGCGCCAAGCCGGTGAAGAATCCGGAGACCGGAGAGATCACGACCGACCTGTCCGGGCAGAAGGTCGTGATGGGTGCCGGGGTGTTCGTGATCCCGTTCATCCAGCGGCTGCACATCCTGGACCTGTCCTCGCGGCGGATCATGGTGCAGATCCGTGGTGCCGTGTCGGGCCAGGGCATCAAGCTGAACGTGGACGGCGTGGCCATCGTCAAGGTCGGCGGCAACGAGGACTCGATCCGGGCCGCCGCCCAGCGCTTCCTCGCCCAGCAGGACGAGATCGAGACCTTCACCCAGGAGACGCTTGCCGGCTCGCTGCGCTCCATCGTCGGCTCGCTGACCGTCGAGCAGATCATCCGCGACCGGGCGGCGTTCGCCCAGCGGGTCGCCGACGAGTCCGAGTCGTCCCTGACCGGCCAGGGCCTGGTGCTGGACACCTTCCAGATCCAGGACATCACCGACGACGGCAGCTACCTCGCCGACCTCGGCCGGCCCGAGTCGGCCCGGGTCGGGCAGGTCGCGGCGGTGGCCGAGGCGGCGGCCCGCCAGGAGTCGGAGCAGGCCCGGATCGCCGCCGAGCAGGAGATCGCGGTCGCCGGCCGGACGCTGATGCTGAAGCAGGCCGAGATCAAGTCCGAGACCGACGCCGCGGCCGCACAGGCCGCCGCGGCCGGGCCGCTGGCGCAGGCCGATCGCGACCAGGCGGTGCTGGCCGAGCAGGAGAAGGTGGCCGTGCGGCAGGCGGCGCTGAAGGACCGGCAGCTCGACACCGAGGTCCGCAAGCCCGCCGACGCGGAGCGCTACCGGGTGGAGACCGAGGCCGAGGGCCGGCGCAACTCCGAGATCCTGGAGGCCGAGGCGCGCAAGGCGGCGGCCATCGCGGCCGCCGAGGCCGAGGCGGAGAAGGCCCGCCTGACCGGTGAGGGCGACAAGTCCCGGCGCAGCGCGCTCGCCGAGGCCGAGGCCATCGAGGGCGCCCGGCGGGGCGAGGCGGAGAAGGCCCGGCGTACCGCCGAGGCGGATGCGGTCCGCGCCGAGGGCGACGCGCAGGCCGCGGCGATCCTCGCCACCGGCCAGGCGGAAGCCGAGGCGATGAACAAGCGCGCCGACGCGTTCGCCCGGTACAACGAGGCGGCCGTGCTGCAGATGCTGGTCGAGGCCCTGCCGCAGGTGGCGCGCGAGGTGGCCGCGCCGATGCAGAGCATCGACAAGCTGACCGTCGTCTCCACCGACGGCGCCGGCGAGATGCCCAAGCAGGTCACCAACAACGTCGTGCAGACCATGGAGTTGATCAAGAACACCACCGGCGTGGATCTGTCCAAGCTGGTCGCGAAGTACTCCGAGGACGCGGCGCCGACCAGCGCACCGGCCCCGGTCGTGCCGGCGCCGGTGTCACCGGACGACGAGGGCTAGAGCCGGCGCAGGAAGTCCGGGTCGTCGTCCGGGCTGAGTGGCGTGCGTCGGTGCTGGCCGAGGCTGCGGGCGTTCGGCCGCCCGAGCAGCAGCCAGGCGGCAGGGCCGACGACCGGCAACAGCACGATCGCGAAGAACCACAGCCACTTGGGCATCGCCCGCACGGCATCGCGCGGCGCCTGCGCCAGCTCGATCACGCAATAGATGAGCAGCGCCACCGCAATCAGAATCGGCAGATAGCGGATCATCGGCCAAGTGTACGCCGCGGAGCGGGTCCTGGCGGGTCCGCGGCCGGCGAACCGACCGCCTCCGTTCCCGGCCGGAGAAGCGCGGCGCCCGGACGCGCCGTGGTGGCGCGCCCGGGCGATTCGCGGGGCCGACTCAGTGCGTCGGGAAGCCCAGGCTGATCTGGCTCTCCGAGGGCTCCGGCCAGCGGGTGGTGACGACCTTGCGGCGGGTGTAGAAGTTGAACGACTCGGGCCCGTACATGTGGGTGTCGCCGAACAGCGACTTCTTCCAGCCGCCGAAGGAGTAGGCCCCGATCGGCACCGGGATCGGCACGTTCACGCCGACCATGCCGACCTCGATGTCGAACTCGAACTGCCGCGCGGTCTTGCCGTCGCGAGTGAACACCGCGACCCCGTTGGCGTACTGGTTGGCGTTGATCAGCTCGACCGCCTGGTCGTAGCTGCCGACGCGAACGACCGACAGCACCGGACCGAAGATCTCGTCGTCATAGACCTTCATCCCGGGCTCGACATTGTCGACCAGGCTGACGCCGATGAAGAACCCGTCGCCGTCGAACTGCTTCTCCCGCCCGTCCACCACCACGGTCGCGCCTTCGCCGGCGGCGCCCTCGACATAACCGGCGACGCGATCGCGCGCGTCGCGGGTGATCAGCGGGCCCATCTCGGACTCGGGATCGGTGCCGTCGCCGATCTTCAGCCCGGGCAGCCGGTCGGCGACCTTGCCGACCAGCTCATCGGCGACGTCGCCGACGGCGACCAGCACCGACACGGCCATGCAGCGCTCGCCGGCGGACCCATAGGCCGCCGAGACGGCCGCGTCGGCCGCCGCATCAAGATCGGCATCCGGCATCACGACCATGTGGTTCTTGGCGCCGCCGAGGGCCTGTACCCGCTTGCCGTTGGCGGCGGAGGTCTCGTAGATGTGCTTGGCGATCGGCGTCGAGCCGACGAAGCTCACTGCATCGATGCCATCGTGGTCCAGGATCGCGTTCACGGTCTCGGCATCGCCGTTGATCACATTCAGTACGCCGGCCGGCAGCCCTGCCTCGGCGAACGCCTGCGCGATCCACAGTGCCGCGGAGGGATCGCGCTCGCTGGGCTTGAGGATCACCGCGTTACCGGCGGCGATCGCCGTGGTGATCATCCACAGCGGCACCATCGCGGGGAAGTTGAACGGTGTGATGCAGGCGACCACGCCGACCGGCTGGCGGGTCTGGTGCACGTCGACGCCGCCGGCGACCTGCTCGGAGTACTCGCCCTTCAGGTGGTGCATCAGCCCTGCGCAGAACTCGACGTTCTCCAGCCCGCGCGCCACCTCGCCGGCCGCGTCGCTGACCACCTTGCCGTGCTCGCTGGTGATGATCCGGGCCAGCTCATCGGTCCGCTCGGTGACGATCTGGCGCAACCGGAACATCACGCCGGCTCGCTTCGCGAGCGGGGTGGTACGCCACTCGCGCTGCGCCTTGCGGGCGATGTCGACGGCATTGTCGAGCTCGGCGCCGGAGGCGAGCGCCACCTCGCCGCTCTGCTCGCCCGTCGCCGGGTTGTAGACGGGGCCGGTCTTCTCGCCACCGTCGACCACCTGGCCGTCGACGAAGTGTCCGATGCGCTTCACTGCTGCTCCTTGTCGGTCTGTGGCAGGCCGGGTGCCTGCGGGTCGATGTTGCGGATGATCACGCTGCAGTCGAGATCGGCATCGCCGTCGTCGATCACCTGCTGCAGTTGGCCGGCGACCAGCTCGGCGGCCGGCAGGCGTACCCCCACCTGCTCGGCTCCGGACAGCGCCAGGCCGACGTCCTTGCGGGCCAGGTCGGTGCGGAAGGTCGCGGCGAAGGAGTTGTTGGCGGCGGCGGTGTCGATCACGCCGGGTACCGGATACCAGGTCTGCAGGGCCCAGGAGTTGCCCGAGGAGACCTTCGCGATGTCGTGGAAGACCTTCGCGTCCAACCCGAGCTTGCGCGCCAGCACGGCACCCTCGGCGCATGCCTGCAGGCAGATGAACAGCATCATGTTGTTGCAGATCTTGGCGGCCTGGCCCGACGTCGCGCCGCCGGTCGGGATGATGTTGCCGCTCATCGGCTCGATGATCGACTTCGCCGCCTCGACGGCATCCTCGGCGCCGCCGACCATGAAGGTCAGGGTGCCCGCGGCGGCGCCGCTGATGCCGCCGGAGACGGGTGCGTCGACGAACCGGAAACCCTTCTCGGCGGCCGCATCGTGCAGATCCTGCGCGGTCTGCACGTCGATGGTGGAGGAATCGATCAACAGGGTCGACGGATCGGCGTGTTCCAGGATGCCGCCCTCGCCGAGATAGGCCTCCCGGGCATGATCACCCTTGGGGACCATGGTCACGACCGCGTCCGCGCGCTCGACCGCCTCGGCGATCGAGCCGACCACGTTCACCCCGTCTGCCGCGGCCGCCTCGGCGATCTGTGGCACCACGTCGAAGCCGCGTACCTCATTGCCCGCCCGGACCTGATTGGCGGCCATCGGCCGGCCCATGTTGCCGAGCCCGATGAAGGCGATCACTGCCATGCGCTTCCTCCTCGTCGAGATGCCGTCAGGCTAGGCTCGCGACCTCGGCGAGGCAATGCACACAGAGCCCGAAACTTTGCACCTGCGCCGTGCGTCTGTGCACAATCGCGGGCATGGCCCCGACCGGCGGAAGCAACCCGAATGCCGACGATCTGCTCGTCCTGCTCGCCGTGGCCCGGCTGGGACGGTTCACGGCGGCGGCCGACGTGCTCGGCGTGAACCATACGACGGTGTCGCGGCGGATCGCCGTCCTCGAACGAGCCGTCGGGGGGCGCGTCCTGGTGCAGACGCCGGGCGGCTGGGAGTTGTCCGATCTCGGCCGGCGGGTGCTGCCGGTCGCGGAGGAGATCGAGCGGGCGATGCAGTCGCTGGCCGTCGCCGCGGGCGGTGCGGAGGAGGTACGCGGCACCGTGCGCGTCGCCTCGCCGGACGGATTCAGCATTCACGTCGTGGTGCCGGCGGCGGCGGCGCTGCACCGCGAACACCCCGGGATCGACTGCGAGCTGATCGCCGCCACCCAGCGGCTGCGGCACCATCGCAGCGGCGTCGACATCGAGATCGTGGTCGGCGAACCGCCCGTGCACAAGGCGATCGCGGTCCGCCTGGGCCAGTACGCGCTTGCCCTCTACGCCACCGAGGAGTACCTGGCGCGGGCCGGCGTACCCGAGTCCGTCGCCGATCTTGCCCGGCACACGCTCGTCTACTACATCGAGTCGGCGCTGCAGGTCGACGATCTGGACATGGCCACCCGGGGCCTGCCCGCCCCCGCGGGATCGCTGGCCTCGACCTCGGTCTTCGCGCACGTCGAGACCACGCTCGCCTCCGGGGGCATCGGCCTGTTGCCGGACTACATGGCGGCGATGCATCCGCGGTTGCGCCGCGTGGTGCCCGGCTTCGAGCACCCGCTGTCCTACTGGGCGGTGCTGCGTGAGGAGGCACTGCGCAGCCGCCCGGTGCACCTGATGCTGAACCAGATCCGGCGCCAGGGCGCCCGGACCGTCAGTCCCGACGCGCAGCCTCCCGCTCGGTGAGTTCGCGGTAGTCGTCGTCGATCTTGGTCAACGAGATTCCCTTGGTCTCCGGGGCGATCAGTACGCCGATCATGGTGATCACGCAGCAGATCACGATGTAGATCGCGATCGGCAGCGAGCTGTTGTACGTGCGGAGCAGGGTGACCGCGATGATCGGCGCCAGCGAGCCGGCGAAGATCGACGTGACCTGGTAGCCGATCGACACGCCCGAGTAGCGCATCCGGGTCGGGAACTGCTCGGCCATGATCGCCGGCTGGCCGGCATACATCAACCCGTGTGCGATCAGGCCCAGCACCAACGCCAGCAGGATCGACCACGCCTGACCCGTGTCGAACAACCGGAAGGCATAGAACCCCCAGGCGGCCGCGAGCACGACGCCGATCGCATAGACCGGTCGGCGCCCGACGCGGTCGCCGAGCCAGCCCCAGATCGGCACGGTGAAGAAGTGGATCAGGTGGGCGATCGCCAACAGGCCGAGGATCTCGGTGGTGTTGATGCCGACCGTCTGGCTCAGGTAGGTGATCGAGAAGGTGACCACGATGTAGTAGAAGACGTTCTCCGCGACGCGCAACATCATCGCGGTGAGCACGCCCTTCGGGTAGCGGGTCAGGACCTCGCCGAGGCCGAAGCTCTGGTGGGCCTTGGCCTCGCCCTCGGCCTGCGCCTGCTGGAAGATCGGCGCATCGCTGACCCGGGTGCGGATGTAGTAGCCGACGACCACGATCACCGCGGACAGGAAGAACGCGATCCGCCAGCCCCAGGCCAGGAAGTCCGCCTCCGGCATGGCATTGGACAACACCAGCAGCACCAGCGTGGCGAGCAGGTTTCCGGCGGGTACGCCGGACTGGGGGAAGCTGGACCAGAAACCGCGGGACTTGTTGGGCGAGTGCTCGGCGACCAGCAGCACCGCGCCGCCCCATTCGCCGCCGACGGCAAAGCCCTGGGCGAAGCGCAGCAGCACCAAGATCACGGGGGCGGCGTACCCGATCATGGAGAACGGCGGGATCAGGCCCATGGCGAAGGTCGAGACGCCGACCAGGATGATGCTCACCTGAAGCAGGTGCTTGCGGCCGTACTTGTCACCGAAGTGCCCGAAGACGATGCCGCCCAGCGGCCGGGCGACGAAGCCCACGGCATAGGTGACGAAGGCGGCGATGATGCCGTCCAGCGGGTTGCCCGTCTTGGGGAAGAACAGCGGGCCGAAGACCAGGCTGGCGGCGGTGGCGTAGAGGAAGAACTCGTACCACTCGACGACGGTGCCGGCCATCGAGGCGGCGACCACCGGGCGCAGCCGCTCGCGGATCGTGCGCGGCGACTCGTTGCCCGGATCGGGGTTCACCGGCGGATCGGCCGGGGCGGCGTGCGACATGGAGCGACTCCTCGTCTTCGTTGACTCCCCGCGAGTATGGACCTCCGCGGGCGGGCGCGGCAATGAAACCGGCCGCCCCGATCTGTGCAATCACGCAGATACGGGTGCGGTGACCTGCACACGCTCGGGGCGCGTGTAGACGTTCATCCGCCGGCCGCGGACGAACCCGGCGAGCGTCATGCCGACCCGCTCGGCGAACTCGACGGCCAGCGAGGACGGCGCGGAAACGGCCACCAACAAGGGGATTCCGGCCATCGCGGCTTTCTGGGCGAGCTCGAACGAGGCGCGCCCGGAGACGACCAGGGCCGTCCGGGAAAGCGGCAGCCGGTCCTGCAGAACCGCCCAGCCGATCACCTTGTCCACGGCGTTGTGTCGGCCGACGTCCTCGCGTACCACCAGCGCCTCGCCGGTGGCGTCGAACAGCCCGGCCGCGTGCAGGCCGCCCGTCTTGTCGAAGGCCCCCTGCTGCTCCCGCAGCCGGTCGGGGAGTTGCGCGATCAACTCGGCGGGCCAGCGGGACGCGTCGGCGCCGGGGTCGTGGCGCAACTGGGTGGTGATCGCGTCGATGCTGGCCTTGCCGCAGATCCCGCAGGACGAGGTGGTGTAGAAATTGCGGCCCTCGGGCAGGACGATTCCGGGCGCCGCCGCGACATCGATGATGTTGTAGGTGTTCTCGCCCTCGACCGATCCGGCGCAGTAGCGCGCGTTGATCACATCGGTGCGGCCGCCGATGATGCCCTCGGTGAGCAGGAAGCCGTGGGCGAGCTCGATGTCGTGGCCGGGGGTACGCATGGTCACCGCCAGCGAGGTCCCGTCGACCCGCAACTCCATCGGCTCCTCGGCGATCAGCGTGTCCACGCGGTGCTTCTCGACCGGGTCGGCGGCAAGGTCGATCGTGGTGATCCGGCGTCGCGAGGTCAGCCTGCCCATGCCGGCCAGCCTACGCCGGGCCGGCGGACTTGCCAGAGCGCGCGCGGCGGGGGAGGGTGCGGCCATGCTGCCCGCCGGAGCCCCTGCGCCGGGGGAGGTTCGCGCCCTGGTGCTGACCGGTGGGGCCTCGCGGCGGATGGGGCGGCACAAGCCGGCGATCGCGGTGGACGGGGTGCCGATGGTCGCCCGGGTGCTGGCGGCCGCCGCGGCGTACCGGCCGGTCGTGGTGGGGAGTGCGGACGGCGTACCCGCGGGTGTGCCGGTGATCGCGGACGGTACGCCGGGAGCGGGGCCGGTCGCCGCGATCGCCACCGGTCTTTGCACCGTCGCCGCCGCCACCCGGGTGCTGCTGCTGGCCGCCGATCTGCCGCGGCTGACCGCCGCCCACCTGGCCGCCCTGGCCCGGGCCGGGGGCGACTGCGCGGTTACGGTGCGCGACGGTCGGGCGCAGTGGTTGTGCGCGGCGTGGTCGGCGGCACTGCTGGCCGACCGGCTGGCGGCCGAACCGGCGCGCGGGCGGTCGATGCGCTCGCTCTACGCCGGGCTGGTGCCGGTCGAGGTGCCCGATCCGGCCGGCGCATCGGTCGATGTGGACACCCCGGCGGACCTGTCGGCGCTCTGAGCCCGCGCCAGGTCGAGGAACCGGCCGATCGTCCTTCGCCACAGGGCGCGCAACTCGGCATCGCGACGCTCGGCCTCGGCCAGCACGGCGTCCGGGTCGAATCCCCACTCGCGCAGCTTGTCCGGGTCCCACTGCCGGACGCGGGCGGCCGCAACCTCCGGGTGGAACTGCACGCCCCAGACGCGATCGCCGAGCCGCAGCACCTGGTTGGCGCAGCGCTCGCTGCTGGCCAGCAGCACGGCGCCGGGCGGTAGGCCGGTGATCTGGTCGCGATGGCTCTCGATGGCGGGGAAGGGACTCGGCAGCTCGCCGAACACCGGGTCGTCGGCGGCCGCGGGCAGCAGTTCGAGATCGACGACCCCCTTCTCCGGGAGGCCGTGCTTCGCCGCGACCGTGCCGCCGAAGGTATGGGTGATCATCTGCGCGCCGAGGCAGATGCCGAGCACCGGTTCCCGCGCCCGGCCGGCGGTGGCGCGCAGCAGCGCGCGCTCCCCCGGGAGCCACGGCCGCTCGGCGTCGTCGTCGGGGAGCATGCCGCCGCCGAGGATGATCAGCGCCAGATGGCCGGAGGCGTCGGCGGGCAGCGGGTCGCCGTCCCAGGCCTGGATCACGACCGGCCGCAGACCCGCCTCGGCGATCCAGTCGAGCAGCATCGCCGGCCCGGAGTCGGGATCGTTCTCGATGACCAGGACGGTGTCGGGGTCGCTGGTGGTGCTCATGTGACCAGCCAACCAGATCGCGCGTGCCACACCGGGCATCGACCGCCTGCCGGGAGTGGGGGAGCCCGTGCATCCGCGGGCCCAGTCGGCATCCAGGGGCCCAATCGGCAGGCGCGGGCCCAGGTCGGCATCCGCGGGCCCAATCGGCCGAGGGGGGCCTACCCGAGCGCGAGCCCGACCAGCATCCCCACCGCGCAGGCCAGCTCGGCGAGGCCGGTCAGCTTGAGCACACCGATCAGGGGCCGGCCGGTGGCACCGGCCAGCACGGTACGCACCGCGGGCGCGGCCACCGGGACGAAGAGCAGCGCCAGCAGCGCCCACCAGGTACTCGTCGCGGCGAGCGCGATGCATGCGGCGGCCGCGGCGACGATCAGCACCAGGTAGCCGGCCCGGGACCGCCGGTCTCCGAGTCGGACGGCCAGGGTCTTCTTGCCGACGGCGGCATCCCCGGCGATGTCGCGCAGGTTGTTCGCCATCAAGATCGCGCAGGCGAGCAGCCCGATCGCCAGCGAGGCGAGCAGCGCGTGACTCCACGCGGCGCCCGACCCGAAGCCCGTCTGGACCAGCGCGGTGCCGGCGGTCGCCACCAACCCGAAGAAGATCAACACGAAGACCTCGCCGAGACCGGCGTACCCGTACGGACGCTTGCCGCCGGTGTAGTACCAGGCCGCGAGGATCGCCGCGATGCCGACGCCGATCAGCCACCACTGCCCGGTCAGCGCGGTGATCGCCAGCCCCGCGATCGCGGCCGCGCCGAAGCAGCCGAAGGCCGCGGCCTTCACCGTCGCCGGCGCGACCGTGCCCGAGCCGACCAGCCGCAGCGGCCCGACGCGATCGGCATCGGTGCCGCGGATGCCGTCGGAATAGTCGTTGGCGAAGTTCACCCCGACCTGCAGCGCCAGCGCGACGATCAGGCACAACACCGCAAGCAGCGGCGCGAAGGCGCGGTGGAAGATCGCAACGCCGGATCCCGCCAGGACCGGCGAGACCGCCGCCGGGAGGGTACGCAGCCGCGCGCCCTCCAGCCACTGTGCCGTGCTCGCGCTCACCGGCGCTCCTCCTCGATCTCGTCCCATTCGTTGATCAACTTCTGCCGGTCGGGCTTGCCGCTGGCCAGCAGCGGCACCTCCGCCACCCTCGCCAGCGCCCGGGGCAGGGCGGCGGCCGACAGGATGCCCGACAACCGGTCGCGCAGCTCGGTCAGGTCGAGCGGCGAGGTGGTGGCGAGCGCGACCCGCGTACCCCACTCCGGATCCGGTACGCCAACGACCACGCCGCTCACCCCGATCCCCTCCACGGCCCGCTGCACCTCGGCAAGATCGACATTCACCCCGCCGGAGATGATCACCTCATCGACCCGCCCCCGCACCCGCAGCCGCCCATCCTCGAAGACCCCGCGATCGCTGGTCCGGAAGCGATCGCCGGCCAGCACCTGGTCGGTCAGGTCGGGCCGCAGCCGATACCCGGCGAAGATCATCGGCCCGGCCAGCTCGATCCGTCCCGCCTCGCCGAGCCGCACGTCCACCCCGTCCAGCGGCACCCCGTCGTAGACGCAGCCGCCGCAGGTCTCCGACATGCCGTAGGTGGTGATCACCGCAACCCCGGCCTCGCGCAGCCCGGCCAGCAGCTCCGGCGCCGCCGCCGCGCCGCCGAGCAGCACCGCGTCGAACTCCGCCAGCCGCGCCAACAGCGCCGGGTCGCCCAGCGCCCGCCGCGCCTGCGTCGGCACCAGCGACAGGTAGTTGCGGCCCGGCCGCACCGCCAGCCCGGCAAGATCACCGGGCCACGGCACCGGCCCGCTCCCGGCCAGCAGCGCCCGCGCCACCACCATCGCGCCGGCGACATAGTGGGCGGGCAGCGCCAGATGCCAGCTGCCCGGGCCGCCCAGCCGGGCCTGCGTCGCGGCCGCGCTCGCGGCGATGGCGGCGGCGGGCAGACGCACCCCCTTCGGCGCCCCGGTGGAGCCCGAGGTCGCGACCACGAGCGTGCCGGGCAGTTCGGGCTCGTCGGGTCGCAGCGCCGCCACCGCCCGCGCGGACTCGGCCGGGTCGGCCGGTAGCGGCAACATCGCGGGTCCGCCGTCCAGGGTGCGGCGAAGCGCCGCCGCGAATGCGGCCACGTCCGCGGCGTCGACCACTTCCAGCACCCGGACACTGTAGGGGCGCTAGGTTGGCTCGGTGCCCGCACGCCCCGCCGCGAGCGCCGCCATCGCCTGGCGGCTGCCGATGCGTACCCGCTTCCGCGGGCTCACCGAGCGCACCGGCATGCTCGTGCCCGGGCCGGCGGGCTGGGCGGAGTGGAGCCCGTTCGCCGACTACACGGGCGCGGAGCTGGTGCCGTGGCTGCGCGCCGCGGACGAGGCGCGCACGCTCGGCTTTCCCGAGCCGGTCCGCCGCCGCGTACCCGTCAATGCGACCGTGCCCGCCGTCGATCCCGAGCGCGCGCACGCGATCGCCGCGCGGTCCGGCTGCGGCACCGCGAAGGTCAAGGTGGCCGAGCCCGGCCAGCGCCTCGCCGACGACCTCGCCCGGGTGGAGGCGGTACGCGACGCGCTCGGCCCCGGCGGCCGCGTGCGCGTCGACGCCAACGGCGCCTGGTCGGTGGACGAGGCGATCACCGCGCTCGGAGCTCTCGCCCGCCTCGGCCTGGAGTACGCCGAGCAGCCGTGCGCCAGCACCGAGGACCTGGCCGAGTTGCGCCGGACGCTGGCCCGCCGCGGGATCGACGTGCCCATCGCGGCCGATGAGTCCATCCGGCGCAGCGGCGATCCCGAGCGGGTGGTGGCGCTGGGGGCCGCCGACATCGCCGTGCTGAAGGTCCAGCCGCTCGGCGGGGTCCGCGCCTGCCTGGCGCTGGCCGATCGGCTCGGGCTGCCGGTGGTGGTCTCCAGCGCGCTGGAGACCTCGATCGGCCTGGACGCCGGGCTGGCACTGGCCGCGGCGCTGCCCGAACTGCCGTATGCCTGCGGGCTGAACACCGGGCCCCTGCTCGACGGCGATCTGGTCGCCGAGCCGCTGCGCGCCGTCGATGGCGAGATCGCCGTGCCGGCCGCGCCGCCGGCCCCCGATCCCGAACTGCTCGCCGCCGCGGCCGACGGCGCCCCGGCCGCCCACTGGGCCGACCGGTTGGCCGCGACGCGCGCCCTGGCCGAATACGAGTACGCCCGATGACCGCGATGGACCTCGCCCGCGTCGTGATCGCGGAACTGGTCGCGGGCGGCGTGGCCGATGTCGTGGTGGCCCCGGGCTCGCGCAATGCCCCGCTCGGCTTCGCCGCCTGGCAGGCCGCCGAGCGCGGGGAGCTCGCCCTGCACGTGCGGATCGATGAGCGGGACGCCGGCTTCACCGCGCTCGGTCTGGCCATCGGCGGCGGCCGCCCGGTGGCGGTGATCACCACCTCTGGTACCGCCGTCGCCAATCTGCATCCCGCCGTGCTGGAGGCCGCCCACGGCCGTCGCCCGCTGATCGTGATCAGCGCCGATCGGCCCGGCTACCTGATCGGCTCCGGCGCCAACCAGACCACCGACCAGCGCGGCATATTCGCCCCGGCGGTACGCGACGACGCCCAGCTCGCCGACGCCGATGATCAACCGGGGCACTGGCGGTTCGCGGTACGCCGACTGCTGGCCGCGGCGACCGGGCTGCGCGACCGCCGGCCCGGGCCGGTGCACCTCAATGTCGCCCTCCGCCCGCCGCTGGTGCCCGGCCCGGCCGACCGCGAGCTCGCCCCCGCGCGGCCCTTCCGCGCCGAGCCCGCGCCCGCGCCGGATCCCGTGCGGCTGCCCGCCGCACCGCGCACGGTCGTGCTGGCCGGCGACGCCGATCCCGCGGTCGGCGCAGCGGCCCGTGCGCTGGCCGAGGCGGCGGGGCTGCCGTTGCTCGCGGAGCCGTCGTCCAATGCGCGCGCCGGCGGGTCCGCGATCGGCGCCTATCGGCTGCTGCTGGACCGCTTCGCCGACCGGATCGAGCGGGTGATCGGCTTCGGCCATCCGACGCTGTCCCGTCCGGTGTCTCGGCTGCTCGCCCGCGAGGACGTCGAGCTGATCATGGTCAGCCCGACGGCGGACTGGATCGATCCGGGGCTGGCGGCCGACCGGGTCGTCGACGCGGTGATCGTCGACGGTCGTGGCGACCCCGGCTGGCTGGTCGACTGGCGCACCGCCGATGCCGAGCTGGGCGCGGCGCTCGTCGACGCCCTGGACCGCGCCGGCGCGATCACCGGCCCGGCGCTCGGCGCCGCGGTCTGGTCGGCGTTGTCCGGGGTGACGGCACGCGGCGACGTGCTGGTGCTCGGCTCATCCAATCCGGTGCGCGATGTCGATCTTGCTCCGATCGGCGAACAGGCGCCGGTGACGTTTGCCAACCGGGGGCTGGCCGGCATCGACGGCACCGTCGCCACTGCCGCCGGGATCGCCCTCGGCGCCGGCCGGCCCGTCCAGCTCCTGGTCGGCGACCTGACCTTCCTGCACGACGTGAACGGACTCCTGCTCGGCCCGGACGAACCGCGCCCGGACCTGCGGATCATCGTCGCCAATGACGACGGCGGTTCGATCTTCGCGACCCTGGAGCAGGGCGCGCCCGAACACGCGGGCGCCTTCGAGCGGATCTTCGGCACCCCGCACGGGACGGACCTGGCCGCGCTCGCCGCGGCGTACCGCGTGCCCTACCAGCGAATCGACGATCTTTCGGTGCTGGGCAAGCAGCTCGCTCGCGCGCCGCGGGGCATCGAGATGATCGAGGTCCCCCTCGATCGGACCGGCCGGCGCGAGCTGGATCAGCGGCTGCGATCCCTCGGGCGCGGCGAGTCGCCCGGCTGAGCCGGGCCGTCCGGGTGCCGCGGCCTGATCATGGTCGCCAGCAACAGCAGGCACCCGGCGACGGCGATCGCGATCCCGCCGAACAAGAAGACCTGGCCGGCCGGCCCGGTCAGCCACTTTCCGAGGATCGTCGCCAGCGCCGCGCCCAGCGCGATCAGCCCGAGCGCGCCGAACAGCCGCAGCGGATAAGTGTCCCTCACGCCGACCACGGTAGCGCCCCGATGATCATTGCTGCTCGCGCAGCCAGCGGCGCAACTGCCAGGTCGCGGTCACATCGTCCTCGTTGTAGGCCAGCACCCGGGCCCGGGCCGCGGCTCGTTCGACCGGATCGACGGCATGCACCGCCTCGTCGAACCAGGTCAGCGAATTCAGCCCGCCCGGATCCTCGTCGCGCCAGGTGAACCCGGCACCGCGCGTCGCGACCGTCTTCAACCCGAGTCCGTGGGCGCCGAAGTAGTGATCGGCCACCACCCGGTACAGATCGCAGAACCCCTCGCGCGCGAACTCCAGCGCCCAGGCCAGCTCCGGATCGCCGGCGGCGGCGAGCCGGCGGAGCTGGACCACCTCGTAGTCGGAATAGTGATAGACCCGGACGGTACGCCCGGACGCCACCAGTTGCCGCAGCCAGCGGATCGCCCGCACCGCCAGCGCTCGCTCGCCGCGCGCGTCCAGCTCCCACCAGGCGGAGAACTCGACGAACTCCGGCGGGCTGCCCGCGGCGACGTCGTGCACCCGGAAACCCCACAGGTACACGCGTTCGGAGCGCGACGTCTCGATGTCGAGGTCGATCTCGACGTCGGCCGCGGGCACCTCGATCGGGCCGCTGGTCAGCCGCTCGAGGGCGACGTCGCGGGCGAGCAGGTCGGCCCGCCGGGCGGCCAGTTCGAGCCGCCGTTCGGCACCCGGACGGTGCCGCACCAGCGGCAGGTAGTCGATCTTGAGCCGGTCCAGATCTGCCCCGACCAGGTCATGCACGGTCTCGACGCCGAGGCCGCGCAGCGCCGAGATCTCGCGGATGTCCAGCGGGCTCTTGTCGATCCGTAGCGAAAGATCATCATCGTCGAGCTGCCCGCGGCAGTTCTCCCACCAGACGCAGTGATCGCATTCGCGGATCCGGATCGGCCGAACCAGTGGTGCCGGGTCCTGCGGGCCGCCGGTACGCCGCAGCGCGACCTTGGCCACCTTGACCCGGAACCGGAACTCGTGGTCATAGCGCTCCAGCGGCGAGCGCAGCCGCCAACCCGTCGGGCTGGACGCCGAATAGGTGCGCAGGAAGGCCTGGCCCAGGTCGATCCAGGTGACGCGGCGATCGGTGCCGATCAGCGCCGCCCGGGGCGGCCCGCCGGCCGCCCAGCCGGCGGCCTGCAGCATCCGCCAGTGGTGGGCGGCCTGCAGCAGCAGGCCCTCGTTGCGGGTTCGCCATGATCGTTCCGGATCGCCGCGGCTGGCCGAGAACTCCGGTCGGGTGAGCGCGGCGATCCTGATCACCGCGCCCTCGGCGGCCTCGCTGGGCCGGGACTGACGGCGGCGCTCGGTGAGTTTGCCGAACCGGGTCAGCACCGGGAAGTAGCCCGCCGTGCCGTCGGCCCGGTTCGGGCCGCGCAGCAGCGCCGCCGGCCGGCCCGTGCGGCGGCCGAGGCCATCGACCGGCGGGCTGCCGGCGATGATCAACGAAAGCCCCAGCGCGATCGCGTCGGCCGTGCGGGCGGTGCGCTCGGTGGGCGAGTCGATCCCGCGCAGGTCGATGGTCGCCGGCACCGCGTCGGCCAACGCATCGAGCATCTGGCGCGCATGCTCGGCGCCGCCGGCGAACACCTCGGGCAGCGACTCGTCGCTGGCCGGCTGCGGCGGCACGGTGGCGTCGAAACGATTGTGGGTCTTCACCGCGCAGGAGCGCGCGGCGTAGGAGTCGAGCAGGAACCCAGCGCTCATCTCGCCGTGGCGCGGTGCAGGGCGACGATGCCGCCCGAGAGGTTGTTCCAGGCGACCTCGCCCCACCCCGCCCCCGCGATCAGGTCGGCGAGCCCGCGCTGGTCCGGCCAGGCCCGGATCGACTCGGCCAGGTAGACGTAGGCGTCGGGATTGGAGGAGGTGGCCCGGGCGATGGCTGGCAGGGCGGCGAGCAGATAGCCGGTGTAGGCCTCTCGGAACGGCCCCCAGGTCGGCGTCGAGAACTCACAGACCACCAGCCGCCCGCCCGGGCGGGTCACGCGCCGCAGCTCGCGCAGCGCCGCCGAGGTGTCCTCGACATTGCGCAGCCCGAACGACATCGTGACGGCATCGAAGGCGTCGTCGGCGAAGGGCAGGGCCAGCGCGTCGGCGGCCACGAACGGCAGATCGGGCTGGCGGCCCTTCCCGGCCCGCAACATGCCGAGCGACAGGTCTGCCGGTACGCCCACCGCCCCGGCGTCGGCGAGCGGGCGCGTCGAGGTGCCCGTGCCCGCGGCCAGATCGAGGATCCGCATGCCCGGCCGCGGGTCGACGGCGCGCACGGTCGCCGCCCGCCAGGTGGGCGCCAGCCCGAGCGACAACACATCGTTGGTCAGGTCATAGCGGTCGGCGACGCGGTCGAACATGGCCGCGACCTCGCCGCGGCGCTTGGTCAGGGAGGCGCGATAACCGGTCTGCATCACCGCCCCATCTTCGCAGAACGACCCGACAGCCAGCGATGGACGACGGCGCCGCCGCCCGAGTCGGTGAATCGGCCCGGACGCGGCACAATCGCCCTCATGGCCAAACGCGACTCGCGCCCCGTGCTCGAGGTGAAGAAGCTCACCCGCAGGTACGGACCCGTCACCATCGTGGACAACTTCAATCTCGCCGTGCGACCCGGCGAGGCCGTCGCACTGACGGGCCGCAACGGCGCGGGCAAGTCGACGGTGCTGCGCTGCCTGGTCGGCGCCGACAGCGCCGACGAGGGCAGCGTCGAACTGGACGGGACGCGGGTCAGCGAGACCGACCCACGGATCCGGCGTGATCTTGCCGTGGTGATCGACGACCTGGACTTCTTTCCCGACCTCAGCGTCGTCGAGCACCTCGACCTGTTGGCCCGCGCCCACGGCGTCGACGATGCCGACGAGTTGGTCGACGCCGTGCTGCACGAGGTGCAGCTCGTCGGCCAGTCGGGTCAGTTGCCCGGCACGCTCTCCTCGGGCCAGCGCCGGCGTCTGGCCCTGGCCACGGCCTTCGTCCGGCCGGCCCGGCTGCTGGTCCTGGACGAGCCGGAGCAGCGCCTCGACGTCGAGGGCGTGGCCTGGCTGGCCGAACGCCTGAAGGCCGACCGGGAGGCCGGAGTGGCGATCGTGATGGCCACCCACGACCCGGTGCTCAGCGAGCACGTCGCCACCCGCACCGTCGAGCTCGGCGGGCCGCGCGGATGAGCATGAAGATCACCACCTCGCCGCCCGGGCGCGGCCTGGAACGCGAGCTGCGCGACCAGATCCGCGAATGGCGCCAGGGACGCGCCACCAAGAAGCTGTCCGAGGCGCTGTCCGATGCCTACGTATTGATCTTCGCGGTCGTGGTGATCGGCGCCATGTTGATCAACGTGCTGCTGACCGCCCAGGTGACGGCGAGCCAATGCGCCGAGGGCTCCTGCCTGGCCGCGCGCACCCTGTTGCCGGTGGCCACCTGGGCGGGCGTGGTGGCGATCGCGATCGCGGTCGCGCGGCTCTTCGGGCCGGTGGTCGCCTCGACCGCCGAAGGTTTCTGGTTGATGGACGCGCCGGTCGATCGCGGCCGGCTGCTCACCGGCCGGTTGGCGGGAGTGCTCGCGGCGGCGACCGGCATCGGGGCAGCGGCGGGCGCGCTGATCACCCTGCTCACCGGCACCCAACCCGCGGGCGTGATCGCCTGGGCCCTGGCGAGCGGGCTCGCCGCCGCCGCGCTGACCGCCTTCGCCGCGGCCGAGCAGGGGGCCGAGCGGACCATCTTCGTCCGGCTCGCCGAGGTGGCGTTCGGGCTGTCCGCACTCGCGGCGATCCTTTTGGTGGTGGCGATCGCCGCCGACTGGGTACGCCTGGCGATCGCACCCGCCGTGGAGGTGCAACTCGCGTTCGTGATCGCGGCCGCCTCCTTGCTGGTGTTGATCATCTCCGCGGTGCTGGCGCGGGCCCGGCTGACGGCGATCCGCCGGGTCCGGTTGACCAGCGGCGGTGCCTTGGTGAAGGGCCTGTCGGGCTCGTTGTTCGCGCTCGACTTCGGCCTCGCCCATGACATCCTGACCGAGCAGCGGGCGAAGGAACGCGGCCACGTCCGGCCGACCCGCGGCCGCGGCCAAGGCCCGTCCGCCCTGGTCTGGCGCGATCTGCAGCGGCTGCTGCGCCGGCCGCAGGTGCTGATCGGTCCCGTGGTGGCCGTCGTCGTGCCCTATGCGGCCGCCGCGCTCGGCCTGGGCACCGTCGCCTCGCCCCTCACCGCGATCGCCCTGTTCTGGGCGCTGGTGCCGATGCTCGGCGGCCTGCGGGTCCTCTCCCGCAGTCCCGGGATCGCCCGGGCGCTGCCCTTCGCCGGCTCCCGGATCCGGGTCGCGCAGGTGCTCGTGCCCGCGGTGGTCGCGATCGTGTACGCCGTGGCCACCGTTCCCGCCTATGTCGGCCTCGGCGCGGGCGGGCGCCCGTTGCTGGAGGCGGTCGAGGTGGCCGTGATCACCGCCGCGGCGGGCCTGTTGGCGGCCGTCCGCTGGATCACCGCGAAGCCCGCCAACTATCAGGCCCCTGCGGTGGCGAGCCCGATCGGCTCGCTGCCGACCGGCATGATCGGCAACCTGGTCCGAGGCTTCGAGGTGGCGTTCCTGATCACCATTCCGCTGGTCTTCGGGCTGCCGATGGTGATCTCGCTACTGATCGCGGTGATCACCGCGATCGTCCTGTTCGGGGGCGGGGTGAACATGGAGGAGTTGCAGCGCCAGCAGGCCGAACAGCGGCGCCGGATGGATGCCGAGCGGCGCTGAGTCAGGCGTCCCGCACCGGTGCAGCGGCCGCGGGGCCCCGACGCCTCGGGGGACAACGTGGGGCTCATCGGGCCGGGCAACACCGATGCGGGACGTGTTCCAGTCTGCACCGAGGCGGCCGGTCACGTTTGACCTTTCGCGACATTGCTTTGACCGTCGGCGACAACCTCGGCCCGCGGGCCGGCCGCGGCGTATCGGTGTGCGGCGATCAGAACTATCGTCGTCATTCATGCGGGGGCGACGATGGCCACCATGATCCGCGCGGCAGCGCTGCGCGGGCTGCCTGCGCTGGTCGATGAGTTGGGCGCCGACGGCGCTGCTCTCGCGCGCCGCCACGGCGTACCGCCGGAGTTGCTCGAGGTCGCCGGACCGCCGACCCACGGCTCGGAACTGATCCGGGCCGACGATGCGGCGGCACTGATCGAGGCCGGGGCCGAGGCCACCGGTCGCTCCGATTTCGGTCTGACGCTCGCCGAGCGGCACGGACCGGAGATGCTCGGGCCGCTGGCGCTGGTGCTGGAGAACTCCTCGACCCTGGACGAGGCGCTCGAGCTGGCCTCGCGCTACCTGTTCATCCATTCACCGGCGATCCGGGTCTTCCTGGTCGCCGACCACGACGAGGGATCCGCCGTCGCGGGTCTGCGCTACGAGAGCGAGCGGGCGGGCCCACAGGGCTGCGAGTTCGGCGTCGGGGTGTTCCACCGGATCGTGCTCGCGCTGGCCGGCGGCCCCTACGGCCTGGTCTCGGTGCACCTGCCGCACCCGCCGCAGTCGTCCCGGCAGCGCTACCGGGACTTCTTCGGCGCCGAGGTGTCGTTCAATCGGCCGGCGTCGGTGCTGTGGGTGCCGAACGGGCTCGGCGCATCGGCGCCGACCGGCGGCGACTCCCGGCTGCGCCATCTGGCGCTGGCCCACCTGGAGGCCACCTTCGGGCCCGCCGAGCCGCGCGTCGGTGACCAGGTTCGGCTGGTCATCGAGGGGGCGCTGGGCAGCTCACTGATCCGGCTGGAGGCCGTCGCCGCCACCTTGGGGATGCATCCGCGTACCCTGCAGCGCCGGCTCGCCCGGGAGGGGCTGCGGTTCGCCGACCTGGTCGACGAGGTACGCCGGGACAATGCGCTCGACCTGATCCGGCGTACCGACCTGCAGTTTCGCCAGATCGCCGACCTGGTCGGGCTGAGCGAACCGGCCGCGCTGACCCGGTTGGTGCGGCGCTGGACGGGGCGCAACCCGAGCGCGGTACGCCGGAGCACGACCGCGCCCGGCGTAGGGTCGGCTCATCCGTAGACGCTCACCTGCGCCAGGTACGCCGGTGCCCGCGAGCCCGTCACGCTGACCCGGACCTTGTCGGCGTTGACCGGGGTGTCGAGCCGGATGATCCGGCTCATCCCGATCGAACCGCGCTCGGCCACCGTGCGCCACTGGCCGTCGACGCGCGCCTCGACGGTGAACGACTCGACCTGCTGGCCGTGCTCGGACACCTCCTCGGCCAACCGGAAGCGCGAGACCCGGCGCGCGCCGCCGAGATCGATCTCCACCGATCCGGCGCCGACCTGCCCGGAACTCCAGGCGGTCAGGGGATCCCCGTCGGTGATCGCGGTCCGCTCGCCGACGGCCCGGCCGGCCCGCGCGCGCTCGGCGGTGTCGCGGGTGATCACGGGACGCCCGGCGGCCAGATCGGTGCCATAGACCCGGTCCAGCTCGGTGCGGAAGGCCCGCAGCGCGGCAACCGATGCCTCGGAGAACCGGCCGGTGGTGGTCGGCGGGACATTCATCAGGAAGACCGAATTGCGCCCGACCGACTTCTCGTAGATGTCCATCAGCTCGGTCGTGGACTTCGGCCGGTCGTTCGGGTGGGCGAACCAGCCCTGGGTCAGCTTGAAGTCGGCTTCGGCCGGCCACCAGCGGATCTCGTCGGCCTGGTCCGCCCGTACGGTCTCGATCAGGTTCTCCCGGCTGCCGGTGGCCGGGTTGTCGTAGGTGTCGGCATAGTCGACGCGGCTCGACGCTTTGACCCGGACCGGAACCGGGCCCCACTCGTTCTCGCGCGCGATGCCGGCCTCGTTGCCCACCCAACGCACGTCGTTGCCGCCGACGGCGATCACCGCATCGGGTTGCAGCTCGCCGATCAGGTCGTAGAACGCCTCGTAGTCGTAGGTCTCCGTCGCGCCCGTGTTGCCCTGCGCGCCGTCGAACCACACCTCGCTGACCTCGCCGTACTGGGTCAGCACCTCATACAGCGTGTTCAGGAAGTAGGCGCCGTAATCGGTTGCCTGGTAGGTGAACGTCGGGCCGCCGGTGCGGTCGTCGCCGGGCACTGGGGTCGGGATCACCCGCTCCGAGCGCGGCGAACCGTTGCCGAAGACGCCCTTCAGCTCCTGGTTGGAGTCGGCGGGGGAGAGGTAGAAGCCGATCTTGAGGTCGTACTTGCGTGCCGAGTCGACGAACTCGCGGACCAGGTCGCCCCGGCCGTCGCGCCACGGGCTCGCGGCCACGGAGTGATCGGAATAGCGCGAGGGGTAGAGCAGGAAGCCGTCGTGGTGCTTCACGGTGAGGATGACCCGCTGGAAGCCGGCGTCGGCGAGCTCTCGGGCCCACTGGTCGGTGTCGAGGTCGGTCGGGTCGAACCGGGCCGGGTCCTCGGTGCCGTGGCCCCACTCCTGGTCGTAGAACGTGTTGATCCCGAAGTGGATGAAGGCGCTCAGCTCGTCGCGCTGCCACGCGTACTGCTGCGGCGTCGGCCTGATCAGCGAGGCCTTCCGAACGATGTTCTCGGTGCAGTCGGCAGGGCTCACCGAGATCGCGACCGACGGCTCGGCGTTCAGCGGCGTGCACTCGGGTTCGGGTTCGGGCTCGGTGGGCCCGGACGGCTGGAACTCGAAGTTGTCGTAGCCGGCCGATGCCGGCGCCGGCGCCAGCCGGATCCGGCGCAGGTCGCCCGGGAAGCCGCGATTGCCGGCCGAGGGGTGGACATCGTTGCCGAAGCCGAAGGCCGACGGGTCGGCCACGGCGAAGGGCGCCCCCTGGGCGGTCGGCAGCTCGGTCCCGTCCAGCCAGACCCGGAGCGCGGCGCCACCGCCGCCCGTCGGCCGGTAGTCCAGCGCCAGGTTGTGCTCGGTGCCCGCGGTGGGCAGCGGCACGCTGCGCGAGGCCCGGGTCCAGCTCGCGCCATCGCGATAGTCGAAGCCGTAGCTGAGGCTGCCGCCCTGGGCGCGAACCTGCAGGCCGCCGCCGGCGGAGAACAGCGTGGCCAGCTCCCCGGCGCCGCCCGCGGGCGTGAAGCGCATCTCGGCGAGGAAACCGGTGGTCGCGGTGTCCGCGCCGAGTGACAGTTCCGAGGGCTCGACGCGGATGCCCTGGCTGCCGCCGGCCAGTCGCACGCCGACGCCGGCGAGTTGTTCCTCGCCGCCGTCCATCCGGCGCAGGGTGCCGCGCAGCACCTCATCACCGGCGGTGGTGTAGGCCTGCGTGCCGACCAGCGAGCCGCCGAAGCCGACATTGGCGGCATCGCTCCCGGCCGCGCGGGCGGCGCCGGGGGCGAGCGTCGCGACCAGGGTGGTGGCGGCGGTGACGGCCAGCAGGCGTGCGAATCGGGGACGCCCCCGACGGAGGGGTTCGTTGTCGCTCACGGTTTCCTCACTCGGGGTCGGGGGTGATCACCGCACCGGTGTAGTCGGGCGCATCGGCGCTGTCGCACCCGGGACGGGCGCGGTCGCAGCCGGCGGTCCAGGCGTCGTCGCCTTCGTAGGCGCCGAGATCGGCCGGCCCGCTGTCCGGGCGGGTGATGCCGGGAATGGCGACACCGGCGCCGCGCGCGGGTGAGTTCGGCGCGAGCCGGAAGTCATCGCCGTCCGCGTCGACCCACGTCTGGCTCGGCGCACCGGTCAGGTTGTGGTCGAAGGTGCCGTTGGGCTGGGCGGCGTCGATCTTCGACGTCAGCACGTTGTTGCGCGCGACGGTCCCGGTCAGATCGGTGATCCGGTAGGTGAACCACATGTCGCCGGCGTCGACGACCGTGTTGTTGAAGATCCGGTAGTTCTTGCCGCCGTTCAGCATCAGGGCCGGGCTGGGGCCGGAGTCCACCACGTTGTGATCGATCAGCGGATTGAAGCTGTAGTTGTCGATGTAGATGCCGACGCCGGCCGTCGCGGGGTCGTGGATCCGGTTGTAGCTCACCCGGGTGTCGGTCATGTCGACCGTGCAGCAGACGTAGAGGCCGCCCAGGTCGGACTGGGTGACGGCGTAGGCGGAGATGTCGTTGTAGGCGATCTCGCTGTCGGTGAGCGACTGCAGTTCGGGCACGTTGCTGTTCACGTTGATGCCGTCGCGACCGGCGCCGTACATGGTGTTGCGGGTGATCGTGAGATTCGACGACCCACCCTGCACGGTGACCGGCGCGGTGTAGTAGCCGCCGTAGGCGATGTCGGTGATCAGATTGTTGGTCACGGTGTGCCCGCTGCCCGACACTGCCACCCCGGAACCCGTCGACAGTGCGATGCGCGAGTCGGCCAGCGTGTTGTCGCGGCCGCGCAGGATGATCCCGGTGTCCATCTTGTGCGCCGCGTCGTAGGCGCCGTGGTAGGGCAGTGAGTCGTCGTACTGCGCGGTCATGAAATGCGAGACATAGCGCGCATCGAGGCCTGTGATCTTGATTCGGGCCGAGTCGTCGTCGGTGCGTACCGTGGCCGCGTTGATCGACAATCCGGCCAGTTCGATGTCGGTACGCCCGGCGAGGTCGACCGCATAGTTGCGCTGCTTGGCCTCGATCCGGGCCGGGGCGGTGCCGTCGGTGATCATCGACAGGCGTTTTGCCGCCGCGTCGTAGAACCACTCGTGCTCGGCGTCGAGGAAGGCGCGCTTGCCGATCAACCGGAAGTTGACATTGCTGTAGTCGCCGCCGGCCTGGGGGTAGAGGGGTGGGTCCGCCGGCGGCAGCGCATAGGAGATCGCCTGACCGTCGTTGGCGGTGACCTCGCCGGACAGGGCCGTCCAGCCGCCGAAGAAGGTGATCGAGGCGCCCGTCAGATCACCGAGGCCGCTCGGCAACGAGCGGGCGGTGAAGGTGCCCTCGGCGCCGCCGGTGGTCACCGCGGAGACCTTGGCGAAGGTCGGTTCCATGGGGTCCAGGCCGGTGTTGGGGAACTGGGCCTCGGGCAGTGCGGTGCCGTCGGCGAAGATCTGGTTGGCCGCCAGGGTGGTGTTGTCGGGATCGACGGTGGCGTCGTAGCCGGGCGCGAGGTCGGCGGGCGCCGACCACAGCCGCGGGTTCTCGGCATCGCGTTCCCAACCCGTGACGGGATCGGCGCCGCTGATCACCACCTTCTTCGCCCGGGGAGCCTTCCGGAAGGTGATCGGGGAGCCGGGCGATCCCGAGCGCGCGGGCCGCACCGTCTCGCGGTAGGTGCCGTCGCCGATCTCGCAGGCATCGCCCGGGCGGGCCTGTGCCGCGCAATCGGCGATGGTGGCGAACGGTCGGCCCCGGCTGCCGTTGCCCGGCAGGCCGGTGCGGTTCTGCTGCTCGGTTCCCCGGACCTGGTCGACCGTCCAGGTCCGACCTCTGGGGGCGCTCTCGGCGCTGCCCGGGAAGCCGACGAGAGCGATCGGGATGGCCGTCGCGAGGATGGCGCCGGCCAGGCGAAGGCCGATTCGGCGGCGCGGGCGAGCGACGTCGTGGCGTGGGGGGATCGGCATGGGGCTACTCCTCATCGAGCGCTTTCCCAGCATCCAAGCAGCATTGGTTGGATGATTGCAAGGGTGGTCGGAGGCCGGATGAGATTTGATCATGAACGGCTTCGTCCGCCGGATGCCGCCGCCGCCGGGGTTGCGCTTCCCGTCGGCCCGGTTACGCTTCGGGGCGAACGTGTCGAACCGCGAGAGAAGTCGAAGCACCATGGAACCTGAACCGTTGACGGCCGCCCGCTCGGCCGGCTGGGGCAGTGACGTCGAGGCGGCCGGGGACCCCGCGCGGGCCAGGACACCCCGAGCCGCGACCGCGCCCGAGGGCTACCCGGCGGTGTCGGGTCGCGTCGCCTATCTCGATCTTCCCGACGGCGCGGTCGGCGTGGCCGCGCTGGTCAAGGTGCGCGACGGCGACGGCGCCCGGTGGGAGTTGCAGGCCACGGCGGTGGAGGATCACGAGTTGCTGGGCGCGCTGCGCGTGCAGGCCGCGATCCTGGAAGATCGGCTGCGCCGGGACGGCTGACCGCCGCGCGCGTGCCCCGGTCAATTTCATCAACACGAGCGTTGCGAAAATCGGCGGCATTTTCCCTAGTCAAGGCCGGGTACGCCGGCGTCGTGCCGGATGCGCGGCGGCGTACGGAGGGCCTAGACTGCTGACGAGTTAGTGAACTCTTTCACGAGCAGTTCTCACGAGCAGGAGTTGCAATGACCCAGGGTCTCGCCGCGGAGGCGGAGGCCGACGTCATCGTCGTCGGGGCCGGGCCGGCAGGCTCGACGGCCGCCGCCTACCTGGCCCGCCGCGGTCTCGACGTGCTGCTGTTGGAGAAGTCTGCCTTCCCGCGCGAGAAGGTCTGCGGCGACGGCCTCACCCCGCGCGCCACCCGGCAGCTCATCCGCCTCGGGATCGACACCTCCGAGCAGGCGGGTTGGCTGCACAACAAGGGCCTGCGGATCTACGGCGGCGACCGGCCGTTCGAGCTGAACTGGCCCGACCTGACGGACTTCCCGCCTTACGGCCTGGTCCGCCCGCGCGCCGACTTCGACGACCTGCTGGCCAAGCATGCGGTGGCCGCGGGGGCGAAGATGCTGGAGAACTGCAACGTCACCGAGCCGGTCCTCGACGAGCGCACGGGCCGGATCCGGGGCGTCCGGACGCGAGACGGGCGTACCTTCCTCGCTCCGCTGGTGGTCGCCGCCGACGGCAACTCGACCCGGCTTAGCGTCGCGATGGGCCTGCAGAAGAAGGACAACCGGCCGATGGGCGTGGCCGTGCGGACCTACTACACGAGCCCGCGGACCAACGACGACTACCTCGAGTCGTGGCTGGAGCTGTGGGACGGCAAGCCGGGTCAGTCCGATCTGCTCCCGGGCTACGGCTGGATCTTCGGGATGGGCGACGGCACCTGCAATGTCGGCCTCGGCATCCTGAACACCTCCTCGGCCTTCGGCAAGACCGACTACAAGGACCTGCTCCAGCGCTGGCTGGACAACACCCCCGCCGAGTGGGGCTTCCGCGAACAGAACCGGACCATCCCGGTCCGCGGCGCCGCCCTGCCGATGGGTTTCAACCGCACGCCGCACTACACCCGCGGGCTGTTGTTGATCGGCGATGCGGGCGGCATGGTCAATCCGTTCAACGGCGAGGGCATCGCGTACGCCATGGAGTCGGCCGAGCTGGCCGCCGACGCGATCGCCGAGGCCCACTACCGCGGGGTGGGTACGCCGAGCGCCGAGCGCGCCCTGCGCGGCTACCCGACCGCCCTGTCGGACCGCCTCGGCGGCTACTACCGGCTCGGCACCATCTTCGTGAAGCTGATCGGCAATCCGCAGGTGATGCGGCTGTGTACCCGCTACGGTCTGCCGCGGCGTACCCTGATGCGCTTCACGCTGAAGCTGCTGGCCAACCTGACCGACGCCTCCGACGGCGACGCGATGGACAAGATCATCAACGGCCTCTCCAAGATCGCCCCGTCAGCATGAGCGCCGGGGCGATGACGAGCGGGACGAACCGGGAAGGACGGGCATGAACGATCCGTACGCACCACTGCTGGTGCTGTTGGTGATAGCTGCGGGCTTCGTCGCGGTCTCGGTGATCACCAGCATGCTCGTCGGGCCGCAGCGCTGGAACCGCGCCAAGTACGACTCCTACGAGTGCGGCATCGAGCCGACCCCGCAGCCGGTGGGCGGCGGCCGGTTCCCCGTCAAGTACTACGTCACGGCGATGATGTTCATCATCTTCGACATCGAGATCGTCTTCTTGTATCCGTGGGCGGTGAGCAGCAACCAGCTCGGCACCTTCGCCCTGGTCCAGGTCGTGATCTTCGTGGCCGTGGTGATGATCGCCTACTTCTACGAACTCCGCCGCGGCGGTCTCGAATGGGACTGAGGGCTGGGGAAGGGAACTGAGAGATGGGTGTTGAGGAGAAGCTCCCCAGCGGCGTGCTGCTGACGACCGTCGAGGGCCTGTTCGGCTGGATGCGCCAGGCCTCGTTCTGGCCGGCGACCTTCGGGCTCGCCTGCTGCGCGATCGAGATGATGACCTACGGTGCGCCGCGCTACGACTCCGGCCGCTGGGGCCAGGAGGTGTTCCGCGCCTCCCCGCGGCAGGCCGACCTGATGATCGTCGCCGGCCGGGTCAGCCAGAAGATGGCGCCGGTGCTGCGTCAGATCTATGACCAGATGCCGAACCCGAAGTTCGTGCTCTCGATGGGCGTGTGCGCCAGCTCCGGCGGCATGTTCAACAACTACGCGATCGTCCAGGGCGTCGATCACGTGGTGCCGGTCGACATGTACGTGCCCGGCTGCCCGCCGCGTCCGGAGATGTTGATCGACGGGATGTTCAAGCTGCGCGAGATCGTCCAGCGGCAGAAGATCGGCTCGAATGCCGAGGCCGAGATCACCGAGCGCGAGCGCGAGGCGCTGACGGCCACGCCGACGCACGAGATGAAGGGGCTGCTGCGGTGAGCGACAAGACCCCCGACGAGAAGCCCGAGACCGGCCAGAAGCCCGAGACCGGTAAGACCATCGACGACAAGCCGGACGCGGCGGAGTCCGCGCCGAAGGCGGGCGTCGAGCGCGAGGACGCGCCGGCCGGCGACGAGACGCCGGAGATCGCGGTCTCGGCCGAGCAGAGCGCGATCGAGCAGCGCGCGGGCGTCGGCGGTGCGACCAAGGTCCGCCGGGGCATGTGGGGCAGCGGTCGCGGCTCCGGCGACACCTCCGGTTATGGCCGGGTACGCCGGGTGGTCGAGCCCCCGGCCGGCTCGCCGCGCCCCTACGGCGGCTGGTTCGACGAGGTCGTGGACCGGATCGCCGAGCTGGTGCCCGGAGCGGTCGCCGAGGTCGTCGTCGACCGCGGCGAGCTGACGCTGCTGGTGCCGCGGGAGAAGCTGGCCGAGCTGGCGCCGGTCCTGCGCGACGATGCCTGGCTGCGCTTCGAGCACTGCGCGTCGGTGTCGGGCGTCAACTACCCCGAGCACGTGGGCGCCGAGCTGCATGTGGCGTACCACCTGCAGTCGATGACCCACAATCGGCGGCTGCGCGTCGAGGTGACCTGCCCCGATGCCGATCCGCACATCCCGTCGGTCGTCGGCACCTATCCGGCCGCCGACTGGCACGAGCGCGAGACCTGGGACATGTTCGGCGTGATCTTCGATGATCACCCGGCCCTGACCCGGATCCTGATGCCGGACGACTGGCCCGGCCACCCGCAGCGCAAGGACTACCCGCTCGGCGGGATTCCCGTCGAGTACAAGGGGGCGACGATCCCGCCGCCCGACGAGCGCAGGAGCTATGCCTGATGAGCACCGAGACGCAGACCGATCAGCAGTTCGACCCCTACGCCGCCCCGACCGACGAGGCGGTGGAAGGCACCGTCTACACCGCCTCCGGCGCGGACTGGGACGCCATCGTCGCGGCCCAGGCCGAGCGCGGCGACGAGCGGCTGGTGGTCAACATGGGCCCGCAGCACCCGTCGACGCACGGTGTGTTGCGGCTGATCCTGGAGCTGGAGGGGGAGTCGGTCGTCGAGGCCCGGTGCGGCATCGGCTACCTGCACACCGGCATCGAGAAGAACATGGAGGTGCGTACCTTCACCCAGGGCGTCACCTTCTGCACCCGGATGGACTACCTGACGCCGTTCTACCAGGAGGCCGCCTACGTCCTCAGCGTGGAGCGGCTGCTGGGCATCGAGGCCGACATCCCGGAGCGGGCGAACATCCTGCGGGTGTTGATGATGGAGCTGAACCGGATCTCCTCCCACCTGGTCTGCATCGCGACCGGCGGCATGGAGATCGGCGCGCTGACCGTGATGACGATCGGCTTCCGCGACCGGGAGAAGATCCTCGACGTGTTCGAGGCCGTCACCGGGCTGCGGATGAACAACGCCTACTTCCGTCCGGGCGGCGTCGCGGTCGACGTCGATGATCACGGGATGGACCAGATCGCCGACACGATCGCCTGGCTGGAGCAGCGGCTGCCGGAGTATGCCGCGTTCTGCAACGAGAACCCGATCTTCATCGGCCGGCTCGGCGGCGTCGGCAAGCTCGACCTGGCCTCCTGCATGGCGCTCGGCATCACCGGGCCGATGCTGCGCTCGGCCGACTTCGGCTGGGACCTGCGCAAGTCCCAGCCCTACTGCGGCTACGAGACCTATGAGTTCGACGTGCCGACCTGGGACACCGCGGATGCCTACGGACGGTTCCGGGTGCGCCAGGAGGAGATGTGGCAGTCGCTGCGGATCGTCAAGCAGGCCTTCGAGCGGCTGAAGGCGACTGCGGGGCAGCCGGTGATGGTCGACGATCCGAAGATCGCCTGGCCCGCACAGCTCTCCCTCGGCAATGACGGGCTGGGCAACAGCCCCGAGCACATCAAGCACATCATGGGCGAGTCGATGGAGGCCCTGATCCACCACTTCAAGCTGGTCACCGAGGGCTTCCGGGTGCCGCCGGGTCAGGCGTACGTGCCGATCGAGTCGCCCAAGGGCGAGATGGGCGCGCATGTGGTCTCCGACGGCGGTACGCGGCCCTGGCGCGCGCACTTCCGCGACCCGAGCTTCAACAACCTGCAGGCGGTGCCCGCGGTCTGCGAGGGGTCGATGGTCTCCGATGTGGTGGTCGCGGTCGCCTCGATCGACCCGGTGATGGGGGGCGTGGACCGGTGAGCCATTTCCAGACCTATTTCCCCGACTCCGGCGGCTACGACATCTACGACGACGATGCCGACAACGGCGGTCGGGGCTCGCTCACCGAGCAGACCCTGGTCGAACTGCGCGAGATCGCCGCGCGCTACCCGCAGAAGCGGTCGGCGCTGCTGCCGATGCTGCACCTGTGCCAGAGCCAGCTCGGGCGGATCACCACCTCGGCGATGGAGGCGTGCGCGGAGATCTGCGAGATCTCGGTGGCCGAGGTGAGCGGCGTAGTGACCTTCTACACGATGTACAAGCGCAAGCCGGTGGGCAAGCACCTGGTCGGTGTCTGCACCACGGCGCTGTGCGCGATCATGGGCGGCGACGCGCTGCTGGCCGGCCTGCAGGACCATCTCGGGGTCGGGCTCGACGAGACGACCGCCGACGGCGCGATCACGCTGGAGCATGTCGAGTGCAATGCCGCCTGCGACTACGCCCCGGTGATGATGGTCAACTGGGAGTTCTTCGACAACATGAATCCGGAATCGGCGGTGGCCCTGGTCGACGCGCTGCGCGCCGACCAGCCGGTCGCCTCGCCGCGCGGCGCGGAGATCACGAGCTGGCGCGAGGCCGAGCGGGTGCTGGCCGGCTTCGGCGACGGCCGCGCGGACCAGGGCCCGGCCGCCGGGCCCGAGTCGCTGCTCGGCCTGGAGATCGCCAACGAGCGCGGCTGGCACGCCCCCGAGGCGCCCGGCCGGGCAGGCGGGCCGGATGCCGACGCCGGGACCGACCGCGAGGAAGGAAGCGCGAAGTGACCGATCCGATCACCCCGGTGCTCAGTGCCAACTGGGCCGACGAGCGCGCGTGGAAGATCAACAACTACGAACGCACCGGCGGGTACGCCGCACTGCGGCGCGCGTTGCGGATGGCCCCGGACGAGATCGTCGCCGAGGTCAAGGACTCCGGCCTGCGCGGCCGCGGCGGTGCCGGCTTCCCGACGGGCATGAAGTGGTCGTTCATCCCCAAGGACAACCCGAACCCGAAGTACCTCGTGGTGAACGCCGACGAATCGGAGCCGGGCACCTGCAAGGACATCCCGCTGATGATGGCCAGCCCGCACACGCTGGTCGAGGGCGTGATCATCTCCTCCTATGCGATCGGTGCCTCGCATGCGTTCATCTACGTCCGCGGCGAGGTGCTGCACGTCGCCCGCCGGCTGCAGCAGGCGGTCGCCGAGGCGTACTCCGCCGGCTACGCGGGCAAGAACATCCTGGGCTCGGGCTATGACCTGGAGGTCACCGTGCACAGCGGCGCCGGTGCCTACATCTGCGGCGAGGAGACGGCGCTGCTGGACTCGCTGGAGGGTCGGCGCGGTCAGCCGCGGCTGCGCCCGCCGTTCCCGGCGGTCGCCGGCTTGTACGCCAGCCCGACGGTGATCAACAACGTCGAGTCGATCGCGTCGGTGCCGCCGATCATCGCCAACGGACCGGAATGGTTTGCCTCGATGGGCACCGAGAAGTCCAAGGGGATGACGCTGTACTCGCTGTCCGGGCACGTCGCCCGGCCCGGTCAGGTCGAGGCGCCGCTCGGGATCACCCTGCGCGAGCTGCTGGAACTGACCGGCGGGATGCGCGAGGGTCACCAACTGAAGTTCTGGACCCCCGGCGGATCGTCGACGCCGATCCTCACCGACGAGCATCTGGACATCCCGCTGGACTACGAGGGGATGGCCGGGGCCGGCACGATGCTCGGCACCAAGGCGCTGCAGTGCTTCGACGAGACCACCTCGGTGGTCCGCAGCACGCTGCGCTGGATCGAGTTCTACAAGCACGAGTCCTGTGGCAAGTGCACCCCGTGCCGGGAGGGCTCGTGGTGGCTGGTGCAGATCCTGATGCGGATCGAGGCCGGCGAGGGCCGCGAGGGCGACATCGAGAAGATGCTCGACCTGTGCGAGAACATCGGCGGCCGCTCGTTCTGCGCGCTCGCCGACGGCGCGGTCGCTTGCCTGACCTCGGCGATCAAGTACTTCCGCGAGGAGTTCGAGCAGGGCTTCCACACCCCGGCGTGGGAGCTGTTCCCCTACGAGCGCAGCGCGCTGTTCGCGGCGCCCGCCCGGACCGCGACGACGGGAGCACACGCATGACGGTGACCAACAAGCCGCAGGCGGACGAGCAGGTGGGCGGCCAGGTCGAAGAACTCGTCACGCTGACCATCGACGACACCGAGGTCTCGGTGCCCAAGGGCACGCTGGTGATCCGGGCCGCCGAGATGATCGGCACCGCGATCCCGCGGTTCTGCGACCACCCGCTGCTGGACCCGGTCGGCGCCTGCCGCCAGTGCCTGGTCGAGGTGCCCGATGCCGGCAACGGCCGTGGGATGCCGAAGCCGCAGGCCTCCTGCACCCTTGAGGTCGCGCCCGGCATGGTGGTCAGGACGCAGCTCACCTCCCCGGTCGCCGACAAGGCGCAGAAGGGGATGATGGAGCTGCTGTTGATCAATCACCCGCTGGACTGCCCGATCTGCGACAAGGGCGGCGAGTGCCCGCTGCAGAACCAGGCGATGTCCAACGGCGGCGGCGAGACCCGCTTCGAGGCGGTGAAGCGTACCTTCCCCAAGCCGATCAGCATCTCCGCCGAGGTGCTGCTCGACCGCGAGCGCTGCATCCTGTGCGCCCGCTGCACCCGGTTCTCCGAGCAGGTCTCCGGCGACCCGTTCATCGCGCTCGTCGAGCGCGGCGCGCTGCAGCAGGTCGGCATCTACGAGGAGCAGCCCTATGACAGCTACTTCTCCGGCAATGTGATCCAGATCTGCCCGGTCGGCGCGCTGACCTCGACGGCGTACCGCTTCCGCTCCCGGCCCTTCGACCTGGTCTCCACGCCGTCGGTCTCGGAGCTGGACGGCTGCGGGTCGGCCATCCGGGTCGACCACCGGCGCGGCCAGGTGATGCGCCGGCTGGCCGGCGACGAGCCCGCCGTGAACGAGGAGTGGATCACCGACCGCGACCGGTTCGCCTTCCGCTCCGGCCGTGGCCCGGACCGGCTGACCTCGCCGCTGGTGCGCACCGACGGCGAACTGCGCCCCGCGTCCTGGCCGGAGGCCATCGACGCCGCGGTCGCCGGGTTGGCGGCGGCCAGGGATTCGGTCGGCGTGCTGACCGGCGGCCGGCTGACGCTGGAGGACGCCTACGGGTACGCCAAGTTCGCCCGCGCCGTGCTGGGCACGAACTCGGTCGACTTCCGCTCCCGGCCGAACTCGGCCGAGGAGGAGCAGTTCCTCGCCGGCTGGGTCGCGGGCCGGCCGATGGAGGTCACCTTCGACGACCTGGAGCGCGCCGACCGGGTGCTGCTGGTCGGCTTCGAGCCCGAGGACGAGGCCGGTGCGGTGTTCCTGCGGCTGCGCAAGGCGTACCGCAAGAACGGCCTGCCGATCACCACCCTGGCCCCGTACGCGAGCTGGGGCTCGGCCAAGCTCGGCGCGACCGTCGAGCCGACGGTGCCGGGCCTGGAGGCGCGCGCGCTGGACCGGATCGGCAGCGACGGTACGCCCGAACTCGGCCCCGGCTCGATCGTGCTCGTCGGCGAGCGCGCGGCGACCAGCCCGGGCGCGCTGAGCGCGCTGGTCGCGCTCACCGAGCGCACCGGCGCCCGGCTCGCCTGGATCCCGCGCCGCGCGGGCGATCGGGGTGCGGTGGACGCGGGCTGTCTGCCCGGGCTGTTGCCCGGTGGCCGCCCGCTGAGCGACCCGGCCGCGCGCGTCGACACCCAGGCCGTGTGGGGTACGCCCTCGCTGCCGACGGCCCGCGGGCTGTCCGCCGACGCCCAGTTGCGCGCGGCCGCCGACGGCGAGCTGGCCGCGCTGGTCGTTGCCGGCCTGGAGCCGGGCGACTTCGCCGATCCCGGCGCCGCGCGCGCCGGGCTGGAGGAGGCCGGCTTCGTGGTCAGCATCGAGGCGCGGCTGTCCGAGGCGGCCCAGCGGGCCGATGTGGTGCTGCCGATCGCGCTGGTCGAGGAGCGCTACGGGCACTTCCTGAACTGGGAGGGCCGCGAGCGTCGCCTGGAGCGCGCGATCACGGCCCGGAACACGATGACCGATCTGCGGGTCCTGGCGGCGCTGGCCGACGGGCTCGGCCGACCGCTCGGGGTGCGTACCCCGGAACAGGCGAAGGCCGAGTTCGACGAGCTCGGTGCGTGGGAGGGCGAGCGTGCGGCCGACCCGCGGGCCGAGGCGCTGGACGCGCTGGCGCCCGGCGACCTGGGGCCGGGGGAGGCGGTGCTCGCCACCTGGCGGACCATGATCGACAACTCCCGGTCCAATGATCACGAGGAGCACCTGCTCGCCACGGCCCGCCGGCCCGTGCTGAAGGTCGGGCCGGAGACGGCGCAGTCGCTCGGGCTGGCCGACGGCGAGACCGCCCGGGTCAGCCGGGAGGGCGCCCTGGAGTTCGCGGTCGAGGTGGTGCCGGGGATGTTGCCGGGCGTCGTCTGGCTGCCGTACAACGCACCGGGCCTGTCGCTGGCCGACGGGCTGCGCGCGGCGCCGGGCGATGTGGTCCGGGTCGATCCGCTGGGTGCGGCGAGCGCCGTGGAGGGAGAGCGCTGATGAACGATCCGTGGTGGCTGGTACTGATCAAGGCGCTGGCGATCTTCGTCTTCTTGCTGGTGATCACGCTGTTCAACATCGTGTTCGAGCGCAAGGTCGTCGGCAAGATGCAGCATCGGCAGGGCCCGACGATGAACGGCCCGTTCGGCTCGCTGCAGTCGCTCGCCGACGGCATGAAGCTGATGTTCAAGGAGGACTTCCGGCCGAAGAATGCCGACAAGATCGTCTTCAACATCGCGCCCTACCTGATCGCGATCCCCGCCTTCACCGTCTTCGCGGTGATGCCCTTCGGCGGCGAGGTCACGCTGCCCGGCGGGCTGACCACCCGGCTGCAACTGGTCGACACCCCGGTCGGTGTGTTGTTGGTGCTGGCGCTCGCCTCGATCGGCATCTACGGCATCGTGCTCGCCGGCTGGTCCGGCGGGTCGACCTACTCGCTGCTCGGCGGCCTGCGTTCCAGCGCCCAGATGATCTCCTACGAGATCGCGATGGGCCTGTCGCTGGTCGGCGTCTTCCTCTACGCGCAGTCGATGTCCACCGTCGACATCGTCGAGTCCCAGGCGCAGCCCTTCGTGATCCCGTTCCTGAACCTGCAGACGCCGCTGCAGGGCTGGTACTTCGCCCTGCTCTTCCCGTCCTTCGTGATCTATCTGATCTCGATGGTCGGCGAGACCAACCGGGCGCCGTTCGACCTGCCGGAGGCCGAGGGCGAGCTGGTCGGCGGCTTCCACACCGAATACTCGGGCATGCGGTTCGCGATGTTCTTCCTCGCCGAATACATCAACATGGTGACGGTGTCGGCGCTGGCCACCACGCTGTTCCTCGGCGGCTACCTGGCGCCGTGGCCGTTCAGCATGATCCCGGTGCTGAACAACCCGTGGCTCGGCCCGGTCTGGTTCACGCTCAAGATCTTGTTGTTCATCTTCGTCTTCGTCTGGCTGCGCGGTACGCTGCCGCGGTTCCGCTACGACCAGTTCATGAAGCTGGGCTGGTACTGGCTGATCCCGCTGTCGGTGATCTGGCTGATGATGGTCGCCGTCCTGCGCGCCTTCTGGAGCGAGGGCCCGAGCCAGCCGCTGTATGTGATCTCCGCGGTCCTGCTGATCGTGTTGTTCGCGGTGGTGATGTTCGGCGGCCGCGGCGGGGACGACGAGACCGATGCGGCGGCAGACACCGATGCCGACGGCAGTTTCGACGCCTTCGCCGGCGGCTACCCGGTGCCGCCGCGCGCGGGCCAGGAGTTGCCGGAGCTGTCCGGCGTACTGCCCGGTGAGTCGGTCGCGGACCGGGCGACCGGTACGCCGCCGCGCGCGCAGGCCGATGACCGACCGACCGACCGGAGCAACGAGAGGGAGGAGCTCTGATGGGCATCCTCGATGCATGGGCAGGGTTCGGGGTGACATTTCGGACCATGTTCCAAAAGACCTTCACCGAGGACTACCCGACCGGGCGCAAGCGCGGCCACGGGCGTGGCTCGGCCGAGGAGGTCGGTGCGCCCCGGTTCCACGGGCGGCACCAGTTGAACCGCTGGGCGGACGGGCTGGAGAAGTGCGTCGGCTGCGAGCTGTGCGCCTGGGCCTGCCCGGCCGATGCGATCTATGTGGAGGGTGCGCAGAACACCGAGGAGGCGCGCTACTCCCCGGGCGAGCGCTACGGCGCGGTGTACCAGATCAACTACCTGCGCTGCATCCTGTGCGGGTTGTGCATCGAGGCGTGCCCGACCCGGGCGCTCACCATGACCCGGGAGTTCGAGCTGTCCGACAGCTCGCGCGAGGCCATGATCTATGAGAAGGACCGGCTGCTGGCCCCGCTGCTGCCGGGCATGCAGGCCCCGCCGCACGCCCGCGAGCTCGGCGACGACGAGCAGGCCTACTTCCTCGGCCTGCCGGGCACGTCGCCGAGCGACGCCCAGGTCGAGGAGTACCGGGCCGAGGAGCGCGCCGAACGCGCGGGCAGCAAGGGGCGCGGGCGATGACCGCGATGCTGACCGGCCAGGCGGTCGCCTTCTGGCTGCTCGCGCCGGTGATGATCCTCGCGGCGCTGGGCATGGTGGTGTCGCGCAAACCGGTGCACTCGGCGCTGTGCCTGGCGACGGTGATGATGTCGCTCGCGGTGCAGTACGCCGCCCTGGACGCGCCGTTCCTGTTCGCCGTGCAGATCATCGTCTACACCGGCGCGATCTTGATGCTCTTCGTCTTCGTCGTGATGCTCGTCGGCGTCGACTCCCGTGACTCGCTGGTCGAGGTGCTGCGGGGGCAGCGGGTGCTGGCCGCGCTCGCCGCGCTGGCGATCATCGTGCTGCTGATCGGCGCCATCGGCAGCGCCTTCGTCAACCCGCCCGTCGGCCTGGTCGAGGCCAATGCCGCCCGCGGTACCAACGTCAACGGGCTCGCCGAGCTGATCTTCGGCCGCTATGTGGTGCTCTTCCAGGCCGCCGGTGCGCTGCTGCTGACCGCCACGGTCGCCGCGCTGATCCTCGCCCACCGCGAGCGGCTCAGCCCGCATCGCAGCCAGGGCGAGCGGATGCGCGACCGGATGCGGCGCTACGCCGAGACCGGCGAGCACCCGGGGCCGCTGCCGACGCCCGGCGTCTACGCCCGGCGCAATGCGGTCGACGTGCCGGCGCTGCTGCCGGACGGCAGCCCGGCGCCCACCTCGGTCTCGGAGACCCTGCGGGCCCGCGGCCAGGTGCTGGATGCCCGCGAGGTCGCCGCGCCCACCGCGCGGACGCTCGCCGCGATCCAGGACAGCGACGAGGTCGGCATCGCCGGGTCCGATCTCGGCCCGCGGCAGTCCGTCGGCGCCGACGAGCCGAAGGATCATGGCCCCCTGGTCGGCGGGCGGGTCAGGGATCTCAACGAGGTCGTGACCGCCGCCGATGTCCCGCCGCGCGATGCCTCCGGGGCGGACGAGCCCGGTGATGACGACGCCGATCGGAGGGAGGGCCGATGAGCTCGGAGCCCTATCTGGTGCTGGCCGTGCTGCTGTTCGGTATCGGCATGTTCGGATTCATGGTGCGGCGCAATGCGCTGATCATGTTCATGTCGGTCGAACTGATGTTGAATGCGGCCAACCTGGTGCTGGTCACCTCGGCCCGTCAGCTCGGCAGCCTCGACGGGCAGGTCGCCAGCTTCTTCGTGATGGTGGTCGCGGCCGCCGAGGTCGTGGTCGGCCTGGCGATCATCATCACCATCTTCCGTACCCGCCGCTCGGCCTCGGTCGACGACGCCAACCTGCTGAAGCACTGAGGGGTAGCAGCGATGGATTCCTACGCGCCCGCCACCGGGCTCTTCGCCTACGCCTGGCTGATGTTCGTCATCCCGCTGGTCGTCTCGGGAGTGCTGCTGCTGGCCGGCCGGCTGAGCAATGCCTGGGGGCATCTGCTGGCCACGGCCGCCGTGCTCGCCTCCTTCGGGATCGGTCTGGCGCTGTTCGTCGAGATGATCGGGCGCCCCGTCGAGGAGCGCGCCGTCGGCGTACCCGTCTATGAATGGATCGCGGCCGGCGCCTGGCGCTTCGACGTCTCGTTGCTGGTCGACCAGTTGTCGATCGTCTTCGTCCTGCTGATCACCGGTGTCGGCTCGCTGATCCACATCTACTCGATCGGCTACATGAGCCACGATCCCGACCGGCGCAAGTTCTTCGCGTTCCTGAACCTGTTCATTGCCGCGATGCTGGTGTTGGTGCTGGCCGACAACTACCTGGTTCTGTTCGTCGGCTGGGAGGGCGTCGGCCTGGCTTCCTACCTGCTGATCGGTTTCTGGCAGTACAAGCCGAGCGCCGCCGCGGCCGCCAAGAAGGCGTTCGTGATCAACCGCGTCGGCGACATGGGCATGGTCGTGGCGATCATGGCGATGCTGTTCAACTTCGGCTCCTCGGCCTTCGCCGAGGTCAATGCCGGTGCCGCGAACCTGAGCCCGTTCTGGGCCACCCTGATCGGCCTGATGCTGCTGCTCGGCGCCTGCGGCAAGTCCGCCCAGGTACCGCTGCAGGCCTGGCTGCTGGACGCCATGGAGGGGCCGACCCCGGTCTCGGCGCTGATCCACGCCGCCACCATGGTCACCGCCGGCGTCTACCTGGTGGTCCGCAGTCATGCGCTGTTCAGCCAGTCCGAGGTCGCCACGATGGCCGTCGTGGTGATCGGCACGATCACCCTGCTGGCCGGCGCCTGGATCGGTTGCGCCAAGGACGACATCAAGAAGGTGCTGGCCGGGTCGACCATGTCGCAGATCGGCTACATGATGGTCGCCGCGGGCCTCGGTCCGGCCGGCTGGGCGTATGCGATCTTCCACCTGCTGACGCACGGCTTCTTCAAGGCCAACATGTTCCTCGGCGCCGGTTCGGTGATGCACGCGATGGACGACAATGTGGACATGCGCCGCTACGGTGCGCTGGCGCGGTTGCTGCCGATCACCTTCGCGACCTTCGCGATCGGCTATCTGGCGATCATCGGCTTCCCGTTCCTGTCCGGCTACTACTCCAAGGACCACATCATCGTGGCGGCCTTCGAGTACAACACCCTGGTCGGGGTGTTGACGATGATCGGTGCCGCGGTCACCGCCTTCTACATGACCCGGTTGATGATCATGACCTTCGGCGGCCGCAAGCGCTGGGCCGAGGGCGTGCACCCGCACGAGTCCCCGGCGGTGATGACGGTGCCGCTGATCATCCTGGCCGTGGCCTCCGGCATCGCCGGCCTGCTGATGAACAACTGGATCGCCGAGTGGCTGGAGCCGGCGTTCGGCGAGGAGCCGCACGCCACCCACTACCCGGTCTTCGAGACCAGCCCGATCGCGCTCGCAACGCTTGCCCTGGTCGCGGCCGGCGTGGTCGTCGCCTGGCTGGTCTTCGGCCGCGGACGCGCGATCGCCGAGGTGGCGCCCGAGCGGCCGAATGTGCTCGCCGCCGCCGGCGCCAACGATCTCTACGGCGACGCCCTGAACGGCGCCCTGGTGGTCGAGCCGCAGACCCAGCTCTCGCGGGCCATCGTCACGGTGGACGATCGCGGCGTCGACGGGATCGTGAACGGCGGCGCGGGCGCCGTCGGCGGTCTCGCGCGGGCCACCAGGCGGATCCAGAACGGCTATGTCCGCAGCTATGCCCTGACCATGATCGTCGGCGCCATCGTGATCGGTGTCGTCCTGATCCTCGGCCGGCTGGCCTGAGGGGAGGAGTGGAGATGACTTTCCCCTGGCTGTTGGCGCTCGGCCTGCTGCCGCTGATCGGTGCGGCGCTGCTGATCATGTTGTCCGGGCAGGTGGCCCGGGTCGCCGGCCTGGCGTTCTCGCTGGCCACGCTGGCGGTGGCGGTCGTCGTCGCGGTGCTGGTCGCCGGCGGCGCCGTGATCGGCATCCAGGTGCCGTGGATCGCGACCTTCGGCGCATACTTCTCGCTCGGCCCGGTCGACGGGCTGTCGCTGACCATGCTGCTGCTGACCGCGCTGCTGACGCCGATCGTGCTGATCGGCACCTGGGCCGAGCCGGACCGCAGCGGCCGCGGCAAGCACTGGGACTCCAACACCTTCTTCGCCCTGGTGCTGGCCACCGAGGGCCTGGCCCTGTTCACCTTCATGGCCACCGATGTGTTGTTGTTCTACATCTTCTTCGAGGCCTCGCTGATCCCGATGTACTTCCTGATCGGCGGTTTCGGCGGCCCGCGGCGCAGCTATGCGGCGATCAAGTTCTTGTTGTTCTCCCTCGCCGGCGGTCTGGTCATGCTGGCCTCGGTGATCGGGCTGTATGCGATCACCGCCGGTGCCGGGCGACCGACCTACCTGATGAGCGAGCTCGCCCAGTTGAACCTGGACGGCGGGGTCGGCCGCTGGATCTTCCTCGGCTTCCTGTTCGCGTTCGCGGTGAAGGCGCCCATGGTGCCGGTGCACACCTGGCTGCCGGACGCCGCCGAGGAGGGTACGCCGGGAGGCACGGCCCTGCTGGTCGGCATCCTGGACAAGATCGGCACCTTCGGGATGATCCGGATCTGTCTGGAACTGTTCCCCGGCTCCTCGCAGTGGGCGGCGCCGGCGATGATGACGCTGGCGGTGATCTCGATCATCTGGGGTGCGCTGGCCGCGCTCGGGCAGCGCAACCTGTACCGGCTGGTGGCGTACTCCTCGATCAGCCACTTCGGCTTCATCGTGCTCGGCATCTTCGCGATGACCAGCCAGTCGCTCGACGGGTCGATCTTCTACATGTTCAACCACGGCCTGTCGACCGCGGCGCTGCTGCTGGTGCTCGGCTTCCTGGTCGCTCGCCGCGGATCGGCGCAGATCGATGCCTTCGGTGGCGTGATCAAGGTTGCGCCGGTGGCGGCGGGCGTACTGCTGTTCGCGGGCCTGTCCTCGCTCGCCCTGCCCGGCCTGTCCAGCTTCGTCAGCGAGTTCCTGGTCCTGGCCGGCACCTTCGCCCGGCATCCCGGCTGGGCGGTGGTGGCCGTCCTCGGCATCGTGCTCACCGCCGCCTACGTGCTGACCATGTACCAGCGGACCATGACCGGCCCGGTCACCCCGCAGGTGAAGACGACGATCGGGTCGGACCTGACCGGCCGCGAGCGGCTCGCCGTCGCCCCCCTGGTGGTGCTGATCCTCGCGCTCGGCCTGTTCCCGCAGCCGATGCTGAACCTGATCGAGCCGGCCTCGCAGACCACCATGCAGATCATCGGCCTGACCGATCCCGAGCCGATTGCGAAGGGGAACAACTGATGCCCAGTTCCGCGCCGTCCATCGACTGGCAGGCCCTGCTGCCGTTGATCATCGTGTTCGCCGGTGGCGTCGTCGGCGTCCTCGTGGAGTCGCTGCTGCCTCGGGCGTACCGGTCGGCGCTGCAGCGCGCAGTGGCGTACCTGACGGTGCTGGCGGCCTTCGTGTTCACCGGACTGAACTGGTTGCTCGGGGTCTACGGCCCGACGGCCGGCGGTTCGATCATGGTCGACGTGCCGAGCTACTTCACCTGGCTGACGCTGCTCTTCTTCACCGTGCTGGCGCTGCTGCTGTTCGGTGAGCGGCGGCTCTACTCCGGCGTCACGGCGTTCGCGCCGCAGGCCGCGGCGACGCCGGGCAGCCCGGACGAGCGGGAGGCGATCGAGAAGCGCGTGGAGCAGAACGAGCTCTACCCGCTGACCATGTTCGCCCTGGTCGGGATGATGCTCTTCGCCGCCTCGGGCGACCTGTTGATGATGTTCGTCGCGCTGGAGATCATGTCGCTGCCGCTGTATGTGATGTGTGGCCTGGCCCGCCGTCGGCGACTGCTCAGCCAGGAATCGTCGATGAAGTACTTCTTGCTGGGTGCGCTGTCCTCGGCGATCTTCGTCTTCGGTATCGCGCTGCTCTACGGCTTCGCCGGTTCGTTCAACCTGGGCGGTACCTACGACAGCCAGGCGGGCCTGGTCGATCCGGGCCTGGCGGCCGCGATCCAGCTCCAGCCCGAGGGCAACGGGATGCTGTTCGCCGGCCTGGCGATGGTCGGCATCGGCCTGCTGTTCAAGATCGGCGCCGCGCCGTTCGCCTCCTGGGTGCCCGATGTCTACGCCGGAGCGCCGAGCCCGATCACCGCGTTCATGGCCGTCTGCACCAAGATCGCCGCGATGGTCGGCCTGGCCCGGGTGTTCTTCGTCGCCTTCGGCGGCCTGCGCTGGGACTGGCAGCCGGTGCTGGCGATCGTCGCCGTGGCGAGCATGGCGATCGGGTCGGTGCTGGCGATCGCCCAGAGCGACGTGAAGCGGATGTTGGCGTACTCCTCGATCGCCCATGCCGGGTTCCTGCTGGTCGCCGTGACCGGCGCCTTCCAGGCCGCCGGCCCGGACCAGTTGACCAGCCTCGCCTCGGTGCTGTTCTATCTCGTCGCCTACGGGGTGACCACGATGGGCGCCTTCGCGATCGTGACCATGGTCCGCAACCGCTCGGGCGAGGTGAACCAGCTCGGCGCCTGGGCCGGGCTCGGCCGCAAGTCGCCGGTCGTCGCCGGGCTGTTCGCGTACTTCTTGTTGAGCTTCGCGGGGATCCCGCTCACCGCGGGCTTCATCGGCAAGTGGACGGTCTTCATGGCCGCCTGGCGCGGCGGGTACGCCTGGCTCGTCGTGGTGGCCGTGCTGGTCAGCGTGATCGCGGCGTTCTTCTACGTGCGGGTGATCGTCACCATGTTCTTCTCCGATCCGGCCGAGGGCGACGCGGAGGTCGCGCAGGCCGGCTGGGGGACGCAGGCCGTGTTGGTCGTAAGCTGTGTGCTCACCGTCGTGCTGGCCGTCGTCCCGGGGTGGTTGCTGACCCTCTCGGCGCAGGCCGGCCAGTTCCTCAGATAGGAGATCCGTTGCGCCCGCATGCCGAGGACGTCGCCACGGGCGCCGGGGGCGAGTTCGCCGATGGGGTACGCCGGGAGCTGCGGCTGGTCGAGGCGCGCCTGCAGGACGCGGCGAAGGGGCACGACCGCCTGGTCACCGAGATGGCGGGCCACATCATCGCGGCCGGCGGGAAGCGTTTCCGCCCGATGCTGGTGCTGCTCGCCGCCCGGTTCGGCGGGCCGGTGCCCGACGATCGGCTGGTCGATGCCGCCGTCGTGGTGGAGCTGACCCACGTCGCGAGCCTGTATCACGACGACGTGATGGACGAGGCCGACCTGCGCCGCGGTGCGCCGAGCGCGAACAGCCGCTGGGGCAACCTGCAGGCCATCCTGGTCGGCGACTTCCTGTTCTCCCGCGCGTCGTCGATCGTCGCCGGGCTGGGCACCGATTTCGTGGCGGTGCAGGCCGACACCTTCGCCCGGCTGGTGCACGGCCAGATCGCCGAGACCGTCGGGCCCGCGCGCGGGGAGGATCCCCTGGCGCACTACCTGCAGGTGGTCGCGGACAAGACCGCCTCGCTGATCGCCACCTCGGCCCGGTTCGGGGCGATGGTCGCCGGCGCGCCGGTCGCGACGGCGGCGGCGCTGACGGACTTCGGCGAGGAGATCGGCGCGGCGTTCCAGCTCAGCGACGACATCATCGACGTGACCAGCGACGACACGGGCAAGGCGCCGGGCACGGATCTGCGCGAGGGCGTACCCACCCTGCCGACGCTGCTGCTCGGCGAGGCTCCCGAGGATCGTCAGTTGCGGGACCTGATCGCCGGTGACCTGAGCGACCAGGCGCGGCTGGCGGAAGTGCTGGGGCGCCTGCGCGCGCACCCGGTGATCGATCGCGCACGCGACGAGGTCGCCCGGCGGGCGGAGGTCGCGCGCGGCCTGTTGCGGCCGCTGCCGGACTGCGAGGCGCGCGAGGCATTGTTCGCGATGTGTGACCAGGTGGTCACCCGGACCAGTTGATGGCCGGGATCGCCGCCGAGCTGTCGGCGCTGGAGCTGGCCGCCGCGATCCGCGCGGGAGAGCTGTCGATCGCGGAGGTGACGGCGGCCGCCCTGGCCGCCGCCGAGGCCGACTCGCTGGGCGCCTTCGCGCGGGTCGAGCGCGGGTACGCCGAGGCGGCGGCGGCCCAGGCGCAGCGCCGGCTGGCCGACGGCGATCCGGCGCCACTGCTCGGCGTACCGTGCCCGGTCAAGGATCTGACCCGGGTCGCCGGGCTCGGCTTCGAGGGCGGTAGCCGGGCGTGGGCGGGCAATGTCGCCGAGATCGACGACGGGATCGTCACCCGGCTGCGCGCCGCGGGCACGATCATGATCGGCAAGACGAGCACGCCGGAGTTCGGCCTACCGTGCTACACCGAGCCCGACCTCGGGCCACCGGCGCGTACCCCGTGGGACCGGCGTCGCTCTGCCGGCGGATCGAGCGGCGGCGCTGCGGCGGCCGTCGCGTCCGGTGTGGTGCCGCTCGCGCACGGCAGCGACGGCGGCGGGTCGATCCGGATTCCCGCCGCGTGCTGCGGACTGGTCGGGCTGAAGCCGAGCCGCGGGGTGATCAGCCCGGGCCCGCACGGTGTCGACGGGCCGGGGCTGGCGACGCAGGGCTTCCTGACGCGTACCGTCGCCGACACCGCGGCCGTGCTGGATGCGGTCGCCGGGCCGTGGCCGGGTGATCATTTCCCGGGCGCGACGGGCGGTTTCTCGGTGGCGCTGGCCGAACGGGTCCGCGGCCTGCGGGTCGGATTGTTGACCGAGCCGGTGCTGGTGCCGGACGCACCGGTGCACCCGCAGGCGCGGGCGGCCGCGGAGCGGGCCGCCCGGTTGTTGGGGGAGTTCGGGCACGAGGTGTCCGAGGCGCCGGTGCCGTTCGGGCCGCAGGAGTGGTCGGCGTTCGAGGCGCTGTGGGCGGTGGCCGCGCTGTCGGCGCCCGTCCCCGAGGGCCGCGAGGATGATCTTGTTCCGCTGACCCGGTGGCTGCGCGAGCGGGGTCGGTCGGTGACCGGGCAGCAGTACGCCGAGGCGATCGCGGCGGCGCAGCGGCTGGAGCGTACCGTCGCCGCGCGGTGGGCCGGCTTCGACGTCGTGCTCACCCCGACGCTGGCGCAGCCGCCGGCGATGATCGGATCGTTGCGCGATGATCGCGATCCCGCGGCGGACTTCGCCGCCCAGACCGCCTACACGCCCTGGACGTCGATCTACAACCTGGTCGGCCGGCCCGCGATCAGCGTCCCTGTGCACCGGGCCGAGGTCGACGGCACGGAGCTGCCCTTCGGCGCGATGCTCGGCGGCCCGGCCGGTTCCGATCGGTTGCTGCTGGCGCTCGCCGCCCAGCTCGAGGCCGCCGACCCCTGGCCTGCCACCCCTCCCGCGCCTCGTTGACCTCCCTCAGCTCCCACCCCTCCCTTCGCTCATCCCCTCCCTCCGCTCATCCCCCTCCCTCCGAATTGTTTCCGTAGTTATGCCCGCTAACCGCGGCGGATAGCGGGCATAACTACGGAAACAATTCGGAGGGAGGGGGTGGAGGGTGAGTCGGTACGAGGTCAGCGGCCGAGGGCGGTGGCGCGGAGCAGGGCCAGCCGGCCCGGGCCAGGGCAGGCGCGCGGCGACGGCGGCCAGGGCCGCGGCGAGCCGGGGCCCGACCGCGTCGAAGATCGCCCGCTGGTCGGGTCCGTCGAGCCGGGCGACGGCGTCGAAGAGCGCCACCGTCTCGTTCGGCCCGAGACCGAGCAACCAAGCCCCGGGACGCCGCCAGGCAGATCCCGGGCAAGCACGCGGTCGCCGCCGGGTTCGACGCCGCGGCCGACAGCTATGACCGGATGGTCGGGTTGAACCCGGGCTATCGCCACCACCTGCGCCTCGCCGCCGATGCGCTCGTGGCCGGCATCGACGAACCCGAGCCGACACTGATCGACCTCGGCTGCGGCACCGGACTGTCCACCCGCGCCCTGCTGGACGCCGCTATCGCCCGCGGGCTGACGCCGCGGATCGTCGGCGTCGACGCCTCGCCGGGGATGCTCGCCCGCGCCCGGGCCGGGGACTGGCCAGGTGGCGTGGAGTTCGTCGACGGCCGCGCGGAACAGCTCGGCGAGCTCGGGCTGCCCGCCGCCGACGGTGTGCTGGCCTGCTACCTGCTGCGCAATGTCACCGACCTGCCCGCGACGCTCGCGGCGATCCGCGCGGCGCTGCGACCGGGCTCCCCGTTCGTCGCCGAGGACTCCTCGGTCACCGGTTTCGCCTCCGTCCCCGACCTGTGCCGAGCGATGGCGGCGACGGGCTTCGTCGAGATCGCGGCGCGGACGGTGCCGGGCTGGCAGCACCGCATCCTGCACGTCATCCGCGCCCGTTCGGCGCCCGGCCTAGACTCGGAGGCATGAGCGAGGACAACGGCGCGCACCAAGATCCCGAACCGCTGTGGCGCGAGGCCGCCGGGGCCGAGCTGCGGCGCCGACGCACGGATGCCGGTCGTACGCTGGCCGATGTCGCCGACGCGGCCGGGGTCTCGGTGGCGTACCTGTCCGAGATCGAGCGCGGTCGCAAGGAGCCGTCCTCGGAGATGCTCGGCGCGGTTTCCGGGGCGCTCGGCATCGGCCTGGTCGATCTCACCTCCAGCGTCGCCGAGACGCTGACGCGGCGGCCGGCCGGCGAGATCGCGGCGCCGCGCGCCGAGGCCCGCGCCCAGGGGCAGTTTATGTTGGCAGCCTGACCGAACGAGAGGAGCAGTACGCATGACGACAGCAACACTCGACGGACGCACCATCGCTTTTCTGGTCTCCGGCAAGGGGATCGAACAACCCGAGCTCACCGGGCCGTGGCAGGCCATCAAGGACGCGGGCGGCAAGCCCGTCCTGCTTTCCCCGGACGGCGGCAAGGCGTCCACCGTCAACAACGATCTCGACCCGGCCGAGGACTATCCGGTCGACGGGACCATCGCCGATGCCGATCCGGGCGAGTACGACGGCGTGATCATCCCCGGCGGCACGGTGAACGCCGACACGCTGCGGACCGACGACGATGCCCGCAACTTCGTGCGTGCCGCCGCGCAGGCCGGCCGCCCGATCGCGGCGATCTGTCACGGCCCGTGGCTGCTGGTCGACGCGGGGCTGGTCGAGGGGCGCACGCTGACCTCCTACCCGTCGCTGCAGACCGACATCCGCAACGCCGGCGGCACCTGGGTGGACGAGCAGGTCAAGATCGACGACAGCGCCGCGCCGTTGATCACCTCGCGCAATCCCGACGACATCCCGGCCTTCGTCGACGCGACGATCAAGCAGTTCGCGGGCGATCGGGGCTGATCACCCGGCCGGCAACGAGACGATCTCGTCGGCGAGCCCGTACTCCACCGCCTCGGTGGCGGTGAACACCCGGTCGCGTTGGATGTCGCGCTGCAACTCGGGCACGCTGCGCCCGGTGTGGTACGCCAGCACCTCGTCCTGCAGATTGCGCAGCCGGGTGATCTCCGCGGCCTGCACCGCCAGGTCCGGCAGGGTGCCCTGGCTCTCCATCGACGGCGGGTGCAACAGGATCCGCGCGTGGGGCAGCACGAGCCGCCGGCCGGGCTCGCCCGCAGCGAAGATCACCGCCCCGGCGGAGGCGGCCTGCCCGACGCAGTAGGTCGCCACCGCCGGGCGCAGGAATCGGATGGTGTCGTAGATCCCGAACATCGCCGTCGCCGAGCCGCCGGGGGAGTTGATGTAGAGGTTGATCTGCGCGTCGGAGTCGACGGACTGCAGGTGCAGCAACTGGGCGATGATCACGTTCGCGACGCCGTCGTCGATCTCCGTGCCCAGGTAGACGATCCGGTCGCTGAGCAGGCGGCTGTAGATGTCGCTGGTCCGCTCGCCGCGGCTGGTCTGCTCGACCACATAGGGAATCGAGTAGCTGGCCATCTCAGACCCCCATCCCGATCGGCTGCGTCCGCTGCCGCGGGGCGACCGAGTCGAGCTGGGTGATCACGTGATCGGCGAAGCCGTACGCGACGGCCTCCTCCGCCGAGAACCACCTGTCCCGCAAGGAATCCTCGGTGACCCGGGCGACCTCCTGCCCGGTGTGCTCGGCCGTCAGGCTGAGCATCAACTGGTTCAGGTGCGCGAGATTGTCCGCCGCGATCTCGATGTCGATCGCCGTACCGCGGAACCCGGCGGATCCCTGGTGCAGCAACACCCGGGCGCGGGGCAGCAGGTGGCGCTTGCCCGGCGTACCCGCGGTCAGCAGGAACTGTCCCATGCTCGCGGCCAGGCCCATCCCGAGCGTGCTGACGTCGTTCGGGATCAGGGTCATCGTGTCGTAGATCGCCAGCCCCGCCGTCACCGAGCCGCCCGGTGAGTTGATGTAGAGCCGGATGTCGGAATCGGGATCCTCGGCCGACAGCAGCAGCAACTGCGCACACAGCCGGTTGGCGACCTCGTCGTCCACCTCCTGGCCGAGCACCAGGATCCGCTGCTCCAGCAGGCGACCCGTCAATTGATCATCGTGCGTGTTCATGATCGCCAGCCTGCCCCGGCGTACCGCCGAGCGGGGCGCGATCTGCTGCCAGCAGATCTGCGGTCAGCGGATCCGGGCCGGGGTGCGGGAGGCGGTACGCGAACGCGCCCACCACCAGCAGCCGGCCAGCAGCGCCACGCCGAGCAGCGGGCCGACGGCGGTCGCGAGCTGACCGCCGGCGCCCAGCCGCAGCCCCACCTCGGTATCGACGTTGAGGTCCTGGAACGGCTCCCACGTCGCCCAGCCCCAGTAGCCGACCGCGAGCAGCCGCAGCCACCCGGGCAGCGGCCGCAGCAACGCCAGCACCGCGATCGGCGCCAGCCAGGTGTAGGCATGGGTCCAGGAGATCGGCGCCGCGACCGTCGACCCGAGCCCGACCAGCAACAGCGCCAGCATCGGCTCGCCCGCCCGCGCCACGACCACCGCCGCCAGCAGCGTCAGCGCCACCACCGCGCCGCCGAGCAGCACCGTCAGCCACAGCGGCAGCTCGGGCGTACGCAGGAAGCGGACGGCGATCGCCAGCAGCGACTGGTTGGTCACCTGATAGGGCGCATCGGGCTCGCCGGGGAAGTTGCCGGTGGCGATCCGCGCCCAGTAGCCGGCCGACTCGGCCGGCCGCACCGCGAATCCGATCATGGTCGCGCCCGCCGCCGACAACACGGCCACCAGCGCCGGCCGGCGCCGGCCCACCAGCACCAGCGCCACCACGAACAGCGCGGGGGTGAGCTTGATCGCCGCCGCGACGCCGGTCAGCACGCCGGCCGGCAGCAGCCGGTCCGGCACCCCGAACGGCAGCCAGCGCCCGGCCCGGGCGAGCAGGGTCGGCCCCGGCGCGAGGTCCAGCACGCACAGCGCCATCAGGAAGATCCCGACCTGGCCGAGGAAGAAGACCTGCGCGAGCGGGCCGCCGAGCGCGATCGCGACCGCCGCGACGATCAGCGCCGGCGCGGCCCGCAGGCCGATCCGGGCGAACACCGCGGCGGCCAGGGCGGCATTCAGCAGCGGCCAGATCAGGTACGCCGCCCCGGGGCCAGCCGCCGCCAACGGGAGCGTCAGCACGGCCGCGAACGGCGGATAGATCATCGGCAGCCGGCCCGGCGGATCGAAGTACAGCGGCTGGCCCGCGGCCAACCGGTCCGCGGCCGCGAGATAGACGTCCAGGTCGACCTGCTGCAGCAGCCACGGCCACCCGCCGGCGTGCAGCAGCGCGGCCAGGAACGGCCAGGGCAACGCGAGCAGCACCGCGGCGAGCTCGCGCCGGCGTACCCGCGGCGTCACGGCACCGGCTCGTCGGATGCGCGCTCGTGCGCCCAGTCCAGGGTCGCCGCGCACAGGGCGAGCGCCAGCAGCGGGCCGGTGGCGACCACCAACTGCTGCAGGCCGGTCAGGTCGAGCGCGGCGTCGCCGCCGGCGTCGATCGACTTGAACGGCTCCAGCGTCGCCCAACCCCAGTAGCCGACCGCCAGCAGGCGGACGCCGAGCGGTGCCGGTCGGAGCAGCGCCACCACCGCGAGCGGCGCGAGCCAGGTGAAGGTGTGGGTCCAGGCGACCGGGGAGGCGAGGCTGGTGCCGAGGCCGACCAGCAGCAGCGCGAAGGTCAGCTCCCCGCGCCGGGCGATCGCCGTGGCCGCGACCAGCACGGCGACCCCGGCGATCGCGCAGGCCACCAGCGCCGCGGTCTGCCAGGCGGCGTCGCCGCCGAAGCGGACGACCACCGCGCCGAGCGACTGGTTGGTCAGCCGGTACATCGAGTCGGTCTCCTGCGGCAGGTCGCCCGAGGCCAGATTTCCCCAGTAGAGCAACGAATCCGCCGGCCGGACCAGCGCTGCCACCCCGGTTGCCACCGCGGCCGTGATCGTCGCGACCAGCGCCGGCCGCCGCCGTCCGAACAGCACCAGCGCCACGATGAACAGCGCCGGTGTCATCTTGATCGCGACCGCCAGCCCGGTCAGCACGCCGCGCGGCAACAGTCGCTCCCGGCCCGGCCAGATCCGGCTGACCAGGGTCGGGCCGGGCGCCAGATCGAGGATGCACATCGCCATCAGCACGACCCCCACCTGGCCGAGGAAGACCACCTGGTCATACGGGCCGCCGAGCATGATCACCGCCGCGGCCGCGATCGGCGCGCGCCAGCCGCGCAGGCCGATCCGGGCGAACACGGCCACCGCCAGCGCCGCATTCAACAGCGGCCAGGTGAGGTAGCCCGTCTCGGCGTCGGTGATCAGCAAGGGCAGTGCCGCGATCGCCGCGAACGGTGGATAGGTCATCGGCAGGTCGCCGGGATCCTCGGCGTACAGAGGGGTTCCGGCCAGCAGGTCCTCGGCGGTGCGGCGATAGACGTCGAGGTCGACCGCCATCGGATTCCACGGCCAGCCGCCCGACAGCGCGAGCGCGGCCAGGAACGGCCACGGCAGCGCCACGACGAATGCGGTCGGGAACCGCAGCCGCCGGACCCGATCCACCGTCGCGGTCACCGCGGCATCCCCGCGCGCTGGGCGGCGGCGCCGGCGATGACCACCGCGAACCAGGCCAGCGTGAGCAGCAGGCTGCCGGCCGCGACCAGCTCACCGCCCACCCGCGACGCCGGCTGCACGCACGCCCACAGCCCGAGCACGGCCGCGGCCAGTTGCCACAGCCACGGACCGCAGCGGACCAGCATGATCGCCGCCAGCGGCAGCGCGATCACCCACGCCTGCGGAAAGGCGAGCGGCATGATCACGACGCCGCCCAGCCCGGCGGTCAGCATCCCCGCCAGGTGCCGGCCCGAGCGGCACAGCGCGAGGCCGGCGGCCAGCGCCGCGGCGAGGACCACGAGCGCCAGCACCGTGCCGAGCACGGTCGTGGTGGGCTGCTCACCGAGCCCCCGGGCGAGCACCGCGGGGAGCGAGCCGTTCGTCTCGCGCTCGTAGGCATTGCCCTCGGCGAGGTGGCGGCCCGCCAGCGTCGCCGACCAATAGCGCAGCGAGGAGACCGGCGCGGCCAGCCAGGCGAGCAGGGTGATCCCGATCGCCGTCGTCGCGCCGAACAGCCCGGCCCGGCGGTGCCGCGGCGAGGCGAGTTGCAGGATCACGACGACCACCGGAAACACCGCCAGCGCCGCGGCGATCCCGGTCAGCACGCCGCGCGGCAGGCGGGGACCCGGGCGCGGGCGTACCAGATCGGCGATCAGCAGGCAGGTGATCAGCACGGTCACCTGGCCGAGGCGGAAGTTGTCGCGGATCGGCACGGCGAGCGTGATCAGCAGCGCGGCCAGCAGCGGCACCCACGCCGAGCGGGCCAACGCCGGCGACCGGTACGCCAACAGCGGCGCCACCAGTAGCGCGGCCACCAGGCCGGCGGTGATCAACACCCAGAGCAACTGTGCCGCCTCGGGGCCGGCGATCGCGAACGGGATGCCGAACAGCGCCATCGCCGGCGGCATGCTGAACGGCACGCCGCCGCCGCCGTAGAGATCCTCCCCGGACAGCAGCCTTCCCGAGGCGCCGATGATCGCCTGCAGGTCGACCATCGCGCCCCGCCACGGGGTCCAGCTCGCGCCGTCCGCGCGCGAGGCCTCGTACGCCCCGGCGATCAGCGGCAGCGGCCACAACAGCCAGCGCCAACGGCCCGGCGCGCGGGTCACCAGATCTTCACGCGGCGATCCGGCGGCAGCCACAGCTCGTCGTCCCCGTCGGTGCCGAACGCCTCGTGGAAGGCGTCGACATTGCGTACCGTCTGGTTGGCCCGGAACTCCGGCGGCGAGTGCGGATCGGTCGCCAGCCGCTGCTTGACCGCCTCGGGGCGCATCTTGGAGCGCCACACGGCGGCCCAGTTCAGGAAGAGCCGGCGGCCGGCCGGCACGCCGTCGATCTCGGCGTCGGGATCGGCGCCGCTCAGGCGCCACGCCTTGTGCGCGATCGACAGGCCGCCGAGATCGCCGATGTTCTCGCCGATGGTCAGCTCCCCGTTCACCGGGCGCCCATCGGCGCCCTCCGGTGAGAGCTCTGCGTACTGGCCGACCAGCGCCGCGGTGCGCTCCTCGAACGCGGCGCGGTCGGCGTCGGTCCACCAGTTGCGCAGCGCGCCGTCGCCGTCGCAGGTCGATCCCTGATCGTCGAAGCCGTGCCCGATCTCGTGCCCGATCACCGCGCCGATGCCGCCGTAGTTCAGCGCGTCGTCGGCCTCGGGATCGAAGAACGGCGGCTGCAGGATCGCCGCCGGGAAGACGATCTCGTTGCGCAGCGGGTGGTAGTAGGCGTTCACCGTCTGCGGGGTCATGAACCACTCGTCCGGATCGGTCGGCCGGGTCAGCTTGTCCAGTTGATCATCGAGCTGCCAGGAGGCCACCGCGAGCACATTGCCGACAAGATCATCGGCGCGAAGGTCGAGGGTCGAGTAGTCCTTCCACTTCACCGGATAGCCGATCTTGGGCCGGAACCTGTCCAGCTTGCGCAGCGCCTCCGCGCGGGTGTCCTCGGTCATCCAGTCGAGCTCGCTGATCGATTGCCGGTACGCCTCGATCAGGTTCGCCACCAGCTCGTCCATCCGGTCCTTGGCGGCGGGCGAGAAATGCTTGTCCACATAGAGCTTGCCGACGTCCTCGCCGATCGAGGCCTCGACCAGGTCGACGCCGCGCTTCCAGCGCTCCTTCAGCGTCGGCGTACCGGACAGGGTCGTGCCGTAGAACGCGAAGTCCTCGGCGACGAAACGATCATCGAGATAGCCCGCGAACGCCGATGCCGTCTGCCAGCGCGCCCAGGCGCGCCAGGTCTGCGCCGGCGTCGCCGCGAGCAGCTCACCGAGCCCGGCGAAGTAGCTCGGCTGGGCATTCACCACCCGGGCCAACACGGCGTCGTCGAGCTCGGCACCCGCCAGTAGTTGCGCCCAGTCCAGGCCGGGGCTGGCGGCGGCCAGCTCGTCGCGGGTCTGCGGGTTGTACATCTGGCGCAGGTCCCGGGTGCGCACCTTGTCCCAGTGCAGTGCCGCGATCGCCGTCTCCAGCTCCAGTACGCGCGCGGCCTCGCCAGCGGGGTCGTCGCTGCCGATCAGCTCGAACATCCTGCCCAGGTGGGCCGTATAGGCCTCGCGGATCTCGGCATAGGTGTCGTCGCGGTAGTACTCCTCGTCGGGCAACCCGATCCCGGACTGGCCGAGGAACAAGATCACCTGCTGCGGATCGCCCGGGTCGGCATCCACCGACATCCCTACCAGCGTGCGGATCCCGCGACGGGTGGCCCAACCCATCCAGTGCGCCAGGGATGTCGCGTCGGTGATCTCGTCGGCGGTCGCCAGCAGCGGCGCGAGCGGCTCGGCGCCGCGCTCTGCCACGGTGTCGGTGTCGACGAAGCTGGCATAGAGCGAGGCGATCCGGCGCTGCGGCGTACCGGTCTGGTCGCCGGGGTCGCCGAGGGAGGTGATGATGTCGCGGACGGCCTCCTCGGCGTTGTCGCGCAGCTCGATGAAGGCGCCGGTGCCGGGCTTGTCGTCCGGGATCGTGGCGGTTTGTAGCCAGGCCCCGTTGACGTGGCGGTACAGGTCGTCCTGGGGTCGGGTCGCCTCGTCGGTGTGGGCGAGCAGCTCGGAAGTCACCGGTCGAGGCTAGCGCGTCTCGCGGGCAGACTCAGCGGTTCGTCCAGCCGATGCTCGGCGGGTCCTGGTCGTAGCTGACGATCGCCGTCGTCTCCACCGTGAAGTCCTGCGTGTCCAACGGGATCTCCTCGCCGGAGTCGCGGACGCTGCCGTCCAGGGTGTAGGTGATCGTCAGATCGGCCAGGGCCACCGGTGCGCCGTCCTCCGTGCGTACCTGGACACCCTTCAGCGGATCGTTGGTGAGCTCGGTCCGCACGGAGTCCGGGATGATCTCCTGGCCGCTGGTGGTGGTGTCCTTCATCGCGTACGGGCAGTTCTTCGGCTTCAACTCGTTGCTGCCGATGCAGCGGTCGATGCCCTTGCGGATCTGCACCAGCGCGTCGCGCCGTCCCGCTTCGGTCAGCGCCAGTGGCACCTGGCCGAGGCGTTGATCAGGACGATTGTCGGTGACCCGGAAACGATGATCGATCTGCAGCGCGTCGGTCGTCGAGGTGACCAGGTAGGAGCCGGGGAAGATCGGGTAGTTGCCCGGTCCGTCGAGCCGGGCGCCGTTGATCAGGAACGGCATGTTCAGGTCGGCCTCGGGTGACTCCAGCGTCGCCCAGGCCTGCGGCATGGTCCAGCGACCATCGATCTTGGCGACATCGAAGACGCCGGAGACCGGCTCGCCCCCGAGCCTGTAGTCCACCTGGACGCGGGTGTCGTCGCTGGCGACCACGGCGATGTCGGTGATCGGCGCGCGGTTCAGCGAGTCGGCCAGCACCTCCGGGGTGAGCAGCCGGCCGTCCGGCGGCGGGGCGGAGGCATGGGCCAGCGCGCCGGCGGCATCGCCGCGTGCCAATGCCTGCAGGTAGGACTCGACGAACCGGTCCGGCTTGATCGACTGGTCGGCGGGGCCGATCAGGTTCCGGCCGACGAAGAAGACGCCGACCGCGACCACCAGCGCCAGCACGCCGACGATCACCCAGCCGACGACGTTGCGCCGCGGACTCTCCTCCTCGTCCTCCTCGGCCAGCTCGAAGGCGTCGTCATCGGGATCGAAGCCGAGCCGGCGCGCGGACGCCGGCGGCGGCACCGGAGCGCCCAGCGCCCGGGTGGCGTCGGGGTCGAGCGCGCGGGTGGCGTCGGGATCGTCCAGGGGGCCCGGGTCGTCCAGGGGGCCGGGGTCGTCCAGGGGGCCGGGGTCGTCCAGCACTCGCGGGTCATAGCCCATGCCGCGCGCGTTGGTCGCGGTCACCGACTCGTCCTCGGGCTCCGCGGCCCGGCGCGGCTGGTCCGACATCTCGTTCCGTCCTGGGTCTGGTTGCGGCCTGCTCTGCCCGCCGGGTCGGCGGACCGGCCGCCAGCCTATCCGGCGCGGGCCTTCCGGGCGCGGCGGCGGACCACGATGGCGTACCCGGTGAGTAGGGAGAGCGCGATCCAGACCAGTACGAATCCCGCCCAGCGTGCCGGGCTCATCGGCTCGCCGAACCACGCGACGCCGAGGATGAACTGCAGGGTGGGGGCGAGGTACTGGGTCATCCCCATCGTGGAGAGTCGGATCCGCGGCGCGGCCCAGGCGAAACACAGCAGCGGGATCACCGTGACCACGCCGGCGCAGATCAGCAGTGCGTCGTAGCCCGGGCCGAGCGTGCCGAAGCTGCCGACGCCGCGGGCGGCGAGCCAGCCGAGGTAGGCGGTTGCCGGGATCAGCACGACACCCGATTCGATCACCAGCGTGACGATCGGGTCGGCGGGGGCGAACTTCTTGAGTACGCCGTAGGTGGCGAAGCTGGTGGCCAGGGTGAGCGCGATCCACGGCGGGTGGCCGTAGTCGATGGTCAGCACAATCACCGCCGCGAAGGCCAGCCCGATCGCGGCCCACTGTGCCGGGGCGAGGCGCTCGCGCAGCACGAGCACGCCGGCGAGGATCGACAGGATCGGGTTGATGTAGTAGCCGAGCGAGGCCTGCACGACCTCGGCGTGGGTGACCGCCCAGATGTAGACGCCCCAGTTGACCGAGATCACCACCGCGGCCGCCGACAGCAAGAGCATGGCGCGACGATTGCGGAGGGTACGCAGCAGCGGCCGGCGGGCGATGATCAACGCGATCAACGCGGCGACGACGAAGGCCCAGACGATCCGGTGCGCGAGCAGCTCGACGGCCTGGCTGCGATTCAGCAGCGGCCAGAACAGCGGGACGAGCCCCCAGATGGCGTACGCCCCGATCGCCGCCAGCACCCCCGCGCCGGACTCCGCCGGAGCTGCCGGTGTCTGCTTTGCCACGCCCCCATCGTGTCGTCAGTTATCGCCCGCCGCACGCGTGTCCGGGCGGCGATACCTCACGAAGGGATCGGGCGGGTCAGGCGGCGCGCGCGGCGAGCAGCCGGCGGAGCAGTGTCGTGACCCGGACGAAGTCGGTGCGCTGGTCGCCGGCGTCGGCCCGCAGGACGCGCCAGCCGCCGCCGACCCAGGCCTCGTCGCGGCGGATGTCGCTGCTGAGCTGTGCGCCGTCGCGGTGGTGCGCGCCCTCGTACTGCAGGGCGATCCGCTCCCGGCGATATCCCAGATCGGCCTCGGGGGAGTGGGGGTCGTCGGGATCGAGCCGGAGCTGCGTCTGTGGTTCGGGCAGTCCGGCCTCGATGATCGCGAGCCGCAGGCGCGTCTCCGGCGGTGAATCCGACCCCTGGCGGACCAGGGCATGTGCCTCGCGGCCGAGGACGACCCCGGCCCGCCACTCGTTCAGCTCCAGGATGTGGCCCAGGTCCTCCCGCGCGCACCACGGTTCGAGGTGGGCATCCAGATTGCGCCGCGGCCGCCGGATCAGTTGATCCCCGATGATCACCGCCTCGGCGAGGGTGAGTGCGGGTAGCAGCTCGAACCAGGCGCGGGCCCGGGTGGCAATGCGCAGGCCGCCGACGGTGGTGATCTCCTCCTCCGTCACGCGGGCGGCGTGGCCGCGCACGCGTCGCCGGCGCGCCGGCTCGCAGGTGTTGCCGCGGCTGATGTGGAGGGTGGAGTCCGAGGCTAACCTCGTCGGCAGCCAGAAGCCGTGGAGCTGTCCGGCGCTGGCATGGGAGACCCATCCATCGGGGGTGAGAGCGAGCACGGCACGGGCGTGCTCGGCGAGGGGAAGCTCGCCCGCCGGCGCTCGGATGTCGCGGCTGGGCGATTGCAGATCGCTGGCCCGGAGTCGCTTCTCGGTCACGGGGTACGCCGCGGCATCGGCCAGCGTGAATGCCCGCCCGCGCAGGGCCCGCGGCAAGGGCTCGGGACTCGGCATGCCTCGATCCTGCCGCCGCGCCGACGCCTGAACCAGCGGCTGGCGGGGTTGTCCACAGCCCGTTTCCCCGGGCTTGATTTGTGTCGTCAGTTATCGCCGCCTGACGGTCCCGTCAGGCGGCGATAACTGACGACACAAATCGGGGGGTGGCGTGGGGTGGCGTGGGGACCAGGTCAGGCGACGGTCCAGGTGTCCCGGCCGGCGAGGAGGGCCTGCAGCTCGGTGTCTGCACCCGACGGCTCGCCCTCGCGGCGCTCGCCCTGGGCGGTCCGGATCTGCTCGCGGGCGAGGTCGTCGTAGGTGGCCCGGGGAACATCGCGGAAGATGCCGATCGGGGTGCGGTTCAGCACGCCGGCATCGGTCAACCGGGACAGCGCGAAGGCATACGACGGGTCGTCGCGATGAGCGTCGTGGACGACGATGGCGTCCTCGCCGACCTCGGCCACCTTGGCCACCGAGAACTCCCCGCTGACCGGGTCCCGTACCAGTCCGAGCTCGCCGGCGCCGAAGATCACCTTCTCGCCGTGCTTGAGCGGGATGATCGCCTGCGGCGCGGTGTCCTTGTCCTTGATCGCGTCGAACGCGCCGTCGTTGAAGATCGGGCAGTTCTGGTAGATCTCCACCAGCGCGGCGCCGCGATGCTCCGCGGCGGCGGTCAACACCTCGGTCAGGTGCGCCCGGTCGGAGTCGATGGTCCGGGCGACGAAGCTGGCCTCGGCCCCGAGCGCCAGCGACACCGGGTTGAACGGCGCATCCAGCGAGCCCATCGGCGTCGACTTGGTGATCTTGCCGACCTCCGATGTCGGCGAGTACTGCCCCTTGGTCAGCCCGTAGATCCGGTTGTTGAACAGCAGGATCGTGAAGTTCACATTGCGGCGCAGTGCGTGGATCAGGTGATTGCCGCCGATCGACAGGGCGTCGCCGTCGCCGGTGATCACCCACACGCCGAGGTCCTCGCGCGCGGTGGCGATGCCGGTGGCGATCGCGGGCGCGCGGCCGTGGATCGAGTGCATCCCGTAGGAGTCCACGTAGTAGGGGAAGCGCGACGAGCAGCCGATGCCCGACACGATCACGGTGTTCTCCTTGCGGATGCCGATCTGCGGCATGAACCCCTGGAACGCCGCGAGCACGGCATAGTCGCCGCACCCGGGGCACCAGCGCACCTCCTGGTCGGAGGTGAAGTCCTTGCGGTTCAGCGGTTCCAGGGCCAGGGGTACGCCCGCCAGCCCGCGCGGGCCGGCCGTCGAACCGTTCGTGATCACCTCGGTCACTGCTGCCTCCCATGATCGAAGACGACTTCGTGTTGGCCGTGCTGCTCCGGCTCCGCGGCCAGTTCGGACTCCTCCGGCACGGGTCCGACCTCGTCGCGGACCAGCTCCAGCAGGTCGTGGGCGAGCTCGGCCAGCGAGATCGGCAGGCCGCGTACCCGCGAATAGGACTGCACGTCCACCAGGTACTTCGCGCGCAGCAGCATCGCCAACTGGCCGAGGTTCATCTCGGGCACGATCACCTTGTCGTAGCGCCGCAGCACCTCGCCGAGGTTGGCCGGGAACGGGTTCAGGTGCCGCAGGTGCGTCTGCGCGATGTGCCCGCCGGCATTGCGCACCCGGCGTACCGCCGCCGCGATCGGGCCGTAGGACGAACCCCAGCCCAGCACCAGCAGCCGCGCCTTGCCGTCCGGATCGTCGACCTCGAGATCGGGGATCTCGCGCACGATGCCGTCGATCTTGGCCTGCCTCAGGTTGATCATCTTCTCGTGATTGGCCGGATCGTAGGACACGTTGCCGGTGCCGTCGGCCTTCTCGATGCCGCCGAGCCGGTGCTCCAGCCCGGCCGTCCCCGGGATCGCCCACGGCCGCGCCAGCGTCTCCTCGTCGCGCCGGTACGGCAGGAAGGTCGGCTTCTCGTTGCCCTTGGCGTCCGTCGCGGTGCCGTTCGGCTCGGTCGCGAAGCCCGGATCGATCGGCTCGATCGCCGCCAGATTCGGCACCTCCCACGGCTCCGCTCCGTTGGCGAGATAGCCGTCGGAGAGCACGACGACCGGGGTGCGGTACTTGATCGCCCAGCGCGCCGCCTCCACCGCCGTGTCGAAGCAGTCGCTCGGGGTCTGCGCCGCCAGCACCGGCACCGGCGCCTCGCCGTTGCGGCCGTAGAGCACCTGCAGCAGGTCCGCCTGCTCGGTCTTGGTCGGCATGCCCGTCGACGGGCCGGCGCGCTGCACATCGCAGATGATCATGGGCAGCTCGGTCATCACGCCGAGGCTGATCGTCTCCATCTTCAGCGACACGCCCGGGCCGGAGGATGTGGTGACTCCCAGGTGTCCCGCGAAGCTCGCGCCGAGCGCCGCGCCGACCGCGGCGATCTCGTCCTCGGCCTGGAAGGTCGTCACCCCGAACGCCTTGTGCTTGGACAATTCGTGCAAGACGTCGGAGGCCGGCGTGATCGGGTACGCACCGAGGAACAGCGGCAGCCCCGCCTTGTGCGCGCCCGTGATCAGGCCGTAGGCCAGCGCCGTGTTGCCGGTGATCTGACGGTAGGTGCCGGTCGGCATCGGCGCCGGGTCGACCTGGTAGGTGACCGCGAAGGTCTCGGTCGTCTCGCCATAGGCATGGCCGGTCCGGAAGGCGGTGAGGTTGGCGTCGCGGATATCGGGCTTGTTGGCGAACTTCGTCGACAAGAACTCCAGCGTCGACTCCACGGGTCGGTGGTAGAGCCAGCTCAACAGCCCGAGCGCGAACATGTTCTTGGCGCGCGAGGCGTCCTTGCGGGACAGGCCGAAGTCCTTCACGGCCTCGACGGTCATCCCGGTCAGGTCCAGCGCGTGCACCTGGTAGGCCTCCAGCGAGCCGTCCTCCAGCGGGCTCTCGGCGTACCCCACCTTCTGCAGATTGCGCTTGGTGAACTCCGCGCTGTCGGCGATGATCAGCCCGCCGCGCGGCAGATCGGACAGGTTCGCCTTGAGCGCCGCCGGGTTCATCGCGACCAGCACGTCCGGCCGATCGCCGGGGGTGAGGATGTCGTAATTGGCGAAGTGCAACTGGAAGCTGGACACGCCGGGCAGCGTGCCGGCGGGGGCGCGGATCTCGGCTGGGAAGTTCGGCAGGGTGGAGATGTCGTTGCCGAACAACGCCGAGTCCGCGGTGAACCGGTCGCCGGTGAGCTGCATGCCGTCGCCGGAGTCGCCGGCGAACCGGATCACGACCCGGTCGAGGTTCTTGACTGCTGTCACCCGTTGGCCTTTCGCATCTACGCCACGCCGGTTTCCGCAACGGCGGCGTCCCGAATTTCGGAGCAACGTCCATCGTAGGTGCTCAACCACGGTTGACCGCATCCGCCAGTTGCTGGGACGCGGACCGGGCGCGCGGGAGCGGCGCTCAGCGGGCGACGGACGCCGCGGGCACGGCCAGCCGGTAGCCGCGGCGGATGACGGTACGCACCAGGTCGCTCGGCGCCAGGGTGCCGCGCAACCGCGCCACCGCCATCTCGGCGGCGTGCGGGTCGACGGAGCTGCCCGGGAGGGCGCGCAGGATGTCGTCGCGGTGCACGACGGCGCCGCCCGCCTCGGCGAGCACCCGCAGCACGGCGAGGCTGGCGGGCGAGAGCGGCAACACCTCGCCGTCCAGCAGCGCCGCGCCGCGCAGCAGCCGCAGCTCGCCGCCGCAGGTGAGCAGCCGCAGCCCGCGCCGCTCGCCGAGCTCGCGGACGATGCCGCGGACCAGCGCGCCGAGCCGGAAACGGTCGGGCACCAGGGGTTGCACGCCGAGCTCGAGCAGCGGCCCGGCGGTGATCACGCCGACCGCCGCGGCCAGGACCCCGTCCTCGTCGGCGAAGGCCTGCGCGACCTCGGCCAGCACCCGCTGCTCGGTGGCGGCGTCGAGGAAGGCCGCGACGCCGGGGGCGGAGGTGAAGGCGACGGCATCGCATTCGCGACGGGCGACGAGCCGCACGCTCTCGGCGACCGCAGCCGGGTCGGGCGCCGGCCCCCAGCGGTAGACGACCAGCGAGCAGACCTCGGCACAGGCGGTCGCGAAGGCCTCGTCGAGGCCGTCCGCGCCGGACCCGTGGTGCTGGATGGCGATCCGCTGACCGGCCACCCCCTCACTCAGCAGCAGGTCGGCGATCTCGGCGCTGGTCTCGGACTCGGCGACCCAGTCCGCGGTCAGCCCGGCGGCCTGCAGGGCCCCGCGCGCCTTGGGTCCGCGCGCGATCAGCCGCGACTGCCCGAGCACACGGAGGAGTGGGGTCGCCACCCCCGCGGCGTCGGCCGCCTCCAGCCAACCGCGAAAGCCGACGCCGGTGGTGATCACGGTGACATCCGGCGGCTTCTCGATCAGTTCGGTGGTACGCCGGAAGAGCTCGCTGTCGTCGACGTGCGGCACCACCGAAAGGGTCGGGGCGTGCAGTACCGACGCGCCCCGGCGCTCCAGGGCTGCGGCGAACTCGGCGGCCCGGCGCTGCGCGGTGAGGACCACGCGGCAGCCGGAGAGCTGATCAGGCGACGGCTGCATCGACCACCTCGCCCAGCTCGGCGCCCAGTGCGGCCACCGGGCCGATCACGATCACCGCGGGGTTGGCCAGTTGCGTCTTCGTGACCCGCGCGGGCAGTTCGGCGAGCGGGGCTCGGACCACCCGCTGCCCGGCGCCCCAGGCGCGCTGCACGACGGCGGCGGGCGTGGCGGCGGGTTTGCCCGCCCGCAGCAACCCGGCGGTCAGCTCCGCCAACCGCGCCATGCCCATCAGTACGACCAGCGTGTGTGGCCACGCGGCGAGGAATGCGGGCGACAGCTCGTCGTGTCCGGAGATGACCAACAGCCCCTGGGCGACCCCGCGGTGGGTGACCGGGATGCCGGCGGCGGCGGGTGCGGCGATGGCCGAGCTCACCCCGGGCACTACCTCGACCTCGACGCCGGCGGCGCGGCAGGCCGCGACCTCCTCGCCGCCGCGGCCGAGCAGGAACGGGTCGCCGCCCTTCAGCCGGACGACCGCGCGCCCGGCCCGGGCGTGGTCGACCAGCAGCGCGTTGATCTCGGCCTGCGGCACGGGGTGATGGTAGGGCGTCTTGCCGACGTCGATGATCTCCGCGCGCAGGCCGACCAGCAGCCCGCGCGGGGCCAGCCGGTCGGCGACGACCACGTCGGCGGACTGCAACGCCCGCAGGCCGCGGACCGTGATCAGGTCGTCCGCGCCCGGGCCGCCGCCGACCAGCACGACGCGGCCCGTCCCGGGCATCAGGCGACCTCGGCGCGGGGGATCGCGACGGCCGGGCGTACCTGCACCCACTCCTCGCGCACCCGGACGTCCCAGCGGCCCAGCTCGACGCCGGGCTCGCTCAGGCACTCGCCGGTACGCAGATCGAACACCTGCTTGTGCAGCGGGGAGGCGACCGTCGGCACCAGCTCGTCGCCGATCCGCGCGGAGCCGACGATGCCGCGGGCGATCACGTTCACCCCGGTGAACGGGTCGCGGTGGCCGACGGCGAACACCCGGTCGTCGTGCAGCCGGAAGATCGCCACCTGTCGGCCGGCGACGAGTGCGGCGACCCCGCGCTCGACGGGCAGCCGCGCGACCGTGCAGACCGTGGTCCAGGCGGGGAGGGCGGAGGTGTGCCGGTGGTGGAGCTCGGTGGTGGTCATTGCGGGTCCTTCCTGCGGGTGGGGAGCCGGGAATCCGAGATCAGTACGGGTTCGCGATCGGGCGTGATCAACTGCAGCCCGCCGGAGGCCGCCGCGGCGCGCTCGGCCGGGGTCGCCGGCCGCCGCTGACCGCGCTCGCCGACATAGGCAAGATCGGGATCGGGCGTCTGCGCCGCATTGACGAAGGATCCGAACCGGGCCAACTTGTCCGGGTCGTCGAGCACCTCGCCCCACTCGTCGCGATAGCCCGCGACGTGGGCGGCCATCGCGGCGTCCAGATCGGCCGCCACCCCGAGCCGGTCGTCGACGATCACCTCGCGCAACCGGTCCAGCCCGCCGTCCAGCGACTCCAGCCAGCCGGCGGTGCGCTGCAACCGGTCGGCGGTGCGCACGTAGTAGATCAGGAAACGGTCGATCAGCGTGATCAACCCGTCGTCGTCCAGGTCCTCCGCGAAGAGCTGGGCGTGCTTGGGCGAGAAGCCGCCATTGCCGCCCAGGTAGAGATTCCAGCCCTTGTCCGTGGCGATCACGCCGACGTCCTTGCCGCGCGCCTCGGCGCACTCCCGGGCGCAGCCGGAGACTCCCAGCTTGATCTTGTGCGGCGCCCGCAGTCCGCGGTAGCGCAGCTCCAGCCGGATCGCCATCGCGACCGAGTCCTGTACGCCGTAGCGACACCAGGTCGAGCCGACGCAGGACTTCACGGTCCGCAGCGCCTTGCCGTAGGCGTGGCCCGATTCGAAGCCGGCCTCCACCAGGCGCCGCCAGATCTGCGGCAACTGCTCCACCCGCGCCCCGAACAGATCGATCCGCTGGCCGCCGGTGATCTTGGTGTAGAGCCCGAACTCGCGCGCCACCTCGCCGATGGTGATCAGCCCGTCCGGGGTGATCTCGCCGCCCGGGATGCGCGGCACCACCGAGTAGCTGCCGTCCTTCTGCAGGTTGGCGAGCATGTGGTCGTTGGTGTCCTGCAGCGCGCCCTGTTCGCCGGAGAGGATGTGCCCGTTGCCGAGGCTGGCGAGGATCGAGGCGACCACCGGTTTGCAGATGTCGCAGCCGCGCCCGCCGCGGCCGTGTCGGGCGATGATCTCGGAGAAGGTGCCGAGCCCGGTCAGGCGTACCGCCTCGAAGAGCTCGGCCCGGCCCAGCGCGAAGTGCTCGCAGAGCGCGCGGGAGACCTCGATCCCGGCGGCCGCCAGCTCGGTCTCCACCAGCCTCTTGACCAGCGGCAGGCACGACCCGCAACTGGTGCCCGCCTTCGTGCAGCCCTTCACCGCGGCCAGATCGGTGCAGCCGTGCTCGCTGACCGCCGCGCGCACCGTGCCCGCGGTCACGTTGTTGCACGAGCAGACCGCGGCGGCATCGGGCAACTGCTCGGAGCCCGGCGCGGCAGTGCCGCCGACCAGGTAGGCCGACGGGTCCGCGGAGAGTTCGGTGCCGAGCAGCGGCCGCAGGGTCGGGTACGCCGACGCGTCGCCGACCAGGATCCCGCCCAGCAGCGTCCGGGCGTCGTCGGAGACGACCAGCTTGCCGTAGCGGCCGGTGACCGGATCGGCGTGCACCACCTCCAGCGCGCCCGGGGTCGTCGCGAACGCGTCCCCGAACGAGGCGACGTCGACGCCGAGCAGCTTGAGCTTGGCCGAGGTGTCCGCACCCGGGAAGGTGCCCTGCCCGCCGAGCAGGCGGTCGACCGCGATCTCGGCCATCGCATTGCCCGGGGCGATCAGCCCCCACACGGCACCGCCGATGCAGGCCACCTCGCCGATGGCCAGGATCGCCGGGTCGCTGGTCCGGCAGCCGGCATCCACCACGGCGCCGCCGCGCTCGCCGATCGCCAGCCCGGCGTCTCGGGCCAGCTCGTCGCGCGGGCGTACCCCGGTGGCGAAGATCACCAGATCGGCGTCGAGCTCGGCCTCGCCCAGGTCGAGCGCGCGGACCGCGCCCGCGTCGTCGGCGAGCACCTGCTTGGTGGCGGTGCCGGTCCGCACGTCCACGCCGAGTCCGGCGATGATCCGGGCCAGCTCGGCGCCGCCGCCCTCGTCGACCTGCAGCGGCATCAGCCGCGGCGCGAACTCGATCACGGCCGCCTCGGCGTTCATCGCCCGCAGCGCGCCGGCCGCCTCCAGGCCGAGCAGCCCGCCGCCGATCACCGCACCGCGGACCGGACGGTCGAGCCGTGCCGCCAGCTCGTGGACGCAGGCCTCGATGCTGCGCACGTCGTCGATCGTGCGATAGACGAAGGAGTTGATCAGATCGCTGCCCGGGACCGGCGGCACGAACGCCCGGGATCCGGTCGCCAGGACCAGCGCGTCGTAGCCCAGCTCGCGTCCGTCGGCGAGGGTGACGGTACGCCGATCGCGGTCGATTGCCGTCGCGGCGACCCCGCTGACCAACTGCACACCCGGCCGCTTCCACAGCCCGGGATCGCCCAGGGCGAGGGCATCCGCGCCGCCGGTGAAATAGCTGGTCAGGGCGACCCGGTCGTACGGCGCGTGCGGCTCCTCGCCGACGACCGTGACGGCGGCGGATCCGTCGCGGTCGGCCAGCGCCTCGACGAACCTCTGGGCGACCATGCCGGCGCCGATCACCACGATTCGCTGGTCGGTCATGATCACCTCCGGTTTCGATCCACCTGCTCGGTCCCCGACGCTAGGTGGCGCTTGTTTCGGCGAGCGGTGCGGAATGTTTCGGCCCTGCAACAAGGCCCTCACTCCCGTCACGATCACCGGTGACCCTGTCCGCCGCGGCCTGCAGCAGCGCGGCGACCAGACCGGTGCAGGAGCCGCAGCCGGTGCCGGCGCGGGTGGCGCACGCCACTTCTTCCACGGTCCGGGCGCCGCAGTCGTGGGCCCGGTCGATCTCGGCCCGGTTCACGCCGTTGCAGCGGCAGACCGTGGCGGCGGCGGGCAGGTCCGTGGGATCGGTACGTCGCCCGTCGCCGGCGAGCAGGAGCTCCGCGGGGTCGGGCGGCAGCGCCGTGCGTCGCTCGAAGGCCACCGTGAGGTCGGCCGCCGTGCGCGGGGCCCCGACGCAGACGGCGCCGACCAGTCGGTCGTCGCGGACCGCGATCCGCACGGCGCGCCGGGCCGCGGCATCGGACAGTTCCAGCACCCGCGTACCGCCGGCCTCCGTCGTCGCCCAGTCGAGCTCGCCGAGGGCGGTCACCTGCAGGCCCACCGCCTTCAGCGCGATCACCTCGCCGGCCGCCTCCGGCGGGCGCCGGGCCTCGCCGCGCAGCCGGCTCGCCAGGCGGTCGGCCTGTGCCCAGCCAGGTGCCAGCAGGCCGGGGCAGCCCTCGTCCGGTGTCTCCGCACAGTCGCCGATGGCTGCGATCGCGGGGTCGGCCGGGCTCAGCAGGTCCTCGCCCACCACGACCCCGCGCCGGATCGGCAGGCCGGCGGCGCGGGCGAGTTCGGTGCGCGCAGAGACGCCGGCGGTGACCACCAGCAGCGAGGTCGGCACCCGGGTCGGGCCGGCCGCCGTGGCCAGGGTGAGGACGGTCAGCCGGGTGCCACGGTGGCCCCAGCCGCGTACCTCGGCGTTGTTGATCACCCGTACCCCGAGATCGGTGAGCGTGGCCTCGGCGATCCGGCCGGCGCCCTCGGGCAGTTGGCGCTGCAGCGGGTACGGGCCGTTGTTGATCAGCGTGACGTTGACGCCGTGGGTACGCAGCCCGCAGGCCAGCTCCACCCCGAGCAGCCCGCCGCCGAGCACGGTGATGTCGTCATGGGTGGCGGCGGCCGCCAGCAGCTCGCGGCAGTCGTCGAGGTCGCGCAGCGTGCGCACCCCGGGCGGCGGCTCGCTCGGGGCGCCGGGCAGCGGCAGCCGGGCCCGGGCCCCGGTGGCGAGCACGCACAGGTCGTAGGGGTGTTCGGTGCCGGCGCTGTCGCGCACGCGGCGGCGTACCCGATCGATCGCGGTCGCCGCGACCCCGCGCAGCACCGTCGCCTCCGGCGGCGGTCCGGGAAGCTCCAGCGAGCCCAGCTCGGCGCGGCCGGCGATCACCTCGGAGAGCTGCAGCCGGTTGTACGCGGCGTAGGGCTCGGCGCCGAGGACGGTGATCTTCGCGCCGCAGCCCGCCAGCCCCGCGCAGAACCGGGAGCCGACCATGCCGTTGCCGATCACCACGATCCGCATCCCGTTCAGCATGCCGCCTCCTTGATCTTCGTCACCTCGACCGCGCAGACCTTGAACTCGGGCATCCCGCTGACCGGGTCGGTCGTCGGATTGGTCAGCGTGTTGGCGCGCTCCTGCCCGGGGAAATGGAACGGCATGAACACCACGTCGGGCCGCAGGTCGGCGCTGATCCGCGCCGGCGCGCAGGCCTCCCCGCGCGCCGAGCGGACCCGGACCAGCTCGCCCTCGGCGACTTCCAGGCGCCGGGCCAGCCGCGGGTGCAGCTCGACAAAACCGCTGCCCTGCACGCGATTCAGCGCGGCCACGCGGCGGGTCTGCGCGCCGGACTGGTACTGCTGCAGCACCCGCCCGGTGATCAGGTAGATCGGTGCATCGGGTCGAAGATCATCGTCCACCGGGGCGGGCTCGACCGCGATCATGGCCGCGCGCCCGTCGGGGGTGGCGAACCGCTCGGCGAACAGCCGCGGCGTGCCGGGATGATCATCGGCCGGACAGGGCCAGTGCAGCGCCTCGCCGCGGTCCAGCCGTTCGGGGGTGATGCCGCCGTAGTCGGCGATCCCGCCCGCGCTCGCGCGGCCCAGCTCGGCGAGCACCGCATCGGGATCGGTGGGGAAGTCGGCGCGGCAGCCGAGCCGGCCGGCCAGGTCGGCCAGCACGCGCAACTCGTCGCGCACCCCCTCGGGCGGCGGGACCGCGCGCCGGCGCCGCAGCACACGGCCCTCCAGCGAGGTCATGGTGCCGGTCTCCTCGGCCCACTGGGTGACCGGTAGCACGACATCGGCCAGCTCCGCGGTCTCGGAGCGGAAGAAGTCGCACACCACCAGCAGGTCGAGCGCCGCGAGCCGCTCGGTGATCACCTGCGCATCGGGGCCGCTGATCACCGGGTTGGCGCCGTGCACGAACAGGGCGCGCGGCCCGCCCGGCGTACCGAGCGACCGCAGCAGTTGGACGGCCGGTACGCCCGGGCCCGGGATCGTCTCGGGAGCGACTCCCCACACGCTCGCCACGTGTTCCCGGGCGGCGTGATCGGTGATCTTGCGGTAGCCGGGGAGCTGATCGTTCTTCTGCCCGTGCTCGCGGCCGCCCTGGCCGTTGCCCTGGCCGGTGATCGCGCCGTAGCCGCTGCCGGCGCGCCCGGGCAGGCCGAGCGCCAGCGCGAGGTTGATCACCGCGGTCACCGTGTCGGTGCCGTGGGCGTGCTGCTCCGCGCCCCGACCGGTCAGCAGGTACGCCCCCGCACCACCGCGTGCGGGGCTCGCGGCGGCGAGTAGCCGGGCGGCCTGGCGCAAGGCATCGGCTGGTACGCCCGAGGCCCGCTCGACGCGTTCGGGCCACCACTGGGCGGCGGCCGCGCGTACCCGTGGCCAGCCCGTGGTGCGGGACGCGAGATAGTCCTCGTCGCAACGGTCCTCGGCGATGATCACCTGCAACAGGCCGAGCAGCACCGCGAGATCGCTGCCCGGAAGATTGCGCAGATGGATGCCGGCGCCGTCGTCGGTGAGCCGCGCGGTCTCGCTGCGCCGCGGATCGATCGCGATCAGCCCGCCGCGCTCGCGGATGCTGGCGAGGTGGCGGACCGCCGGCGGCATCGTCGCGGCGAGATTGGACCCGGCGAGCAGGACGGCGTCGGCGCCGCCGAGATCGGCCAGCGGGAACGGCAGCCCGCGGTCCAGCCCGAAGGCGCGGTTGCCCGCCGCGGCCGCCGACGACATGCAGAACCGGCCGTTGTAGTCGATCATGGATGTGCCGAGCGCGAGCCTGGCGAACTTGCCGAGCAGGTAGGCTTTCTCGTTGGTCAGCCCGCCGCCGCCGAAGACGGCCACGGCGTCGCGCCCGGACTCGTCCTGCACCCGGCGTACCCGCTCGATGATCACGGCGTACGCCTCGTCCCAGCTGGCCGGCACCAGCGCACCGTCGCGCCGGACCAGCGGCGTGGTCAGCCGGTCGGGATGGTCCAACAGCGTTGCCGCGGTCCAGCCCTTCTGACACAGCCCGCCGAGGTTGGTCGGGAAGTCGCGCGGGGCGACGCTGACCGTGCGGTTGCCGCCCGTCTCGTCGACGGTCAGCGTGATCGCGCACTGCAGGGCGCAGTAGGGGCAATGCGTGTCGGTCATCAGATCCGGGCGCCGAAGCCGCGGCCGTAGAGGCGCCAGGTGAGGATGCCGAAGATCAGGTACACGCCGATGATCGCCAGCAGGGCGGGCACGATCGAGCCACCCGACAGCGCCATCGACAGCGAGAATCCCTGCGGGATGACGAAGCCGCCGTAGGCGCCGATGGCGCCAACGATACCGATCGCGCCTCCGGTCAGGCGCAGGGTGGCGAGCCGGCCGGCGGGGGAGCGGTCCGGTTCGGTGGCGGCGAAAACCGCCGGGATCATCCGGTAGATCGAACCGTTGCCGATTCCGGTGAAGACGAACAGGCAGACAAAGCTGATCATGAAGGCGGCCAGGCTTCCGGCCTGGAGGGCGAAGATCGCGCCGCCGGCGCCGAGCGCCATTCCGGCGAACGAGATCACCGTGATCACCCAGCCGCCGACCCGGTCGGCGACGATCCCGCCGAGCGGCCGGGACAACGAGCCGACCAGCGCGCCGAGGAAGGCGATCTTCAGGCTGGCCTCGGGGAAGGCGTCGGTGAGCAGCTTGGGGAAGGCGCCGGCGAAGCCGATGAAGGACCCGAACGTGCCGATGTAGAGCAGGGACAACAGCCAGGTCTGCGGACGGCGTACCGCCGCGGCGAACGACTTCGGGTCGGCCTTGGCGTCGGCGACATTGTCCATGAAGCGCCAGGCCAGCATGGCCGCGAGCAGCACGAACGGGGCGAAGACCCAGCCGACCGCGGGCAGGTTGGGCACGGTCGCACCGGCCGACATGGTCGTGGCGCCGATCAGCACCACCAGCGGCGCGGTGAACTGCACGGCCGCCGTGCCCAGGTTGCCGCCGGCCGCGTTCAGGCCGAGCGCGGCACCCTTCTCCGCCGCGGGGTAGAAGAAGGAGATGTTGGTCATCGAGGAGGCGAAGTTGCCGCCCCCGAAGCCGGCCAGCGCGGCGACCACCAGCAGGACGGGGAACGGCGCGTGCGCCGACACCGCGAGCGCGAGCCCGACAGTCGGCGCCAACAGCAGCAGCGCCGAGATCACCGTCCAGTTCCGGCCGCCGACCAGCGGGACCGCGAACGTATAGGGGATCCGCATGGTCGCGCCGACCAGGATCGGGATCGACACCAGCCAGAACTGCTCGGCATTGCTCAGCGCGAGCGGACCCGTGTAGCCCCACGCGGCAAGCATCGGCACCGCGATGCCCCAGAGCGCGAAGACGCCGAAGCCGAGGAACTCGGCGAAGATCGACAGCCACAGATTGCGCCGGGCGATCGCGCGCCCTCCGCCGTCCCACTGGGCGCGGTTCTCGGGGTCCCAGCCGTGCAGCCAGCGGCCGGGCGCGCCGCGCAGGCCGGTACGCGCGGCGCTCGCCCCGGCGCTCGTTGTGGCTTCGGGCGCGACGTCGGGGGTGACGTCCGGGGATTGGGTGGTGGTCACGGCGGCCTCCTGCTCGGGTGTGCCGCCGACGCTAGGAGGGCCGTGTTTCAGCCGATCGCGGTGCGCGTTACCGGCTGATCACCGCTTGCTCACCGGGGCGCCGGCTGCCCGTGAGGCGCGCCGGCGGGCGAACAGCACGGACATCGCCAGCGCGACCAGGCCGATGCCGAGGGCGGGCAGGCTGCTCGGCCCGTTCCCGATCACGGCCGCTCCCATCACCACCAGCACGGCGAGATTGGCGATGCCCAGCCCGCGCGGCCCGCCCCGGATCAACCAGGCGAGCACGCACATCACATACATCGCGATGAAGGTCGCGCTGGAGGCCGCCAGCCCGGCGACGATCAGTTCCGGCCGGGCGAGCAGGACCGCCGTGGTCAGCGCGAAGAGGATGCCCATCAGGCCAAGCGCGCGCCGGCGACGGGCCAGGCCGCGCGGCAGCATGGCCCGCTCGGCCGCACCGATGATCATCGTCGACACGCCACGCAGCCAGGCGACCGCGTTGATCAGCATGGCCACCACGGCGACGCCGACGCCCGCCGCCGTCGCGGCCGGCCCGAGGCCGGCGGCGAGCTGCAACAGGCCGCCCACCGGGTCGAGGCGTTCCGGCGCCACATTGGCGGCGATGGCCACGGTGAGGCCGATCGCGACGACGCCGAGCACGGCCAACGCGGTGGCGGCGATCGGCACGAAGTCGCGGTGCGGATCGGGCAGCTCATCGCTCAGGAAGGTCAGGTTCTCGAAGCCGATGAACGCCCAGCAGGCGAGGGTCACCCCGGCGGGCAGGAGCTGCCACCAATCGGCGCCCGGTAACAGATCGGCGCGCTGGCTGCCGCCGGCCAGGGCGGTGACGATCAGCCAGCCGCAGACGATCAGCAGCGACCAACTGCCGAGCAGGCCGACGGCATCCCCGGTCCGCAGCCCCGCGAGATTCGTCGCGAGGGCGGTGCCGAGCACGGCAAGCGCGGCGATCGGCTCGGCGGCCGGCCAGCCGGTGGCCAGCGCGACGAACCGTCCGGCGACCATCGCCCCGGTCGGCAGGCCGATCCCCACCACGCCGACGAACATCACCGGGATCATTCCGCCCGCGACATCGCCGAGGCCGCGGCGGACGAGCGACTCGAGCCCGATCCCGCCCGGATCCCGGCGCACGGACGCGCCGAACATCAGCAACATCGGTACGCACATCGCGAGCGCGACCAGCCAGGCGAGCACCGCGGCGTCGCCGGCCGCGGCCAGCACCGCGCTCGGCGTACTCAGCAGGCCCGCGCCGGCGATCGAGCCGATGGCGAGCGCCAGCGCCCGGACATATCGGTACGCGGAGCGTCGGGAGATCATACGACAGGAGGTTGCTATAGTGACAACATGTTGTCAACATCCGAGCCCGATCCCGGTGACCTGCACGGCGCGTACCGGCTGCTGATCGCCGATGTGTACGAGTTGGCCACGCTGACCCGGCGGATCAGCGACGCGGAGACCGCCCCGCTGGGACTGACGTCGGCGCAGTGGCATGTGCTCAGTGCGATCAGCGAGGAGCCGCGAACGGTGGCCGCCGTGGCCCGCCGGCTCGGGTTGACCCGGCAGGCGGTGCAGCGGGTGGCCGACGTGTTGGTCGATGCCGGGCGGGCGGAGCGGCGGCCGAATCGCGATCACCGGACCGCCCCGCTACTGGCGATCACCGCCGACGGGCGCGCCGTCCTCGATGAGCTGTGGACGACCACCCGCGAACGCCGGGCCGACCCATTGCGCCGCGCCGGGCTGTCGCCGGAGGACCTGGCACAAGCCGATGCCACCCTGCGCGCCGTCCTCGCCGCCCTTCGCGACGGCTCCGCCTGATGCCCGGATCCGCCATGCTCCCGCGGGCCGAACCGGCAGGCGCGGGCCGAGTAACGTTCGCGGGTGCCGGTTGGGTTCGCGTTTGGGTGGGCCTGACCTCATCCGCGGGCTGAACCGGCAGACGCGGGCTGAGTAACGTTCGCGGGTGCCGGTTGGGTTCGCGTTTGGGTGGGCCTGGCTCCATCCGCGGGCTGAGTCGGCAGGTGCGGGCTGAGTATCGTTCGCAGATGCCGGTTGAGCTCGCAGGTGCCGGTTGAGCTCGCGGGTGCCGGTTGGGCTCGCAAGCTGGATGGCGTACCCGACGCACGGAGGCCCAGAACCCGACTGCGGTCGTATTTCCCACCGCCGGGGCGCTCCCGTAGCCTGTCTCACCGGACCCCGATGCCCTGATCCCCGGGCCCGACGTCACTGGAAGGAGCCGCCCGTGCTGCAGGCTGCCGGCTCGCTGTGGTTGACGCGGGTCCGCGCATTCTGGGCCGGGCTGGTCACCGAGGTTGCGCGGGCCTGGGCCGTCGCGGCGGTACGCCGGGGCCTGCTGGCGACCGCGATGATCTCGATCGGCGCCTTCACCCCGGCCTTCACCCCGGCGAATTCGCCCTGGCTGGCGTACCTGCCCTGGCTCGGCGAGAGCCAGACCTGGAAGCTGATCGCCACGGTGCTCACGCTGGTCGGCACGCTGATGCTGGTCGACGCGTGGTTCCAGCTCCGGCCCCGAGTGCACGGCCCCCGGCCCGATCTACGGGTCGTGGTCGCGCTCTGGGCGCTGCCGATGCTGCTGGGGCCGCCCATCTTCAGCCAGGACTCCTACGCCTATGCGGCCGAGGGCTGGATGCTGCACAACGGCGAGAATCCCTACGAGATGGGCGTCGGGATGATGCCCGGCCCGTTCGGCGAGCAGGCGGTGCTGGTCTGGCGCTACACCATCGCGCCGTACGGGCCGTTGTCGCTGCAGCTCAGCGAGTTCGTGGTCGGGCTGTTCAACTTCAACCCGTACTGGTCCTCCACCCTGGGCATGCGGCTGCTCTCGATCGCGGGCATGGCGCTGATCGCCGGCTGCCTGCCGGCCCTGGCCCGCCGCTTCGGCGCGGACCCGGCGACGGCGATCTGGTTCGCGGTCGCCAACCCGCTCGCCGTCACGCACTTCATCGGCGGCGCCCACAACGATGCCTGGATGCTCGGCCTGGTCGTGCTGGCGCTCTGGCTCGCCACCCGCGGTCGCTTCCTGCTCGCCTGCGTCGCGGTCGCCGCCGCCACCGCGATCAAGCTGCCGGCGATCGTGGTCGCCGTCCCGGTCGCGCTGATCGCGCTGCCCGTGTCGAAGCGGGGTACGCGCTGGCAGCGCGAGTTCCAGATGATCGTGCATGTCTCGATCGCCTCGACGCTGACGGTGCTGGCCTTCGTCGCGATCTCGCTCGCCACCGGCCTCGGCTGGGGCTGGATCGAGGGGCTGAACGTGCCCGGCATCGTCGTCACCATGGCGCCCTGGGTGCTGCTGGGCGAGGTCGCCCGGATCGGTCTCTACGAGCTCGGCCTCTACGACGCCGGGCGCCGCGCGGTGCGGATCTTCCGGCAGACCGGGATGGTCGCCACGGTGGTCGGCATCTTGTGGCTGTTCCACCGCTGGGCGTTGCGGCGGCCGATGGACTTCGTCACGGCGGCCATCGCGGCCATCACGGTCGGCGGCCCGGCCCTGCACCCGTGGTACTTCACCTGGGCCTCGACGCTGCTGCCGCTGACCAATGCCTCCCTGCTGGTCCGCCGGATCGGCGCCTTCACGGTGACCATCGGCATGTACGCCAGCATCATCGTCTACTGCTTCCTCAACGACACCCTGCTGCTCGGCATCATCGCGGTCGTGCCGTTCCTGTGGCTCGGCTGGATCAACGACCGGATCCACTTCCCCGCCCGCGGGGTGCCGCGGCCCGGCCGGCCCGAGCTGGTCCCGGCGCACTGAGGCGGGGGAGCGGGCAATGACCTGGGGTGAACTGCTGAGGCGCCGCTGGGCGGTGCTGCGGGCGCTGGTCGCCGACGCATGGGCCGTTGCGTCGGTACGCCGCGGCATGGTGGCGAGCCTGCTGCTCGCGCTCGGCGCGATCTCCCCGGCGTACCTGCCGGAGAACTCGCCGTGGTACGACATCGTGCCCTACCTGAACACCCCGCCGATGCGGGCGCTGGCGACCGGTCTGACATTGTTCGGCGTGATCATGCTGGCCGACGCGTGGTTCCAGCTCCGGCCGCGGATCGGCCGCCCGCTGGTCGACATGCGGGTCGTGGTGGCGCTGTGGACGCTGCCGATGCTGTTCGCGCCGCCGGTCTTCAGCGACGATTCCTACGCCTATGCCGCCGAGGGCTGGCTGATCCACAACGGCGTCAACCCCTACAACGAGGGTGGCGTCTCCCAGATCCCGGGCGTCTGGGCCGAGCAGGTGATCCCGATCTGGCGCTACACCCCGGCGCCCTACGGCCCGGTCGCGCTCCAGATCAATCATCTGGTCGTCGACCTGTTCGGCTTCAATCCCTACTGGTCCTCCACGCTCGGCATGCGGCTGCTGTCCATGATCAGCATGGTCGTGGTCGCCGCGTGCCTGCCGGCGCTGGCCCGCCGGGTGGGCGCCGATCCGCGGCTGGCGCTGTGGTTCGCCATCGCCAACCCGGTGGTGATGATCCACGTGATCGGCGGCGCCCACAACGACGCCGTGATGCTTGCCCTGCTGGCGCTCGCGCTCTGGATGGCCAACAAGGGCCGCTTCCTGGTCGGCTGTCTGCTCGTCGCCGCCGCCACCGCCGTCAAGATCCCCGCCATCGTCGGCGTGGTGCCGGTGGCGCTGCTCGCCATGCCGCCGCAACCGGCCGGCCGGGCCAGCACGCTGGCCCGACAATGGCACAGCGCGCTCGTGGTCGCCGTCGGCACGGTGGCCACGGTGATCGCCTTCGTGGTGATCTCGCTGGCCTGCGGACTCGGCTGGGGGTGGGTCCAGGGCCTGAACGTGCCCGGCATGGTCAGCACGATCGCCCCGACCACGATGCTGGGCGAGATCGTGCAGAACGCGCTGAATGAGCTCGGTTACTACGACATCGCCCGTCGGGTGGTCCGCATCTTCCGCCAGGTCGGCATGATCATCACCGTCTTCGGGGTGCTGTACCTGTACTTCCGGCACGCCTATCGGCGCCCGATCGACTTCCTCGCCTACGCCCTGGTGGCGATCACCATGGGCGGCCCGGCGCTGCATCCGTGGTACCTCACCTGGTGGGGCACCTTCCTCCCGCTCACCCACTTCTCCCGCCGGGTGGTCCGGCTGTCCTGCTGGGGCGTGATCATCGTTCTGGCCTTCAGCTTCCTGCAGTACGCCGATCGCAACTCCCAGGGCATCATCGGCATGGTCGGCATGCTTGCCATCGTGTGGGCCGGCTGGGCCAACGACCGGCTCGCCTTCGGCGGGCCACCCAACGGGGGCGGGGCCGGGCCCTCGGGCCGGTTGCGGCCGGAGGAGCTTCGGCCCGATGCTTTCCGGTACGAGCCGCCCTCGCGGCGCCCGGACCGCCGACTCGTGACGGGATCGACCAGATGACCGAATCGTCCACCCACGAACCACTGAAACCGCCCGCGCACCGCGGCGGCCGGCTGGCCTTCGTCGACACCAGCCACCGCTTCGGGGCGTTCACCGATGCGGCGGTGGCGATTGCGCTGACGCTGTTGGCGCTGCCGCTGCTGGAAGGCGTCGTCGAGGCGTCGGCGGAGCACCTGACGACCCTGGAGTACCTGTCCGAGCGGCGCGCGGAACTGATCGGGTTCGTGATCAGCTTCCTGGTGATCGGCGTCTTCTGGTTGCAGCACCATCGGATCTTCCGCGCCGACACGCCGATGTCGCCGGCCCGCTCGCTCGTCAACCTCGCCTGGCTGCTGACCATCGCCTGGCTGCCGGTGGCGACCGCGTTGGACACGGGGCTGCCCGGCGACGCCGCGCAGACCCTGGTCTACATCGGTTCGATGGCGCTCAGCAGTTGGCTGTTGTTCGTGCTCGCCGTCCTCGAGTACGCCGCCCGGGCGCGAGCCGGCCTGCCGAATCCCGATCGATCCATCCTTGCGGCACCGCTGGCCATGTCGATCCTCTACACCCTCGCCGCGCTCATCGGCGCCCTGACCGGCACGGGCGCGCTGGCGCTGTTCCTGCTGGCGCTCACCTGGCCGCTGCGCGGCCTGTTGGTCAGGCTCGGGCTGCGCTCCCGTCCGACGGAGTGAAGGCCGCCTCGACCTCGGCGGGGTCCACCTCGTCCAGCGAGGCGTGCCGCCACTTCGGGTTGCGGTCCTTGTCGACCAGTTGCGCGCGCACGCCCTCGGCGAAGTCGGGCTCGGCCAGGAAGCGTCGGCCGAGGACGAGATCTTGGGCCAGCACCTCGTGCACCGACGACATCGCAGCGGCCCGGCGCAGCGCCGCGAGGGTGACGGAGACCGAGAAGGGTGAGCGCGCCCGGATCGCCTCCGCGGCGGCACGGGCGTCGGCGTCGTCGGAGGCCTCCAGCCGGGCAACGATCTGTGCGGCATCGTCGCCGGCGTAGGCCTCCAGCCACGCCGGCAGCTCGACGGGCTCGGGCACGCTGGTCAGCTCGTCGATCGACTCGCCGCGGGCCAGGGTGTCCAGCACCTGCGGGATGCTTGCGGAGTCGATCATGGCGTCGGCCAGCCCGGCCGTGATCGCGCTGGGGCCGTCGATGGTGGAGCCGGTCAGGGCCAGATGGGTCCCGAACTCGCCGGGGGCGTTGGCCAACAACCACAGCGCGCCGACATCGGGGAACAGGCCGATGATCGTCTCCGGCATCGCGATCTTGGTCCGCTCGGTGACCAGCCGCCGGTTGCCGTGGGCCGAGATGCCGACCCCGCCGCCCATCACGATGCCGTCCATGATCGCCACATACGGCTTGGGGTAGTCGGCGATCTGGGCATTGACGGCGTACTCGCTGCGCCAGAACTCATACGGCTGATCAAGGTCGCCCGCGGCGATGGCCTCGCGTACCGCCCGCACGTCGCCGCCGGCGCACAGGCCACGCTCGCCGGCGCCGGTGATCGCGACCGCAGCGATGGCGTCGTCGTCGGCCCAGCGCCGCAGGACGGTGCCGATGTCGGTGACCATCGGCGTGGTCAGGGCGTTGATCGCTTTCGGCCGGTTGAGTTCGATGCGGCCGAGCGCGCCGTCGTCGGCGAATCGGACGTCGTCGGTGTCCAGGGTGAAGTAGTCGACCACCATCGCACCCTAGCCTCAGCGGTAGTCGACGACCACCGGGGCGTGGTCGGACATCCGCCGGTCGTAGCTCGGGTCCCGGCGGGTGCCGCCGGTGGTGGCGGCCGCGGCCAGGCCGGGGCTGGCGAGCTGGTAGTCGATCCGCCAGCCTGCGTCGTTGTTCCACGCCTGCCCCCGCCAGCTCCACCACGAGTAGGGCCCGGGACCGTCGGGGTGCAGCCGGCGTACCACGTCGACCAGCGTCCGGGGGGACAGGATGGACCCGAACCACTCGCGCTCCTCGGGCAGGAATCCGGGGGAGCGCCGGTTGGCCCGTGGGTTGGCCAGATCGTGTTCGGTACGGGCGATGTTGAAGTCGCCGGTGACCACGAACTCGCGGCCCGCGCGACGCGCGTCGCGACGAGCCCTGGTCAGGTGCCTCGCCAGCGCCGGGAGGAACCGCATCTTCCGCCGGTACGCCTCGGCGCGCTCGTGATCATCCGGCGAGGCCCCCTTGGGCAGGTAGAGGGAGGCGACGGTGACCTCGGGCAGGTCGACCTCGATCCAGCGGCCCTCGTGGGCGAACTCCCGAGCGCCCATCGACGTGCGCACCGCCAGCGGCGCCTCCCGCGAGGCGACGGCCACCCCGTTGCGGCCGGGCAGCGAGCCGGCGTCGTAGGAGAGGTGGTAGCCCTCGAACACCTCGTCCGGCACCAGCTCCGGCGCTGCCCGCATCTCCTGCAGGGTGACGATGTCGGGACGCTCGGCCTCCAGCCAGTCCCGCAGGCCGCGGCGCTGCGCGGCGCGGATGCCGTTCACGTTCAGGGTGGCGATGCGCACGCGGCGTGATGCTAGCGGGACGGGCATCAGTTGGGCGCGGCGACCGCCGAGTCCACCAGCGGCTCGGTGAGCCGGACGGCGCCGAGCATCAGCGTGACCGAACCGATCACGGCGCCGAGGAACAGGGTCGGGCCGTACCAATTGCCGGTCAGTGTTTCCATCCCCAGCGGGGCGATCAGCAACAGCGCCGCGACGGCGGCGGTGCCGACCGCCCAGCCCAGCGGGAGCGCGGTTTCGGTCAGCCGGGCGCGGCGGAGCACGGCAGGCTCGGTTCCGGCGAGATGCAGCAGCCGGAAGGACGGGGCCTGGTCCAGGGCCCGGGTCGCCTGGTTGACTCCGGTCGAGGTGGCCGCCAGCAGCACCGAGATGATCAAGGTGACACAGGCGCCGGTGAAGATGTCGGTATTGATCGTCGGGTAGCTCTCGGTGTCCTGGGGCAGCGACGGCGCGATGCACGCGATGCCGGCGATGAAGGTGGCCAGTGCGACGCCGCCGACGGCCCGCCAGGCGCCCCGGGGATCATCGGAGAGGCGACGGGTGGCGAGCAACTGGGGTGCGGTCCGCGCCAGCCGGGCCCCGATCTTGCCCACGCACCACAAGACGAACGGGCCGACCACCCCGAGCACTCCCAGGCAGATGGCGAAGGAGACCATGATCACGGTCACATTCTGCTGGCCGGATGCCACGGCCCAGACGGCGAAGGCACCGATCGCCAGCGCCAGCCGCAGCGCCGACAGCGCCTTGGGGCTGACCCGGTTGGCCACGCCGAGCGGGCTCACCGCGACGCCGGCCAGGCTGATCGCGGCCGAACCGGTCGCGATGATCACGATCGCGGCGACCGCACCGAGCAGGGCGAGTGGGCCGAGCTGCAGCTCCGCCCAGTCGAACGAGCGACCCTGGAAGTTGAGCAACGCGACCCCCGGCAGGGCGATCTCGTAGAGCACGGTGCCGAGCAGCGCGCCGGCGAGCGCCTGGGCCGCTGCCTCGACCAGGGTCAGCGTGCCGATCTGGCGGGTCGTCGCACCGGCCAGTCGCAGCGCCGCGAGCCGGGCATTGCGCCGGGAGATCGCCAGCCGGGCGGCCGCCCCGCCGAGGGTCATCACCGGCACCACGAGGATGATCGTCGCCACCTGGGCGAGGACCATGTAGAGGTCGTCGGGGTCCCCACCGGCTCGCGCGGTGAAAGCCTGCAGGCCGCCGAGCACCGTGAGCAGAGCGCCGGTGGCGACCGTGAGGGCAAGCACCGCCAGCGCGGTGATCATGCCGAGTTCGCGCTGTCGCCGGGCGAGCAGCCAACCAAGACGGAGCAGGCTCATCGGCGTACCGCCGGATCGAGCGCGGGCAGGACGGTCGTGGTCTCCAGCACCGCGGTCCGCTCGGACTCCGGTTCGCCGAAGCTCAGCTTGGGGCGACGTTCGGGGGCGGGGGGCTGCGTACCGGGCGCGAAGTACTCGCCGGTGATCCGGCCGTCGGCCATCGTGATCGTCCGGGAACACGACGCGGCGACCGAACGATCATGGGTGACCACGACCAACGCGGCACCGGCCGCGGTGACCGTACGGGCGAGCACGTCCAGCACCTCTGCGCCGGTGCGCTGGTCCAGCGCCCCGGTCGGCTCGTCGGCGAAGACGACCGACGGCTCGACGACCAGGGCCCGGGCGATCGCCACCCGCTGGGCCTGCCCGCCGGACAGCTCGCCCGGCCTGCGGTCGTGCATCCCGCCCAGGCCGAGCCGGTCCAGCCAACCGCCGGCGCGCGCGGTGGCCTCCCGTGCGGGCAGGCCGCCGAGCATCAGCGGCAGGGCGACATTCTCGGCGGCCGGCAGCTCCGGCAGCAACTGGCCGGACTGGAAGACAAAGCCGAAATCGGTACGCCGCAGCGCGGTCCGCTGTCGATCAGACAGCGTGGCAAGATCATGACCTCGATACAGCACCGCCCCGCCGGTCGGCCGGACGATGCCGGCCAGGCAGTGCAACAAGGTGGTCTTGCCCGATCCGGACGGCCCCATGATCGCCAACGATCCAGGTCGCACATCAAGATCAACACCGGCCAGGGCGCGGGTTTGTCCCGTGCCCTTGCCGTAGGTCATGGTCAGCCCGCGGGCGTTCAGCAACATGACGCCCATCGTCGTCGCCGTCAGCCGGTACGCCATCCGGCCGCGGGCCATGCCGGCCCGCGCCGGGGCCGAGCCGCGGTCGCACTCCGCGATGCGTCGTCTCAGACCAACGGCGGGTCGAGCAACGCGAAGCCCTCCTGTCGCCGGTAGGGAAAGTGCGGGTACGGGGCCTCGACTGCGCTCACGGCGTCCAGGCGGGCGAGCTGGCACGCATCGAACGCCAGCGTTGCGGCGCCGAGGTTGTCCCGTAGCTGCTGCGGCGTCCGCGCGCCGATGATCACCGAGGCCACGGTCGGCCGGCCGAGCAACCAGGCGATGGCGACCTGCGGCACGGTCGCGCCGGCCTCGGCGGCGATCGCGGAGAGTTCGTCCACCACGGCGAACAGGCGCTCGTCGTCGACCGGCGGCCCGAACTTGGCGGTGGCGGGCAGCCGGCTGTCGGTCGGCACCGGGGCGCCTCGACGGATCCGGCCCGTCAGCCGGCCCCAGGCCAGCGGACTCCAGACCAGCGCGCCCACGCCGTGGCGGGCGCCCAGCGGCATCAGGTCCCACTCGTAGTCGCGGCCGAGCAGCGAGTAGTAGACCTGATTCGCCACCGGGCGTACCCAACCGTGCTCTCGTGCGACATCGATCGCATGCATCAGTTGCCAACCCGACCAGTTGGACACGCCGACGTAGCCGACCTTGCCCGAGCGGACCAGTTGATCAAGACTCGCGCCAAGTTCCTCGGGCGGCGTGGCCGCGTCGTGGGCGTGCAGCTGCAGCAGGTCGATCCGGTCGGTACGCAGTCGGCGCAGCGCGGCGTCCACGCGATCGACCAGTCGCGCCCGGGAGGTGCCGCGCTGCAGCGGGCCCGGTCCGGTCGGCAGCCCGATCTTGGTCGAGATCAGTGCCTGGTCGCGCCGGCCTTCCAGGGCCCGACCGAGGATCTCCTCCGAGGCACCGTCGGAGTAGACATCGGCGGTGTCGAACAGTGTGACGCCGGCTTCCAGGCAGATGTCGACCAGCTCCCGAGCCCCGGCGACGTCGGTGTCGCCCCAGGCGGAGAACAGTTCGCCGCGTCCCCCGAAGGTGCCGGCGCCGAAGGCCAGGGCCGGGACGCGAAGGCCGGACCGGCCGAGTTGGCGTTGTTCCATGACGGTTCCCGCTTCCATGATCGTTTCGATGCGATGGCATCGACGCTAGGCCCGGCGTACCCACAAATAAAACGACAGTCCCGTTAAGGTGAGCGGGTGCAGAGACCCGGAGGGCGTACCGCCCGGGTGCGCGCCCAGGTGCTGCGCGCCGTGGAGGACGAGTTGATCGAGCACGGCCTGGCCGGCATCCAGCTCGGCCGCGTCGCACGCAGGGCCGGGGTCGGCCGGAGCACGGTCTATCGGCGCTGGGGTGGCGGTGCCGCGCTGGTTGCCGACCTGCTCGAGTCGATGGCCGCGACCTCGCTACCGCGTGCCCGTACGGGATCCCTGGCCGGCGATCTGGCCGCCAACGCGCGGCTGGTCGGGCGTACCCTCGCGGACCCTCGACAGGGCGCGCTGTTCCGGGCGGTGATCTCGGCCGCCGAAGTGGACCGGGCCGCGGCGCGGGCGCTGAGCACGTTCTATGCCATTCGGATCGCCGAGTGGGCGCCGTGTGTGACCGAGGCCGTGGAGCGCGGGGAGGTGCCGGCCGGCACCGACCCCGAGGAGGTGTTCCGCGCGGTGTCCGCACCGCTCTACCACCGGTTGATCACCGGTCTCGGGACGATCGATCGCGCGGCCGCCGACCGGGCGGCCGCGACGGCGCTGGCGGCGGCGCGGGCGGGAGTGTTCGTGTCGGACGCGGAGACGCGCGACGAAAGCGAATAGTCGATATATCGTTGCGGGATGGACATCACCGAAGAGATCCTGCGTCAGCACGACGAGCAGCGCCGCGCCTTCGCCGCGCTGGAGGAATGGCCGCGTGACGACACCGAGGGGCTGGCCGCGATCTGGCGGCGCCTGGCGATCCTGCTGGAGAACCATGCCGAGGCCGAGGAGCGCTATTTCTACCCCGAGCTGCTGGAGCTCGGCACCGGCGCCGCCGACGCGCCCGACGTGGAGGAGGAGGCCGAGGACGCGGTCTCGGACCACAACAACATCCGCAAGGCGATCCGGCGGGCCCGGCGAGCCAGGACGGGCTCGCCGAAGTGGTGGGCCGCGGTCACCGACTGCAATGTCTACAACAGCCGGCACATGGGCGAGGAGGAGCGCCAGGATCTCGCCGACTTCCGGCAGCAGGCGAGCCTGGAGCTGCGCCAGGAGATCGCCGTGAAGTTCCTGCGCTACGAGGCGATCCGGGCGACCACCGGCAAGGCGCCGAAGGACAAGGATCCGGAGAAGTTTGTCGAGAAGAACAAGCGCCGCGGCGGGACCGTGTCCAAGAAGAAGCAGGCCAAGAACCCGCGCGCCAAGTCGAAGAAGGCGGCGAAGGCGAAGTAGCCGGCTCAGCCGTCCAGGTTCTTGACGAACTCGCGCGACGGCACGAAGAAGGTGGTGCCGGTGACCGCGCGGGAGACGTCGAGGATCTGGTCGTACTTGCCGACCGGATCGCCGACGAACATCCGCTCCAGCATCTTCTCGACCACCCACAGATAGCGCGAGTAGCCGATGAAGTAGGTGCCGTACTCGCCCTTGCCCGGCACCGCGAACGGCATGTTGTCGCGCAGGATGTCGTGTTCGCCGTCCTCGTCCTTGATGGTGCACAGCGTCTTGTGCGACTTCTGGTCCGCCGGACCGGCATCGGGCAACTCGACATTGTCGAACTTGGTACGCCCGATCACCCGCTCCTGGTTCTCGGTGGACTCCGAGCGCCAGCGGGGCAGGTCGTGCAGGTACTTCTGGGTGACGACATAGGCGCCGCCGGCGTAGTCGGGATCCTCGTCGCCGACGATCGTGTCCGCGCGCAGCGCCAGGCCCTCCGGGTTGGCGGTGCCGTCGATGAACTCCAGCAGATCCCGGCCGTCGAAGTAGCGGAAGCCGGACACGTCGTCGACGCAGGTCACCGAGTCACCGAAGGCCTCCAGCACCAGCTTCTCGAACTCGATCACCAGGTCGACGGAGTCGGCGCGGATGTGGAAGAGCAGGTCGCCGGGGGTGGCGACCGCGGTGTGCACGGAGCCCTTGATCTCGGTGAACGGCTTGAGTTCCTTGGGCAGCGGCTTGTCCGTCAGCCGGCCCCAGGCGTCGTGCGAGATGCCGACATTGCAGGTGAAGATGTGATCGGCGGCGCGGATGTTCACGTCCTTGATCAGGTCGCCGGTGCTGGCCACCACGGAGCGGGCCTTCGCCGCCGCCTCCTCCCCGTCATTGATCGTCAGGACGAGGAATGCCGCGGCCGCGGTCATCGGCGCGTCGACATACTGCGGCTCGGTGTCGATCGCGTGCTGGTTGTCGACGATGCCGCCGACGGCTTCGTTGCTCATCGGTGTCTCCTGCTATCGGTAGTTGACGAACTGGACGGCAAAATCGTAGTCGGCGCCGGTGATCAGCTTCTGCACGGCCTGCAGATCGTCGCGGGACTTGCCGGTGATCCGCAGCTCGTCGCCCTGGATCTGCGCCTTGACGCCCTTTGGGCCCTCATCGCGGACAAGCTTCGAGACCTTCTTCGCGTTCTCGGTGCTGATCCCTTCCGTCATCGAGCCGGTGATCTTGAACAGCTTGCCCGAGCTGCGCGGCTCGCCGGCATCCAGCGCCTTCAGGCTGATCCCGCGCTTGATCAACTTCGACTGGAAGACATCGAGCACGGCCTTCACCCGCTCCTCGGAGTTCGCCTCCATCTCGATCAGCTCGCCGGACCAGCGGATGCCGGCGTCGGTGTTCTTGAAGTCGAAGCGCTGGCGTACCTCCTTGGCCGCCTGGTTGAGCGCATTGTCGACCTCCTGGCGGTCGACCTTGCTCACCACATCGAACGAACTCTCCTTGGCCACGGCGCCTCCCTTCTCCCGGTTGCCGGCGTGTCACACCCTAGCCCGCACCGGGCGCCGGGCTTAGGCTGCCGAGGGTTGCAAGGAGGCGCCATGTCCCAGCAGGCAACGCCCGCAAAGGCGCGCCGCGCGCTGATCGCCGGCTCGGTCGGCAACTTCATCGAGTGGTACGAGTTCGGCGTCTACGGGTTCCTCGCCACCGCGATCGCGGCGAACTTCTTCGCCCAGGACGGCGGCGCGCCGCTGGAGGCGCTGATCCGGACCTACGCCTCGTTCGCCCTCGCGTTCTTCTTCCGGCCGCTCGGCGCCTGGCTGTTCGGCCGGCTCGGCGACCGGTTCGGCCGTCGGCCGGTGCTGATCGCGGTGCTGGTGCTGATGTCGGTGGCGACGACGCTGATCGGTGTGCTGCCCACGGCCGCCACCGTGGGCGCGGCCGCGCCGGTGCTGCTGACCTGCGTCCGGGTGCTGCAGGGGCTGTCCGCGGGCGGGGAGTTCGGCGGCGCCGTCGCGGTGATGACCGAGTTCGCGCCGCCCGGGCGGCGCGGCCGCTACGGCGCCTGGCAGTCGTTCACCGTCGCGCTCGGGCTGCTGGCGGGGGCGGGCACGGTCTGGCTGGTCGGTGCGGTGCTGGGCGCCGACCAGTTGCAGGCCTGGGGCTGGCGGATCCCGTTCCTGCTGGCGCTGCCGCTCGGCGCGGTCGCGCTGTTCCTGCGCCTGCGGCTGGACGAGACGCCGCAGTTCGAGCGGTTGCGCGCGGCGGACCCGGGTGTCGTCGAGGTCGCCCCGCTGGGCGAGACGGTACGCGCGATCGGCCTCGGCATCGCCCGGCTGATGGGCTGGGCGGCCGCGGGCTACACGTTCCTGGTGGTGCTCCCGGCGTACCTGGAGAAGGCGCTGGGCTCGAGCGTCGATGCCGCGCTCACCGCGGCCGTGCTGGCCAATCTCGGGTTCGCCGCCGCGATCCTGCCGGCCGGCTGGGCGAGCGACCGGGTCGGCCGGCGCCCGATCATGCTGCTCGGCGCGGGCGCGACCCTCGTGTTGGCGCTGCCGCTGCTCTGGCTGCTCAGCGCCGATGTGGGCATCGTGCCGCGGGCGATCGGGCTGCTGCTCGCCGGCGCCAGCGTGGGCCTGATGGCCGGGCCCGGTCCGGCCATGCTGTCGGAGATGTTCCCCACCTCGGTCCGCTACACCGGCCTCGGCCTGTCCTACTCGCTGGCCAATGCCGTCTTCTCCGGCAGCGCCGGGCTGATCATCACCCAGCTCGTCGCCTGGTCGGGAAATAAGGCCGTCCCGGCGTACTACGTGATGATCACCTGCGCGGTCAGCTTCGTCGCGCTGCTCAGCCTGCCCCGCAAGCCCGAACCGGAGAGATGATCATGGCTCGGCTGAGGGTGATCGGGCTGATGTCGGGGACGTCGTTCGACGGGATCGACGCGGCGGCAGCGGAGATCGAGCTGGTGGAACGAACGCTGCGGATACGCCCGCTCGGCATGATCACCGACCACTACCCCGACGAGGTATGCCAACTGCTCCGCGCCGCCCTGCCACCCGGCCGGATCGAGCTGGCGCAGGTGAACCGGCTGACCACCGAGATCGGCCGGTCGTTCGCGGCGCTGGCCGAGCGGGCGGTGGCGACGCTGTGCGCGGGCCGGGCCGACCTCGTCGCCAGCCACGGCCAGACGGTGCACCACTGGGTCGAGGACGGCGCCGCGCGGGGCAGCCTGCAGCTCGGGCAGCCGGCCTGGATCGCCGCGCGTACCGGCCTGCCCGTCGTCTCGGACTTCCGCTCCGCCGATGTCGCGGCCGGCGGGCAGGGCGCGCCGCTCGTCGCGCTGTTCGACGGCTGGTGGCTGCGCTCGCCGGCGTTCGCCGAGCTCGGCGCCCGGCCCGCCGCGCTCAACCTCGGCGGGATCGCGAACCTCACGGTGGCGACGGACCCGCCGGTCGCGTTCGACAGCGGGCCGGCGAACGCGTGGCTCGACGCGATCATGCAGCGCGACGGCGGCGCCGACTTCGACGACGGCGGGCAGACCGCGGCGGCGGGGCGGGTGCGGGAGGCGCTGCTGGCCGACCTTGCCGCGGACCCCTACTACGCGCGCCGGCCGCCGAAGAGCACCGGCAAGGAACACTTCAACCTCGCCCGGCTGGACGCCGCGGTCGCCGCGCACCGGCCGATCGCGCTGCCCGACCTGATGGCGACGCTCGTGGAGCTGACCGCGCGTACCGTCGCCGAGGCGGCGGCCGACCAAGGCGTGACCGGCCTGGTGGTCTCCGGCGGCGGCGCGAGGAACCCGGTGCTGATGGGCCGGATCGCGGCACTGTCGAGGCCGGCGCCGGTGCGGTCGAGCGAGGCGTACGGGCTGCCGGTCAGCGCGAAGGAGGCGCTCGCGTTCGCGGTGCTCGGCTGGCTCACCGCGCACCACCTGCCCGGCGCGGTGCCCTCGACCACCGGCGCGTCGAGGGCGAGCGTGCTCGGATCGATCACGCCCGGGCAGGCCCCGCTGTCGGTGATGCCCCTGTCCGCTCTGCCCGATCGGCTGGAGCTGCTGGCGGCCTGACTTCGCGGATTGGTGCCGCGGCTCGCGCGCTTGCTATCCTCATCGCCGGTCGTTCGCGAGGACGGCCGATGGCAGGTTGCCCGAGCGGCCAAAGGGAGCGGTCTGTAAAACCGTCGGCATTGCCTACGTTGGTTCGAATCCAACACCTGCCACCGAACGCCGGTCCAGCGTCGTGAGCACCGCGGCGAAGGCGATGGCCGCCGCGGCGATCAGCGCGGTGGCCGTCCAGCCAAGCAGGCCGACCGCCAGCGGACCAAAGGCCGTGCCGAGGCTGCCGCCCACGAAGTAGACCACCATGTACGCGCCGTTGAAGCGGGCCGGCGCGGCGGGGTCGATGGCCAGCACGGTGCTCTGGTTGGCCACCTGGGCCGCGAACAGTCCGGCATCGAAGAGCGCCAGACACGCCAGCGTCTGGACCGGGCTGCTCAGGCCGAGGGCAACGCCGACCGCGGCGGCGCCGGCCAGCGCGAGCCCGCAGAGAATCACGCGGCGTGGGCCGATCCGGTCGGTCAGGGCGCCCGCGAGGGGAGTGATCAGCATCCCGGCGAGCCCGGCCAGGGCGTACCGGCCGATCCGCTCGGCCGGGTAGGAGTAGGGCGGCTCGGCCAACGCGGCCGCGAGTCCCGCCCAGATCGCGCAGAAGGCGAAGAACCATGCCGAGCCCCGGATCGCCGCCGAGCGCAGGAGCCGGTTCCGGACGATCAGGCGGGGCAGCGAGCGGACGGTCGCCAGGTAGTCGCGGTTGGCGCCGGCGGGCACTCTCGGGATCAGCACCAGACAGCCGGTCGCGCTGCCCGCGCAGGCCGCCGCGAACACCAGCAGCATCGCCCGCCAGCCGTACGCGTCGCTCAGCCAACCGCCGGCGATCCGGCCCGCCAGGATGCCGGCCGAGATGCCGGCGGTGACCACGCCGAGCGTCACCGCGCGTCGTTCGGAACGCGCGAGCCGGCCAGCCACCGAGCTGATCCCCGCGCCGACCGCGGAGAAGGCCCCGACCACGCCGATCAGGCCGCCGAGCACCGGTGTGCTGCCCACCGCCGCCGCCGACGCGAGGGCGACTGCCAGGCCGCCGAACTGGGCGGCGAGCACCCGGCCCGGCGGGAACCGGTCGACCAGGGGCACGAGCAGGCAGAGCCCGATCAGGTAGCCCACCGGTGCGGCGGCGAGGGCGACCCCGATCGCGCCGATGGTGGAGTTCAGGGCATCGGCGACGTCCGCCATCGCCGGTTGCAGCGGGTACGCGCTCCCGGTCCCGATCGCGGCGGCCAGCGCCATGAAGATCACCGCGGGCGTGCGAAGTCGTTGTGTGGTGAGGTTTGCGGCGGGTGCGTTGTTCACCGGATCGACGCTAGGGAGCGGGGCGCTCCGGCGCTGGCGGAAATGTGACGTGACCGTGGCCGCCGCGTACCGACGCGGTGAGGGCGAGGCGATTACCGGGCCGCGTGATCATTTTGTCGTCCGATTCCGCTCGAGAATGACCACAAAACGCTCACGGTCGCCGAGCCGGCTCAGGCCTCGGCGACCTCGCCGGCGTAGGTCGTGTAGGTGGTGCCGCAGCCCTCGGCGTGCCGGCGGATCTCGACCAACGGGACGTGCTCCTCGCTGTAGCGGCGCTCGAACGCCGCCTTGTCGGCCGGCTCGTCGTAGACCACGGTCAGGCGATGCATCGGCGGTGCTCCTCGGCGCGGGTACGCCGAAACTCGATTGCCCGGCGGTGTTGCCCACCCTAGCGTCGTGATCATGGACCCCGACAGCACGGACCCCGGCAGCACGGACCCCGACGGATACTTCGGCGCGAGCGTCGCGGCCACCTATGACGACGACATTCCCGAGGGCGACCACGGTCCCACCGGCATCGCCCGCACCGTCGACTTCCTCGCCGAGCTGGCCTCCGGCCGACCGGCGCTGGAGTTCGCGATCGGCACCGGCCGGATCGCGCTCCCGCTGGCCGAGGCGGGCGTACCCGTCACCGGCATCGAACTCTCCCAGGCGATGGTCGAGCGCCTGCGCGCGAAGCCCGGCGGCGCCGAGCTGCCCGTAACGATCGGCGACATGAGCACCACCCGGGTGCCGGGCTCCTTCGGGCTCGTCTATCTGGTGTTCAACACGATCAGCAACCTGACCAGCCAGGACGCCCAGGTCGCCTGCTTCGGCAACGCCGCCGCCCACCTCGAACCCGGCGGCCGGTTCGTGGTCGAGGTCGGCGTACCCGACCTGCGGCGCCTGCCGCCCGGCCAGACCGCGGTCCCGTTCGACCTCAGCGACGACCACCTCGGTTTCGACACCTACGACACCGTCACCCAGGCGATGACCTCGCACCATGTCACCATCCGCGACGGCGTGGCCGAGCGGACGTCGGTCCCGTTCCGGTACGCCTGGCCTGCGGAGTTCGACCTGATGGCGCGGATCGCCGGGATGCGGCTGGTCGAGCGGTGGGACTGGTGGGATCGCAGCCCGTTCACCGCCGAGTCCCGGCGCCACGTTTCGGTATGGGAGCGGCCCGCCGGGTGAGGCGTCGCCGCGATTGGCGCACGCGGGCGGCCAGCGTGTATCTTTGTGCGTCGGCAGCGCCCCGAGGGCTGTTGCCACGCCCCGATAGCTCAGTAGGCAGAGCGTCTCCATGGTAAGGAGAAGGTCTGCGGTTCGATTCCGCATCGGGGCTCTGCGGAGCGGCGAGGCAGGCCGCTCCCGCGGCGAGGTAGCTCAGTTGGTGAGAGCGCACGACTCATAATCGTGAGGTCGCGGGTTCGAATCCCGCTCTCGCTACCGCGTACCCGCCACCCGAAGACGAAGCAGACCAAAGGAAACGACCATGGCCAAGGCATCGGACGTCCGGCCGAAGATCACGCTCGCCTGCACCGAGTGCAAGGAGCGGAACTACATCACCAAGAAGAACCGGCGCAACGACCCGGATCGCCTGGAGCTGAAGAAGTTCTGCCCGCGCTGCCACAGCCACACCGCGCACCGCGAGACCCGCTGAGCTGACGCCGCAACGAGCCGCCCGACCGCCGAGGTCGGGCGGCTCTTTCGTGTCCGCGGCTCACTCCCGGGCCCGCAGGTCGACCAGCAACTCCTGCAGCAACCCGGCCAACTGGTCGCGTTGCGCCGGGTCGAGGCCCGCGACCAGTTCTGCCTCGTGCCGCAGCAGGTCACCCACCGTCTCGTCGATGCGCCGATGGCCGAGCGCGGTCAGCGTGACCAGGGCGCCCCGCCCGTCCCGCTCCGACCCGGCCCGGGTGACATAGCCCGCGGCAACCGCCCGCGCCACCCGCTGCGTGATCGCGGCGGCGCTCACCCCACACCGGGCCGCGATGGTGCCGGGCGGCAGGGCATAGGGCTCGCCGGCCCGCTTCAGCGTCGCCAGCAGATCGCGCGTGGCCTCATCCATACCGAGCCGCCGCATGGTCCGGCGCCGGTCGTCGTGCAGCAGCTTGGCCACCTGCCAGATCCGCGTGATCACCCCGATCGACTCGACGGGCAGGGTCGGATCCTCGCGCAGCCAGGCCCGCTGGATGGCTGCGGCATCGGTGTTGTCCTCGACCGGCACGACGGCTAGTTTAGGGCTTCAGTAGATAGTTAAGGCCTAAAGAAGTCGTGAGGGAGTGAAAATGGTTCAGCGGACCGTGGTGGTGACCGGCGGCGGGACAGGGATCGGACGGGCGAGCGCGGAGTGGTTCGCCCGGGCCGGCGATCGGGTGATCATCGCCGGACGGCGCGAACCGGTGCTGCGGGAGGCGGCCTCGGCGATCGGTGCCCGGGCCGTGGTCGCCGACCTGTCCGGGCCGTCCGGTGCGCGGGCGTTGGCCGAGGCGATCGACGGCGAGATCGGCGTGCTGGTGAACAATGCCGGCGGGAATCCGGACCTGCAGGGTACGCCGGCCCCGGCCGGTCTGGACGGCGTGCGCGCGGCCTGGCAGCGCAACTTCGATGCCAACGTGCTGACCGCCGTGCTGGCCACCGAGGCGCTGCGCGAGCGGATTGCTGATCATGGCCGGGTGATCACGATCGGCTCGATCGCCGCGCGAAGCGGCGCGGCCTCCTACGGGGCGGCGAAGGCTGCGGTGGAGGCGTGGAATCTCTCCCTGGGCGGCGAGCTCGGCCCGCGCGGCATCACCTGCAATGTCGTCTCGCCGGGGCTGATCATCGACACCGAGTTCTTCAACGGGCAGCTCAGCGATGAGCGCAAGGAGATGTTGATCTCACAGACCGCGACGAACCGGGCCGGCGTACCCGACGACGTGGCGGAGACGATCGGCTGGCTCGCCTCGCCCGGCGCCGGGCACATCACCAAGCAGGTGATCCACGTCGACGGCGGGGCGTACGCCGGTCACTGAGCGGGTCGGGAGCCGCTGGCGGCCGCCAGCACCACCGGATCGGTGCAGCCGCGGGCGAAACCGGCCAGGCGGGCCTCGATCTCGCGGCCGAGGAGCGCGCCGCCGATCCGTTCGGCCAGCGGGGCGAGCCAGCCCGGTCGGCAGGCGAAGCTGTACTTCCAGGTCGCGCGGGTGCCGTCCGGCACGCCGGTGAAGCGCCAGCCGCCCGCCAGGGTGGCGAAGAACCACGGCCCGCGCACCATCCGCATCCCGACATTGGTCGGCGGGTTCCACGACACGTACTCGCTGATCATGGACAGCCCCCACCGGTGCCGGGTGAAGGTGCGTACGCCCTTGCCCGGACGCGTCGCCCCGTCGAGGAAGTGTTGTCGGTCGATGAACGGGTCCCAGCGCAGCCGGGTCTCGCCCGTGGTCTGGGAGACGGCAAAGGCGGTGGCGGGATCGACGCCGACGACCACGCTCGACTCGACCTTCACCGGGCCTCCTCCTCGGTCACGAGGGCTTGTGCCCGTGCCGCTCGCGGGACTCGCGGTTGAGCTGGCGTACCGTCTGGAACCGCAGGACCAGCCCGACGATCACGAACGCGCCCGCGATCGCGAAGCAGACGATCGGCGCGCTGCGGCCCGGCGGCACGTTCGCCGCGAGCACGGCCAGCAGCGCCGCAGCGAAGCAGGCGAAGGTCGCGATCGACCAACGGAGCGAGGAAGTCATCGCCTCCCAGACTAGGCGGTCGCGGGGCGGGGCGGCCGGGATCCTCGCGCGGCAGGCGTCAGGAGACCAGCCGGTGCGCGCCGGCGGGGCTGACATGGACGACGGCCCGGGTCAGCCGCGGTACGCCGTCGATCAGCCGCTGCTCGACGGCGTGGGCAATCTCGTGCCCGGCGGTCACCGGCAGGTCGTCGCCGACGGTGACATCGGCATCGGCGTGCAGCGTGTGCCCGATCCAGCGCAGCCGGATCGCGCGTACCCCCAGCACGCCGGGAGTGCCGGCGATCTCGGCGCGCGCCCGGGCGACCAGCCGGGGGTCCACGGCGTCCATCAGCCGCGCGCCGACCTGCTTGATCGCCGAGCGGAGGACGCCGAGGATCGCGAGAGCGATCAGCAGCCCGATGACCGGATCGGCCCACGTCCAGCCGACCGCCACGCCGGCGGCGCCCAGCACGACCGCGAGGGAGGTGAACCCGTCGGTACGGGCGTGCAGCCCGTCGGCGACCAGCGCCGCGGACCCGATCCGGCGGCCGACCCGGATGCGATACCGGGCAACCAGCTCGTTGCCCACGAACCCCACCACGCCCGCCGCCGCGACCGCCCACAGGTGCGACACCTCGCGCGGATTCAGCAGCCGGTCGATCGCCTGCCAGGCGGCCACCACGCTGGACAGCGCGATCATGGCGACCACGAACAGCCCGGCCAGATCCTCGGCCCGCCCGTAGCCGTAGGTGTAGGTGTCGTTGGCCGGGCGCCGGGCCAGCCAGAAGGCGATCAACAGCGGCACCGCCGTGGCGGCGTCGGCGACGTTGTGCAGCGTGTCGCCGAGCAGGGCCACCGAGCCGGTGAACCAGAACACGCCCGCCTGCACGGCTGCCGTCAGCACCAGCGCGCCGAGGCTGATCCAGAGCGCCCGGCGCCCGCGCTCGTCGGCCTCCAGTGCATCGTCGACCTGGTCCGCCGCGTCGTGGGAGTGCCCGCCGACCAGGTCCGAAAGCGCGTGCCGCAGCCGCGGCCACCAGCCCAAGCCGTGATCATGCCTGTGCCCGTGCCCGTGCCCGTGCCCGTGCCCTTGTCCGTGCCCGTGATCATGCCCCTGCCCGTGATCATGCCCGGGGTGTTCGTGCCGGTCGCCGTTCGCCATGACAACGCCCTCCCTGGATGCGGATGCCCCACGCCAGTATGCCGCCGGTCGCGGCTCCGTCCTCGATCCAGTTGTGTCGTCAGTTATCGCCCCCTGGGCAGCTCCCCAGAGGGCGATAACTGACGACACTCTTGGGTGGGGAGAGCCGCGCCGGAGGAGGGAGGGCCCAGCATCAACCCCGCAAGCTCTCAACCCCGCAAGCTCTCAACCCGCAAGCTCAGCCGGGGGCGGCGCCGCCGGCAATCGCCTCCGCCGACGGGGCGGTGTCGGGGTCGAGCAGCCACTGGGCGGCCACGCCGATCAGCAGGGCGTACTGCCGGGAGCCGTCGCCGCCGAATGCCTCGGCGAGCACCTCCCGGGCCCGCGCGCCGCGTTCGGCAAGGCCCTGCCGGATCGTCTCGTTGTGCTGGGCCAGGGTGATCGCCTCGAAGTTGACGAACCACAGCGATCGGTTCTCCTCGATGGAGTCGATCACCCGTCGCCAGCGCTCGGTGGCCGACAACTCACCGCCCACGGCGTCGAACAGGTGCCGCCCCCATTCGCCGTTGAGATCCAGCACGGCCTGGTTGAGCAGGACCTCCTTCGACCCGAAGTGGTAGTTGATCGACGCCTGGTTGGTGCCGCTCTCGGCGATCAGCTCGCGCACCGTCGTGCCCGCGTACCCGCGTCGCAGAAGGCAGGCCCGGGCGGCCGCGAGCAGGCGGTCCTTGGTCGGCGAGTTCGTGTCCTGGTCCATCGCTCGAGGATGCTAACATTTGCATTTCATACATATGTTTCATACGCTCGTATCAACCGGCGGCGAGCGACCGCCGGCGAGAAACGGGCCATCCATGAACGACACCAACCGCCGAGGTCCCGCGCCGCGGCGATCGGCTTCCAGTCAGCCGGGCGCGCCCGCGCTCCGGTTGCGCGGGCTCGCCTGCGCCTATCCGGGTGACGCGGGTCCCGTGCACGCACTGCGCGGCATCGACCTCACGATCGCGCGCGGCTCCTTCACCGCGATCATGGGCCCGTCCGGCTCGGGCAAGACCACGTTGCTGCACTGTTCCGCAGGGCTCCAGTCGCCGACCGGCGGCCGGGTCGAACTGGCCGGCCAGGTGCTCGGTGGCCTGGACCAGACCCGGCTCGCCGAGCTACGCCGTCGCGAGCTCGGATTCGTGTTCCAGTCATTCAACCTGCTGCCCGCGCTGACCGCCGCCGAGAACGTCGAGCTGCCGCTGCGTCTGGACGGACGCCGCCCCGATCGCCGGGCAACCGTCGAGCTGCTCGACCGGGTCGGCCTCGGTCAGCGAGCCCGGCACCGGCCGAACCAGCTTTCGGGAGGTCAACGGCAACGGGTGGCGATCGCCCGCGCGCTGATCACCGAACCGTCGATCGTCTTCGCCGACGAACCGACCGGCGCGCTGGACCTGCACAGCGCGCGCGAGGTGCTGGGCCTGCTCCGCAGCCTGGCCGATGCCGGCCAGACCATCGTCATGGTCACCCACGATCCGTCGGCCGCCGGCAGCTCCGATGAGGTGCTGTTCCTCGCCGACGGGCGGCTCGTCGATCGCGTCGGCGAGCCGTCTGCGCGCGCCGTGGCCGCGCGGATGGCGGTGCTGATCGAGAACGCCGAACGCGAAGCAGCCGAGGCGGGACGATGATCAGCGTCGCGCTGCAGTCGGCGGCGTACCACCGGCGTTCGTTGCTGGCCACCGGCCTGGTCGGCCTCGTCGGTACCGCGCTCGTGGCAGGCATGGCCGGCATCCTGGCGAGCGGTCTGGCGCCCGGCGCGAACGATGCCGATCGGCCGTTCCTCACCCAGTTCCCGGCGATCATGGGCAGTTGGATCCTGGCGATCGTGGTGTTCGCAGTGGTCTCCACGGTGGGGGTCGCGCTCGACGGGCGTACCGAAGAGATCGGCGGGATGCGCCTGATCGGTGCCACTCCGGGGCAGGTCCGCCGGATGGTCGCGCTGGAGACCGCGGCGGTCGCCCTGGCCGCGGCGCTGCCCGGCGTGGCGGTGAGCTATCTGGTCGGCTGGGTGATCGTCGCGCAGGTCCGCGATGTCGGGCTGATCCACCCGGAATCTGCGTATCGTCCCGGCCTGGGCTGGCCGGTCCTCGCCGCGGGGCTGATCGTGCTCGCCAGCATCGCGGGCGGGTATCTCGGCGCGCGTACGCTGGCCGCGCGGAGCCCTGTCGAGGCCGCCGGTCCGAGCGATCGTGCGTCCCGCTCGGGCCGGGTACGCCGAATCGTGGCGGCGGCATTGATCATGATCGGCCTGATCTCCTCGGCAAGCTCGCTGGCGATGCCCGCATCCAGTGTCTATGCCACCGCGGCAACCGGGCCGGGCTGTGTGCTGGTTGCCGTCGGTCTGTGCCTGTTGGCCCGCGAGCTGGTTGGGCTCGCGGAGCGCGTGCTGCGATTGCTGCCGACGGGTCGTTCGGCGAGCTGGCACCTGGCACGGATCAACCTGCGCACCGTGCCGGATCGGATCCGACCGGCGGTCACATTCCTGACGCTGTTTCTCGGGGTGTCCACGGGAATCCTCACCATGCAAGGGATCGAGAATGCCGCGAACGGAGGCGCCGGCGGGATCGGCGTGGTGATGGCATCGATCAACTACCTGGTTGTCGTGTTGATCGCCGCGTTCATGGCGATCGCGTTGGCCAACAATCTGATCGCCGCGATCAACGGGCGACGTGGCGAGCTTGCGACCATGTCATCGGTCGGCGCGACCGAGCCGCAGGTGCGGGCCATGCTCCTTTGTGAGACGTTGGTTGGCCTCGCCGTGGCGACCCTGGCCAGCACGCTCGGCGCCGTGGTGGCGGTGATCCCGTTCGCGATCGCGAAACTGGGTGATGTCCGGGCCGCGGCCGCCCCGGGGCCCTACCTGTTGATGATCGCGATCGGCGCAGCGCTGACGGTGGGGGTCACGGTGTTCGCCGAGCGGGCTGCGGTGAGCAGATGATGATCATGGTCGATCGGGAGGCGGGCTCACCCCCGCCCGGATCGGGCGGCCTTTGCCGATGCCTTGGCGAACTCCTTCGCTGCGGTGTACTCGACGTGCTTCGCGGCCTCGATCCGGGAGGCCTCGTTGACCCGTTCGGTCGCCCGCTTGCGCAGGGCGACGGCCTCGCGCCATTCGCGTTCGGCAACGGCCGCCGCGGCGTCCGGGGTGAGCGGCGCAGGGGTGGCCGGGGGACCGGTCCGGGCCTGCGTTTCGAGCCGGTCGAAGAAGGAATCGAGCTCGGTCCGGAGATTGTCCGGGTCGCCCAGCTCGGTGCAGCCGTCGAAGTAGCTGCCGTCGGCGATCGACGGGTGCAGGTCGGGAAAGCGTTCGGCGGTCGCCACTTCCCGGATCGCCTCCACGGCCATCGGGTCGAGATTGGTGCTCGGGTCGCGGCGCGCCAACTCCTGGCTGACCGACTCGGTCGCCAGCACCGACAGCCGGGTGATCACGTCGAGCTTGGCGGCGAGCGGCAGGTCGAGCGTACGCATCGCGCGCAGGCCGTTGTCGGTCATCCGCATCATGTTGGGCAGCGCGAGCTGGTTCACGCCGGCGCCACTGGCGTACAGCTCGAAGAGCCACGGGTGCGCGTGCAGCGTCGCCCGCACCGCGTCCATCCAGTCGCGCAGCCCGGCGCGCCAGTCGGTGGCGTCGATCACCGCGTCGGCGGCCTGGGCGTTCGCCCGGTCGAGCATCAAAATCTGCAGGTCGTCCTTGCTGGAGACGTAGCGGTAGAGCGCCATTGTGGTGAAGCCGAATGACTTCGCCACCCGCTGCATCGTCAACGCCGCGAGTCCTTCGGCGTTCGCGATCTCGATCGCCGCATCGACGATGCTCTCGTGGCTCAGCTCGCGCTTCGGCCCGCGGCTGGGCGAGGTCTCCATCCCCCAGGCGATCGCCAGCGCCCGCGGCAGCTCATCCGTCATGCGGGTCACTGTATGCCAGACATACTGCTTTCCCCACATACTGCTTGCAGGGCACACAGTTTCGTGCCACGCTGTGTGCGGACAAAACAGTTTATTCAGTACGCAGAAATCGTGTCGTCAGTTATCGCCCCCTCGGCGAGGCCGCAGGCGGCGATAACTGACGACACAAATGGAGGGAGAGGGGCAATGGACGGCACGATCGAAACCCACGGGCTCGCCAAGAGCTTCGGCGCCAACCGGGTGCTGGACGACCTGACGCTACGCATCGACGGTGGCGTGTTCGCGCTGCTCGGCCGCAACGGAGCGGGCAAGACCACGCTGGTCAGCATCCTGACCACGCTGATCCGCGCCGATGCGGGCACCGCGCGGGTGGCGGGTCACGATGTCGCCCGCGACCGCCGCCGGCTGCGCGCGGCGATCAGCACCACGGGACAGTTCGCCGCGATCGACGAACTGCTCACCGGTCGGGAGAATCTGGTGCTCTTCGGCCGGCTGCGGGGGCTGCCCGCCGCCGTCGCTCGTCGCCGCGCCGCCGAACTGCTCGACCAGTTCGGGCTCGCCGACGCGGCCGGCCGGGCCGCGAACACCTATTCCGGCGGGATGAAGCGTCGCCTCGACCTGGCCGCCAGCATGATCACCAGGCCCGCCGTGCTGTTCCTCGATGAGCCGACCACCGGGCTCGATCTGGAGAGCCGGCAACAGGTCTGGCGCGATGTCCTCGCGCTCGCCGCCGACGGCACGACGATCTTCCTGACCACGCAGTACCTCGAGGAGGCCGAGGCGCTGGCCGACCGGATCGCGATCCTCGACGGCGGCCGGATCGTCGCCGACGGCACCGCGAGCCGGCTCAAGGCGATCGTCGGCGGCGAATCCCTCGCCCTGGTGCTGCCCACGGGTGAGGTGTTGCACGAGGCTCCGACGGACGGTACGCCGGACGCGGTCGCCGCCGCCCTGCGCCAACTTCCCCCGCATGACCCGGCCGCCCGCCTCGAGCTGCGCCAGCCCACCCTCGACGACGTCTTCCTCGCCCTCACCGCGCGCCAGCGCGCCGATCGCCCTGCCGATCGGCCCGAGATGATCACCGGAGGTGCCCGATGAGCACGGACCAACTCACCCGACGCGACCACACCCGAGGCGACCACACCGCGCGCGACCTCACCGCGCGGGGTGTCTCGCCGCTGCACTCAGGGGCGATCTTTGCCGGGCGCAGCCTGCGCCACAGCCTGCGCGACGGCGAGGGCATCGTGATGGCGATCGTCCTGCCGCTCACGCTGATGTTGATGTTCACCTACATCTTCGGCGGGGCGATCCTCGGTCCCGGCTATCTCGACTACGTCGTGCCCGGGGTGCTGGTGCTGTGCGCCACCCAAGGCGCAGCCTCCGTCGCCGCGGCGGTCAGCCGCGATCTGTCCACCGGTGTGATGAATCGCTTCCGGACCCTGCCGATCGCCTCGGCCACCGCGCTCGTCGGACACGTGGCGGCGAGCATGGTGCGCAATCTGATCGGTTCCTCCGTCGTCCTCGGCGTGGCGCTGCTGCTCGGCTACCGACCGACCGGGGGAGCGCTGTCGCTGCTCGCCGCACTCGGCCTGATGATGATCTACATCCTGACCATCACCACGATCATGGCCACCATCGGCCTGATCTCCGGATCGCCGGAGAACGCTGCCGGCTACGGCTTCTTGTTCTTCATCCTGCCCTACGTCTCCAGCGGCTTCGTGCCGGTGCAGACGATGCCCGGCTGGCTGCAGGTCTTCGCCGCCAATCAGCCCTACACGCTCGTCATCGAGACCCTGCGCGGCTTCCTGCAGGGTACGCCGGTCTCGCCGGGCGTCGGGATCGGCGCGCTCGCCTGGTGCGTCGGGCTGATCATCGCCTGCGGCGCCTTGTGCGGCTGGCTGTTCCCGCGCAAGATCACCCGCTGATGATCAACGAGGGGCTGGCGGGTTTCGAACGCGATCGCGACCGGGCCGTCGCGGCGCTGCGCGGCCGGGTGCTCGAGCTCGGCGCCGGGCGCGGCGCCAACTTCGCCCGGCTGGCGCCGGGCATCGCCTGGATCGGGCTGGAGCCGAACCGCCGCCTGCGCGATCGACTTGCCGTCCGCGCCCGCGCCAGCGGCCATCCGGCCGCGCCGCTCGCCGCGCGCGCCGAGGCCGTTCCGCTGCCCGACGCGAGCGTCGATGCCGTGCTCGCCACGACCGTCCTGTGCAGCGTGGACGAGGTGGCGCGCGCCCTCGCCGAGGCGTACCGCGTCCTGCGCCCGGGCGGGCGGGTGGTGCTCGCCGAACACGGCGCCGCGCCGCGCGGCACTGCGGCGCGGACGCTCCAGCGCCTGCTCCGACCCGCGACCCGCCTGCTCGACCACGGCTGCGACCCGCTGCGCGATCCCGAGGCGGCGGTCGCGGCGAGCCCGCTGCGGCTGGACCGGGTCGCCCGCCACGCGATCACCCCGCTGCTGGGCGTCGAGCTGCCGCTGCTGGTGATCGAGGCGAGCCGGCGCGGGTAGCATCCGCGACATGAGCCAGGTCGACCAGGCCGCCCGGCGCCCGACCCTCAAGCAGGTCGCGGCGCGGGCCGGCGTCGCGGTGTCCACCGCGTCGCTGGTGTTCAGCGGCCGTGGACCGGTCTCGGACGAGATGGCCGCCAGGGTCCGGATCGCCGCGGCCGAACTCGACTATGCGGGCCCCGATCCCATCGCCCGATCGCTGCGCCGGGGCCGGGCCGGCGTGGTCGGCGTGATCGGCGAGGGCACGCTGATGCAGGCGCTGCGCGATCCGTACGCGCTCGGCCTGTTGGACGGGATCATGACCGGCCTGGACAACACCTCGACCGGGTTGTTGCTGATCGCGCAGTCCGGCAGCGATCCGGAGGCGGCGATCGACCAGATTGCCGGCACCGCGCTGGATGCCGTCGCGTTCCCGCTCTGCGGCCCGCGGAGCAATCCGGTCGTCGAACACCTGGCGGGTCGCGGCGTACCGATGGTCGGCACCGGCGCACCCGAGGACGACCGGGTCGTCCAACTGACCGTCGACAACCGCGCCGCGCAGGCGGAGGTGGCCGCCCACGTCCGCGACCTCGGCCACACCCGCGTCGCGCACATCGCGATGCCGCTGAACGTGGCGGAGTACGCGGTGGGTACGCCGCGGCCGTTCGGGCCGGCGGAGGTGACCTGCTCCGACTTCCCCGACGCCCAGCAGCGGGTGCGCGGCTTTCGCGACGTCTTTCCCGACGGGCCGATGATCACGGCCCCGGTCTCCATCGAGGGTGGCCAGGCTGCCGCGCGCGCCCTGCTGGCGGCCGACCCGCGCCCGACCGCGATCATCACCCAGGCCGACACGCTGGCCGCCGGCGTGATCCGGGCGGCGGAGGATCTCGGCCTGCGCGTACCCGACGATCTCAGCGTCACCGGCTTCGACGGGGTCGACCTGCCGTGGCTGCCGGTCACCCTGACCACGATCGACCAGGGCGGTCAGGCGCAGGGCCGGCGACTGGCCGAGATGATGCTCGCGCTGGCCCGGGGCGAGAAACTCGCCGATGAGCCGGCCCCCTACCGCCTGCTGATCGGCAACAGCACCACCGCCCCGCGCTGAGCGGGCCGGTACCGTGGCGCCATGATCTCAGCCGAGCACGTGGGCCGCAGCTATCCGCCCGGCGACCCGACCCCGGTCAGCGCCGGCCGGATTGCCGCCTTCGCCGACGCCATCGGCGACCCCGACCCCGCCTATCGCGGTGCCGATGCCGCCGCGCCGCCGACCTTCGTGATGAGCGTGGCCGCCGACGCCTGGCAGGCGATGTTCGACGATCCCGAGCTCGGGCTCTCCCTCGCCCGCACCGTGCATGCCGATCAACGCTTCCACTGGTCGCGGCCGCTGCGCGCCGGCGACACCATCGCCCCGCAACTGACGATCACCAGCGTGCGCACCCGCGGCGCGACCGAGACCATCGGCATCCGCGTGGTGATCTCCACCGTCGCCGTCGAGGGCGGTCCGGCCGAGCCGGCCGGCGAGGAGATCTGCACCGCGGAGTCGACCTTCGTGCACAACCGCGAGGCCGCCGCATGACCGCCCTCGCCGAGGGCCAGCGGATCGGCCCGCTGACGGTGCCCGTCACCCGGACCACGCTGGTCCGCTACGCCGGCGCCTCCGGCGACTTCAACCCGATCCACCACTCCGATCATGCGGCGCGCGAGCTCGGCCTCGACGGCGTGATCGCCCACGGCATGCTGACCCTGGCGATCGCCATGCGCGCCGTCACCGATGCCGTCGGCGGCCCGGGCCGGGTGGTGGGCCAGTACGCCCGGTTCCGCAAGCCGGTGCCCGTGCCGGACGACGGCGTCGGCGTCGAGCTCGTGGTCACCGGCGAGGTCGCCGAGATCGCCGACGGCATCGCGACGATCAGGCTCGAGGTGATGTGCGGCGAGGAGAAGGTGCTCGGCCAGGCCAGCGCGCAGGTGCGCGTTGACTGATCTCGCCGAGCTGACCACGCTGCGGGTCGGCGGCCCCGCCCGCGAGTTGGCGACCGCCCGCAGCGCCGACGAACTCGTCGCGTTGATCACCGAGGCCGACGAGCAGGGTACGCCGGTGCTGCTGATCGGCGGCGGGTCGAACCTGCTGATCGCCGATGCCGGCTTCGACGGCCGGGTGATCGTGATCGCGAACCGCAGGATCGACTCCGATGTCGATTCCTGCTCCGGCGCGATGATCACCGCGCAGGCCGGTGAGCCATGGGACGCATTCGTCGCGCACACCCTTGAGCACGGCTGGGCCGGGTTGGAGGCGCTCTCCGGTATCCCGGGGCTGGTCGGCGCGACGCCGATCCAGAACGTCGGCGCCTACGGGGCGGAGGTCGCCCAGACCATCGCCCGGGTGCGCACGTGGGATCGCGCCGAGCGACGGATCGTCACCTTCGCCGGAGCCGACTGCGGCTTCTCCTACCGGCACAGCAGGTTCAAGGGGAATCCGGACCGGTTCGTGGTCCTCGACGTCACGTTCCAGTTGCCGATCGGCGATCTCTCCGCACCGGTCCGCTATGCGGAGCTGGCCCGGCGCCTGGGCGTCGAGCAGGGCGAACGGGCGCCGGCGACGCGGGTGCGCGAGGCCGTGCTCGCGCTGCGCCGCGGCAAGGGCATGGTGCTCGATGCCGATGATCACGACACCTGGAGCGCCGGCTCGTTCTTCACCAATCCGATCATCGACGCCGCCGCGGCCGACGCGCTGCCGGCCGACGCGCCGCGCTTTCCCCAGCCGGACGGGCGGGTGAAGACCAGCGCGGCCTGGCTGATCGACCATGCCGGCTTCGACAAGGGCCACGGCACCGGCGCCGCCCGCCTGTCCGGCAAGCACGTGCTCGCCCTGACCAACCGGGGCGACGCGCGCGCCGTCGACCTGCTCGCGCTGGCCCGCGAGATCCGCGACGGCGTACGCGAGCGCTGGGGCATCACCCTCGTCAACGAACCCGTGATCATCGGCGATCAACTCTGACCCACCGTCTGGGAGGCATCGTGATCAGCTTCGACGTCTGGGCGCCACGCCCGCAGCGCCTCACCCTGCTCGCCGACGGGCGCCGGTTTCCCATGCGGCGCGAGGATTCCGGCTGGTGGCGACCCGTCGACCTGGACCCGGAGCTGCTCCGGGCGGGCGTCGACTACGGCTATCTGCTCGACGACGAGGAGACCCCGCTGCCGGATCCCCGCAGCCGGCGACAGCCGAACGGCGTGCACGGCCTGTCGCAGACCGTCGACCCGACCGCCTTCGACTGGACCGATCACGCCTGGACCGGTCGCCAGCTCGCCGGCTCGGTGATCTATGAGCTGCACATCGGGACCTTCACCCCCGAGGGGACGCTGGATGCCGCCATCGGCAGGCTTGATCACCTGGTCGCACTCGGCGTCGATCTTGTGGAGCCCCTACCGGTGAACGCGTTCAACGGCGAGCACGGCTGGGGCTACGACGGGGTCGACTGGTACGCCGTGCACGAGCCCTACGGCGGGCCGGAGGCGTACCGCCGCTTCGTCGATGCCTGCCACGCCCGGGGCCTCGGCGTGGTGCAGGACGCCGTTTACAACCACCTCGGGCCGAGCGGCAACTACCTGCCCCGGTTCGGCCCCTATCTGCTGGAGGGCGCCGAGACGCCGTGGGGAACCCAGATCAACCTCGACGGGCCGGACTCCGACGAGGTACGCCGCTACCTGATCGACAACGCGCTCGCCTGGTTCGCCGACTTCCATGTCGACGCGCTGCGCCTCGACGCGGTGCACGCGCTGGTGGATCATCGCGCGACCCACGTGCTGGAGCAGCTTGCGGCCGAGACCGCCGCCCTGTCGGCGCACCTGCGCCGCCCGCTGAGCCTGATCGCCGAATCCGATGCCAACGACCCGCGGATGATCACGCCGCGCGAGGCCGGCGGCCTGGGCATGACCGGGCAGTGGAGCGACGACTTCCATCACGCGCTGCTGACCAACCTGACCGGCGATGTCAGCGGCTATTTCGCCGACTTCGCCGGCCCGGCCGCGCTCGCGCGGGTGATCGAGCGCGGTTTCTACCACGACGGCGGCTGGTCGAGCTTCCGGCGGCGCCACCACGGCCGCCCGCTCGATCCCGAGCAGACCCCGGCCTGGCGGCTGGTGGTCTGCTCGGCCAACCATGATCAGGTCGGCAACCGGGCCGCGGGCGACCGCCCCCGCGCGCGGCTCGACCAGGGCCAGTTGGTGATCGCCGCGGCGCTGGTGCTGCTGGGCAACCAGACGCCGATGATCTTCGCCGGGGAGGAGTGGGGGGCCTCGACGCCGTTCGCGTACTTCACCTCCCACCCCGAGCCGGAGCTCGGCGAGGCGGTCAGCCGCGGCCGCAAGGGCGAGTTCGCAGCGATGGGCTGGAACCTCGACGACATCCCCGACCCGCAGGATCCCGCCACGTTCACCCGGTCCAAGCTGGACTGGTCAGAACCCGACGCGGGCGAGTACGCCGAGCTGCTCACGGCGTACCGGCAACTGATCGGGATCCGCCGCGCCCATGCCGCGATCACCGATCCTCGGCTGGCCTCGGCCCTGGTCGACTTCGACGCCGACGCCGGGTGGTTCGCGGTACGCCGCGGCCCGATCACCCTGGTGGTCAATCTCGCCGACCGCGAGACCCGGGCCCCGGTGACGGGCGAGCCGATCTTCAGTCACGGCGAGGTCCGGGGCGAGGGCGCGGAGACGGTGCTCGGCGCCCACGCGACCCTCGTGCTCGGTGGAGATCTCCTCCCACGGCAGGAGGAGACGCCCGCCGCCGAGGCCTAGGCTGCGGCTCATGACCTGGCGCCGGATCCCGCTCGGCGACTGGCTGCTCGCGGCGGCAGCGGCGGCGATGGCCGCGGTCGCCGGCAGCTTCGTCGTGGAGTTCGGCCCAGCGCCGGAATATCTCGCCTACCTCGCCATTCACCTCGGCCTGGTCGCCGCGCTGCTGTTCCGCCGGGCGGCCGTGCTGCCGGCATTCGTCGCGACCTACGGCCTGCTCGCCGCGCTGGCCGTGCTGATCCGGGTCGGTCGGACCAATCTCGGCGTCACGCCCCTGCTCTTCGCCGCGCCGCTGGCGTTGTATGCCGTCACCCGATGGGCCCCCGACCGCCGGTGGGGTGTCGCGGGCCTGCTCCTCGGGATCGCCGGGTCGTTCGTCAGCCCGATCAGCGAACTGGGGGGCGGTTCCCTCGTCGTCGCCCTGCACGTCCTGGTGATGGTCGCGGTCTACCTGTGGGCGAGCCAGCAGCGCGGTATCGCCGATCGGCACCGCCGGGAGCTGGCCGAACAGGAGCGTCGCCACGCCGAGCGCGCCGCGCAGGCCGCCCGCGACGAGCGTGCCCTGATCGCGCGCGAGGTGCACGACGTGGTCGCGCACAGCCTGGCCGTCGTCCAGGTCCAGGCCGCGACCTCGCTCGCGATCGGCGATCCCGATCGCCTGCGCGGCGCGATGGGTGACATCCGGCAGGTCAGCTCGGCCGCGCTGGACGAGGTACGCGATCTGGTCGGCGTGCTGAGAGTCGGCGACCAGGCGTCGCCGACCGGGGACCTGACCCGGATTCCCGGGCTGGTCGCGGCAGCCGGCAATGCGGCCCGGCTGGAGGTGCGGTTGCCGGACCCCGATCGGCTCCGGGGCTGGCAGGACGCGTGGCCCGCGCTCGCCCGGCTGACCGTCCTGCGGATCGTCCAGGAGGGGTTGGCGAATCTGATCAAGCACGGCGGCTCCCGACCGACCGGGCGGGTGCTGGTCGAGCTGACCGACGACCGGGCCGCGCCGCGCTGCCACATCATGATCAGCAACGAGCTGGACGCCGGGCCCGGCACCGGGCGGGCGCCGGGGTACGGGCTGATCGGGTTGCGCGAGCGGGTCGCCCTGGTCGTCGGCAGCATCGAGGCCGGCGCCCAGGACGGCCGATTCGTCCTCTCGGCATGGATACCCGTGGGGACCTCCGATGCCTGAGCTGCCGACGTCACCGATCACCGTCGGCGTCGTGGATGATCAGCCGTTGCTGGTCTCCGCGTTCGTCGCACTGATCGACAACCAGCCCGACCTGCACGTGGTCGGCACGGCCGCGGACGGGGAACAGGCCGTCACGCTGGCCGCCCGGGCGCGGCCGGACGTGTTGTTGATGGACCTGCGGATGCCCGTGTTGGACGGGGTGGAGGCGACCCGGCGGATCGCGCGAGCGGCGCCGCGGCCGCGCATCCTGGTGCTGACCACGTTCAACGTCGACGAGCTGGTCACCGGCGCGATCGGTGCCGGCGCGCGGGGTTTCCTGCTCAAGGATGCCGACCCCGGAGTCGTCCTGGACGGCATCCGCGCGGTGCACCGCGGCGAGGCCGTCCTCGACCCGGCCGTCACCGGCCACGTCGTGGCCGCCCTGCAGCAGGCCCCGCCGCCGGCCGCCGCCGAGCTGGCCGGCCGGCTGACCGCCCGCGAGACCGAGGTCCTCGCGCTCGTCGCGCGCGGCGCGAGCAATGCCGAGATCGCCGCGGAGCTGTTCATCGCCGAGACCACCGTGAAGACCCACATCGGCAACCTGCTGCTCAAGCTCGCTGCCCGCGACCGGGTAGCGCTGGTCGTGCTCGCCCACACGATGGGCCTGGCCCGGCCGGGGACGCTGCCGAGCCTTCCCCGAGACGGCGATCCTCCCTCGGCATGAGCCGACCCGGAGCGGGTGTCGCCCCGTTCCTTCCCCGGCAGGAGGTACGCCGCCGCACCGCGCGCCACGCTGGCGGCATGGACATCACCTCCCCATCGGCGCCGGTGATCGAGTGTCGCGGGCTGATCAAGAGCTATGCCGGTCAGCGTGTGCTCGACGGCCTCGATCTGTGCGTACCCTCCGGCCGCGTCTACACGCTGCTCGGCCGCAACGGCGCCGGCAAGTCGACCACCTTCAAGATCATGTTGGGCCTGATCGAACCCGATGCGGGGCAGGTACGCCTGCTCGGCCAGCCCTGGCGGCGCGAACTGCTCGACCGGGTGGGCGCGTCGGTCGACGGGCCCGCCTTCTATCCGCAGCTCAGTGCCGGTGAGAACCTGCTCGTGCATGCGCGGCTGCTCGGACTGGGCCGCGAGCGGAGCGCGGAGGTGCTGGCTGCGGTCGGCCTCGCCGGGGTGGGACGCAAGCCGGCCCGCAGTTTCTCGACCGGCATGAAGGCCCGGCTGGCACTGGCCATCGCGCTGCTCGCCGACCCGCCGGTGCTGATGCTGGACGAGCCGCAGAACGGTCTCGACCCCGAGGGGATCATCGAGTTGCGCGAGCTGATCCGACGACTGGCGGCGGGTGGCCGGACGGTGTTGATCTCCAGCCACCAACTCGGCGAGATCGCCCAGCTCACCGACGACATCGGCGTCCTGGTCGGCGGCAGGTTGGCCTATCAGGGCACGCTGCGTGACTTCGCCCCGGGCGGCGACGTCGAGGCCGCCTATCTCGAGCCGACGGGGGCCGCGCGATGAGCCAACTGCTCCGCGCGCTCGCCGCCGAGCGGCTGCGCTCCCGGCGTACCGTGATCGCCCGGTTGGGCCTGGCGGGCCTGGTGATCTGCACGCTGCAGGGTGCGGGCTGGTGGCTGGTCTCCGTTCGCGACGCGACCGGCTGGGACCAGTTGCTGGCCTGGCAGGTGATCTATGTCACCGCGCTGGCCGCGCCGCTGGTCGCGCTGGTCGCCGCGCTCGCCGTGCGCCGGGACCGGGCCGCCCGGTTCGGCGCGACGAGCTGGCGTCCCGTGCAACGGCCGACGCTTCGGCTTGCCCGCGCCCTGTGGATCGCGGGACAGCTCCTCGTGTTCAACCTGGCGATCACGCTGCCGGTGCTGGTGATCGGGTCCGTCGCGGGTCTCGGCGCCCCACCGGTTGATCGGATCCTCTGGTTGGTCATGATCAGTTGGTCGGGCGCCCTGCCGGTGCTCGGCCTGGCGTTGCTGGCCGCCGAGCGGATCGGCCTCTTCGGCACCCTCGGCCTCGCGGTCGTCTGGCAGATCGCGGGCACCGTGTTGTCCGAGAGCGGGGCCTGGTTTGCCCAGCCGTGGACCTGGGCGGTGCGGGCGGCGCTCCCGGTGCTCGGGATACACGCCAACGGGGTGGCCGCGCAGTCCGGTGATCTTGTGCTGGGGTTGGCGAGCTGGCCGCCCGCGTTGCTCGCCGCGATCGCGGGCATCGCGCTGATCGCGGCCGCGGCGTTCGCGCCGGAGCCCCGAGGACGGATCCGCCCCGGCGCGGCGACCCGCCCGGGGGTGACGCCGCCCGAACTCGCACCCTCCGAGCTCGCGGGCGCCGCAGGGTCCGTCCGCCGCGGCCACCCGGCACCGGTGGCGGCAGCCTGGGTGAGCCTGCGCCGGACCGCCCTGGTCTGGGCACTGGTGCCGGCCGGCGCGGGCCTGGTCGCGGTGTACCTGCTCTGGCAGGACGCGGGGGTGCGCGGGGCGTTTGGGCTGTTGGTGGTGCCGGTGGCTGCCGCGACGGCGAGCTGGCTGGTGGTCGCCGGACAGGCCGATGCGCTGCGGGTGGTGCTGACGCGATGTTCGGCCACGGCCTGGTGCGGCGCCATCGCGGTGCTGTTGGTCCTGTGCTGGTTGCCGCTGGTTGCGGCGGCGGGGGTGCTGTCGGCGCGGCCGGGCGTCGCGCTGGCGGGTCTGGTGGTCGGGATCGCCGGGCTGTTCGCGAACCTCTGGTTGGGCACGCGGTTCGGCCCCGGGGTGGCGATCGGGATCAGTGTCGTCGGCGTGGTGTTCGGATTGCTGTTCGGAGGCAGCACGCTTGCGGAGGGGTGGGCCTGGTTGCTGGGGCCCGCGGCGTGGGCGTACTCGGGTGCGACGCCGGAACGGCTGGCCGTGGTCGTGCCGGTCGCGCTGGCCGCCGCGGCAGCGGGCTTCTGGCTGTGGGCCAGGGCGGTGCGTACCGCGGCGGCGAGCTGATCAGGCCTCGTCGATGGTGATCTCGCGCTTGAGGATCTTGCCGGTCGGACCCTTCGGCAGCCCGCCGAAGCGGATGATCCGCGGGTACTTGTACGCCGCGATCCGCTCCTTGACGTAGTCGCGCAGCTCGTCCTCCGACGCGCTCGCACCTTCGCGCAGGGTGACCACCGCGGCGATCTCCTCGCCGTGGGTCGGGTGCGGTACGCCGAGCACCGCCGCCTCGGCGACGGCCGGGTGGGTGTAGAGCACCTCCTCGACCTCGCGCGGGTACACGTTGTAGCCGTTGCGGAGGATCATGTCCTTCTTGCGGTCGACGATGAAGTAGAAGCCCTCGGAGTCGCGGCGGGCGAGGTCGCCGCTGTGGAACCAACCGTCGCGGATCGCCTCGGCGGTGGCCTCGGGGTTCTTCCAGTAGCCGCGCATCACGTTCTCGCCGCGGATCGCGATCTCGCCGATCTCGCCCTCGGCCACCTCGACATCGTCGTCGTCGACCAGGCGCATCTCGACACCGCGGATCGCCTGACCGATCGAGCCGGCCTTCGCCGGCCGGTCGGGATGGTTGAACGAGGCCACCGGCGAGGTCTCCGACAGCCCGTAACCCTCCAACAGCTTGAAGCCGAACACGCGCTGGACCTCCGCCAGCGTCTCGACCGGGATGGCCGCGCCGCCGGAGATCGCCACCCGTACCGACGAGACGTCGTGGTTGCCGGCGCTCTGCGCGGCGATCAGGCCCATGTACATCGTCGGCACGCCCTCGAAGATCGTCACCTTGTCCTCGGCGATGATCTTCAGCGCACCCGCGGCGTCGAACTTCGGCATCAGCGTGAGGCAGGCGCCGAACGCGATCGCGCAGTTCATGGCGCAGGTCTGGCCGAAGACGTGGAACAGCGGCAGGCCGCCGAACAACACGTCGTCGGGCGAGATCTCCAGCAGCGTCTCGCCGCAGGTGACGACATTGCTGCGCAGGTTCTCGTGGGTGAGCTCGGCGCCCTTGGGTTGGCCCGTGGTGCCGGAGGTGTAGAGCAGCACCGCGGTGTCCTCGCCGGCGCGCTCGGTGAGCTCGGCGACGGGTTCCTGGCCGGCGACCAGTTGGTCGAACTCGCCCGGCCGGACGACGATCACGTCGACGCCGGTCGCGTTCGCGGCCTTGATCGCCTCCTCGGCGAACATCTCCAGCACGAACGCGACGCGCGGCTCGGCGTCGTTCCACAGGTACTCGATCTCGCCGGCCTTCAGCAGCGGGTTCTGGGGCAGCACGGTTGCGCCGAGCCAGAGTGCTGCGAAGTAGGTGATCGGGAAGTACGCCACGTTCGGCATGATCAGCGCGACGCGGTCGCCCGGGCCGACGCCGCGGTCGGCGAGCAGCCGCGCGCAGCGCTGCACGGCGGCCTGCAGCACCCCGTAGCTGAGCACCAGCTCGCCCTGCTTGATGGCCGGCGCCTCGGGCCGGGCGGAGGCCTGTTCGGACACCCATGTCGCGATGTTCATGGCCCGCAGCTTAGCGAGCGATAAGCCCGGGCGGGAGCCCCGCGCGCCGCGATAGCATCGCGGCCATGCCACGACTGTCGGAGCTGTCGGAGAACGAGCGCGCGGAGTTTCGCGCCGAGCAGGAGCGGGCGTACGCCGCGCTGCAGCAGGCCGGGCTGAAGCTCGACCTGACGCGTGGCAAGCCGGCCGCGACGCAGCTCGACCTGTCCAACGAACTGCTGGAACTGCCCGGTGGCAAGGGCATCGCCGACGATGGCACCGATACCCGCAACTACGGCGGCCAGCTCGGCCTGACCGAGCTGCGGGCGATCTTCGCCGAGCTGCTCGGGGTGGAGCTGGACCAGGTGATCGCCCAGGACAACTCCAGCCTGTCGCTGATGCACGACCTGATCGCGTACGCGATGTTGCACGGCATCGGCGGCGGCCAGCGCTGGGCCGAGCAGAAGATCAAGTTCATCTGCCCGGTGCCGGGCTATGACCGGCACTTCGGGATCTGCCAGCACCTCGGCATCGAGATGGTCCCGGTCGAGCTGGGTCCCCACGGGCCGGACGTCGAGGCGGTCCGCGAACTGGCGGCCGACCCCGCGGTCAAGGGGATCTGGGTCGTCCCGATGTATGCCAACCCGTCCGGCGCGATCTATGACGAGCAGACCACCCGGGCGCTGCTCGCGATGCCCGCCGCCGACGACTTCCGGATCTTCTGGGACAACGCGTATGCCTTCCACCACCTGACCGCCGAGGAGTACGCCCCGCTCGACGTGCTCGGGATGGCCGCGGAGGCCGGCAACCCCGACCGGGTCTACCAGTTCGCGTCCACCTCCAAGATCACCTTCGCCGGCGGCGGCGTCTCCTTCCTGGCGTCGTCGAAGGCCAACCTCGACGAGTACGTCGGGCACGCCAAGTTCCGTTCGATCGGCCCGGACAAGGTGAACCACCTGCGGCACGTGCGGTTCTTCGGCGACGCCGAGGGTGTACGCCGGCTGATGCGCGAGCACCGCGACCAGCTCGCGCCGAAGTTCGATCTGGTCGGCCAGGTGCTGACCGAGCGGCTCGGGCCGCACGGGGTCGGGGAGTGGGAGGCGCCGGACGGCGGCTACTTCGTGAATCTGGCGGTGCCGGACGGGACGGCGACCCGGGTGGTCGAGCTGGCCAAGCAGGCGGGCATCGCGCTGACGCCGGCCGGGGCGGCGTACCCCCATGGCAACGATCCGCGCGACCGGCACATCCGGATCGCGCCGACCTTCCCGCCGCTGCCGGAGCTGGAGCAGGCCATCAACGGCCTGGCCACCTGTGTGCTGCTGGCCGCCGCGGAGAGCTGAGGGCAGCGACGGCGTACCGGTTCGACTTCGGTCGCGCCGACCACGTACACTGCCGTACTTGGTGGGAGCACCATCGTCCGGCCTGCCCGGGCGGCGGAGCCCGCACCGGACGGGAATAGCTCAATTGGCAGAGCATCGGTCTCCAAAACCGAAGGTTGGGGGTTCAAGTCCCTCTTCCCGTGCGGACCCTCCGGCCCGGCGGCAGGCCCCTCCGAAAGGAGGCGGATCCTGACTGTCCGGGCCGGAGGCATGAGACGGCGAAGCAAAGGAAATCAGGTGGCAGACGACAAGCGGGAGGATCCGGACCAGACGCCGGACACCGACGCTGACGTTGCGGACCCCGAATCCGCGCCCGAGGGTGAGAGCGAGGCCCGCGGCGGGACTGCGGTGCGCACGCGCGCCACGATGCCCAAGCGTCGCAGTGCGCCCGACGCCGACGACGATTCCGACGGCAAGGCCCTCACCCGGAAGTCGAAGTCCAGGTCCAAGGACAAGGACGGCCCCGAGCGGATCGGCCCGATCCGCTTCATCCAGCAGTGCGTCGCCGAGTTGCGCAAGGTCGTCTGGCCGAGTGGCAGCCAGTGGCAGCAGTACTTCGTGGTGGTGCTGATCTTCGTCGTCTTCATGATCACCGTGACCAGCCTGCTCGACCTCGGGTACGGGACCTTGCTGTTGAGGTTGTTCGGCTGATGAGCGACAACGAAAGGGAAGCAGTGGCCGACGAGCTCGATCCGCAGACGAATACCGACGAGCAGGCGAGCGCCGAGCCCGAGATCGATCTCGGCGCACCGGCCGAGCCCGCCGACGACGACCCCGCCGACGACGACATCGAGATCGACCTCGGGCCGGTCAGCGATTCCGACTCCGGCGACACCGGGATCGACCTCGGCGCCCCGGACGATTCGGGCGAGGACGACGGCGTCGAGATCGACCTCAGCGTCGACGAGCCGGAGGACTCCGAGGACGAGGATGCCGAGGACGACGACGCCGCGGAGAAGGCGCTCGCCGAGCTTCGCGAGGAGCTGTCGTCCAAGATCGGCGACTGGTACGTGGTGCACACCTACTCCGGGATGGAGAACCGGGTGCTGCAGAACCTCGAGAACCGCGTCACCTCGCTGAACATGGAGGACTTCATCTTCGAGGTGCGGGTCCCGACCGAAGAGGTCACCGAGATCCGCAACGGCGCCAAGAAGACGGTGAAGCGGACCGTGCTGCCCGGCTATGTGCTGGTACGCATGGATCTGACCGACGAGTCCTGGGCCGCCGTGCGGCACACGCCGTCGGTGACCGGTTTCGTCGGCCACGCCACTTCGCCGGTGCCGTTGAGCATCGACGAGGTGGAGAAGATGCTCGCCCCGTCGGTGATTGCCGCGGCCACCGCGACCTCCGACGGCAAGCAGAAGAAGTCGAAGAAGAAGGTCGAGGTCGCCGACTACGCCGAGGGCGATTCGGTGATGGTCGTCGACGGGCCGTTCGCCGGCGTCCATGCCACGATCACCGAGATCAATGCCAACAGCCAGCGGCTGAAGGCCCTGGTCGAGATCCTCGGCCGGGAGACCCCGGTCGACCTGACGTTCGCCCAGATCCAGAAGGTCTGAGCGGAATACCGATAGACCTGCCGGGCGTTGTCCGGCACGGCCCGGCCCACATGCCGGGCAACCAGTAGAGAAGAAATCAACAAGGAACCCGAACATGCCTCCGAAGAAGAAAGTCGCGGCGCTGGTCAAGGTCGCGCTGAACGCGGGCCAGGCCACGCCGGCCCCGCCGGTGGGTACCGCTCTCGGCCCGCACGGCGTCAACATCATGGAGTTCTGCAAGGCGTACAACGCGCAGACCGAGAACATGCGTGGGCAGGTGATCCCGGTCGAGATCACCATCTATGAGGACCGCACCTTCACCTTCATCACGAAGGCCCCGCCGGCCGCCGAGCTGATCAAGAAGGCCGCTGGTCTGTCCAAGGGCTCGTCGGTCCCGCACAAGGAGAAGGTCGGCAAGCTGACCCGCGACCAGGTCCGTGAGATCGCCACCACCAAGCTCCCGGATCTGAACGCCAACGACATCGACGGCGCCATGAAGATCGTCGAGGGCACCGCCCGCTCCATGGGTGTGACGATCGACTGAACTGAAAGTCGAGTGCAGTGCGGCCGCGCAGCGGCCGGACGAACAATCACGTGGGAGGGGTAGCGCTACCTCGGACCACGATCTGGATCATCGGAAGGAACCAGACATGACCAAGCGCAGCAAGGCCTACCGGGCCGCCGAGGAGAAGATGGGCCGCGACGAGCTGCTCACGCCCACGGCCGCGGTGGCACAGGTGAAGGACAACGCGTCGGCGAAGTTCGACGAGACCGTGGATGTGGCCATGCGTCTCGGCGTCGACCCGCGGAAGGCGGACCAGATGGTCCGCGGCACGGTCAACCTGCCGCACGGCACCGGCAAGACGGCGCGGGTTCTCGTCTTCGCCACCGGTGACAAGGCCGCCGCGGCCGAGGCCGCCGGCGCCGACGAGGTCGGCTCGGACGAGCTGGTCGCGAAGGTGGCCGACGGTTACCTCGACTTCGACGCCGTCGTCGCCACCCCGGACATGATGGGCAAGATCGGCCGCCTGGGCCGGGTGCTCGGCCCGCGTGGCCTGATGCCGAACCCGAAGACCGGCACGGTGACCATGGACGTCGCCAAGGCCGTCTCCGACATCAAGGGCGGCAAGATCGAGTTCCGCGTCGACCGGCACGCGAACCTGCACTTCATCATCGGCAAGTCCTCGTTCACCCCCGAGCAGTTGGAGGGGAACTACTTCGCCGCGCTGGAGGAGGTGCTGCGGCTCAAGCCGTCGGCATCGAAGGGCCGCTACATCAAGAAGATCACCGTCTCCTCGACGATGGGCCCCGGCGTCCAGGTGGACCCGTCGCGGACCAAGCCCGAGGGCGAGTGAGCTGACTCCACGCCTCGGAGGTACGCCCCGAGGCCGGCAACGGGCCCGGTCGCAGCAGCCGCTGCGACCGGGCCCGTTTCGTCTGCCCCTGCTGTTCGTGTCGTCAGTTATCGCCGCCTGCGCGCTCGCGCAGGCGGCGATAACTGACGACACGAATGGGTGGCGGGTGCTCCGGGGCCGGGGCCGGTGGCGGGAGGTGCGATGCTGGCCTCGTGACCGAGCCTGCCCCGCTGACCGAGTCGACCTCGCTGATCGAGCCGCCGACGACCGCGGACGAGCTGGCCACCCTGCGCGGTTTCCTGGACTTCTACCGCGCGGTCATCCGCCGCAAGGTCGAGGGGCTCGACCGCGAGGCGCTGGCCGCCCGGCTCGGGCCCTCCGACCTGACCCTCGGCGGGCTGATCAAGCACCTCACGCTGGTCGAGAACGGCTGGCTCGGGCAGCGGCTGACCGGCGAGCCGCCGATGGCGCCGTTCGACGATGCACCCTGGGACGACGACCCGGACTGGGAGTTCCACAGCGCGGCCGATGATGATCCGGGTCAGCTTCTCGTCTGGTACGACCAGTCCGTCCACAGTGCGGATCGCACTCTCGATCGCGCGCTGACCGAGGGCGGCCTGGACCTGGTCGTCCGCGCCCGGCCGAAGGACGAGGGGCCGATCAGCCTGCGTTGGGTGCTGGTGCACCTGATCGAGGAGTACGCCCGGCATGCGGGTCATGCCGATCTGCTCCGGGAGTCGATCGACGGCGCGACCGGCGACTGAGCGTTGGAGGGCAATCGGGAACATGGGCGAGGACGAGTCCCAGTTGATGAAGCCAGATAGCCGCAGTGACGTGGGACGACCCTTGCGGCTGTTCCTCATCGCCGTCGTGGTCGTCCTCGTGCTGGGGGCCTTGTTCTTGGCATCGGGACTCACGCAGGTCGAGGACTGCGTGGACGGCCCGGCGATGGGCGAATGCACGCGCTACTGGCGGTGGTTCCCGCCGTGGCGCTGACGACTCCGCACCACCGCGCGACCGGGGACTGATCACCAGCCTTCGGCGGCGGCGAGCTCGGCCTCGCGCGGGGTCTCCGGGTCGATCGCGCGTACCCGCTGCACCGGCAGCGCCTCCGGATGGGCGGTCCGCAGCCAGGTGATCATCGCCTCGCGTACCGCACAACGCAGGTCGAAGATCTTGTCGGTGCCGTCGGCGCTGACCAGGATCCGTACCCGGACGCGCCCGTCGACGGCCTCCGTGACGACCAGCGACGCGGTCCGGCCGTCCCACAGGTCACTGCGCGCGACCACGGCCTGCAACTCGGCGCGCATGTCGTCCAGCGGGACGCGCCAGTCCAGATCCAGCTCGACCGTGCCCATGATCTGCGAACTGCGGCGGCTCCAGTTCGCGAACGGCGTCGAGGTGAAGTAGGTCGACGGCAGCACCAGCCGCCGGTCGTCCCAGATGTGCACGACCACGTAGGTCAGGGTGATCTCCTCGATCGATCCCCACTCGTCCTCCACGACCACCACATCGTCGACGCGGATGGCGTCGCTGAATGCGAGCTGCATCCCCGCGAACACGTTGCCCAGCACGGATTGCGCCGCCAGGCCGGCGATCACCGAGGCGAGCCCGGCGGAGGCGAGCAGGCTCGTCCCGACGGCCCGCGCGCCCGGGAACGTGAACAAGGTGGCGCCGATGGCGAGGATCACCACCACCGCGATCGCCACCCGGGTCAGCAGGATCACCTGGGTACGCATCCGCCGGTTGTGTCCGTTGCCGTCCTCGGTGTGCACGAGGCGCCGTGCCAGCACGTCCCCGGCGGCAGAGATCACCCGGATCACCAGCCAGGCTCCCGCGGCGATGCAGGCGATGGCGAGCGTCCGCTCGACCACCGGGGCGTTGTCACCGGCGTACCCGACCACGCCCGTCGTGCCGGCCGCGATGCTCCCCGCGACGAGCGCGGCAAACACGCCGGCCGGGGTACGCAGCCGGCCACGCAGCGCGTGCCGGATGTTGGGTTGACGGCTGAAGATCTTGACGGCGGCAGCGGTCACCAGCGCAACGATCACGGCCGCCACGGCGGCCACCAGCAGTGTGATCGACAGCGGCAACAACAGCGTGATCAGTAAATCCACGGACAAGGCCCTGTTCGACGCGGCGGCGGACAACGGTCAGGGAGCCCCAGGGGCTCGCACGGCCGACCGTATGTGGGCGGGTCGCCGATATCGAGACCATGTGGGCGTTCTCACAGCCGATCGACAGGGCGCGGCTACGATCGGCGGATGGACGCAGCGACGCGCGAGCCGGACGGCTCGATGACGCCCGAGCCGGACGGCTCGATGATCCGGGTCACCGCCACCGCGATCGGCCGGGTCGCCGCCGGGTCGGTCGAGATTCCGGCGCCGGAGGCCGGGCAGGTGCTGGTCCGCACCCGGTACGCCGGGATCTGCGGCTCCGACACCCACGCGCTTGCGGGGCAACATCCGCTGCTGGCCCCGCCGTATGTGCCTGGGCACGAGGCGGTCGGGGTGATCGCGAGCGGCGACGGCGCCGGGCGTCGGGTCGTGCTGAAGCCCAATGTGGTCTGCGGGGTGTGCGTGAACTGCCGCGCGGGGCGTACCAACGCCTGCGAGGTGCTGGCCTGGATCGGCTGCGACCCGACCGGCGCGCGCCCCGGCGCGATGGGGGAGTTCTTCCTCGCGCCGAGTGGCAACCTCTACCCGGTGCCCGACGGCGTCGACGACGATCAGGCCGCGCTGGTGGAGTGCCTGGCCACCCCCGTGCACGCGGCGCGGATCGCGGGCGACCTGGCCGGTGCCGGTGTGGTGGTGCTGGGCGCCGGCACGATCGGCGTGCTGATGATCATCGCCGCGCGCGCCGCCGGGGCCGAGCGGATCGTGGTCACCGACCCCGACCCGGTCAAGCGCGAGCGGGCGGTGCGGCTCGGCGCGGATGCCGCGCTCGACGCGCTGGCCGCCGATCTTGGCGATCGGGTACGCCGAGAGCTCGGTGGCGGGGCCGATGTGCTCTTCGACTGTGTCGCCTCCGCAGGCTCGGCCCGTCAGTGGCCGGAGCTGGTCCGGCGGGCGGCGACGATCGCGGTGGTCGGCGTACCCGCGGCTGATCTTGTCACGCCGATGCCGGCGATCCAGGACCGCGAGTTGCGGGTGCAGGGCTGCGCGAGCTACACCGAGGACGATTTCGCCGCGGCGCTGGCGATGGCCGCCGACCTTCCCGCCGCAGAGATCGTCTCCGACCGGTTCGCGTTCGCCGACGCGGCGACGGCCTTCGACCGGGCGGTCGAGCCGGGGGCGGGGAAGGTGCTGATCGGCCCCGGGGCCGGATCGTGAGGGCGATCAGGTTCGACGGGCCCGGGGACTGGGTCCTGGCCGAGGTGCCGGCGCCGGAGCCCGGACCCGACGAGTTGTTGATCAAGGTGGAGGCGTCGGGAGTCTGCGGCACGGACCTGCGGATCGCCACCGGCGACTACGGGCATCTGAGCTTCCCGCTGGTGCCCGGCCACGAGTTCGCCGGAACCGTCGCCGGGTGGGGCGAGGGGGTGGAGGGGTACGCCGTCGGCGATCCCGTCGCCGCCGACCCGAACATCTGGTGCGGCCGCTGCGAGTGGTGTCGGCGCGGCGCGCCCAATCTGTGCGCCCACTGGGAGGCCCTCGGCATCACCCGCGACGGGGCGCTGGCCGAGTACGTCACGGTGCCGGCGCGGCTCGCCGTCCCGCTCGCGGCCGGACTCGACCCGGCGACCGGTGCGCTGATCGAGCCCTTGTCCTGTGTGCTGCACGGCTTCGACCGCGGTGGCGTCGAGGGCGGTCGGAGCATGATCATCTACGGCGGCGGGGCGATCGGGCTGCTGGCCGTGGCGGTCGCGGCCGACCTCGGCGCGGAGGCGTACCTGATCGAACCGCACGCCCGGCGCCGCGAGCGCGGGTTGGAGCTCGGCGCCCGGGGCGCGGCCGGATCGGTCACCGAGCTCGCCGGCCCGGCTCAGTTCGATCTGGTGCTGGACGCCTCCGGCGCCCCGGCGGCCGTGGCCGACGGGCTGTCGCGCCTGCGCAAGCGCGGCACGTTCCTGCAGATGGGGGTGCTGCCGACCGGGGCCGAGCAGGCGTACTCGCCGTATCACCTGTACGAGAAGGAATGGCGGATCATCGGTTCCAACTCGGTGGCCGACCAGTACCCGGCCGCTGCGGCGGCGATGGGTACGCTGGCGCCCCGTTTGCGGGGACTGATCACGCACGAGTTCGATCTCGCCGACTTCGACGCGGCCCTGGCGGCGATGGCGTCGGCCGACGCGATCAAGGTGCAGTTGCGCCCCTGAGCGGATTTGGCGGTCGGCGCGGCGCCGGCGTAGAGTGCTCCTTGCCGAAGACCGCTGGTGACGTGGCGACACGTCCGAAACCTCACCTCGTGGGGGCCCGCGCAGGTGATGACTGAGCAGGATCTCTTCCGATCCACGATGCCCCGTTGCGCCTGTGCGCCGGGGCCTTTCTCGTTCGTGGGGCCGGTCCAGGCGTACCCATCGAACCGGATGGGCAGAAACCGGAAGGGAGACCCATGGCGAGGCCAGACAAGGTGGCCACGGTCGAGGAGCTGGCGAAGCGTTTCGCCGATTCCACTGCCGTCGTGCTCACCGAGTACCGCGGACTCTCCGTGTCGGCGCTGAAGGATCTTCGGCGCTCGCTCGGTGATGACGCCAGCTACGCCGTGACGAAGAACACGCTGACCCAGCGTGCCGCGAAGGACGCCGGCATCGAGGGCCTGGACGAGCAGCTCGTCGGCCCGACCGCCATCGCGTTCATCAACGGTGACGTGGCCACGGTGGCCAAGGGCCTGCGCGACTTCGCCAAGGCAAACCCGCTCCTGGTGCTCAAGGGTGGCGTCATGGACGGTCGTGTCCTCGACGCCGCGCAGGTCACCCAGCTCGCCAACCTGGAGTCGCGCGAGGTTCTGCTCGCCAAGCTCGCGGGTGGCATGAAGGGCGCCCTGTCGAACGCCGTGTCGCTGTTCGCCGCCCCGCTGTCGCAGGCCGCCCGTGCCCTGGGTGCCCTGCAGACCGCGGCCGAGGCGAACCCCGACCTGATCGCCGGCGCCGGTGCGGCGCCCGCGGCGGAGGCGCCGGCCGAGGAGGCCGCGCCCGAGGCGCCCGCCGACGAGCCCGCCACGCAGGAGCCCGCAGCCGAGCCGGCCGAGTCCGGCGCGGCCGAGTAATCACCACCCCAACCCCACGAACCTCACGCCCGGACCGAACCGGCCGGGCTGGGACAACCAGGAAGGAACGCCACCATGGCGAAGCTCAGCAACGACGAGCTCCTTGACGCTTTCAAGGAGATGACCCTGATCGAGCTCTCCGAGTTCGTGAAGCTGTTCGAGGACACCTTCGAGGTGACCGCTGCCGCGCCGGTCGCGGTTGCCGCCGCCCCGGGCGCTGCCGCGGGCGGCGACGGCGGTGCGCCGGCCGAGGAGGAGAAGGATTCCTTCGACGTCATCCTCGAGTCCGACGGTGGCAAGAAGATCGCCGTCATCAAGGAGGTGCGCGGCATCACCAGCCTGGGCCTGAAGGAGGCCAAGGACCTGGTCGAGGCGGCCCCCAAGGCCGTGCTCGAGGGCGCCAAGAAGGAAGACGCCGAGAAGGCCAAGGAGGCCCTCGAGGCCGCCGGCGCCACCGTCACCCTGAAGTGATCATCGCCCCGGTCGGGGCAGCTTGATCAACCATGTCGCGTTGATCACCGCCGAAGCGGCGGGTCCGGGAGACCGGGCCCGCCGCTTCGTGCTTCAGGACGAGGCGACCTGCGGCATCGCAACGGCCAGCAGCTCACCGCGTGCCAGGTACGCCTAGCAGTCCCCGATGCCGCAGATCAGCGGCATACTTCTTGATAAGCGCCGGCTGCACCGACGGGATGATGCCCCCGGCTACGTCGGACTCGGTGATCGCCGCCGTGAAGTCGGGCGCGGGCGCATTGATCTCGGGTAGCTGGCCCGGTTCCCGGAACGCGTGCAGCAGCGGCAACAACGAATGCTGTCCGATATCGTCCGGAAGTTGCCGAAGACCGATCTCCAGGCGGCGCACCCAGTCGGAGTAGTCGCGGATTCGGCGGATCGGATGTCCGGCCTCGACCAGCCAGTCGATGAAGGTGTCGAGGGAGATCTCGTCGTCGTTCGGGTTCACCACGTTGTAGGTCCGGTGACCGCTGCCGACCGAGAGTTCTGCGATTGCGTTGGCAGTGAAGTCCACCGGCAGGCCGTCGAAGTGGCCTCGCCTCCGTGTGCCGTCCGCGGCAGGCGGATAGAACGAGTCCGGTGCGATGCCGGTGATGAGGATGCTGAAGATCAGGCGAGTGAACATGTCGGGTTGGTTGAGCTGTCCGATGTAGCGGCTGTGCGCCAAGATCATGTTGGACCGGAACACCGTGACAGGGACCGCGCAGTGGTCGTACGCCTCCCGTAGCAGAACCTCGCTGGCCCACTTGGTGTTTGCGTACCCGTTCGCGTACTGGTCCGCGACGATCCGAGCGGGGCTCATCGTGCGTACGTCACTCGCCTCATCGAACTCTCTGGGTGAGATCTGATCGGCGATGCCCACAGTCGACAGGTAGGTGAGATGCTTGATGCTGTTGGTCGTGGCGAGCTTGATCAGTTCTGCGGTCCCGGCGACGTTCGGCCCGAAGAGCTGCTGGTACGGCAGCACGTGATTGACCAGAGCGCCCGGGTGAACGATGTCGGTGACCTCTGTGGCGAGTCGGGTCCAGGTCTCCTCGCCCAAACCCAGTCGAGGTTGACTGATATCGCCCGTGATCACTTCGAGGTGATCCGGCGCCAGTCGCAGATAGAGCTCGGAGAGTGCCCGATCGCCGCCGCTCATCGCCGTGGTGAGTCGGTGACGTGCTTGGCTGTTGTCGGTTCCGCGGACCAGACAGATCACGCGACCCGCGGTCTTCCGGGCCCTCTTGAGAAGGTCGAGGGCAAGGAAGCGACCGAGGTAGCCGTTGGCTCCGGTGAGCAGGAACACCGGAGCGCCTTCCGCACGTGGAAGTGTCTTGGCGGTGGCGAGGTGTTCGGCGCTGAGGAACTTGTCAAGGGTGAGCTCGCTGGCCAAGATTCGCGTGCGATCACCGTGGATCGTGCTGGCGGTCACTTGTGTCGTGCTGCCGGCTCGCTGGTTCTCGATGTAGGTGGCCACCTGCTGGAGTCCGTTGGCGGGACTGAGAATGATCGTTGCCGGCACCTCGAGGTCAAACAGATCGCTGAGTTGAGTCGCCAGCTCGTAGGCGGCCATCGAGTCGCCACCCAGATCGGCGAAGTTCGTGTCGCTCGAGGATGCGGCTGCGCCGCCGAGCAGGGCCGTGGCGGCCCGCTGCACGGTTTCGAGCACGGGCTGGCTGGCGACAGAGCGGCGCAGGTCGGCCAGCTCGGCCTCCCGCGTGGCTCCGACGTTCTCATACAGCCGCTCCAGCGGTTCGGCGTAGCGCTGCAACAGTTTCGGCCGCAGTGGCTTGGCGACGCCGGAGAGGAGACCGTTCGCCACCGTGAAGGGCTCGGGTTCGATGATGAAGTCTCGCGGGATCTCGTAGGGGTGGAGCCCTTTCGCCCTGGCTGCCTGTTGCAGCGAACGCGCCAGCAGGGCACGCAGCTCGGATTCGTCGTGGTTCTGCAGGTCAGCAGGGTTGGGCACGATCACGGCCAGCAGCGATGCGCGACCACTGCGCCCGTAGATGAAGATCTGGTGGATGTCGGGGCTTGCGCCGTATATCGCCTCCAGCGTGGAGACTGCGACGAACTCGGCCTGGGACAGCTTGAGCACGTTGTTCTTGCGTTCGACGAACTTCAGCTCATCCGGTCCGGTCTCGGCCATGATGTCGCCCGTACGGTAGTAGCCGTCGCCGTCGAAGATCTCTGCGTTGAGCTCGGGCCGGTTGTGGTAGCCCGGGATCATCGAGGCGGTCTTGAGCAACAGCTCACCGCGCGGGTAGGGCAGGTCGGTCTTGTGGTAGCCGAGTTCTGGAACGTCGACGAGCTTGTACTCGAGCACGGGTGGTCGCTGGATCTTGTTGTCGAACAGCACCACGCCGCCGGCCTCGGTGGACCCGTACGCATCGTGCACGGGGACCTCGAGCATGGACTCCATGAATGCGTGAAGATCAACATCGAGCGGCGCGCTCCCGTTGACCGCGGAGACGATCCGGCCGCCGAGGAGTTCCTCGCGGAGCCGGGTCTTCGCGATGTCCTCGGCGCCTGTCGGATTCTTGCCATCAGCGACCAAGGTGGCCACCATCCGTTGATACCGATCGAAGATCATCTCGCATACCCGCGGGATCAGGAAGAACTCTGTCGGTCGGGACCGTGCGATGTCATCCCACATCCGGGCCGGGTCGTTGCCGGTGGAGAAATGACACGTGCCCCCTCGGGCCAGGGCGCCGGTGAGCACCATCCGTCCCGCAACGTGACTCATCGGCATGTAATGCGTCACGATCGTCGGCATTATCGCCTGGGCCTGGCCGATCCACATCGCGGCCAGGTGCGCCGTGGTGAACAATGCGCCCTTGGGAGCGCCGGTCGCGCCCGAGGTGTAGATGATCTGTGCCAGCGCGGCGACATCGGGTGCAGGTTGCGGCAACCTGGGCTGCGGAAGGGGGGACTGCGGAAGCGTCGCTCCATGGGCGATCAGGTCTTGAAAGGGTTCGACCTCGATTCCGGCGGCATGGAGCCGCGCCGTCGCTCGCCGATAGCTGTGTCGGGCGGCCCGGTCACCGTCGTGGTAGTCGAGGACGTAGACCGAAGTCGGCCGTGCCTCGGAGGCGAGAATCGCCGGGACGATCGCGTCCAGGAAGTCGACGTCGACGGCCAGCGCCGCCGGCCGGGTCTCGCCGAGGATGCCGTGCCACTGCGCCGCTGCGTTGACGATCAGGGGCACCGATACCACACCTGAGGCGATGCAGGCCAGCTCGAGCGTCGCGTAACTGTTGCTGCCGTTCCCCACCGAGCACAGCATGTCACCGGCTCGCGGGCCGGCGGGCGCATGCTGCCACGCGGAGGCCACCGCGCGGGCGTTGGCCCACAGCGTCCGATAGCTGAGAGTGACGCAATCGGTCGAGCGCTGGCGTGAGCCCGCACTGGTAATCGTGATGGCGCGTTCCGTGACGGCGTCGCGGTCGGCGTAACCCTGCATGATCGCTTCAACGACCTGGGCCAGACTCTGGCCGGGTTGGCGGGCCGCCGCAGCGACGTCCTGGTTCGGTGCGCGGTCACGGACTTCGGGGTCGTTGTTCATCAGGCCGCTGAGGCGTTGCTGGAATCCTGCCTGCCATACGTCTTGAACCATGATCGTCCTAGGTTGGAAGGAGTGGCGACCGGAGGACGCCGGTGGTGCCACAGTCGGGTGGCAGGCTTACCGACCACTTACTCGGCCCGAAACCCCCTGACGCCATGAGATGCCCGTTAACTGGTCATAACCAGTATTGTAAAAGTTTACAGCCGTAGCTCTTGTGAACTAGCCGCGCCTTCCTTAGGATGCGTGACTGTAGTTAGGCATGTGTGACAGTCAGTTTCTCTGGGGGTCAGTGACCATGGAGCACAACCCACATCCACGTGAGATCGAGGACGCCGCCCGTTTTCGCGCCTACCTGCTTGGCACGCCGCGGCTGTATGCCGACGGGGACCCGGTGCCACCGGGTCGAATCGCCAGGCGCCGGGCTTGGGAGATCCTGGTTTGGTTCCTGCTCAATCCTGGCAAGCCGGCGATGGCCGAGGCGTTGGCTGATCAGTTGTGGCCCGACGACCATCCCGAGCGGGTGGCGAGCTCGTTCCACGTGAGCCTGCACGCTCTGCGGCGAGCGCTCGAACCGGGTCTGGGTCGCCGCGAGGAGTCGGCCTTCATCCGGCGACACTCAAACAGGATCTACAGCTTCGATCCCGCCGGGCAGTGGTGGACCGATGTGTCCGACCTTGAGCAGGTCCATCGGGCAGGACATGCCAGCGAACGGGCCGGGGACATGGCCTGCGCCCACTTCTACTATCGGCGCGTCGCCGGATATGTCGCACAGGGCACGCTCCTCGATGGTGAGGCCGGAGACTGGTTGACTCCCTATCGTCGCCGGTACCGACAGATGTGCCAGCAGTCGCTGACCCGTTTGATGATCTTGGAGGCACGTCAGGGATCGGAACACGACCTGCTCGAGTCGGCGTACCTCACGCTGAAGATCGACCGTTACAACCAACTCGCGACCACGGTGATCGTGGAGAGCAACCTTCGCGACGGGCGAGCCCCCGCGGCGGCCGAACGTCTGGCGAAGTACTGCCGGGCGCTGCGGGCCGATCTCGGTGTTGCGGTCCCGGACGAGATCGCCGAGCTTGCCCTGCGGGTTCAGGCGGCGTGACTCTTCCAGCTCGCGTAACGGGTCGTGAAGCCGGCGAGCATAGCTTCTGATCAAGGAGTCAGCGCGCTGCACTGACCGAGCATGCGAGGAGAGGGTAATGGGCACTAGAGTCCAAGAGCTGTTCGAATCTCTGGCGGGACGATTGAACCGGGAACAAGCGGCTCAGCTCGAGCGAACCATCCAATGGCGAATCACTGACGAGGACCCAGGCCTTTGGGCGTTCAAGATTGACAATGGGTCGGGACAACTGATCCCGGGCGGAGTCGACGGTCCTGACGCCACCTTCGTCACCGACAGCCAGACGTGGATCGGTGTCGCCGAAGGAAGTCTCGATCCGATGCGGCAGTTCATGTCGGGGAAGCTGAAGGTCGAGGGCGACATGATGCTGGCGCTCAAGGTGCCGAAGCTCTTCCCGGTCGGAGTTGATCACGATGACTGAGACTGACAATGTACGCGCCGAAGGCGAGCGAATGGACCACATTGCCCGGCTCACCGACCCGGCGACCTTCCGTCACCTGGAGGACGCGATCAAGGTCAGCGAGGGTTGGCGGTGCGCCGAGGTCGGTGCCGGCACCGGCAGCGTGGCTCGATGGTTGTCCAACCGGGTCGGGCACTACGGTCTGGTCGAGGCGATCGACATCGAGACCGCACACCTCGAACGGCTGAATGCCCCGAACTTGAGGGTGATCAAGCAAGACATCACCACATGTCCGCTCGAGGTCGGAGCATACGACCTCGTGCACGCCAAGATCTTGCTGATGCATCTTCCTGAGCGCGAGCGCGTTCTTCAGGAGCTCGCGAACGCACTGAAGCCGGGAGGGTACCTGCTGGTTGAGGAAGCCGACGTCCGCAGCATTCAGCGGGTCGAGCCGCCCGCGCCCACGCTGACCCGCGCGGCGGCCGCGCTGGAGACATTCTTCTACATGATGGGCGCCGATCCCGCGTACGCGATGTCCCTGCAGCCCGCGGTCCGAGACACTGGCCTGCAGGTCATGGGCACTGATTGTCAGCTCACTGCCGTACAGGCCGGAACAACCGCGATGCTGTCGGTGTCGCTGAGTCTTGCCAAGCTCGCCCCGATGATCGTCAAGGCGGGTCTCATGTCGGACGCCGAGGTTCAGCAGGCATTCGCCCTGATGGAACAACCGGGTCCGACCGTTCTCTACACGCCGACAATCGTCTCGGTCTGGGCCCAGCAGCTCCGCGGCTGACCGCACCCAACTGAAAGGAACGAACATGCTTCATGTAGTTATCGCGCATGACGGGACAGCTCCTGGAACCTTCGAGCGACGCATGAAAATCAGGCCTGAGCACATGGCGCAGGGTGAGAAGATGATGGAGGCAGGGCAATTCCTGTTCGGCGGGGCGATCATCGATGGCGCCGGCAAGCTGTCAGGCGGCGTACTGATCGTGGACTTCGACAGCCGTGAGGAGATCGATGAGTGGCTTCGTGAGGAGCCGTACATCGTCAACAAAGTCTGGGAGCGCGTCGAGGTGCACCCGTTCCTGGTACCCCCGCAGTTCTTGTCACTGCTCCCCAAGTACGCCGAGGCCTCGGTCTGAGCCCGCCGCGACAGGCGGCATGAGCAGAGTCCAATCCGACGGAGGAGCAGTGTCATGACCAAGTCCACTACCCACGCGTCCGATTTCAAAGGCCTTCCACCGGAGCTGTTTGGCTTCCTCGAAGGGTTGGAGGCCGACAACTCCAAGGCATACTTCGATGCCAATCGGAAGATCTACGACAACAGCGTGAAGGCCCCCGTCGATGCGCTCAAGGATGAACTGGAGCGGGACTTCGGCCCACTCAAGGTGTTCCGGATGAACCGCGACATCCGGTTCTCCAAGGACAAGTCGCCGTACAAGACCTGGGTCGGATTCACCACCACCGATAGGGCCGTTGGCGGTATCGGGTCGTTCTGGCAGGCGACTGCGGAGGGGATGAAGGTCGCAACCGGCGCGATGATGCTGGAGAGTGATCAACTTTCCCGTTACCGCGATGCATTGGTCAACGATGGTCCCGGAGGTGAGTTTGATCAGATCCGTGCGGACCTGGCGGCAGACGCGATGGAGGTAGGTCCGGGTGACATGCCGCAGTACAAGCGCGTGCCGGTGGGCTGTCCGAAGGATCATCCGAGGTCGGCCGAGTTGTTGTGGAAGGGCGCCATCGTGATCCAGTCGTACGATCGGGCACGTTGGATGCACACCGATGTGGTCGCCGACCGCGTCCGAGCCGTCTGGAGCAGTGCGCAGCCGTTACTTGATTGGTTTGAGCGGCACGTCGGCGACAGTGCCAAGCCGGCGCGCAAGAGATGACCCCGCTCCGGCACCTGGAGGTGGTCGACGCCAGGACGTGGGATGTGGAGCGGATGCTGAGCTGCTTGTCGGCGGATGAGCGCGCCGCCAGTTCTCGGATTGGGCTACGTTCGCACCGAAGCGGCTACCTCGGCGCGCATGTACGCCTGCGCCAGGTGCTCGCCGAAACGGTCCAGGCGCCGCCGGCCGCGCTCCGGTTCGCTCGGGCGCGGTGCCCGAGGTGTGGGGGAGGGCGTGGCCGGCCCCGACTCGATCTGCCCGGAGCGCCGGCAGTGCACTTCTCGATTTCACACAGTGATTGGCTGGCGGCGGTTGCAGTCGCTGAGGTGCCGGTGGGAGTCGATGTCCAGGTGCTGCGTCCCGGCTTTCCGGGCGTGTTGAGCCAGTTGGATCCGCTCGAGCGCGCACAGATCGGGCCGTCACCCGAGCGGTTGGCTCGTTGCTGGACACGCAAGGAAGCAGTACTCAAGGCCGTCGGCGTAGGGATCGCGCACGGCATCCGGGAGCCGCACGTGGGTGCTGCCGAACGACCGCACCAACCACCTGGCTTCCGGGTCACCGATATCGAGGTGCCGGACGGGTTTTGCGGCGCGGTCGCGATCGCCACAACCGCTCCGGACGGACCGATCGGTGAGCGGAACAGTGACGGGTAGGGACAATCGGCATCGGCGGGTAGTCCGCCGGGAATGTGACCTGGTGGTGGTCGGCGCGGGCCCGGCCGGGCTGTACGCGACCTTCTACGCCGGGTTCCGCGGCCTGCGCGTCGTGGTGATCGACTCGCTGACTGAACTCGGGGGCCAGGTGTCCACGCTGTTCCCCGAGAAGGCCATCTTCGATGTCGCGGGATTCCCGGCGATCGTCGGCCGGGATCTGATCAGCCGCCTCCAAGAGCAGGCTGCCTCGGCTGGGGCGGTCTACCTTCTGGGTCGGACCGCGATCGGGCTGACCGATCGTGGAGAGCGCGGACTGCTGATCACCCTGGACGACGGTGCGGTAATCGCGGCGGGTGCGGTCCTCGTGTCGGCGGGTGTCGGGGGATTCCAGCCTCGTCAGCTTCCGGCCGCCGCGCCTTGGCTCGGGCGCGGGATGGAGTACTTCGTCCAGGACGCCGAGGTCTATCGGGACCTTGATGTGGTGATCACCGGGGGTGGCGACAGTGCGGTGGACTGGGCGCTGCACGTCGAACCGATCGCGAGGAGTGTCACGCTGGTGCACCGCCGGTCCAGATTCCGTGCGCACGAGTCGAGTATCGATCGACTGCTCAGATCCAGCGTCCAGGTGCTGACCAACGCGCAGGTGAGCCAGGTGCTCGGGGTTGAGTGGATCGATTCGGTCGAGATCAGCGAGGCATCCGGGGGCAGTCATCGTCGGCCGGCCCAAGCGCTGGTGTGTGCACTCGGGTTCGTTGCCGATCTTGGCCCATTGGCTGGTTGGGGTATGGAGATCGCGAACCGCCGGATCCTGGTGGACTCGACCATGCGGACAAGTCTGGAGCGGGTGTTTGCCGTCGGCGACGTGTCGGACTACCGGGGAAAGGTGCGGCTCATCTCGGTCGGATTCGGTGAGGCCGCGATCGCGGTGAACCACATTGCCGCGCTGCTGCGAGCAGACGCTGAGGTCTCACCAGGGCACTCCTCAGATCGCCCGGCGCCTGTTACCGCCGGGTAGAATGTCTGGACCGCACGGCCGACATGAGCTATCTTGAGTGAAGAGCGTTCACTTTAGTGTCGAATCGTAAAGCGAAGGGACGGCAGTGCGCTTGACCAGCGACGGACAACGGATGACGAGGCGAGACCGCAGGCGCCTCGAAACATACGACGAGATAGTCACCGTGGCCAGAGATCTCCTCAAGCGTGGTGACGAGGCATCCGTGCGAGCTATCGCGACCGAGATGGGAATGACCCCATCGGCTCTATACCGCTATGTGGAGAGTGTCGCCGATCTGCACGCCCTGATCGCTCGCAGCGTCTACGAGGACGTCATCCAGACGATGTCCGAAGCCGCGTCACCGCACGAGGGTGACCCCTCAGCCCAGCTAGCCGCGTCGGCAACTGCCTTCCGTGAGTGGGGCCTGCGCAATGTGGCCGAGTTCAAGTTGATCTTTGCTGGCCTGTTGTCCGGGCAGTCCGACATGGGGGGGCCGAGTCAGGAGCAGTCCAGCATCGCGCAGGACGGATCCGACCAGTTCGCGGCGTACTTCGCCGGGATCTTCATGGCCCTGGTGGCGTCGGGTCTGATCCGGGTGCCCGACCTCAGCAACGTCGATGACTCGATGCACGAGTTCGTGGCGAGCAGGAAACGATCTACAGACCAGGAAATGATCACCAGTCTCGGTACCGACGGCCCTGCGGTGATGTGGCTGTTCCAGCTTGCTTGGGCGCGACTCTACGGCGTGGTGATCCTCGAGGTGTTCGGGCTGGTCGAGCGATCGATGATCGAGTCGGGAGCCCTGTTCATGGTGCTGATGCGCGAGACGTTTGAGAGTCTCGGGCTGCCTGATGACTGGAATCGGCTTCGTGACGTCAGCCGCGCTGTGGCCGACCGTCGGGAGCAGTCCTGATCGGGGCTCCGGATCGGAGTTGATGCTCCAGACGTAGCAAGTCGTCCGAGGGCCGAATTCGCATGTCGTCGGTCAGCCTGGCGCGAAACTCGAGCAGACTCTGGATCGCCGCGATCCGGTTGCCGCCCAATGCATGCGCAACCGCCACCGCCTCGGCAGCCGACTCGTCATATGGGTCCTGGTCGAGGAGCGCGAGGCCGCCGGCCAGCGCCTGCGGCAGCCGCTGGGTTGTCAGGTAGAGATTGAGCAGGGTCAGCCTGGCCTCGTGGCACGCGGATTCGTGGGCCGCTCGGGTCTCCGCGAACGCATCGTCGTAGATGTCCTCGGGCAGGAACACCATGGCGTCCATCTGGGCGAGCGTCTCAAGCTGATGGATCGCGTTGTCAACGTCACCGCGGCTTCGAGTCTGTCGGGCCTTGATGATCAACAATCTTGCTTGCCAGTAGTCCACTTGCCATCGTTCTGCAGGGTCGAATCGATAGCCTGAATCGGTATTGTGGATGAATGTCGAGGGACGCCCTTCGCGGTCGGGTTCGAGGTAGTCCCTCAGATAGTGCAGGGTCCGGTTCAGTCGGTTGCGTGGATTGCTTCTGCCGGGAGCGATGACCTCGGCGAGCTCCTCGGGGGAGAAGCGTACGCCGGGGTGTATCAGAAACCACTTCAACAGCGTCCGAGCGGCAGTCAGGCCGGGCGCCGCGCCGGCAGTGCCGAGCGGACGATCACCTCGCAGCACAGTGAACGGGCCGAACAGGCGAGCACTGTACGACCTGTCATCCGAGACCCCCACGCGCACCCCCACTTGCCAGGAAAGTCGATGAGGGAGTCAACTTAGCGCGGGCGGGGGGCAGCCCCCCGCGGCCCGATACTCGGCAGCTTGCAGCGCAAGTAAGAGACGCTGAAGTCGAGCTGGCCAGAGTGGAGGCACTCAAGGGGAGGTGCCCATGGCCGCTTCAAGTGATCACAAGATCATCGGCTTGTCGCCGGAGCAACGTCGCGCCCTGCTACGACAACTGCGCGAGAAGTCCAGGGGCGGTGAGCACGGCGTCAGCAACAACACCGTCGATGCTGGCGCCCACCCACGGGTCTCGTCGACTGCTGGCACCTTCGATGTCGCCGTACTCGGCGGGGGAGTTGCCGGGTTGACCTTCGCACTGCAGCTCAAGCAGAGCAGCCCGGCCATCGCTGTCGCTGTGGTGGAGCGGTCCGCGCACCCGGTGCCCGAGGCTGCGCACAAGGTGGGCGAATCGACCGTCGAGATTGCTGCGCACTATCTACGAGACGTGCTGGGACTGGCCGAGCACCTGGAGCAGGACCAGATCCGCAAGTTCGGGCTGCGGATGTTCTTCGGCCACGACAACAACACCGACATCGCCGCGCGTCGCGAGCTCGGTGGGTCCGTGTTCCCGCTCCTGGCCACCTATCAGCTCGACCGTGGCCGACTCGAGAACGAGCTGGCGCGACGGTGCTCCGCCGCCGGGATCGAGATGATCAACGGCCGTGTACGGGAGGTCGAGGTCGGTGCCGAGGGGAACGACCATCTCGTCGAAGTCGCAGGCCGAGACAACCCACTTCGCGCTCGCTGGATGGTGGATGCGACCGGAAGAGCGCGCGTCCTTCGCCGTAGGCTCGGACACGAGTCGGTCCGCAATGGCCATCACGCCAATGCCGCTTGGTTCCGCGTCGACCACCCGATCGATGTGACCACCTGGAGCGAGGATCCGGAGTGGCGCAAACGGATCCGGAACGGCGACCGGTCAAAGTCCACCGTGCACCTGATGGGCGACGGGTACTGGGTCTGGCTGATCCGCCTTCCCACCGGGGCCACCAGCGTCGGAATCGTCGCTTCGGCCGATCAGCATGACTTCAGCGACATCAACAGCTTCGGCAAGGCGTTGGCCTGGCTGACCGAGCATGAGCCACAGTGTGCGGCGATCATCGAGCGTCACCGGGACCAGGTGCTCGACTTCCGCGTGATGCGTGACTACTCATATGCGTGCAAACAGGTCTTCTCGGGCAGCGAGCGCTGGGCTATCACGGGCGAGGCCGGGATCTTCCTCGATCCCCTGTACTCGCCCGGGCTGGATCAGGTCGCCATCGGGAACAGCCTGGCCTGCGACCTGGTGACCAAGTCGTTGGCGGGTGCCGACGTGACGGCATTGGCTGCCGCGCACAACAAGCTCTACCTGGCCATTGCGGACATCTGGCTCGGCATCTATCGGGGCCAGTACGGGCTGCTGGGCAATGCATCCGTGATGACGTCGAAGGTCATCTGGGACACGGCCTTCTACTGGGCGGTGTTCGGATTCCTGTTCTTTCACGGCAGGTTCCTCAATGTGGGCACGAACGCCGGCCTGATCCGCGATCTCGAGCAACTGGCGGTCCTGAGCAACCGGGTGCAACAGCTGTTCGGCGAGTGGGCCGCGATCGAATCCGGGGAGGCATCCAGTGACTTCGTCGATCTGTACTCGCCGTTGAACTTCATGGTGAACCTGCATCACGCGATGGCGGAGGACTGCGGCTCTGACATCGCCCGGCGCCTGTCGGAGAATCGGGCGATTCTCGAGCAGCTTGCGGGCCAGCTCGTCGAGTCGATCATTCGGGAACGGGCCGAAGATACGTCTGACGCCACCGTCGCGGCTCTGCAGAAGTGGCAGCGTGACCCGGTGATTGCGTCGCTCAGGAGGACCTATCGGTCCCGTCGTGCCGCCGCGCCAACATCACCGGGATGGATTCGTACGTCGCGATGTGCCGAAGTGAAAGGAGCCCTTCATGAAGTCGGCGCAGCATGATCAACAAGCAGGGACACGGGGGCAGCACGACGCAGAAGTTGATGTTCTGATCATCGGCGGGGGCATTGCCGGTCTCACCTTGGCAATCCAGCTCCTCCGGGCGCGGCCGACGTTGGATGTCATGATCGCCGAGCGGCTACCACATCCCGTCGCGGAGGCGGCACACAAGGTGGGCGAGTCCAGTGTCGAGATGCAGGCCCACTATCTGCGAACCGTGCTCGGGCTCCAGGAGCATCTCGACGGCGAACAGTTGCACAAGTTCGGCCTGCGGATGTTCATCACCCACGGGGACAACACCGATATCGCGCGGCGAGTCGAGTACGGCCAGATCACGCACGCCCCGCTGCCGGCGTACCAGATCGACCGTGGGCGGCTGGAGAACTACCTCGCGAAGAAGGCAGCAGATCTGGGGGCAATCTTCCTCAGCGGACGCCAGGTCCGTGACATCCAGCTACGGCCGGAGGCGGAGCGGCACCATGCAACGATCCAGGGCGAGTCTCACCTGGTGGAGGTCAGCCCGCGGTGGATCGTAGATGCCTCGGGTCGCGCCTCGGTTCTGAAGCGCAAGCTCGGACTTCAGCGCCCGGTCAGCCACCAGATGAACGCCAGTTGGCTGCGCATCGACACCGAGATCGATGTCGAGACCTGGTCCGACGATCCGGATTGGCGCCGACGGGTGCCATGCGGGCTGCGGCGCCTGTCGACGAATCATCTGATGGGCCACGGCTACTGGGTCTGGCTGATTCCGTTGTCGTCCGGGGCCACCAGCATCGGCATCGTTGCAGATCCGCGAATACACCCCCACTCCGGGTTCAACACCCTGGACAAGGCGCTCGGCTGGTTGGCTGATCACGAGCCGCAGTGTGCGGAAGCGATCCGCCATGACCTGGGCCGCGTTCTCGACTTCCGGGTGATGGCGAACTACGCCTACAGCGCCCAGCAGGTCTATTCGGCCGATCGGTGGTGCCTGACCGGTGAGGCCGGCGTCTCCATCGACCCGCTCTACTCCTCCGGCGGGGACCTGATGGGAATCAGCAACGGACTGGTCACAGACCTGATCATCAACGCTCTCGATGGCGGCCAGGACCGTGCCCTGATCCACAACCAGGTGTACCTGTTGCTCAGCCAGATCTGGTTGGTCGCCTACGAAGATCAGTATCCGGTCCTGGGAAATGCCCGGGTGATTGTCGCGAAGGTGATCTGGGACACCATCATCTACTGGGCCGTTCCCGGACTGCTGTACTTTCACGACCGCCTGAGATACCTGTCCGAGGATCTCGAGTCGCTGGCCGCCCTCTACCGGACCTGGGAAGTACACACGCGCATTCAGCAGTTCTTCCGCGAGTGGAACGCCGTCGATTCGGCGACCGCCTGCAACGTGTTTGCCGATCCCTACTCGCTGATGGACATCCTGATCGATCTGCACACGGGGATGGACGCAGGCTTGCCGCCGGCGGAACTGGCCGCGCAGGTGGCCAAGAACGTGGCGCTGCTCGAGCAACTCGCCGGTCAGTTGTTCGCCGTCGTCTCGGCGAGGCTCGAAGCTTCTCCCAGCGCCGAGGCGCGAACGCAGGCGAGAGCCTGGCGTACCGAGACCATGTCGGCGGAGCTGATCAAGAAGTATCGCAAGCTCAACGAGGCCAATCCGATCGATCCGTCGTGGATATCGCTCGGAACCCGGGCCGAGACGGCAGCCGAGGCGGGATGATGGACGCGACCGCCACTCGAGAGCAGCCGGTGCAGGTGGACTCGAAGAACGTAGATGTGGCGATCCTCGGCGGAGGAATCGCGGGGCTGACCCTTGCGTTACAACTACGTAGGGCCTGCCCGGATCTCTCCATCCTGGTGGCCGAGAAGGTCAGGCACCCGGTTCGCGAGGCCGCACACAAGGTCGGGGAGTCCACCGTCGAGATCGCGGCCCACTATCTCCGTGATGTGATCGGGCTGGCGGAGCCACTGCAGCGTGATCACCTGAACAAGTTCGGGCTCAGGGTATTCTTCAGCGCCGGCGACAATCGGGACATCGCACAGCGCCGCGAGCTGGGCCACGCGGTGGCGCCGCCGCAGCGTGTGGGAACGTTCCAGATCGATCGGGGTCGCCTCGAGAACACGTTGACCGACATCGTCTCGGAGCTTCCGGATGTGACACTGCTGGACGCGACACAGGTGGTCGACGTCGGCATCAACGGCGAGTCCGACCACGCCGTGACGCTGCGGACGGAGGGCGTGGAGCGCAGCATCCAGGCACGCTGGATCGTCGACTCGACCGGGCGGGCCGCGTTCATCAAGCGCAAGCTTGGTCTGTCGGAGAAGGTGAAGCACCGGGCGAACGCCGTGTGGCTGCGAGTTGCCGCCGAGATCGACGTCGATGACTGGTCGGACACGCCGGAGTGGCACGCCCGGATCCGGGAAAGCCGGCGCCTGCTGTCCACCAACCACCTGATGGGTCGCGGGTACTGGGTCTGGATCATCCCGTTGGCGTCGGGCGCGACCAGCATCGGCATCGTCACCGATCCCGACCTGCACGACTTCTCGGCACTCAACAGTCTCGAGCGCGCGCTGGACTGGCTGGACACCCACGAACCACAGTGCGCCGCAGCCATTCGGTCCCGCATCGACGACGTGCTGGACTTCCGGGTCATGCGTGACTACGCATTCGGCGCATCGCAGGTGTTCTCCGCCGACCGCTGGTGCCTGACCGGTGACGCCGGCATCTTTCTCGATCCGCTCTATTCGCCGGGCATGGACCTGATCGCCATCAGCAACGGGCTGATCACCGATCTCGTCACCCGCGACCTGGCCGGCGAGGACATCGAGGAGAACTGCGCCATCCACAACGAGATGTTCAAGATCATCACCGACGGCTGGCTCGAGATCTACGCGGGGCAGTACCCGGCAATGGGCAACTCCCGCGTGATGATCGCGAAGATCGTCTGGGACACGGCCGCCTACTGGGCCGTGCCCGGACTGCTCTACTTCCACGACATGATCAGAAAGCTTGCCGATCAACCGCAGATAGTTACCGGGCTCGCGCGTTTCAGCGTGGCGAGTCGGGCGGTGCAGCAGTTCTTCCGGGAGTGGGCAGCGGTCGACGACCTTGACGGTGCGGCCGACCGGGACCAGGGCGATCCCTTCCTGAGCTTCTACGACTTCGAGTTCATGGCACCGCTGCACAGCGGAATGACCGCCGGGCACGTCGATGAGGATCTGTCCGACAAGTTCATCCAGAACGTGGAGTTGGTCGAGTTCTTGTCGGGTCAGCTCATCGCGACCGTGCTGGCCGAATACGACTCGTCGCACGCGACGGCGGCGCAAACCAGACAGGCCGGGGCGTGGCGCGACTCGACGCTGCTGATGTCCCTGCTGGAGACCTACCACGGGCTGCAGGGGTCCCGCGCCCTCGGCGACGGCTGGATCACCGGTCGCAAGCCACGCCCGATTCGCGTACAGGGGGAGCGATGAGCGGCAATCGGCTACCGGAGGCAACCCCCGAGCAGGTCGCGAAGCTTGACCCGGGCAGTCGGCGACGTCTGCTCTGGAGACTTCGGCAGCGTAGCAACCCCGGGGCCTGGTTCCTGCCGGCGTCTGCGATCCGTCAGGAAGCCGAGGTGGACCTGTTCTGCTTTCCCTACGCAGGTTCGGGCGCATCCACATTTCACCGCTGGCAGCATCTCGACGGTGGCGACGGCCGGTTCCGGGTGCTGCCAGTACAGCTACCCGGGCGAGAGAACCGGCTCGCCGAGCCGCCGCATCGCCGCATGGCCGGCCTGGTGGACGATTTGGTTGGAGCACTCGTCACGGTGATGGACCGGCCGTTCGCGTTCTTCGGTCACTCGATGGGCGCCTTGATCGCCTACGAGGTTGCCTGTGCACTTCGATCCCGAGGACTGCCGCAGCCGGCGTACCTCATGCTGAGCGCGTTCCGTGCCCCGCACCTGCCCTCGACGAACATCAGGATCTACCACCTCCCAGACGAGGTGCTGAAGATCGTTCTGGCGAAGGACGGCATGGCGCCGGACGTGCTCTCCAACGACGCGTTGATGAGCGCGCTGCTCCCGACGCTGCGGGCAGACCTGGAGCTGTGCGACACCTATGAATACATGCATCGGGCACCCCTGGACGTCCCGATCGCGGTCTTCGGCGGCGAGCGCGACGTGCGAGTCGGTCGCAACGATCTGATTGGTTGGCGGGAGCACACCACTGCGGGCTTCGACCTGACCGTATTTCCCGGCGACCACCTCTATCTGCACCCCGCGGCTCGGGTTCTCGTTCTCGAGATCCGGCGACGACTGAGCCCACTGTTCCAGCCTGACTCGTCGATCAACGGAGGTGACGTGGCATGACCATCAACAACCCCATCGCCAACCCCCAGGACTCGCCGCCGCAGGACGGCCGGGTGGCGATCATCGGTATCGGGTGCCACTTCCCGGGCGGAGTCACCGACCCAAGAGCCTTCTGGAAGCTCCTGAGCTCGGCGCAGGACGCCACCCGCGACATTCCTGAAGATCGGTGGGAGGTCAAGAAGTTCCACGACGCCGACCGCACCAAGATCGGCAAGACCCATGTCAGTCGCGGTGGGTTCCTGACGCGCGTCGACGAGTTCGACGCGCAGTTCTTCGGAATCTCACCACGAGAGGCGATCTGGCTCGATCCGCAGCAACGCCTCCTGTTGCGGGTCGCCTTCGAATCGCTCGAAGACGCCGGCCTGGACCTCAACCGACTCGCGGGCACTGACGTGGGCGTCTTCATGGGAGGTTTCACGCTGGACTACCAACTGCTGCAGAACTACGGCGTTCAGAGTCGCTACGAGCTGCAGGCCCATTCCGCCACCGGAATGATGATGACGATGCTGTCGAACCGAATCTCACACGCGTTCGACTTCACCGGTCCCAGTATGTCCGTCGACACCGCCTGCTCGAGTTCACTGGTCGCCGTCCATCTTGCCGCGCAGGCGATCCTGCGAGGCGAATGTCACCTGGCCCTCGCGGGTGGGGTCAACGTGATGCTCGCCCCCAACATGACCATCGCCGAATCCAAAGGGGGATTCCTCAGCCCGGACGGCCGCTGCAAGGCCTTCGACTCGGCAGCCGACGGCTATGGCCGCGCAGAAGGGGCCGGTGTCGTTGTTCTCAAGCCTCTGGCCCAGGCGCAGGCCGACAATGACCCGATCTACGCCGTCGTGCTGGGCACGGCGGTCTCGCAGGACGGCCGGACCGACGGCATCACAGTGCCCAACGGCGCCGCTCAGCAGCAGGCCATCCGGGCTGCCCAGGCCGTGGCCGGAATCCAGCCGGCACAGGTGCAGTACGTCGAGGCACACGGCACCGGCACACCGGTCGGGGATCCGATCGAGGCGACGGCGATCGGCTCGGTGCTCGCCGAGGGGCGCCAGGATGACCAACCGATCGTGATCGGCTCGGTCAAGACGAACATCGGTCATTTGGAGGCTGCGGCCGGCGTCGCTGGCCTGATCAAGACATCACTTGCCCTGAAACACAGGAAGATCCCACCGCATCTGCACCTGCACAACCCCAACCCCGCGGTGCCCTTCGAGCGGTTCAACCTTCTGGTGCCGACGGAGGAGCTGGCGTGGCCGCGACCCGAGAACGGGCCACGGATCGCCGGGGTGAACTCCTTCGGGTTCGGGGGTACGAACGCCCACGTCGTGCTCTGCGAGGCACCCCCGAGCGCGGCCCCGACAGCGGCCGCGCCCGGAGACGACGGGGCGCCGACCGTAATCCCGATCTCGGCGCGGACCCCGCAGGCCCTCGCCGAGCTCGGCCACCTGATGGCGCAGCGGGTCGCGGGCGTCGACGAGGCGACGCTGCGCGGCATCGGTCGCGCGGCTGCGCTTCGGCGTACGCATCATGATCATCGCGCGGCCGTGGTGGCACGTGCTGGCGCAGAGGCCGCCGAGCGGTTCGGTTCGCTCGCGGCGGGTCGCGCGGCCGACGGCCTGGTTACCGGCACGGTTGCCGCGAAGGAGCCGAGGGTAGCCTTCGTATGCACGGGTATGGGGCCCCAGTGGTGGGGGATGGGACGCCAGCTGTTTCACAGCGAACCTGTCTTCCGGGCGGCCGTCGAGCGCTGCTCCGACGAGCTGGCCAAGCACACCGGGTGGTCACTCGTGCAGGAGCTGCTTGCCGCCGAGGACGCGTCGCGGATGGGCGAGACCGAGGTCGCGCAACCGGCGAACTTCGCCGTCCAGGTGGGACTCGCGGAACTGTGGAAGAGCCACGGGATCGAACCGGACGCGGTGGTCGGCCATTCCACCGGTGAACTGGCGGCTCAGTACCTCTCCGGCGTACTGAGCTTCGAGGAGGCCGTTCGGGTCGCCTACCATCGCAGCAGGCTGCAGCAGCGAGCGACCGGCACCGGACGGATGCTGGCGGTGGGTCTGTCGCCCGAGACGTTGGAGAAGGCAGTTAGTGAGGCCGGCCCCGGGGTGTCGGTCGCGGCGGTCAACAGCCCGTCCGCGGTGACCATGGCCGGCGATGCGGCGGCTCTCGAGAAGATGGCCGCGCAACTCGAGACGTTTGGTGTCTTCCACAAGTTCCTGCAGGTCAAGGTGCCTTACCACAGCCACCTGATGGAGCCGATCCGCGACGAACTCGTCGCTGCACTGGGTGAACTGGCGACCGCGTCGGCGACGATCCCGTTGTACTCCACGGTCACCGGTACCAGAATCGACGGCGCCGCTGTCGACGCCCGGTACTGGTGGCAGAACGTGCGGGCCACGGTGCTGTTCGCCGCAGCCTTCGCCGAGATGGTCGACGACGGGTACACCCACTTCGTCGAACTCGGTCCCCACTCGGTCCTGGCCGGCTCCATGCGTGAGGTGCTGAGCGAGCAGGCGACGGAGGGCGTACTGCTCTCGTCGATGCGTCGGGGTGCCGATGACCAGACGACCTTCTACTCTGCGCTGGCTGCGCTGCACTGCGTCGGCCATCAGATCTCCTGGGGAGATTCGGGTCCGGGAACCGGCGACTTGGTGGACCTGCCCCGATATCCGTGGCAGATGAGCAGCTATTGGAACGAGTCGAAAGAGGCCGCCGAGGACCGGCACTACGAACCGGTGCACCCGCTGCTGGGGCAACGCCTGAATGCGCCGCATCCGACCTGGGAGGTCGAGGTCGGGCCAGAATGGTTGCCCGGCGTAACCGACCATCGCATCCAGAACAGTTCCCTCGTGCCTGGCGCGGCGCTGGTCGAGATGATCAACGCCGCTGCGGCCGACACATACCTGGACGGTCGCTACTCGGTGCACGATCTTCGGCTGTTGCAAGCCATCACCTTGGATGCCACCAACGACCCACGGCTTCGGACCACGCTGCGGACAGACGATGCGACGATCGAGATTGCCGGATTCCGAGCCCTGCCGAGTGGCGATCGCACCTGGACCGTACACGCCGCCGCTCGAATCAAGCGCGCCACGATCAATCCCGGGGCAGAGCCGATCGCCGGGCCCGAGCTTCGTGACGGCCGGCACCTCGGTGGCACAGAGTTCTACACTGCACTCGAGGGGTCGGGATTCCAGTACGGACCCACGTTTCGAACCATCGCCGAGATCGATGATCATGATGACACGATCACCGCGTCGGTGAGCGCGCCGGACGCTGTGGCCAATCAGCTCGGTGACTATCGATTCCATCCCGTGTTACTGGACGCGGCTCTCCAGATGCCCCTGATCCGCGCGCTCGGCAGATCGGATGAGCCAGGCACGGCGTTCCTGCCCGTCGAGATCCGATCAGTCACCATTCACGGTCGGCCGACCGCCACGATGCGGGCCACCGCGAAGGTCATCTCCGCCGGCGACCACGAAGTCACCTGCGACGTTTCGCTGCACGACGGCGAAGGAGTCCTACTGGCCGAGATCACCGGCTACACCGCTCGGTCGCTGGACTCGGCATTCGGCGGGTCGCCGGAGCGGGTGAATCAGTCGCTCTACCAACTCGAGTGGGAGGCGGTAACGCCTCCGCCCGACCAGCGGCCAGAGACGGCGAGCTGGGACGGCAAGACCTTTGCGGTCTTCGTCGACGAGCGCGGCGTCGGCGACGCGCTGGCCGAGCAACTGACTGTCGCCGGTAAGTCGGTGATCAGGGTCTCCCCCGCATCGCGGCCCAGCCTGTGGGTCGGCGACGACGGAACCATCGAGCTGAACCCGGCCGACCCGGGTCAGTACCTGACCCTGGCCCAGTACCTGGTGGAGCGAGATGTTGATCACCTGATTCACCTGTGGGCGACCAACACGACGATGGATCCGAGTGCCGGCGGGGCGAAGACGCTGGACCAACAGGTGCTTGCCTCGGCCTCGGTCTTCGAGCTTGCTCGGGCAATGGTCAGCGTGGCGCCGGATCCGAGATGGCGACTCTGGCTGGTCAGCCGTCACGGGCAGGCGGTGTTCGACACCGAATCCCCATCGCCCACCCAGGCCGCCATCTGGGGAACCGGACGCGTGCTCGGCCACCAGGAATTGCCGTCGGCGTGGGGAGGATTGATCGATATCGACGGGGCCGACGTTGCCACCGATGTCCGGGACATAGTCACCGCGGCTGTGTCCGGAATCGACGATCACAACGCTTTCCGGAGCGGAATCCACTACACGGCCCGATTGGACAAGGTGCCTCGCGAGGGCGTGCCCTTCCCGGTCGAGCTCAGCCCGGAGGCGAGCTATCTGGTAACCGGGGGCGTGGGGGCGCTCGGCCTCGTGGTCGCCCGCCGACTCGCCGACAGCGGAGCGCGCCAGATCATTCTGATGAGCCGAACCGTGCTGCCCGATCGGCAGGACTGGGACGAACTTGACGCCGACCACCCGCTGGCCACGGCCGTGCAGCGCGTGCGAACTCTCGAGGACGAGACGGGGTGTCGGGTGGAGACCGCCGCGGTCGATGTCGCTGACGAGGATGCCCTGCGTACCTGGATGATCAATCGTTCCGGGGCTCCGATCGAAGGCGTCGTGCACACCGCCGGAGTGGTTGACGACGCCTTGATCCAGCAGATGACGACCGAGCAGTTCGAGCGAGTGCTTCGGCCCAAGATCAGCGGGACGTGGAACCTGCACCGGATCTTCTCCACCGAGCGGCTCCGGTTCTTCACGATGTTTTCCTCGACGGGCGCGGTCATCGCCTCGCCGGGACAGGCCAACTACGCTGCCGGCAACGCGTTCATCGACGCGCTGGCGCAACTGCGCCGCGCGCAGGGATTGCCGGCGGTGAGCATCGGCTGGGGACCGTGGTCGATCGGCATGGTGGAGGACCTGAAGCTGGCAGCGCTGTACCGCCGCCTCGGTATCGAGTTGATCACCCCGGAAACGGGTGCCGCGGTCCTGACCCGCTATCTCATCGACCCTGACCGGTCGCACGTCGTGGTGATCTCCGCCGACTGGGGCGCGGCGCGCAAAGCGTCGCCGACCGGCGAGCTGGCACCGCTCTTCCGACGGCTGAGCGGCGATGTGGACGACGATCGGGTCGACTCCTTGGTGGCTCAGGTGTTGGAAGCGCCGGCAGACGAGCGGCTCGATCTCGTAACCGATGTGTTGCGCGAGGTCGTCGCGTCGGTGCTCGCTCTCGATCCCACCGCGATCACCACCACGGAATCGCTGAACGCGTTCGGGTTGGACTCGATGATGGCCCTCGAGGTACGCAACCGGCTGCACGCCGTGCTGGAGGTCGATCTGCCCGTACTAGATCTGTTGCACGGTGCCACCATCTGCGACCTCGCCGACCGACTCGCCCGCCAGGTCGGGGCCGGGTCGGGAGACGCCCACGACGCCGTGCCGGTCCCGGGTGACGAGCTCGATGACGAGCTCGATGACGAGGAGATCACCGCAGAGCTCGAACGCCTGCTGGCCCAGGTGTCCGACGACGAGATCACACACCTGCTCGTCGATCTCGAACCGCGTCCGGCCTCACCCGGCGCCAGACCGCAGATGGATATCGTCACGGAGGACAGGACGTGAGAAGCATCGTTCGGAAGCTGAAACGCCGCATGATTGGCGTATCCGACGTCGAGGCGACCGGATTCAGTCGGGGAAACGGCGCGAAATGGCAGCACCTCAAGAGGGCGGTACGCACCGCGGTCGCGGGCTATCACCTGGTTCTCGACGACAGCCGGCCGGCCACGCTGGTGGCTCGCCTCGACGAGGTGGACCTCGCCTGGCGTGGTTATGCCTACGAGGGCGCGGCCATGGGGCTGACCGGTCTGGATTGCTTCGTGCCGACGCGGGACCGCTTCGGAGAGTACGTCGAAGGGCCCGCGCGGCAGCACGCCTATATGGCGCATATCGGTGCGGGGGAGGCCCTGGCTCGACTACGACGACGCCCGGAACCATTCCTGAACAGGCTCTCGCATCCGGTGCTGCGATGGCTGGTGATGGACGGTTACGGATTCCACGAAGGGTTCTTCCGGCCCGACCGTCACATCATTGCCCAACAGGTGCCCGGCCACCTCAGCCCGAATGCCCGACGCATCTTTGACCAGGGGATCGGTCGGTCGGTGTGGTTCATCGCCGGTGCCGACGTCGACGACATCAGTTCGATTCTCCGGGTGTTCCCGGCCCACCGCCGTGCCGATCTTTGGCTCGGCGTCGGCGTCGGGTGCGGGTACGTCGGCGGCATCAGTGCCGACGAGGTCCGCCGGCTCCAGCGACACAGCGGTGAGCACTGCCGCCAGCTCGCGGTCGGTGCTGCATTCGTGGCGAAGGGCCGTATCCAGGCGGGGAACCTGACACCGGATACCGCGATGTCGGCCGAGATCTTGTGCCGACGCTCGGCTCACGACGCCGCAGTCTTGGTCGACGACGGATTCGCGGCAGTGGAAGGCGCTAGGTCGACGTTTGCCTATGGCGAACTGCAGCAGACGCTGGCCGGCTGGATTCTCCCGGACACGGTGGGCGCGAACGGAGAGCACCATGGCTAGCCTGGGCGTGATCCTCTCCCCGCTCTACCGGGTGTCGCCTCGGCACCTACCCTCCGCCACGCAGCAGAACCAGCAGCGCCTGACGCATGTCGTCGACGTCGTGACGGCGTGCTGCCAGCTTGCCCTGGCGGCCCCGAGCCTGACCCGGTTGTGCCGTGCCCTCGACCGGTATCCGAGCGAACTGCGAGGTTTCGCCTACGAAGGGGCAGGGGTGGGGCTCGCGGCGCTCGACACGCTACTGCCCTGGCGTGAGCGTACGCGACGGTTCGTGAACGAGTTCGCCCACGCGTACAAGTACGCAGTGTACCTGGGTGCGGGCATGGGGCTCGCACGGATCGGTCGGTTTCCCGATCGCTTCATCCGGCGCCTCAGGGACGACGTGTTCGGCTGGGTGGTGTGGGACGGCTACGGCTTCCACGAAGGGCTGTTCTCCTACCGCCGGCATGTTCAGGAACGACGAGTGCCGACCGGCGTCAGTGGATTCGCACTATCCGTGTTTGATCAAGGACTCGGCCGAGCAATCTGGTTCGGTACCGGTGCCACCAGCGACATCGTCGCAGCGACGATCGACGCATTTCCCGAACCGCGTCGCGGCGACCTGTGGGCGGGCATCGGCCTCGCCAGCTCCTACACGGGCGGCGCCGGCGTGACCGATATCGCGCGGCTTCTCGAATTCGCCGGTCCCCATGCCGACCGACTCGCGGAAGGATCCGCCGTCGCCGCCAAGAACCGCCATGATCCGGCGAATGTCGGCGAACACAACGAGCGCGCCGTGGCGCTGCTCTGCGGCGCGCCGAGCAGCACGATCAGCCGCATGGCCAATGACGCGCTGAGCGACCTTCCCAGCGACGGGCCAGAGCCCGCGTATGCGCACTGGCGCGAACGCCTCCGCCACACCACAGAGAAGCGAGCCTGACATGAGCGGCGACACGGTCTTTTTCGAGTTCGGCCTGGCACTGGCAGTGATCCTCCTTGCCTGTGCGGCATTCGGCAGCCTGGCCAAGTACGTGGGTCAACCGCGTGTGGTCGGCGAGATGATCGCCGGGGTGGCTCTCGGCCCATCGCTGTTCGGCCGGTTCTTTCCCGACATCCAACAGCAGATCTTCCCCGATGATCTGATGCCCACCCTGTACGTACTGAGCCAGCTCGGCCTGGTCATGTACATGTTCACCATCGGCCTGGAGTTCGACATCGGCCTGCTGAAGAAGAAGGCCAAGGCCGGACTCTCGGTGTCGATCGCCGGACTGGCGACCCCGATGGTGCTCGGGTCGATCCTGGCGATCCCTCTAGTCGCCCAGAGCGGGCAGTACTTCACGGCCGACGTGATCCTCCCGGTGGCGATGTTCGTCCTCGGTGCGGGGCTGGCGACGACCGCCTTCCCCATGTTGGCGAGGATCATTCAGGAACGCGGGATCGGCGGCACCCCGCTGGGTACCTTGGCGTTGTCCGCGGGCGCGGCAGATGACGCCGTTGCCTGGATCTTCCTCGCCGTGGTTCTGGCGTTGGTCGGCGGGAACGGCGTACTGGCTGTCGCCGCCGTTGCCGGAGGTCTCGTCTATGTCGTCGTGATGTTGACTATCGGGCGGCGCCTGCTGAACGCGGTCGTCCGGCGGGTCCCCAATGTCAACGACGCGATGCTCATCTGTGTGCTTGTCCTGATCGTCGCGGCCGCGCTCTACACGAACACGGTCGGGATCCACTCCATCTTCGGTGGGTTCGTCCTCGGCGCTGTGATGCCCCGGGCGTCCGGGTTCAACGAGCAACTGCGGACCAAGGTCCAGCCGGCCGTCAAGGCACTCCTGCTCCCGCTCTTCTTCGTCTACTCGGGACTCAATACCGAACTCGGCCTGGTGAACACGCCGACCCTGTGGTTGGTCGCCGCGGCGATCGTCATCGTCGCGGTCCTGGCGAAGGGAGTCGCGTGCTACACCGCGGCGCGTGCGCATCGGGTCGATCGCCGCGAGTCCCTGGCCATCGGAAGCTTGATGAACGCTCGAGGATTGATGGAGTTGATCTTGTTGAACATAGTCCTCAGCGCCGGCCTCATCACGCCGACCTTGTTCACGATGCTGGTCCTGATGGCGATCTTGACCACACTGATGGCGACCCCGTTGTTCAACCTCGCCTACGGGAGGTTCCTCCCCGCTGTGGTGGACCGACAGCCGTCCGACGCCGCAGTCGCGGCTGACCCCACGAGAGCGCGGAGGAGCGGTGATGAAGCTCAAGCTGTCCATACTCGCTAAGGCGACGCTGGGTCTTGCGGCGGAGAAGTTTCCCGAGCTGGCAGCTCAGCGGGTCGGCTCACATCCCGATATGGACCAGACCTGGGCCTCGTTCGAGCCTGTTGCGAGGACCCTCGTGGACAGCTTCTACCTTTCGTTGGACCTGGCAGATCACGACCAGCTCGCGGCAGCCATGGACCGCCAGCCCGCGGAGGTGCGGGGCATCGCCTACGAAGGAGCCGGGATGGGCCTGATGCTCCGAGATCGGCTGTTTCCCTGGCGCTCGGACCTATCGCGGTTCAGCTACGGTCCCGGGTTGCCCTACCGGTGTCTGATCCACATCGGCGCCGGACTGGTGCTGGCACGTCTCCCCGGCGACCCGATGAAGTTCATCGATGCCCAGGACCCCTTGATGCGGTACTTCGTCGCCGACGGGTACGGCTTCTTCGACGGCTTCTTTCGATGGGCAGATGCAGTCACTCGGCACTTCCGGCCGCGACAACTCACCGGCTACGCCGCGAACGCCTACGACCAAGGCGTCGGGCGGTCCCTGTGGTTTTCCTGCGGGGCGCACGTCGGACGCATCCGCGACACCCTGAGCGGATTCCCGGCATCGCGGCAACCCGATCTGTGGAGTGGTGTCGGACTGGCCTGCGCCTACGCCGCCGGCGTCCTGGATCGAGACGCAATCCAGGAGTTGGTCGATGCTGCCGGTCCGTGGGCCGCCCAGATGGCCACCGGGGTGGCCGTGGCCGCGGTGTTCCGCGCTCAGAGCGGGTTGTCGGCTGCGCCGCACACCGACCTCGCCAGTGAGGTGTTGTGGTGGGCCGACGCTCGACAGGTGGCCGCCCGGACGGCGGCCCTGCTCCCGATGATCGCTGCGTCGCCGGCGGCGCCCGATGCCGGGACCTACCCGCGGTGGCGCGAGGCAGTCGCGCTGCAGTGGCAACAGTCGATCGTGGCCGGTACCGGCCCGGGAAGGAACAGATCATGACAGTGAGCGGCCAGATCCGGCGACGCCTGTTCGGGGTCTCCTCGGCCCGATCGGTTTTCGAACGCGACGGGTTCTCACCACTCGCCTGGACCAGATTCGGTGCCATTGCCGAGACCCTCGTCGACGGTTACCACGCGGCCCTGCACGATCCGCTGCCCGAGGACCTCGAGGCGCGGCTGGCCAGCGCACCGATCGAGCTTCGCGGGATTGCCTGGGAAGGCGCAGGGATGGGGCTAGCGGCGCTGGACGTCATGACGCCGGCGGCGCAGCGAGTCAGACGATTCGTACGCGGGGTGGCGAGCAACCACCGCTACCCCTTCTATGTCGGCGTCGGTCTCGCGTACGCCCGGCTGCGGCAGCCGCCGGAGAGGCGCCTGGCATCGCTCGACCCGGTGCTGGGCTGGGTCACTGCCGACGGCTACGGATTCCACGAGGCGTTCTTCCGACGCCGGCCGTACCCGCCGTATGTCCGCGTTCCCGCCGATTTGACCAGCTACTCGCGACGGATGTTCGACCAGGGCGTCGGCCGAGCGTTGTGGTTCTCCCTGGGCGGGGATGCTGACCTTGTCGGCTTCCAACTGCGCGGGTTCGAGCCTTCCCGGCACCAGGCGCTGTGGGCGGGGATCGGACTGGCCTCATCCTATTGCGGCGGCAGCCAGGACGACCTGTGGAAGTTGACCATGCGCGGCGCGGAGTTCAGAACCCAACTCGCCGTAGGCGCGGCAATCGCGGCGTGGGGTAGGGCGGTCGCCGCCAGCCCCGCGGCCCACACCGAGACGGCCTGCCGGATCTTCTGCGGCCGGTCGGCGGCCGCAGCGGCCGAGATCGCGGAGCGGGCCCGCGCCGACGTCTCGTACCTGACCGCTCGCCCCGCGATGGCGGAATGGCGACATCGAATCGCCGCCGGACTCGCGGAATCCGCTGTCGAGCGGCGAACCCCGTTCCTGGTTGGCGCGGGCAACTGAGGAAAGGATCAACAATGTACGACGCGATCATCATCGGCGCCCGGGTCGCGGGGTCATCGACAGCCAGACTGTTGGCCCTGCGCGGCTACAAAGTGCTCTGCGTCGATCGGGCGAGGTTCCCGAGCGACACCGTGTCGACGCACATGATCACGGTAGAGGGGTCGGCCCGCCTGCGTCGATGGGGTCTCCTGGATTCGATCGCGGCAACCGGTTGCCCCGCCGTGACCAATATTGACCTGCACCTCGACTTCCCCCGGTACGGACCGTTCGTACTCAGCGGCTTCCCTGAGCCAGTCGACGACGGCTTCGCGGCCATCTACGCGCCGAAGCGGACGATTCTCGACAAGCTCCTCATCGACGCGGCCGCCGCGGCCGGTGCGGAGGTCCGGCAGGGATTCACCGTGGACGAACTGATCACCGACGACGGCGGAGCGGTGACCGGCATCCGCGGCCATTGCGGCAATGGTCGAACCGTGATCGAGAAGTCACGGATCGTCATCGGCGCCGACGGTTACCGCAGCTTGGTCGCCAACGCAGTGAACGCGCCGAGATACCACTACGCAGCGCCGAAAGCCTTCGGCTACTACACGTACTGGACGGGCGTACCGATCGACAGCCTCGAGTTCTACACCAGGCCGGGCATGACGATCATTGCCTTCCCCACCCATGATCAACACGCAGCCGTGTTCGTCGAGCGCCCGGAGCGGGACTTCAGCGGGTTCAAGAAGAACATCGAACACAACTACCGAGCGACGGTCGCCGAAGCCGCGCCGAACCTGGCCAGACGAATCGACGAAGGCGAACTCGCTCATCGATTCATGGGTGTCGGCAACCGCTCCAACTTCTTCCGCAAGCCGGGCGGACCCGGATGGGCCCTGGTAGGCGATGCCGGAGCACACAAGGACCCGATCACGGCCCAGGGAATCACCGACGCGTTTCGTGACGCAGAGCTGCTCGCCGAGGCAATCGACTCGTCGTTCTCCCGTGGAACCCCATTGCAAGAGGCGCTCGACACCTATGAGTACCGGCGCAACGCTGCCCTGAAGCCGATCTACGATTTCATCGTCGACCACGCCGCCATGGAGCCATTCGACGATGCATTCCAAGACGTCCTGGCGGCATTGCGGGGCAACCCAACCGGGCTCAGCAACTTCTTCGGCGTCATTCAGAACACCGTTGCCTGGGCCGACTTCTTCTCTCCCCAGAACCTCTCGGCCTTGCTCGAGCCCGGCGTCGAGCCGATGGCCTCCTGACCCGACTGCGAAGGACCGCCATGCCATACGTGATCACCAGCCCGTGTCAGAGCAGCCGCGACGGAGCCTGCGTGGACGCCTGCCCGGTCGATGCGATTCACCCCTCGGAGGACGAGCCCCAGTTCGGTGTCCATCCGCAGCTCTACATCGATCCGCTCAGTTGTATCGAGTGCGGGGCGTGCGCGCCTGCATGTCCGGTCGAGGCGATCTACGCCCACGAGGAGGTCCCGGACGAACAGCGCGAGTACATCGAGATCAACGCGGCCCACTACCACAATTGACATCGATGGTCACGCTTGCCCGATTCCCCTCGGCACGTCTGGTGGGCGCCGGCCTGCGGTTCTGTCGAATGCTGTAAGTGACGGTGGAGTTGATCGCTGCAAGCTGGTGCTGCCGTCCATCAGCCGATGGGCCGCGCCAAACCTGACCGAAGGAGCGCCCGTGAGCACCACTACCACCAGCACCGCCCTCGACGTCGTCTCGGCCTACCATGCCGCGTGGACCAGCGGGGACCTCGATTCCGCGATCGCCCTGGTAGCCGACGATGTGGTCGTCCACGCACCGGGCGAGGATGTGATCGGCAAGGAGGCGTACCGCGAGTATCTGGGCGGCTTTCTACAGATCATGACCGGACACACGCCGCTTGCGGCGTTCGGGGACGACCAGCAAGCGGTCCTGTTCTACTTCCCGCACACCCCTGTCACCCAGTCCGCGCCGGCCTCCGAGCGCTTCGTCGTGAGCGACGGAAAGATCAAGGAGAGCCACCTCGTGTTCGACCGGTTGTCGTATGCACCCCCGGAGGAGGCCCACTGACCCGCCCCGTGCGCGGGCGGGAGGCGAAGCTCACGCCGACCCGCCCGCGTCAGTCCTGAGGAGTAGCAGGATGTCGACCCCCTCCACCCGTGATCGCCGCGAACTGTCACCGCGACATCTCACTCTCTTGCTGGCGCTGATGTGTGCCGGTCTGGCGCTGACGATCGCGGCCAACGTCTCGCTCAACGTCGCGTTGCCACTCTTCGGCACGGCGCTCGGCGCGACCCAGAGCCAGCTCTCCTGGGTGATGAACGCCTACACTCTGCCGTTCGCCGCCCTCCTGCTTCCCGCCGGTGCTATTGCGGACCGGATGGGCCTGCGGTACGCGGTTTCCGTCGGGTTGGCGATCTTCGGCGTCACCAGCTTCGCTTCGGCCTTCGCCGATGATGCCGGATTGGTGATCGCCCTGCGGGTCGTCTCCGCGTTGGGCGCCACGTTGGTCCTTCCGGCGACGCTCAGCGTACTGACCCGGGCCTTTCCCGCCGACAAGCGAGCCAAGGCCGTCGGGATCTGGGCAGCGGTGTCCGGCTCCGGCGCCGTGCTCGGCCTCGTGCTTGGTGGCGTGTTCGTGATGTTCTTCTGGTGGGGCTCGGTGCTCGCCTCGACCGGTATCGCGGCCGTCGTCGTCGCGATCGCGTCGTTCCTCATCGTGCCGACCTATCGTCGGGAGACAGATGAGCGGCTCGACGTGCAGGGCAGCGTGTTGTTCGCCCTGGCGCTGGGTCTGCTGGTCTTCGGGCTGATCCAAGGCCCCGAGCTGGGCTGGGGATCATGGGTGATCGTTGGGTCGTTCGTCGGTGGCGCCGCCCTGATGGTCGCGTTCGTGCGAGCTCAGCTCCGGACTCCCGCCCCGCTCCTGGACGTGCAGCTTTTCCGGTCGTCGTCGTTGTCGGTGGCGTCGCTGACGATCGTGCTCTTGTTCGCCGCAACGATCGGTCTGTTTTTGCTGCTGCCACAAATGCTGCAGAACGTCCGCGACTACACCCCGCTGTTCTCGGCCCTTGGACTCGTCCCACTGCCGGTCGGTATCGCGGTCGGCAGTCAGATCGCGGAGAGAACACAGGGACGGCTGGGTGAGCGGGCGGCCGTCGCCGGTGGCGTCGCCGTGAGCGCGGCGGCTCTTGCTTGGCTGGGACTGCAGGCCCAATACGGGCCCTACTGGGCCCTGGGTCTCGCATTGTTGATCTTCGGCATCGGGTTCGGTCTGTCCACGACGGTGGCGACGACGATGATCATCGACTCTGTCCCCGGAGACGACAATTCGACCGCCGCGGCGCTGAACGACGCGCTGCGTGAGGTGGGTGCGGCGTTGGGGATCGCACTGCTGGGAACGGTGCTGAACGCCGCTTACCGAGCGCAGGTGGCGAATCTTGAGGGTGGATTCGATCAGACCGTCAGCGCTGCGGTGCGGGACGGTTTCGGTCCGGCGGCGCAGGTAGCCTCAAGTATCGGCGAGCCGGGTACGGAGCTGCTCGTCCTGGTCCGCGACGCATTCTATGTCGGCTACCAGGCGTCCGTGTTCACCGCCGCGGCGACCTTGGTGGTGGCCGGCGTGGTTGCCGTAGTCGCCGGGCGAGGCGCCGGCGCCGGAGTCCCCGGCACGCGGGGCTCGACCGGCGCCGAAGTTCTGCACGGCCTTCCGTCTGAGACCGGCATGTCCGTACGACCCGCCGCGCGGCATCGTGGCGCATCCACGCCGCGCCATTGACCGAGCGTAAGCCTTAGAAGAAGGATGGGTGCCCGCGCCTGTCAGGTCACCGAGGTGCTGACCGGAGCAAAATCGGTGCCGGTCTCACGCGCCGACAGGTCCCAGAGCCGTTGACCGAGGTAGGTGTCCGTCGTCGCCGGAGGCCACCTGACCACGGCCGGCCTGCCGCGCAATCCGAACGGCCCGTCGGGCCCGATCCAGGTCGCCGGCCCCACATCGGCCGCGGTCGCAGCAAGGATCGGACGAGCACTGCGCTCGACTCCTTGGGCCGCGAGGCGGATCCCCACGCCGAGGAACACGTCGAGCAAGGGGCGCTCGGTGTGCCGGGCAAGATCCGTCGCGGCGAATCCCGGATCGGCGGCGAGCGCCAGTCGCGACCCGGTTGCCGCGAGTCGACGCTGAAGCTCGCGCGTGAAAAGCAGATTGGCCAGCTTCGACTGCGCGTACGCGCCCATCGGCGAGTAGCGCCGGCGCCGCCAGTGCAGATCGTCGAGGTCGATCCGCCCGAACACATGAGCTTTCGACACGACGGTGACCACGCGATCGGTGATGGCGGGAAGAAGCAGATTCGTCAGCGCGAAGTGGCCCAGGTGGTTCGTGCCGATCTGCAACTCCGCGCCATCAGCGGTTCGGCCTTCGGGGACCATCATGACCGCGGCATTGTTGATCAAGACATCGATTCGACGATCCCAGCTCTCGGCGAACCTGCGCACCGAGGACAGGTCGGCGAGGTCCAACTCGCGCACCTGAGAGCCGGGGATCCGGGCCGCGAGCTCGCGGCCGCGACCCACGTCGCGTACCGCCAGAGTGATTCGGGCGCCGGCCTCTCCGAGTCGTTTCGCGATCACCCGACCAAGACCTCCCGTAGCACCCGTCAGTATCACCGAGCGTCCGCGCATGGAGTGGAGATCTTGATCATTGATGGCTGTCGTCATGGCCTCATCGTGTCAAGGGAAAGTAGCGCGCCCAGTTACCGCGAACGTAAGTGCGGCGGAAGGTCTCACAGGCAACCTGATCAGTACGACAACGCTCGCACCGGTGATCAGTTGATCTGGGTCACAGGCGAAGGGAGGAACCCTCATGTACTCGTTCCTGATGGCGGGACCACCGTTCTATGGGCACGTCAATCCGGTGCTCACCGTGGTCAAGGAGCTCGTCGAGAGCGGCCACGCAGTTCGCTACATGACGGGCAGCAGGTTCGCCGCCGCGGTCACCGAGGCCGGGGCGACTTACGTTCCGCTTCCTGGCGACGCCGACTTCGACGACCGGACGCTCGCCGAGGAAGGGCCACGACTGAGCGGCCTCAAGGAGATCCGCGAGGACGTGATCCGCGCATGTATCGACCCCGCACGATCGCAGTACGACGCGCTGCGGGCCGAGCTTGCGACCCGCCCCGCCGATGTCGTGATGGCTGATCCGACCTTCTTCGGTGCGGCCTTGCTGGCCGCTCACCCGGCCCAGGAGCGGCCATTGGTCATCGGCGGTGGGATCTTGCCATTGATGTTGTCCTCCCGGTATGCACCGCCGTTCGGTCTGGGCATCTCGCCGAGTTCCGGGCGCTGGAACGTGGCCCGCAATGTCGCGCTCAACACCCTGGTGCAGAAGGTCGGGCTGCGTCGTGTGCAGCGCGCGTATGGCGACGTGTACGCGGCGGTTCACGGTCGGCGACCCGCCGGGTTCGCCTTCGATTGGTACGCCACCACGGACGCTGTCGTCCAGTTCACAATTCCGTCGTTCGAGTACTCACGACCGGACGCTGGGGTGGACATCCACTTCGCCGGGCCCGCGAACCGGGTCTCGCAGGCGCCGAGCGAGCTCCCGCCGTGGTGGGGCGACCTGCAGGGCGGCCAGCCCGTTGTGGTGGCAACGCAGGGCACCTATCGCAACGTCGACCTCAGCGAGGTGATCCACCCGACGATCGAAGGGCTGGCAGATGAGGACGTGCTCGTCGTGATCACGACGGGTGGCCGTCCGATCGCCAATGTCGGGCCGCTCCCGACGAACGTCCGAGCGGCCGAATTCATCCCGTACCACGAGCTCCTGCCACTCACCGATGCCTATGTGACCAACGGTGGGTACGGCGGAATTCATTTCGCGATGCAGTACGGCGTACCTATCGTCACCGCGGGGGACACCGAGGACAAGCCGGAGTCCTGCGCACGCGTCGCGTGGACCGGTGTCGGGATCAACCTGCGGACCGGCAAGCCGAGCGCCGAGACGATGCGGCGGTCCGTTCAACGAGTGCTCACCGAGCCACAGTTCCGAGAAGCCTCACAACGGCTGTCGCGGGAGATCAACGACTCCGCAGGCACCGACGTACTCGTCGAGGTGGTGGGGGAGTTGCTCAGCAATCGGGCCGCCCAGGCCGCCCGGAGGTGACCCCGATCATGAACGATCTCGACCGAGTCGCGATGAACGCGGCTCCGTGGCTGGCACCCGCAGACTTCGACAGCGTAATCGAAGCGATGAAGGAGGGACTGTTGGGTCGCGGGCCCCAGGGCATCCAGTTCGAGCAGGAACTGAGGGCCTATCTCGGCGCTCAGGAAGTCGTCACGGTGGGGTCCGGGACGGTGGCTCTCCAGCTTGCACTGATGACGGTCGGCGTCCGCCCGGGGGACGAGGTCGTCGTTCCCTCGTTCACATTCTGTGCCAGCATCCAAGCGATCCTGGCGATCCAGGCGCGTCCGGTGTTCATCGACAACGCACCTGGCTCGCTGGCGCTGGACCCAGACGACGTCCTACGGAGCGTGACTCCCCGCACGCGTGCGATCATGCCGGTTCACTATGGCGGTCGCCATATCAACCTCGACCACATCCTCCCCGAACTGAGGCGTAGGGAGATCAGCGTGGTTGATGATGCCGCTCATGCTTTTGGCTCGGTGCGCGGCGATGGCCGACCCTTCACGGGGCGGGACTCCTGGGTGTGTTTCAGCTTCGATGCGATCAAGACGATCACCTGCGCGGAGGGAGGAGCCATTGTTCCGCCCCGAGAGGCATCGGGAGAGGTGCCGCGACTGCTTCGAGCACTCGGCGTGGACCGCGAGAACGCCGACATCCGCCGCGGCGATTACGTTGTCAGAATGCATGGCGTGCGGGCCCATCTCGCCGAGTTGAACGCCGCCTTGGGTCGATCGCAGCTTGTCCGGATCGCCGCCATCGCCGAGGGTCGCCGTCGCGTGTGGCGGGCCTATCGAGAGCGCATCGAGGCCATCCCCGGGGTCCGGATCTACGATCTTGATGTCGATCGAAGCGTACCGTTCAACTGCGCCGTCACGGTTGACGTTGACGTCCGGGATGACCTGGTGCAGGCCCTGCGGAGTCGAGGCGTCGGTGTCGGCCGCCACTATCCCGCAAATCACCTCCAACCTGCGTTCAAGGAGTACGCCGACCGGCCGCTGCCGAACGCCGAATGGGCGGGCGCCGCCGTGATCACTCTGCCGTTCGGGCCCGATATGACCGTCCGGCAGGTCGACATCGTGTGTGGCGCTGTCGCCGTCGAACTCGGGAAGCTGGCCGGTGATTCTGGGCGTTCTCGTCCTCGGGTGGCCTGAGTTTCAGATGGCGTAAGTCGAGATGTCGTGGCATCTGGAAGGCTCGGCCGAGACATATTGTCCGACAGCGAAACCCGACCTGAGAGGAGTGGCCGTCGTGCCATACGATGCCGAAGTTGCAGAGCGCGTCCGCGACGCGCTGGCTGATCGAGAAGACGTCCGCGAGGTCAAGATGTTTGGCGGCCTCGCCTTCATGGTCGACGACCGGATGGTGGTGTGTGTGTCGGGTGGCGGCTCCGACTTGCTCGTCCGGGTCGCTCCCGACAGCGACGCCAAGCATCTGAAGAAGGCAGGAGCCGCGCGTGCCGAGATGGGCAAGGGCCGGTCGATGGGTGCCGGATGGATCACCGTCGACAAGAAGGCCTTGGCCAAGGACCTCGACTACTGGATGGATGCCGCCATGTCGTTCCATGCCCAGGGCTCGGGAGACAAGAAGAAGGGGAAGTAACCCTTCCCCAGCCGGCGAACTCGCCCGACTCCTGCGTCGCAGGTTGCGTGATCACGACCCGGGGAGCCGGTCTCGCAAGGTCGAGACTCCGTCACCGGTCAGGAAATCGAGCGCTGCGGTGCGGCCCGTGCAGGCCAGGAGCAATTCGTCCGCAGGTCCGCTCACCAAGGGGCCGGAGCCGTGTGCCCAGGCGATATCGGTAGCCTTGAACCGCAGCCCGGCCAACGCGCCCTTCGGCACAATTCCGGACGGAGCCTCGATGAGGAAGTCCAGCGCCTTCCGCAATCGAGGTTCGGGAATCTCCCGAGGCAATTGCAGTGGCCGTCGAATATCCAAGCCGTGCACCAGGACATCGGTCAGCGGCGCCTCCGGGCCAAGTCCCGGGGGAGTGAACCGCGCCCCGGCCTTTCGGCGCATCACGTCGACGATCTCGGAGAACGGTCGCCGACCCACCTTGCTGGCCAATCGTACGTTTGCGCGGTCGAAGCTTCCGCCGGCCATCAGCATGGCCACAGCAAACCTCGGCGTGCTCACTTCGAGCGGCACGATCAGGTGGGCCAGCACGTCATGCACGCTCCAGGCCCGGCACAAGCTCTGGGTCGCCTGCTGTTCGGCCGTCAGGTCTGCCACCTCATCGGCCAGGCCCCGCCGCTCGTCGGCAATCTCTTCGAACGTGTCCATGACCTCATGCTGCCAGCATTCCGACTCCGCGCGGCTTCCACCGCTTGTAAGCGGGCACAGATGCCGCCGGGCCACCGTTGTCGCATCGTCATCCTACGGAGGAGTGCCAATGCCTACCACACGACGCCGCTTCCGAGTGGCCGCGGCCGCGACTGCGGGAGTTGCCCTCGTGGCAGCCTCCACCTCGTGGGCGATCGCCAGCCCGGGCGACAACGGCGAAGATGCCACGAGCCCCAAGAACCTCCCGGGCGTGCGCGTCCTGAACCTGACGTGGAAGCGCGAGCACGCCCAGATCAACGACATTGCGCCGGAGGGATTCTCGTCCGGCGACACTGTGCAGTTCGCGTTCAGTATCGCCGGTGAGAAGAAGGGCAGCGCTGACTACTCCTGCACGGTGGTCCAGGCCAATTTCTTGTGTGATGGCATCCTGCGCCTTTCCGATGGCGACATCTATGTCTCGACGGGACCCGTCGACGACAGCGGTCCGGCGGCCATCGTCGGAGGCACCGGCGCCTACTTCGGCGTTCGCGGTGAATTCGTCAAGACCGCCAACGCGGAGGACACCGCCGGCACCTACAACTTGCGCTTCCGCAGATGAGTTCGTGTTGAGGTGAAATCCGATTAGCAGGCCGCTCCGGGTAAGACCTCCGATGCGCCCGGCGTGCGGGTTCGCGTCGCCTCAGGACCCTGCGGCCCATGAGGTCGAAGCCGCCGCTGGGGAGGGATGAGGCGGACCACACCCGTTGACGGATCGACAAGAAGGCGCCTGGGCACCCCCCGCGCCCCGCTTCGCTACGGTTGCGCTCGTGGCGACAGTTCTCGTGACGGGCGGTCTGGGGTTCATCGGATCGAACTTCGTGCACCACCTGTGTGCGCACACCGATCACGACGCGATCGTCGTGGACAAGCTGGGGTACGCGGCGCGGCGCGACTCCCTTGCCGGGCTGCCGGCAGACCGGGTGGAGGTCGTGATCGGGGACATCTGCGACGCCGAGATCACAGACGCCACGGTCGCGCGCGTCGATGCCGTGGTGCACTTCGCGGCCGAATCGCACAACGACAACTCGATCCTGGGGCCCGGGGAGTTCGTGCGGTCCAATGTGCTGGGCACCTACGAGGTGTTGGAAGCCGTGCGCAGGCACGGCGTACGGCTGCACCACATCTCGACCGACGAGGTCTATGGCGATCTTGCCCTGGACGATCCGACCAGGTTCACGGCGCAGACCCCGTACCGGCCCTCCTCGCCCTACTCGGCCACCAAGGCGGGATCGGATCACCTGGTGCGCGCCTGGGTCCGTACCTTTGGGGTGGCCGCCACCATCTCGAACTGTTCCAACAACTACGGCCCACGCCAGCACGTGGAGAAGTTCATCCCCCGCCAGATCACCAACCTGATCGACGGCGTCCGCCCGCGCGTCTACGGTCGCGGCGCCAATGTTCGGGACTGGATCCACGTCGATGATCACTCCTCGGCGGTGCTGACCATCCTGGACTCCGGGCAGATCGGGGAGACCTACCTGATCGGAGCCGACGGCGAAAGGAGCAACCTGGCGGTGGTCCGGGAGCTGTTGGCGATCTTCGGCCGCGATGTCGATGATTTCGACCAGGTCGCCGATCGTGCGGGCCATGATCTTCGTTACGCGATCGACGCCGGTGCGCTGCGTGATCAACTCGGATGGTCACCGGTACGCGTCGACTTCACTGCCGGCCTTCGGGACACGGTCGAGTGGTACCGCGAGAACGAGGACTGGTGGCGAGGCGTGAAGAGCGAGACCGAGGCCAAGTACCGAAGGAGCGGCCAGTGACCGACGCGGGCAACCTGGCGATTCGCGAGACCCCGATTCCGGGACTGTTGTTCCTCGACCTGCCGGTGCACGGGGACCGGCGCGGCTGGTTCAAGGAGAACTGGCAGCGGGACAAGATGACCGGGCTGGGGCTGCCGGACTTCGGACCCGTCCAGCAGAACGTGTCGTTCAACGCCGCCGCCGGCACCACGCGGGGCATCCACGCCGAACCGTGGGACAAGCTCATCTCCGTCGTCACCGGCCGCGTCCTGGGAGTGTGGGTCGATCTGCGCGCCGGCGAGGGGTTCGGTCGGGTGGTCACGCGCGAGGTCGACCCGGCGGCCGCAGTCTTCGTGCCTCGCGGAGTGGGCAACGGTTTTCAGACCCTGGAGCCGGACACCGCCTATTCCTATCTCGTCAACGAGCACTGGCGACCCGACGCCGCCTACACGATGGTCAATCTTGCCGACCCCGAACTGGGCATCGAGTGGCCGATCCCGCTCGATCGGGCGGTGCTGTCGGACGCCGACCGCACGCATCCGATGCTGGAGCAGGTCGTTCCCGCCGCCGCGCGATCCATCGCGATCCTCGGCGGCGGGCAGGTGGCGTCGGCCCTGTTGGATGAGTTCCCCGACGCCCGCCAGATCACCCGGTCCGAACTGGATCTCAGCGACCTCGCCGCCGTCGAGGCCTACGACCTGTCTCGCTACGACGTGGTGATCAACGCGGCGGCCTACACCGCGGTCGACGAGGCGGAGACAGCACAGGGCCGGCGCGAGGCCTGGGCCGTCAACGCCAGCGCCGTTGCCGCGCTGACACGGGCGGTCAACCGTGCCCGCGCCACGCTGGTGCACTTCTCGACCGACTACGTCTTCGACGGGGCAGACGAGTCCTGGGGTGAGGACTCTCCGCTCGCGCCGCTGAGCGTCTACGGCCAGTCCAAGGCCGCCGGCGATCTCGCCGCGGGGTGTGCGCAGCGGCACTACCTGATCCGGACGAGCTGGGTGATCGGTGCGGGTCACAACTTCGTCGCGACCATGCGCCGACTGGCCGACCAGGGGGTGTCGCCGAAGGTGGTCGATGATCAACGCGGGCGCCTCAGCCACACCGCCACCATCGCCGCCGCGGTCGCGCACCTGTTGCGTACCCGGGCGCCCCACGGAACCTACAACGTGACCGATGCGGGCCCGTCCCGGACCTGGGCCGGCATCGCCCAGGACGTGTTCACCGCGGCCGGCCGCGAGCCGGGCGCCGTCGCCCCGGTGAGCTCGGCCGAGTTCTTCGGCGATCGCTCGCATGCGCCCCGACCGGCCAACAGCACGTTGCGCCTCGACAAGATCGAGGCTGCGGGATACCGACCACCGGAGGTCGCGATGCAGGGACAGGCGGAGGAGGGCCGGTGAAGGGGATCATCCTTGCCGGCGGGTCGGGCACCCGGTTGTGGCCGATCACCCAAGGCATCAGCAAGCAGCTCGTCCCGGTCTATGACAAGCCGATGATCTACTTCCCGCTGAGTACGCTGATGCTTGCCGGGATCGACGACATCCTGGTGATCACGACTCCGGCCGATCAGCCGCAGTTCCAACGGTTGCTCGGCGACGGGTCGCGATTCGGCGTCTCCTTGTCCTACGCGGCGCAGAGCTCGCCCGACGGCCTCGCCCAGGCCTTCCTGATCGGAGCCGAGCACATCGGCGACGAGCCGGTCGCCCTGGTGCTCGGGGACAACATCTTCCACGGCCCCGGCCTGGGGACGCGCCTGGCCCACTACACCGACCCGGCCGGCGGTTTGATCTTCGGCTACTGGGTACGCGAGCCGCGCGCGTACGGCGTGGTGGAGTTCGGGGCGGACGGCAAGGTGCTGGGGTTGGAGGAGAAGCCCGCGGAGCCGAAGAGCAACTATGCGGTTCCCGGCCTGTACTTCTACGACCGCACCGTGGTGGAGCGGGCTCGATCGCTTCGCCCCTCGGCCCGGGGCGAGTTGGAGATCACCGATCTGAATCGCAGCTACCTCGACGACGGGGCGCTCCGCGTGGAACTGCTGCCGCGCGGCACCGCCTGGCTGGACACCGGTACCTTCGAGAGCATGCACGAGGCGAGTGAGTTCGTGCGTACCATCCAGCACCGCCAGGGCCTGTCCATCGGCTGTCCCGAGGAGATCGGCTGGCGGCGCGGCCTGCTCAGCGATGACCAACTGCTGGAGGCCGCGCGTGAGCTGGGGAAGAGCGGCTACGGGACCTATCTCGCCGATCTTGTCCGGCATCGGAGCGGCCCGCCACCGGACTGACTTTCGTCGTCGACGCTCAGGGCCGGCTGCGACGGCGCGGCGCCACGATCATCCGCAAGTGATCATGGCCCCCGGCGTGGCGGGACGTCTGAGTATCTCGTCGACGCGGGCGGCCAGCGGTTGTGCGGCCGCGGCCGCGGAGAACTCGCGGGCAGCGAGCGCGGCTGCCTGACGGCGCCGGCTCGCCAGCAGTTGCGGATCGGACTGCAGTCGGCGAAGGGCCGCGGCGAGTTGCTCCGGTGACCCGGGATCGACGAGTTCGACCTGACCGGCGAGCGCCCGGCGCTGCGGGGCCGTGTCCGAGGTGACGATCGCGCAGCCTGCCGCCGCCGACTGGTACACCTTGTTCGGCACGACGTTGCGCGCCTTGTCGGAGGTGCCGAAGATGCCGAGCGCGACATGATGGTCCGCGACCACCGCGGGGAGCTGGTCCGCCGGGACCCAGTCGATCCATTCGGCGCGGGCGCCTGCGCCGGCCAGGCGGCGAGCCCTCGGCAGGTCCTGGCCGCTGCCGATCATGGTCGCCCGGATGGGTTGGTCGGCCAGCAGGCGGAGGGCCGATCCGATCACCTCGGCCCCCTGCAACGGGGTGTACAGGCCGTAGAAGACGACCCGAAGTTCTCCGGTCGCGGCAAGATCTGGTGGTGCTGCGGCGGCGCCCGCGCGGAACCAGCTCGCGTCCGCGCCGACCGGACAGACGACGGCACGGGCGCGGAGTTCCTCCGGTACGCGGTCGCGATGCTCGGCGGTGTCCACCACGATCACGTCGGCAGCGCTCATCGCCCGATGGTCGAGCCGCTGGAGCGCCCGGTTGATCACCGGCGATTTCTGGCCCCGGTCCGTCGCCGTGTTGGCGGCGAAGATCAGGTGATCCAGCAGGATCAGTTGGTCGCGAAACACTCGCCGGGCGAGCCGCACGTCGAAATGGGCCAGATAGCCGACCAGAACGGCGTCGACCGGTTGCCCGCGGCGGGCGGCCTCACGCACCGCCCGACGCCCACGCCGAATCAGGCGGGCCCAACGATGGGCGATCCGGACGCCCAGCGCCGGGAGCCGCCAGAACCTGCGCAACATCGCGACCCGTTCGGCAGTCGACAGGCCCAGCGGCTCGTTGACCTCGATGACCTCGTGTCCGAGTTCGCGCAATCCCTCGATCAGGGCGCGGACCCGCGGATGCGTGTCCGCCTGATAGGTGCCGAACGCAAGAATGCGCAGGGTCGAAGCGGCGGACCCGTCGCCGGTGGGCGGGTGCCCGTCGTTGCTCACGGATCCTCCTGGCTCGGGGGGTGGGTCGGGAGGTTGATCACCATCGCCCGCGGTGCAGTCTAGGGCGCGGCCCCCCGGGTTCGGCCGGCACGAACCGCCCGGCGCGTCACGATCGCACGGTCGTCGTCGTGGCGGCCCAGTGTGGCGTCCCGCGGTGCGGGATGGTCCCGAGAGGTGGGTACGCGGCGCTCGGCCCGACCTGCGCGAGTGCCCGCGCGGCCCTGTGCGAGGATGACCGCGACCGGAAACCCCGGTGACCGAGCACGCGGGCGATCCTCGCGAAGAACGATCAGCAAGCAGAGGATTTTCCCGCCATGACTCAACAGCACGAGACTTCCGCGCCCGAAACGCCGCAGGCGCCGCCGCCGATCGAGCCCGGCCTGGAACCCGTCTTCGACGCCCACCGCGGCGGCAAACTCGCCATCGGGGCCCGCCACCCGATCCGCGACGCCGCCGACCTCTCGCTCGTCTACACCCCGGGCGTGGCCGAGGTGTCGCGGCGCATCGCGAGCCACCCGAGCGAGGCCCGCGCCTATCTGGGCGCCCCGCGTACCGTCGCCGTGATCACCGACGGGACCGCGGTGCTCGGCCTGGGCGACATCGGTCCCACGGCCGCCCTGCCGGTGATGGAGGGCAAGTCCTGCCTGTTCACCGAGTTCGCGGGGCTGGCCTCGTTCCCGGTCGCGCTGGACACCACCGACGTCGACGCCTTCGTCGAGACCGTGGCAAACCTGGCGCCGTCGTTCGGCGCGATCAACCTCGAAGACATCTCCGCGCCGCGCTGCTTCGAGATCGAGGACCGGCTGCGCGAACGGCTCGACATCCCGGTGATGCACGACGACCAGCACGGCACCGCGATCGTGGTGACGGCCGCCATGCGCAATGCGCGCCGGCTGACCGGGCGTACCGACGGCTCCTTGAAGGTTGTCGTGGCCGGAGCGGGCGCGGCCGGTATCGCCACCGCGAAGATGCTCGCCGCCCACGGTGTTGCCGAGATCGTGCTGCTCGACTCGCGCGGCGTGATCGGCCCGCACCGCACCGACCTGACGCCCGTCAAGCGTGAGCTGCTCGGCTGGACCAACCGCACCGGAATCGCCGGTGGAATGGCCGAGGCGCTGCGCGGCGCCGACGTCTTCGTCGGGCTGTCCGGGGGGACGGTGCCCGAGGAGCTGATCGCCACGATGGCGCCGGACCCGATCATCTTCGCCCTGTCCAATCCGACGCCGGAGATCCACCCCGGCATCGCGGGCCGCTACGCGAGCGTGGTCGCCACCGGACGCAGCGACTTCCCGAACCAGATCAACAACGTCCTGGCCTTCCCGGGCGTCTTCCTCGGCGCCCTCGACGCCGGCGCGACCGACATCACCGAGCCGATGAAGCTCGCCGCCGTCGACGCCCTCTCCGATGTCATCGTCGACGAGTTGCGGCCGGACCTGATCATCCCGAGCCCGTTCGACGCCCGGGTGGTGCCCGCGGTCTCCGAGGCGGTACGCCTGGCCTGGGCCGGCGCCTGAGCGACGCCCGCCGTTCCCGGGCAGAAGGGGCGGCGGGCCCGCGGCCGGCGGCGTCCCCGCCGGGCATCTCGCCGAAGTTGGGCATGTCGAGTCCTTGCCAGCGGCCCCCGGCTATGTATTCTTGTGCCCGCGCCGGGCGATTTGACCGGTGCTGTCGGTCCTGCCCGCAGGCAGTTGACTCTTCGCGCCCGAGCGCCTAAGCTGTGTCCTTGCCCCATCGCTACCTGCCGACCCGTCTTGACACGGGCCGTCCAGTGTGCCGAAAAACTTCGCTGTTCTGGAAGGACCGAACTGTTGGCCGCCTCGCGCACCGCCTCGAAGAACACCAACGTTGTATCCAACACCGGCCGTATCTCTTTCGCCAAGATCGCCGAACCCATGGAGGTCCCCGACCTCCTCGACCTGCAGATCCAGTCCTTCGACTGGCTGGTCGGTAACCAGGCCTGGCAGGACCGGGTCGCCAAGGCCCTGGAGGAGGGCCGCACCGACGTCAACACCCGCTCCGGCCTGGAGGAGATGTTCGCCGAGATCTCCCCGATCGAGGACTACCCCGGCACGATGTCGCTGTCGTTTCGCGACCATCGCTTCGAGGAGCCCAAGTTCTCGGTCGATGAGTGCAAGGAGCGCGACGTCACCTACGCCGCGCCGCTGTTCGTCACCGCCGAGTTCGTGAACAACGAGACCGGCGAGATCAAGTCCCAGACCGTCTTCATCGGCGACTTCCCGCTGATGACCGACAAGGGCACCTTCGTCGTCAACGGCTCCGAGCGCGTCGTCGTCTCCCAGCTCGTCCGCTCCCCGGGCGTCTACTTCGAGCAGACCCCGGACAAGACGTCGGACAAGGACATCTTCACCTGCAAGATCATCCCGTCGCGCGGCGCGTGGCTGGAGTTCGAGATCGACAAGCGCGACCTGGTCGGCGTGCGCCTGGATCGTAAGCGCAAGCAGAACGTCACCGTCCTGCTCAAGGCCCTCGGCTGGACCGAGGAGCAGATCCTGTCCGAGTTCGGCGACTCCGAGTCCATCCGGCTGACGCTGGAGAAGGACCACACCGCCAACACCGACGAGGCGCTGCTCGACATCTACCGCAAGCTCCGTCCGGGCGAGCCGCCGACCCGCGAGGCCGCGCAGCAGTTGCTGGAGAACTACTACTTCAACCCGAAGCGCTACGACCTCGCCAAGGTCGGCCGTTACAAGATCAACAAGAAGCTCGGCCTGGACGAGCCGTTCGACACCCAGGTGCTGACCACCTCCGACATCGTCGCCGCGATCCGCTACCTGGTGGCGCTGCACGAGGGCCGCGAGACGCTGCCCGCCGCCGAGGATCGGGAGATCCTCGTCGAGGAGGACGACATCGACCACTTCGGCAACCGGCGGCTGCGTACCGTCGGCGAGCTGATCCAGAACCAGTTGCGCACCGGACTCGGCCGGATGGAGCGCGTGGTCCGCGACCGGATGACGACCCAGGACATCGAGGCGATCACGCCGCAGACCCTGATCAACATCCGCCCGGTCACCGCGGCGCTGCGCGAGTTCTTCGGCACCAGCCAGCTCAGCCAGTTCATGGACCAGAACAACCCGCTCGCGGGCCTGACCCACAAGCGGCGGCTATCGGCGCTGGGCCCCGGCGGCATCTCCCGCGACCGGGCCCAGATGGAGGTCCGCGACGTGCACCCCAGCCACTACGGCCGGATGTGCCCGATCGAGACCCCGGAAGGTCCGAACATCGGCCTGATCGGCTCGCTCGCGTCGTTCGCGCGGGTGAATCCGTTCGGCTTCATCGAGACCCCCTACCGCAAGGTCGAGAACGGCGTCGTCACCGACGACATCGACTACCTGACCGCCGACGAGGAGGATCGCTTCGTCATCGCCCAGGCCAATGCGCGCCTGAACGACGACAGCTCGTTCGCCGAGGAGCGCGTCCTGGTCCGCAAGCACCACGGCGATGTGGACACCGTGCCGCGCGCCGAGGTGCAGTACATGGACGTCTCGCCGCGCCAGATGGTGTCGGTCGCGACCGCGCTGATCCCCTTCCTCGAGCACGACGACGCCTCCCGGGCGCTGATGGGCTCGAACATGCAGCGCCAGGCCGTGCCGCTGATCCGTTCGGAGGCACCCTTCGTCGGCACCGGCATGGAGTACCGCGCCGCCGTCGATGTCGGCGACGTCACCGTTGCGGAGAAGCCGGGCGTGGTCACCAGCGTGAGCGCCGACCTGGTCGACGTGACCAACGACGACGGCACCTACCAGACCTACCGGCTGGCCAAGTTCCGTCGCTCGAACGCCGGCACCTGCATCAACCAGCGGCCGCTGGTTGCCGAGGGTGATCGGGTCGAGGCCGGTACGCCGCTCGCCGACGGTCCCGCGACCGACGGCGCCGAGGTGGCGCTGGGCCGCAACCTGCTGGTGGCGTTCATGCCGTGGGAGGGCCACAACTACGAGGACGCGATCATCTTGTCCCAGCGGCTGGTGGCCGACGACGTCCTCACCTCGATCCACATCGAGGAGCACGAGGTCGACGCCCGCGACACCAAGCTCGGTGCCGAGGAGATCACCCGCGACATCCCGAACGTCAACGAGGAGATGCTGGCCAATCTCGACGAGCGCGGCATCATCCGCATCGGCGCTGAGGTCTCGACCGGCGACATCCTGGTCGGCAAGGTCACCCCGAAGGGCGAGACCGAGCTGACCCCGGAGGAGCGGCTGCTCCGCGCGATCTTCGGCGAGAAGGCGCGCGAGGTCCGCGACACCTCGATGAAGGTGCCGCACGGCGAGTCCGGCACGGTGATCGGCGTCCGGGTCTTCGACCGCGACGAGGGCGACGAGCTCGCCCCGGGCGTGAACCAGTTGGTCCGCGTCTACGTCGCGCAGAAGCGCAAGATCAGCGACGGCGACAAGCTCGCCGGCCGGCACGGAAACAAGGGTGTGATCGCGAAGATCCTGCCCGAGGAGGACATGCCGTTCCTCGAGGACGGTACGCCGGTCGACATCGTGCTGAACCCGCTCGGCGTACCCGGCCGGATGAACCTCGGCCAGGTGCTCGAGATGCACCTCGGCTGGGTCGCGAAGACCGGTTGGGACATCTCCGATGTGCCGGCGGGCGAGGAGTGGGCCGACCGCCTGAAGAGCGTCGGGCTGGGGAAGGTCGACGGGGACTCCCGGCTCGCGACGCCCGTCTTCGACGGCGCCACCGAGCAGGAGGTCACCGGTCTGCTGTCGCACGGCCTGGCCAATCGCGACGGGGTACGCCTGGTCAACGACAGCGGCAAGGCCAAGCTGTTCGACGGCCGCTCCGGCGAGCCCTACCCGGACCCGATCGGTGTCGGCTACATGTACATGCTGAAGCTGCACCACCTGGTCGACGACAAGATCCACGCGCGCTCGACCGGCCCGTACTCGATGATCACGCAGCAGCCGCTGGGCGGTAAGGCCCAGTTCGGTGGCCAGCGGTTCGGCGAGATGGAGGTCTGGGCGCTCGAGGCGTACGGCGCCGCGTGGGCCCTGCAGGAGCTGCTGACCATCAAGTCCGACGACGTGAGCGGTCGCGTCAAGGTCTATGAGGCCATCGTCAAGGGCGAGAACATCCCCGAGCCCGGCATCCCCGAGTCGTTCAAGGTGCTGGTCAAGGAGATGAAGTCGCTCTGCCTGAACGTCGAGGTGCTCTCCGGCGACGGGTCCCTGGTCGAGCTGCGCGACACCGAGGAGGACAACTACCGCTCCTCCGACGAGTTCGGCATCGACCTGTCCCGGCGTCCGGGCGAGGGATTCGCCGACGTCGAAGAGGTGTGATCCGCGGGCGGGGATCGGTACGCCGGTCCCCGCCGGACGCGGTCATTCGTCATCCACCACGATCCAGACTCTCTTCACCACTGACACCATTTCACTGACATAGGGACGGAAAACACGTGCAGGACGTGAACTTCTTCGAAGAGCTCCGTATCGGGCTCGCGACCGCCGACGAGATCCGTGGCTGGTCGCACGGCGAGGTCAAGAAGCCCGAGACCATCAACTACCGCACGCTCAAGCCGGAGCGTGACGGCCTGTTCTGCGAGAAGATCTTCGGTCCCACCCGGGACTGGGAGTGCTACTGCGGCAAGTACAAGCGGGTCCGCTTCAAGGGCATCATCTGCGAGCGCTGCGGCGTCGAGGTGACCCGATCCAACGTGCGCCGCGATCGCATGGGCCACATCGAGCTGGCCGCGCCGGTCACCCACATCTGGTACTTCAAGGGTGTGCCGAGCCGGCTCGGCTACCTGCTCGACATCGCGCCGAAGGACCTGGAGAAGGTCATCTACTTCGCCGCGTACATGATCACCTCGGTCGACGAGGACGCCCGGCACCGCGACCTGCCCTCGCTGGAGGGCAAGGTCGGGGTGGAGCGTACCCAGATCGAGAAGAAGCGCGATTCCGACATCGAGACCCGGATGAAGAAGCTCGAGGAGGATCTCGAGCGGCTGGAGTCCGAGGGCGCGAAGTCGGACGTGAAGAAGAAGACCCGCGACGGGGCCGAGCGCGAGGTCAAGCAGTTGCGCGACCGCGCGCAGCGCGATCTCGACCGGCTGGACGCCGTGTGGGACCGCTTCAAGGGTCTGAAGGTCCAGGACCTCGAGGGCGACGAGATCCTCTACCGGGAGATGAAGAACCGGTTCGGGAAGTACTTCTCCGGCTCGATGGGTGCCGAGGCGATCCAGAAGCGCCTGGAGAGCTTCGACCTGGAGGCCGAGGCCGAGAACCTGCGCCAGATCATCCAGACCGGCAAGGGGCAGCGCAAGACCCGCGCCCTGAAGCGGCTCAAGGTGATCTCGGCGTTCCTGACCACCGGCAACAGCCCGACCGGGATGGTGCTGGACTGCGTACCGGTGATCCCGCCGGACCTGCGCCCGATGGTGCAGCTCGACGGTGGCCGGTTCGCGACCTCGGACCTGAACGATCTCTACCGCCGCGTGATCAACCGGAACAACCGGCTGAAGCGCCTGCTCGACCTCGGCGCGCCCGAGATCATCGTGAACAACGAGAAGCGGATGCTGCAGGAGGCGGTGGACTCGCTGTTCGACAACGGCCGCCGCGGCCGCGCGGTGACCGGCCCGGGCAACCGTCCGCTGAAGTCGATCTCGGACATGCTGAAGGGCAAGCAGGGCCGGTTCCGGCAGAACCTGCTGGGCAAGCGCGTCGACTACTCGGGTCGTTCCGTGATCGTCGTCGGCCCGCAGCTCAAGCTGCACCAGTGCGGGCTGCCGAAGGCGATGGCGCTGGAGCTGTTCAAGCCGTTCGTGATGAAGCGTCTGGACGACCTGAACCACGCGCAGAACATCAAGTCCGCCAAGCGGATGGTCGAGCGCCAGCGCCCGGTCGTCTGGGACGTGCTGGAGGAGGTCATCGCCGAGCACCCGGTCCTGCTGAACCGCGCGCCGACGCTGCACCGCCTCGGCATCCAGGCGTTCGAGCCGCAGCTGATCGAGGGCAAGGCGATCCAGATCCACCCGCTGGTCTGCACCGCCTTCAATGCCGACTTCGACGGCGACCAGATGGCCGTGCACCTGCCGCTGTCGGCGGAGGCGCAGGCCGAGGCCCGCGTGCTGATGTTGTCGACGAACAACATCCTCAAGCCGGCCGACGGTCGCCCCGTGACCATGCCCACCCAGGACATGATCATCGGCCACTACTACCTGACCCAGCAGCGCGACGGCGTGCCGGGCGAGGGCCGGGTGTTCGGCTCGGTGGCCGAGGCGACGATGGCCTTCGACCGCGGCGAGCTGGCCGTCGGTGCCGCGGTGAAGATCCGGCTGCGTGACATCGTCCCGCCGGCCGGTGCGGAGCTGCGCGCCGACAACACCATCCTGCTCGACACCACGTTGGGCCGGGCGCTGTTCAACGAGGCGCTGCCGGCGGACTACCCGTTCGTCAACACCGAGGTCGGCAAGAAGCAGCTCGGCGTGATCGTCAACGATCTGGCCGAGCGCTACTCCAAGGTCGAGGTGTCGGCGACGCTGGACAACCTGAAGGACCTCGGTTTCCGCTGGGCCACCCGGTCCGGCGTCACCGTGTCCATCGGCGATGTCTCGACCCCGCCGGACAAGCCGGAGATCCTGGCGGGCTTCGAGGATCGTGCCGCCAAGATCGACAAGCAGTACGAGCGCGGCCTGATCACCGAGGACGAGCGGCGCCAGGAGCTGATCGAGATCTGGACCGAGGCGACCGGACAGCTCGGGGTGGCGATGGAGAAGAACTTCTCCGCGACCAACCCGATCTACATGATGGTCAACTCGGGCGCGCGCGGTAACCCGGTGCAGATGCGCCAGATCGCCGCCATGCGAGGCCTGGTGGTGAACCCGAAGGGCCAGATCATCCCGCAGCCCATCAAGTCGAACTTCCGCGAGGGCCTGTCGGTGTTGGAGTACTTCTTCTCCACCCACGGTGGCCGCAAGGGGCAGGCCGACACCGCGCTGCGGACGGCCGACTCGGGCTACCTGACCCGGCGCCTGGTCGACGTCTCCCAGGACGTGATCATCCGCGAGGAGGACTGCGGCACCGAGCGCGGCCTGACCAAGACCATCGCGGTCGAGGAGAACGGCAAGCTGGTCGCCGACGAGCATGTCGAGTCGGCGGTGTACGCGCGTACCCTCGCGGTCGACGTGACCGACGACAAGGGCGAGGTGCTGGTCCCGGCGGGCGTCGATCTGGGCGATGTGAACATCGCGATGTTGATCAACTCCGGGATCAGCCAGGTCAAGGTGCGCAGCGTCCTGACCTGTGAGGCCGCGACCGGTACCTGCGCGATGTGCTACGGCCGCTCGCTGGCCAGCGGCAAGCTGGTCGACGTCGGCGAGGCCGTCGGCATCGTGGCGGCGCAGTCGATCGGCGAGCCGGGTACGCAGTTGACGATGCGTACCTTCCACACCGGCGGTGTGGCGGGCGACGACATCACCCAGGGTCTGCCGCGCGTGGTCGAGCTGTTCGAGGCGCGGACGCCGAAGGGCAAGGCGCCGATCGCCGAGCTCGCCGGCCGGATCAGCGTGGAGGAGGGCGATCGCAGCCGCAAGCTGACGCTCACCCCCGACGACGGCTCGGAGGAGATCGAGGTCTCCGTCGGTCGCCGCGCGCGGATGCTGGTCGAGGACGGCGATCACGTCGACGTCGGCCAGCAGCTCACGGTCGGTACGCCGGATCCGCAGGACGTGCTGCGGGTGCTCGGTGTGCGCAAGGTGCAGGAGCACCTGGTGGACGAGGTGCAGTCGGTCTACCGGACCCAGGGTGCGCCGATCCACGACAAGCACATCGAGATCATCATTCGGCAGATGCTGCGCCGGATCACGGTGATCGAGTCGGGTGACACGACGATGCTGCCGGGCGAGTTGGTGGACCGGCAGTCCTACGAGGCGGAGAACCGCCGCGTCGTCGCCGAGGGCGGGCAGCCGGCCTCGGGTCGTCCGGTGCTGATGGGCATCACGAAGGCGTCGCTCGCGACGGAGTCGTGGCTGTCCGCGGCCTCCTTCCAGGAGACCACCAAGGTGCTGACCGATGCCGCGATCCACGGCAAGTCGGACTCCCTGGCGGGCCTGAAGGAGAACGTGATCCTCGGCAAGCTGATCCCGGCCGGTACCGGCCTGGACCGCTACCGCAACATCCGGGTCGAGCCGACCGCGGAGGCCAAGGCCAATGCGTACTCGATCAGCTACGAGCCCTACGACTACGACTTCGGGTCGGGCTCTGGCGCTGCGGTGCCGCTGGACGACTTCGACCTCGGCGGCGACTACCGCTGAGTTGAGCTGAGCGATCGCTGAGCGATCGGGGCAGGCGAGGGCCGGGCGCGTGGCGCCCGGCCCTCGTTCGCGTCCTCGTTCGCCGCGGGTGTCCGCAAGACCGGAGAAGCGGCCGGTCGCTGAAGCCCCGCTCACCCAACACCTGCGCGGTGACCCAACACCTGTAGCTGTTGGGTCACCGCGCAGGTGTTGGGTGAGCGCAGCAGGCGGGTGCGCTTCGCCGCCCCAGGCGCGGGTCAGGCTCCGTCCCTGGAACACCTGGCGGAGCTGGCGCTGAGGCGACTGCGCGTCAGTCGGCGGCAACGAATACGCAGAACGGATGGCCGGCCGGGTCGGCATAGACGTAGAGGGGCTCGTCCGGGCTGTCGGTCCGGTCCAGGATCAGCCGCGCCCCGAGCGAGAGCGCACGCTCGTGCACCGCGGCGAGCGTGCCACGATCGGGAACCGTGGTATCGAGGTGCGCCATCTGCGGTACTGCCGGATCGGGCCAGGTCGGTTCGGGCAGCGACTCGACGGCCTGGAAGGCGAGGCCCGGCCCGTCGGGTGCCCGCAGCACCAGCCAGTCGGAGCCGAGCGGGTCGGGCTCGCCGGGCGGGGGCGGCTCGTCGCCGGGCCTGTACGCCCAGCCCAGCAGCTCGCGGTAGAACTCCGCGAGCGCGCGCGGATCCGGGCAGTCCAGCACGATCTGCCGCAGCCGGGGGCGGGGTGGGTCCTGCGCCGGCCCGCGCTTCGTGCCGCCGGCGAGGTCACGCATCGCGGCGTCGATCGTCGCGAAGATGGTGTCGTCGCCGCCCTCCCAGCTCGGCGTCGGGTCCGGCTGCCGTGGCGCGAGCTGGTAGAGCCACCACACATTGCCCCACGGGTCGCTCATCCGCGCGATCGTGGTCTCGCCATAGAAGGCGGTCGGTTCGGTGATCACCGTTGCCCCGCGGGTATGCGCCCGCGTGAGCACCGCACTGGCGTCGCGGACCCACACCTGCAGGAGGCCTGGTCGGGCGGGCCACCCGGGCAGTCGATCGGCAAGCAGCAGCCGGCCCGAGCCGAAGTCGAGTTCGGCATGGATCAGCAGGCCGTCGGGCATCGGCGTGCGTGCGGCCCGATCCTCGGTGGCACCGAAGACCGCGCTGACGAAGTCGATCAGGCCCGGCGCGTTCTCGACGATCACGAACGGGTTGAGCACCGTCGAGTCGCCGGGTGTCGTGTCGGGTGCGAGCAGCAGTGATGGGGTGTCCATGCGGCTCACGCTAGACACCGATCAGGACGGGTGTGGTCCGGTTTCCTCACCCCGCGCCGGGGCAGCGGCCCGTCGCTGAAGCCCCGCTCACCCAACACCTGCGCGGTGACCCAACACCTATAGCTGTTGGGTCACCGCGCAGGTGTTGGGTGAGCGCAGCCAGCAGGCGCGCTTCGCCGCCCCAGACGCGGGTCAGGCTCCGTCCTCGGCCTCGCGCCAGGCGTCGTAGCCGCCGATCAGGTCGGTTGCCCGGGCGATCCCGAGCTGCTGCAACGTTGCCGCGGCCAGGCTCGAGGCGTACCCCTGCTGACAGACCACCACGATCCGGGCATCCCTCGACGCCTCGGGCAGTGCCGCCTCGCTGGTCGGGTCGAGCCGCCACTCCAGGACATTGCGCTCGATCACGGTCGCGAAGTCGATCTCGCCGTGCTCGTTGCGCTGGGCCTGCGGACGGATGTCGATCACCCACGCGCCGGCCTCGTGCTCGGCGCGCAGGCGCTCCGGTGGTACGCGGGTCAGGCCGGCGCGGGCGCGCTCCAGCAACTCGTCGACGCCGCTCACCAGTCGGCCCCGGCCAGCCGGCGGTCGGAGCGCACCAGCTCGGTGCCGGACTCGGAATAGTGATTCATGACCGTCAGTCTGGGCCCATACACGTGCAGGCTGATGGCCGGCTCCAGGGTGGGGTTGGTGACGCGATGCACGTGATCGGTGCCGAACGCGCGCGACCGGCCGGCTCCCCAGCGCAGATCTGCCCCCGGGCGCAGCACCCCCGCGCGGTCTTCTCGGGCGACCTGTTCGCGCAATGTTCCGCCGAGCACCACGAATGCCCCGGCGCTGGCGCCGTGATCATGCCAGTCGGTGCCCTGGCCGGGCAGCCAGGTGAGCAGCCAGGCCTCGCGGTCTGGCCGGGCGAGGAGGCGGTGGTAGTAACGGCTGGTCGCATCGAAGTCGACGAACCGTTCCCACAGTTCGGGGGTGCGGGCGAGCGATCGGGCGAGTTCGAGGTGGCTGGAATCGGGCATGACTGTCTCCTGGGATGTTGCGATGGATGGGGTGCGCGGACCGCCGGGATCAGCGGTGGGCGGCGCAACACAGCGCGCAACAGAGCCGACCCAGATCGACGTGGCGGCGCGTCCAGGGCAGGTGCGCGGCGGTCGGGCAACTCATGCCGGCAAACATAGTCGATTAATTTGATCTACAAAGGCGGGTCCGCGATCCGGTCCACCCGATCGAACGCACTACCATCGCGGGGTGAGCGAGTCACCCGGCAGCGCGCCCGCGGAGTTGATCGAGATCGCGGCCGGGCCATTCGCGATGGGCAGCGACTCGCCCCGGGCGCATCCCGCCGACGGCGAGGGACCGGTCCGCACGGTCACCCTCTCGGCGTACCGGATCTCGCCGACGGCCGTGACCAACGCGGAGTTCGCCGCATTCGTCGACGCGACCGGCTACCGCACGGAGGCCGAGGGCTTCGGCTGGTCCTATGTCTTCGGCGGCATGGTCGCGCCCGATGCGGTGATCATGGACGCCGGGGTTCCCGGCGCCCCCTGGTGGCGCGCGGTGCGCGGCGCCGACTGGGCGCATCCCGAGGGCGGGCGTTCCGGCATCGGCGATCGCCTCGACCATCCGGTCGTCCAGGTCTCCTGGCACGACGCGCAGGCCTACTGCCGCTGGCGCGGCGTCCGGCTGCCCACCGAGGCCGAGTGGGAGAAGGCGGCCCGCGGCGGCCTGGTGGGCGCCGCCTACGCGTGGGGGGATGAGGTGAGTCCCGGCGGTGAGCACCGCGCCAACATCTGGCAGGGCACGTTCCCCGAGATCAACACCGCCGAGGACGGGTACGCCGGGACGGCCCCCGTCACGGCGTACCCCCCGAACGGGTACGGGCTGCACAACACAGCCGGCAATGTCTGGGAATGGTGCGCGGACTGGTTCAGCGCACGCTGGCATGTCCAGGACATCGAGCAGACCCGGGTCGACCCGCAGGGCCCGCGCTGGGGCATGGCGCGGGTGGTTCGTGGCGGCTCCTATCTGTGCCACTCCTCGTACTGCAACCGCTACCGGGTGGCGGCGCGGACCCAGACCACCCCGGACTCGGCCCTCGGCCACACCGGCTTCCGGGTGGCCGCGGACGCCTGAGCGATCGCCGGTCAGCGCTGGTCGTGCGCGGACATGAACGCCAGCAGCCGGTCGTTCAGCGGGCCCGGCACCTCCATCGGCAGGGAGTGGCTGGTGTCCGGCCAGATCTGCACCTCGATCCCGGGTGTGCTCGCTTTCGCCTTGTCCGCAACCGATTGCGCGTCGTGCATCACGCTCCGCGGGGCCAGCGCCAGGTAGACGGGCAGTCCCGAGAGCTGCTCCCCGGTGATCAACTCCGGCTGCGCGGGCAGCGCGCTGCGGTAGTTCGCCATCCCGGCATCGATCATCCGGGCGACCGGGTCGTCGAGGTCGCTGGTGGTGGCGCCGCCGAAGTCGGCCAGCATCGCGTCTCGCCACGCCTTCGGCAGGAACGGCAGCGCGGCCGGGATCGACTTGGCGATGGTGCTCGCCGGCAGCCCCTCCCAGACATAGACCGGCTCCAGCAGGCTCAGTGAGGCGATCCGCCGCGGAAACCGGGCCGCGAAGTTGGCGGCCGCCCAGCCGCCGAAGGAGTGCCCGACGACATGCGCGCGCTCGATGCCGAGGCCGGCGAGGGTTTGGTCGAGCCAGTTCGCCTGGTCCTGCGGCGTCCGGATCGGGCGGTCCTGGATGCTCAGCCCGGCATCGCCGAGCGCATCCAGGGCGAAGACCGTTCGCTCGCGCTGCAGCAGCGGCAGATTCGCCTGCCACATCGGCGTACCGGAACGGATCCCGGGCACCAGCACCACCGGCGTCTGCTGCCCACCCGAGCGAGCGTCGAAGCGGTACACCCGGACGATGCCGTAGTCGGTGCGGATGTCGAGGATGGCGTCCGGAGCGGGCAGCTTCGTCATCGCCTCGGCATAGGCCGCCCGGTAGGCATCCTGTCCGGCCGCCGAGCGCCAGTAGCCCACCGGGCTCGGATCCTTGATCAGATACGCCAGTGCGGCGACCAGGACGACGACGATGATCAACGCGGCGGCCCACCGGGAGAAGCGGCGCTTGAGGCGGGGGGCGGGGGATGACGGCACGTTTCAATACGAACATATCGTTACGCTGTTTGCAAGTCGTCCGTACTGGTACGCTCGCTCGATGCCTCGCGTGGTCGATCAGGAGCAGCGCCGCCGCGAGATCACCCACGCCCTGTGGCTGGTCATCGCCACGGACGGCATCGACGCGGTCAGCCTGCGGCGCGTCGCCGAGGCGGCGGGGGTCTCCATCGGTCGGATCCAGCACTACTTCGCCGACAAGGATGCGCTGCTGCTGCACGGCATCGCCGAGTTCGCGGCGGCCGCGCGGCGCGCGTACGAATCAGTCGAGGGTGATGCCGCGGAGCGACTGACCCGGTTGCTCACCCAGCGCATCCCGACCACGCAGACCGGCCGCACCGCGGTCGCGATCTGGCACAGCTATCTCGGCTGGGCGCCGCGCCGCACCGAAGCGGTGGCCGCGGTGCGCGACGCGGTCGCCGCCGGCGACCGGCTGGCCGCCGAGTTGGTCAGCGAGCTCACGGGTCTGCCGCCGGCCCGGGCGCGAGAGCGCGCCCGATGGCTGACGTCGGCGGCCGACGGTCTCGCCCAGCGCGTGATGCTCGGCACCGTGTCCGGGCGTACCGCGATCGCCCAGGTCCGCTCCGCCGTGGCCGGGCTCGGGCAGCAGCGGGCTGGCTAGGCTGGCGCCCATGCCCACCGGCGCGACGCGAGACACCACGCCCGGTCGCCGGATCCACCTCGTGCGGCACGGGGAGTCGGTGGCCAATGTCGACCCGACCGTCTACGAGCGCGTACCCGACTATCGGATCCCGCTCACCGAACGCGGCCACGACCAGGCCCGCGCCGCGGGTCGCGGCCTGCGTGCCGCTCTTGCCGACCGGCCGGTGCGCGTCTACGTCTCGCCCTATCTGCGGGCCCACCAGACCCTGCTCGCGCTCGGTCTCGACCGGCCCGAGTCGATCATCGAGGAGCCCTGGCTGCGCGAGCAGGACTGGGCGAACTACCAGGACCCGGCCGAGATCGCGGCGCAGAAGGAGCGGCGCAATCGCTACGGGCACTTCTTCTACCGGTTCCGCGACGGCGAATCGGGGGCCGACGTCTATGACCGGGTTGCCGGTTTCATCGGCGGCCTGGAGGTGACCTTCGCCGATCCGGGTACGCCGGGCGACATCGTGCTGGTGACCCACGGGCTCACCATGCGGCTGTTCTGCATGCGCTGGTTCGGCTGGACCGTCGAATACTTCGAGTCGCTGAAGAATCCCGACAACGCCGAGCGCAAGACGATCACGCAGACCGCTCGCGGCTGGGAGCTGGACCGGTCGTTCCACCAGTGGAAGGCGGCGGACCCGCAGACCACGATCGCGCAGCGGTACGCCGCGGAGTGAGGCGGGCTCAGACGCGGGCGCGCTCCAGGTTGTCGAGGATGTCGTCGACCGTCTCCTGCGGCGTCTGTGCCGAGGAGTCGAGCCAGTAACCGATCCGCGCGGTCTCCTGGCGCAACTGGCTGTCCAGCGCGCCGGGGGAGAAGTGCACATAGCCCGCCTTCTGGCGCTGCTCCTCGCGCCATTCCAGCGCGGACACGGTCGGTGACAAGACGACCAGGAACCGCTCGGCGGTCCGGATGCGGGAGATGAAGCTGGCCAGGTGCTCGCCGATGATCACGTCCTGGACGATCGCGTCGAAGCCGCGGGCGGCATAGGCATCCGCGGCGTGGCTGGCCAGGTCGTAGCGCAGCGCGAGCTGTTCGAGCGCATCCGGACTGGGCTGCGGGGTCATGTCCTCGCGGCCGTTGACGATCATCCGGCGGAAGAGATCGCCCCGCACGTGCACCGATCGCGGCAACTGGGCCGACAGCAACTCGGCGACCGTCGACTTGCCGGCCGCCATGGCCCCGGTGATGACGATCACGCGACCCGCCGGACCGGGCGCGGTGGCAACCTGGTCCGCCGATTCGGGGAGCACGTCCGTGCTGGCCTGCTGCACGCGTCCATTCTGAGCGACGCACGTGAACGTTGCGTGAATCCCGCGCCGTCGGCGACCGCCAGAATTTTTGACCCTTCCCGGCGCGTCGACTAGCATGGACGCTTGTGTTCGGCTCGCCCGGACCATGTGCGCATGCCCCGGTGCCCGACGGCATCTGCAGCGTACAGCGAACATCCGCACCGCTGGCCGATGGCCGGGTTTCGTCCCGGCCGCCCGCGGGCGCGATGTTTGAACCGACAGGTTTGCAGCAGGAACGCCAGGCGATGAGTCAGACCGACGACATGCGCCAGACCGAATAGAGAGAGATACCAGCCGGTGCCCACAATCCAGCAGTTGGTCCGCAAGGGCCGGTCCGACAAGGTCGCCAAGAGCAAGACCCCCGCGCTGAAGGGTTCGCCCCAGCGCCGCGGCGTCTGCACCCGCGTCTACACCACCACCCCGAAGAAGCCGAACTCGGCGCTGCGCAAGGTGGCCCGCGTCAAGCTGTCGTCGGGGATCGAGGTGACCGCCTACATTCCGGGCGTCGGGCACAACCTGCAGGAGCACTCGATGGTGCTGGTCCGCGGCGGGCGTGTGAAGGACCTGCCGGGTGTCCGTTACAAGATCGTGCGCGGTTCGCTCGACACGCAGGGCGTGAAGAACCGCAAGCAGGCTCGCAGCCGTTACGGCGCGAAGAAGGAGAAGTAATGCCTCGCAAGGGCCCCGCCCCGAAGCGTCCCGTGATGGCCGACCCCGTCTACGGGTCGCCGCTGGTCAGCCAGTTGGTCAGCAAGGTTCTCACCGACGGCAAGAAGACCACCGCCCAGGACATTGTCTACAGCGCGTTGGAGGGCACCCGCGCGAAGACGGGTGTCGATCCGGTGCAGACGCTGAAGCGTGCGCTGGACAACGTCCGCCCCAGCCTCGAGGTGAAGAGCCGCCGGGTCGGTGGCGCCACCTACCAGGTGCCGGTCGAGGTCAAGCCGGCCCGCGCCACCACGCTGTCGATGCGCTGGCTGGTCAGCTTCTCGCGCGCCCGTCGCGAGAAGACGATGTCGGAGCGGCTGATGAACGAGATCCTCGACGCCTCGAACGGCTTGGGTGCCGCCGTCAAGCGCCGCGAGGACACCCACAAGATGGCCGAGGCCAACCGGGCCTTCGCCCACTACCGCTGGTGACGCGCTCCCGGCGCCGGAATACCGGCGCCGGGACCGCCGTTTCATCAACTGGTGGTCACGGCTCCCGGCCGCCCCACCACCCACCGCAAACACAGATTCGAGGTTGAACGCTCTCCGATGGCTGTCGACATCAAGACCGACCTGGGCAAGGTCCGCAACATCGGCATCATGGCGCACATCGATGCCGGCAAGACCACCACGACCGAGCGCATCCTGTTCTACACCGGCATCACCTACAAGATCGGTGAGGTCCACGACGGCGCCGCCACGATGGACTGGATGGAGCAGGAGCAGGAGCGCGGCATCACGATCACTTCCGCGGCCACCACGGCCCACTGGAAGGATCACCAGATCAACATCATCGACACCCCCGGGCACGTCGACTTCACCGTCGAGGTGGAGCGCTCGCTCCGCGTCCTCGACGGCGCCGTCGCCGTCTTCGACGGGGTGGCCGGCGTCGAGCCGCAGAGCCAGACCGTGTGGCGTCAGGCCGACCGTTACAACGTGCCGCGGATCTGCTTCGTCAACAAGCTGGACCGCACCGGCGCGTCCTTCGACTTCTGCGTCAAGACGATCCGCGAGCGTCTGAACGCGACCGCGGCCGTGATGCAGTTGCCGATCGGTGCCGAGGCCGACTTCATCGGCGTGGTCGACCTGATCCGGATGAAGGCCCTGACCTGGCGCGGCGAGACCAAGCTGGGCGAGGACTACGAGGTCGAGGAGATCCCGGCCGACATGCTCGAGGAGGCCCAGGCGGCCCGCGCCGAGCTGATCGAGACCGTCGCCGAGCATGACGACGAGCTGATGGAGCTCTACCTGGAGGGCGAGGAGCCCACCGAGGAGCAGCTCCAGCACGCCGTCCGGCGCGCGGTGCTGTCGTCGGCGATCACCGCCGTGTTCTGCGGCTCGGCCTTCAAGAACAAGGGCGTGCAGCCCCTGCTCGACGCCGTCATCGCCTACCTGCCGTCCCCGGTCGACGTCCCGGCCATCCAGGGCTTCAAGCCCGGCGACGAGTCGGTCGAGATCGAGCGCAAGCCGTCCGACGACGAGCCGTTCTCGGCGCTGGCGTTCAAGATCGCGGCCGACCCGCACCTGGGCAAGCTGACCTTCGTGCGGCTCTACTCGGGCAAGCTCGAGGCGGGCTCGACGGTGCAGAACAGCACCAAGCAGCGCAAGGAGCGGATCGGCAAGATCTACCAGATGCACGCCAACAAGCGTGAGGAGATCGCGTCGGTCGGCGCCGGCCAGATCGTCGCCGTGATGGGCCTGAAGGACACCACCACCGGCGAGACCCTGTCCGACCCGCAGAACGCGGTCGTGCTGGAGTCGATGGACTTCCCCGCACCCGTCATCGAGCAGGCCATCGAGCCGAAGACGAAGTCGGACCAGGAGAAGCTGTCGACTGCCATCCAGCGGCTCGCCGAGGAGGACCCGACCTTCCGGGTGCACACCGACGAGGAGACCGGCCAGACGATCATCGCCGGCATGGGCGAGCTGCACCTGGAGGTGCTGATCGACCGGATGAAGCGCGAGTTCCGCGTGGAAGCCAACATCGGCAAGCCCCAGGTGGCCTACCGCGAGACCCTGCGTCGCCCGGTCGACAAGGTCGACTACGTGCACAAGAAGCAGTCCGGCGGTTCCGGCCAGTACGCCAAGGTGCAGATCAACCTGGAGCCGCAGGAGGCGGGCGCGGGCTATGAGTTCGTGAATGCGATCACCGGTGGTCGCATCCCGAAGGAGTACATCCCGGCCGTCGACGAGGGCATCCAGGAGGCCATGCAGACCGGCGTGCTCGCGGGCTACCCCGTCGAGGACATCAAGGTCACGCTGGTCGACGGGGCGTACCACGACGTCGACTCCTCCGAGCTGGCGTTCAAGATCGCCGGCATCCAGGTGTTCAAGGAGGCGGCCCGCAAGGCCGACCCGGCGCTCCTGGAGCCGATGATGAAGGTCGACGTCACCACGCCGAACGACTACCTCGGCACCGTGATCGGCGACATCAACTCCCGTCGTGGCCAGATGCAGGGCACGCGGGAGGAGCACGGCAACCAGGTCGTCGAGGCGCTGGTGCCGCTGTCGGAGATGTTCGGCTATGTCGGCGACCTGCGGTCGAAGACCTCGGGCCAGGCGTCGTACTCGATGGAGTTCGACTCCTACGCCGAGACCCCGAAGACGGTCTCCGACGAGATCATCGCCAAGGCACGCGGGGAGTGATCCCCGCCCGCCGAGGCAGCACGGGCCCGGGATGATAGACCCGATCGGTTTGACTGTCACGGGTCCGTGCACAAAACTTGGCCGGGTGCCCTGCGCCGCGCGCAGCGCAACGCCCGACCAGCAGTAACCATCGCAAGCAGCCCGCTACCGCGCGGCAATCATCGAAGAAGGAGCCCCAGTGGCAAAGGCCAAGTTCGAGCGGAACAAGCCGCACGTCAACATCGGCACCATCGGGCACATCGACCACGGCAAGACGACCCTGACCGCGGCGATCTCGAAGGTGCTCCACGACAAGTACCCGAACCTCAACGAGGCGTCGCCTTTCGACCAGATCGACAAGGCTCCCGAGGAGCGTCAGCGCGGTATCACCATCTCGATCGCTCACATCGAGTACCAGACCGAGAACCGGCACTACGCCCACGTCGACTGCCCCGGGCACGCCGACTACGTGAAGAACATGATCACCGGTGCCGCCCAGATGGACGGCGCGATCCTGGTCGTGGCCGCCACCGACGGCCCGATGCCGCAGACCCGCGAGCACGTGCTGCTGGCCCGCCAGGTCGGCGTCCCGTCGATGGTCGTCGCGCTGAACAAGTGCGACATGGTCGACGACGAGGAGCTGATCGAGCTCGTCGAGATGGAGGTGCGCGAGCTCCTCACCGACAACGAGTTCGACGGTGACAACGCGCCGGTCGTGCGCGTCGCCGCGTACCCGGCCCTGCAGGGCGAGGAGAAGTGGACCGAGTCCATCCTCGAGCTGATGAACGCCGTGGACGAGTACATCCCGCAGCCGGAGCGCGAGATCGACAAGCCGTTCCTGATGCCGGTCGAGGACGTCTTCACGATCACCGGTCGTGGCACCGTCGTCACCGGCCGCATCGAGCGCGGTGTGGTCAAGGTCAACGAGACCGTCGACATCGTCGGTATCCGCGACGACAAGCAGACCACCACCGTCACCGGTGTGGAGATGTTCCGCAAGCTGCTCGACGAGGGCCAGGCGGGTGAGAACGTCGGCCTGCTGCTCCGCGGCACCAAGAAGGAGGACGTCGAGCGCGGCATGGTCGTGATCAAGCCGGGTTCGACCACCCCGCACACCGAGTTCGAGGCTCGCGTCTACATCCTGAACAAGGACGAGGGCGGGCGGCACAAGCCGTTCTTCAGCAACTACAGCCCGCAGTTCTACTTCCGTACCACCGACGTGACCGGTGAGATCAAGCTGCCCGACGGCACCGAGATGGTGATGCCCGGTGACAACACCGACATGACCGTCAAGCTGATCCACCCGATCGCCATGGAGGAGGAGCTGAAGTTCGCCATCCGTGAGGGCGGCCGCACCGTCGGCGCCGGTCGGGTGACGAAAATCCTCAAGTGATCGCTGCGCGATCAACGATCCTCAAGTGATCGCTGCGCGATCAACGATCCTGAAGTGATCATCGGCTGAGGCCGCGCAAGGGCCCGGGACTCCGCAAGGAGCCCCGGGCCCTTTGCGTATTCTGGGCCGCGTCGGCGTAGAGTCGCCCGCGTGGCTGCAGGCCGGATGATCGCGACAGCATCCCGGCCCGCGACGGTCCTGCTCGCCGGGCTGGTTTTCATGATCGTATTCGCGGCTGTCGCGCTGCATCCCGACGCGATGCCCGCCCCCGCTCCCGACCCGCTCACCGTCCTCGGCGCCGGACTCTTCGGCGTCGCCGCGGGAGCCGCGGCGGTGCTGACGGTGTCCCGCCTGCTGTGCGCGATCGGCTGGCGACGGCCGGAGCGGGGCGAGAACGCCGGCCCGGTACGCAACGAACTGACGCCCGGCGCCCGCGCGGCGGCCCGGGCCGCCATTGCGCCGGCGCTTGCCTGGGCCGGGTTCGCCGCGCTCGGCGTACCGTTCGCCATGGCAGGAGAGTCCGACCGGCCGCTCGGTGCGGTCCTGGCCCGCCTCGGCGCCGACCTGCCGATCACCTCCGCCCCGCTCGGCTGGGCCCTCACCGCGGCGCTGGCCGCGCTGTCGGGCGCGCTGCTCGCGCGTGTTCGCACCTGGGCCGGGGCCATCGCGCTGCTCTGTCTCGCGCTGGCCGCCTGCATCCCGGCCGCGGCCCTCGCGGTGCCGCCCGGTCCCGGCGCGGACCTGCGTACCGACGCCGTCGGCCTGGCCGCGCCGGCGGCGGTGCTGGCGCTCGCCGCGGCCATCGCGGGGCAGCGCCGGGTCGCGGCCCGGGCCGGGACAGCAGCGGCCGCCGCCGCGGCTGCGGCGCTGCTGGCCCCGCTCACCGCGCCGGCGGGGGCCAGTCCGGGGCAACTCCTCGTCCTCGGCTACGGCATCGGACCGGGGCCATCGGGGGCGAACTTCCTGCTCCCGGGCCGCCCGAACTTCCTACTTGCCGGACTCGCCGTCCTCGCGGTGATCGCCTACCTGGCCGGGGTCCGGGCGCTGCGCCGCCGGGGCGATCGCTGGCCGGTGGGGCGGACCCTCGCCTGGGTGGTGGGCTGGCTGCTCGTGATCACGGTCGCGGTGACCCGGATCTGGCAGTACGGGGACATCAGCTTCCGCTATCACATGCTGGCGCACATGGTGCTGAACCTGATCGCTCCCGTGCTGCTGGTGCTCGGCGGTCCGCTCACCCTGGCGCTGCGCGCCCTGCGGCCCGGGCGGGCCGGCGGTGCTGGCAGCGCGCGGGACGCGATCGAGTCGATCATGACCTGGCGGCCACTGCGCGTGCTCGCGCACCCCGTCGTCATCTGGTTGATCTTCGTCGGCTCGTTCTACCTGCTCTACTTCTCGGGGCTGTTCGGACTGGCGATGGCGCGTCCCTGGTCGCACCAGTTGATCACCCTGCACTTCCTGCTCACGGGGTACGCCTTCTCCGCCGTCGTGATCGGCGTGGACCAACCGCCGCGCCCACTGCCGCACCTGGCTCGGCTCGCGTTCGTCTTCGCCGCCATGCCGTTCCACTCCTTCTTCGCGGTGATCGTGATGGACGCCGAGACCATCATCGGCGCCGCCTACTTCGCGGCCGTGGCGCCGGTGCCGCCGCTCGACCCGGTCGCCGAACAGGCCGCCGCCGGTCAGATCGCGTGGTTCATCGGCGAGATCCCCCTGCTGGCGACCGTCCTGATCCTGCTCGTGCACTGGTACCGCGCCGACCGCCGGGAGGCTCGGCGACGGGACAAGGCCATCGCCAGCGGACGGGACGAGGCGTACGAGGCCATCCAGCAGATGTATGCCGATCTCGCCCGCCACGACCGCGACTGACGTCGCCCGTCGCGGCCGCCGGGGTCACTCCGCCGGTCGGAGCAGCAGCCGGGGGGCGCCGGTCACCGGGTCGGTGACGAAGCCGCCGGAGACGCCGAAGACCCGGCGCAGGGTCGCATCCGTCAGCACCGCGTGCGGCGGCCCCGCGTCCACCAGCCGTCCGGAGTCCATGATCGCGAGCTGATCGGCGTACTGCGCCGCCAGGTCGAGCGAGTGCAGGGCGACCAGCACCGTCGGCCCGGAGCCCCGCAGCAGGGTCAGCAGTTCGAGCTGGTGACGCGGATCGAGATGATTGGTCGGCTCGTCCAGCAACAACAAGATCGGCTGCTGGGCCAGCGCGCGAGCGATCAGCACCCGTTGCGCCTCGCCGCCCGACAGCGTCGACAGGGGCCGGTCCGCGAACTGCGCACACCCGGTGCGCCGCATCGCGTCCTCGGCAATGGCGTGGTCGGCCGGACCGGGACGGTCGAACGTGCCCAGGTGCGGGGTACGCCCGAGCAGCACCATCTCGCGGGCGGTGAAGTCGAAACCCCCGCCGGCGGCCTGACCGACGACCCCCACCCGTCGCGCCGCCTCCGCGCGCGGCAGCCGGGCAAGATCATCGCCGTCGAGCACCGCGGAACCGGCGCTCGGGCGCAGGGCGCCGTAGATCGCCCGGAGCAGCGTCGACTTGCCCGAGCCGTTCGGGCCCACCACGGCGCACACCTCGCCGGTCCCGATCCTGAGGTCGATCCCGTGCAGGATCGGGTCGACGAAGCCCGCGACGAGCCCATCGATCACCAGCCGCCCGGTGCTCACAGGCTCACCTGGCCGGTCGCGCTGCGGCGTACCGCGATCACGAAGGCGGGCGCACCGACCAGGGCGGTCATGATCCCGATCGGGATCTCGATCGGCGACAGCAGGGTGCGGGCGGCGGTGTCGGCGGCGAGCACCAGGAACGCCCCCAGCAGCAGCGACACCGGCAGCGAGCGGCGATGGTCGGCGCCGACCAGGATCCGGGCCAGGTTCGGCACCACGAGACCCACGAATCCGACCGGCCCACAGACCGAGACGACGGTGCCGATCACCAGCGAAGCCAGGACGAAGAAGATCAGCCGGGCGACGGTGGGGGAGACTCCGAGCGAGACGGCGGCGTCGTCGCCGAGCGAGAGCGCGTTCAGCCGGCCGGCGAGCAGCAAGATCACGCCCAGCAGCGGGATCACGATCACCGAGCTGATCACCAGCAGCGGCCATTGCGCCCCGGACAGGCTGCCCAGCAGCCAGAACATGACCTGACGGGTGGCGTCCGCGGAATTGCCGCGGAGCAACAGGTACGAGGTGATGCCCGCCAGCAGGTGACCGGCCGCCACGCCGATCATGATCAGCCTCCCCGGCAGCAGCCGGCCGTGCCGGCGGGCCAGCGCGAAGACCGCGATCCCGGTGGCGGCACTGCCCAGGAACGCCGCGAACGGCAGGGTGAGCTGCCCGGCCGCCGTCGCACCGAGGGTGGTCAATACGATCACCGCGCCCACGCTGGCGCCGGACGACAGGCCCAGCACATACGGGTCCGCCAGCGGATTGCGGACCAATGCCTGGATCACCGCCCCGCCGGCCGCGAGGCCCGCCCCGACCACCAGCGCCTGCGCGACGCGCGGTACCCGCAACTCCCAGACGATGTAGTCCAGCGGGCCCGCGCCCGGACGGCCGGAGAGATGCGCGCCCACCGAGCCGATCACCTCCGTCAGCGGGATCCGGACCGCGCCGACCGTCACCGCGAAGGCGGCGCAGCAGACCAGCAGCACCGACCCGGCGAGCAGCACGAGCGGCAGCGGCAGTCCGGCCCAGAGCGCGCCGGGTCGGCTCGGCAGCAGCGGCCGGGCGCGCCAGCCATCGGGATTGGCCATCGGATCGGCGGCCTCAGCGGGTCGCGGCCTCGTTGATCAGCTTCGCGGCACGGGGATTCAGCACGCTGGGGGAGAGCAGGATGCTCTGCGGCACGGCGACGATCCGATCCTCGCGGACCGCGGTGGTGTTCGCGAGCAGCGGCGAGGCCTTGATCGCCGCGACCAGATCCTCGGGCGACTCGGGCCCGAGTCCGGTCACCGCCACGATGAGCTGGGGGTCTCGGGTCGCCACCTCCTCCGCCGACAGGTCGGCGAAGTCGGCGTTCACCGAACCGGCGATGTTCTCCCCGCCGGCCAGCGTGTAGATGCCGTTGGCCAGGCTCGACGCGCCCTGCGTCTTCACGCCCTGCCCGCCCGTCGGCGCCGCCGACAGCCCGAGGACGCGTACTGGCTCCGCCCCGGGATCGATGCGCGGCAGCTCCCCGCGCAGTCGATCGTTCAGCGCCGCGGCCTCGTCGGGTACGCCGAGCACCCGGCCCAGCTCGTCGACGTAGCGGTAGGTGTCGTCGATCCCGGTGCTGGCCCGGCCCGCCGCGGTGTCACAGGCGACGACGACCCGCGCGCCGTTCTCGGCAAGCTGCTCCAGGGTCGGCGTACCGTCGAAGGCGCCGAACTCGTACAGCGAGATGCCGGTCACCAGATCGGGCTCGGCCGCCAGGACCCGCTCGCGGTTGCCGCGGCCGGGGTCGATCACCTTGATCCGATCCAGCTCGCGCCGCAGCTCGCCGTCGAACGCCTCGGTGAAGTCGGGCGCCGCAGTGCCGACGATCCGGTCGGCCTGGCCCAGCTCGACCAGGAACGCCGCCGCGCCCGAATCCATGGTGACGATCCGCTCCGGCGCGGGCCCGTCCGCCGCCGGCGGGGGGCACTGCGGCGCGCCGCCCATGTCCATTCCCCCGTCACCGCCCTTACCATCGCCGCCCTTGCCGCCGCCCATGTCCATGCCGCCGGATGGCATGGGCGTGTCCATGGGGGTCGGGCCGGTGCCGGCGGACGCGCAGCCGGCGAGCGGGGCAAGGATCAGGACGCCGGCCAACAGGGCGGGACGCAGACGCATGTGAAGATTCCTCCGGATGATGACGAATGGTGGGCCCGCGGTGCTGCGGGCGCCTTCCGGGGTGGCAAGCGGGCGGCCGTCACGGCGTCCCGGTCGCCCTGGCGATCGGCTCCGGAGTTTGTAGCACGATCACGAGATCGGCGGATTCCCCCGGGCCGTATCGGTCGCGCGCCGGCGCGGATAGCGCCGCAGCCGCAGGCTGTTGCCGACCACGAAGACCGACGACAGCGACATCGCCACGCCGGCGATCAGCGGGTTCAACAGCCCGGCCGCGGCGAGCGGGATGGCAGCCACGTTGTAGGCAAAGGCCCACACCAGGTTGCCGCGGATCGTCCGCAGGCTCGCGCGGGCCAGACCGATCGCGTCGGCGATCACCGACAGATGCCGGCGGACCAGGATCATGTCGGCCGACTTCACCGCCAGATCGGTGCCGTGCAGCACGGCCAGCCCCAGGTCGGCGGAGGCGAGAGCGGCCGCATCGTTGATCCCGTCGCCGACCATCGCGACCCGGTGCCCGGCATCCTGCAGCGCGCGTACCGCGTCGACCTTCCCGGTGGGCAGGACATCGCCGATCACCCGGTCGACGCCGAGGTCGCGGCCGACCCGCTCGGCGGCGATCGCCCGGTCACCGGTGAGCAGCACCGTGGTCAGGCCCAACGCCCGCAGTTCGGCGACGGCCTCCGGCGCCGAGTCGACGACCTCATCCGCGACCCCGAGCACGCCGATCACGGCGCCGTCGCGGACGACGAAGACGCAGGTACGCGCGGCCGCCTCGCCCTCGGCGACCGCGGCCTCGGCCGCGGGGGGTACGCCGATGCCGCGCTCGTCCAGCAGCGCCGCGCTGCCGATCAGCACCTCCGAGCCGTCCACCGTGGCGGCGGCACCGAGGCCGGGCAGCGCCCGGTGCCCGACCGCGGTCGGCGCCTCGCCCGGATGAGCGGCGGCGATCGCCCGGCCGATCGGGTGCTCGGAGTGCCGCTCGGCGGCCGCGGCGATGGCCAACAACTCCGCCCGGGCGACCCCGAGCGGCAGCACCTGCTCGACGGTCATCTCACCGCTGGTCACGGTGCCCGTCTTGTCGAGCACGACCGTGTCGATCACCCCGGAGGCCTCCAGCGCGTCCGGCCCCTTGATCACGATGCCGAGCTGACCCGCGCGGCCGATGCCGACCATCAGCGCGGTCGGCGTCGCGAGACCGAGGGCGCACGGGCAGGCGATGATCAGCACCGACAGCGCGGCATTGAACGCGTCGCGCGCACCGTGTCCGGTGAGCAGCCAGCCGGCGAGCGTACCGGCCGCGATCAGCAGCACGATCGGCACGAAGACCGACACCACGCGGTCGACCAGCCGCTGCACATTGGCCTTGCGGGCCTGCGCCTGTTCGGCGAGAGCGGCCATCTGGGCGAGCTGGGTGCGCTCGCCGGTGCGCTGCGCCTCGATGATCAGGGCGCCGGTCAGATTGATCGTCCCGCCGAGCACCTGGCTGCCCGGTTCGACCTCGGCCGGGACGGGCTCGCCCGTCATCATGGCCGTGTCGACGGCCGAGCGGCCGGTGAGCACCAGCCCGTCCGCGGCGAGCTTCTCGCCGGGGCGTACCGCGAAACGATCACCCGGACGCAGCGACGCCGCCGGGACCGCCCGCTCGGTGCCGTCGGCGTCGATCACGCGCGCCTCGCTCGCCGCCAGCCGGGTCAGCGCGGTCAGCACGTCGTGGGCCGAGCGGCGGGCCTTCGCCTCGAAATAGCGTCCCGCCAGCAGGAAGGTGGTGACCGCTGCCGCCACCTCCAGATAGATCGCGTCCGCGCCCGCCGGCGTCACGCCGTAGCCGAGCCAGTATCCGGGCTGCGCCGGCGAGCCCAGCAGGAGCGAGATCACCGACCAGAAAAACGCGGCGAGGACGCCGAGCGAGACCAGCGTGTCCATGCTGAACGCCCCGTGCCGCAGGTTGCGGATGGTCGCCGCGTGGAACGGCCACGCCGACCAGAAGACGACCGGGATCGCCAGCGCGACGCACAGCCACTCCCAGCCGGGAAAGCGCAGGCCGGGGACCAGCGCCAGCACGATCGCGAGATTGCCGAGCGGCACGGTCAGCACCGCCGCCACCGCCAGCCGACGCAGCAGCATCCGCGCCCGGTCGGGGGCCGAGGTCTCGTTGGGGTCGGCATCGGCCGCGACCGGCGCGGCGTGGTAGCCGGCCCTCTCGACGGCGGCGACGAGATCGGGGGTGCGCGCGGCCGGCAGCCCGGTGATCACCGCGCGCTCCGTCGCGAAGTTGACCACGGCGTGGGCGCCGTCGACCTTGTTCAGCTTCTTCTCGATCCGATTCGCGCAGGCAGCACAGGTCATCCCGCCGAGCTCGAGCTCGATGCGGGCGGCCTGTTCGCTGCGGCTGGTCGCCGGGGCCGTCACGATCCGCCTCGCTGGTCGGTACGCGCATCCTGCTCGGCGAGCGCGGCCAGCATCTTCTGGTACTCCTGATAGGCGTCGTCATGGCCGGCATCCATCGCCCGGTCCCGGCGGCGGGCCTCGCGGCGGTCGGTGCGGAACCACTGGGCCAACAAGATGATCACCACCGCGAGCAGGGGGATCTCGCCGATCGCCCACGCGATCTGGCCGCCGACCTCCTGGTCGGTGGCGAGGTCTGGTGCCCAGGCGAGCTCCAACGAGAGGAAGTAGTTGGCGCCGATCAGCACGCTCGCGCCCATCACGATCACCGCATAGAACGCGTGGAAGGGCATCGCGGCGAAGACATAGCCCAGCCGGGCGATGTGCGGCAGCGAGCGCGGTGGCTGGTCGACGCCGATCACGACCGCATAGAACCAGAAGCCGACCAGCAGGAAGTGGAAGGTCATCAACTGGTGCGCCCAGTGGAAGCGCATGCCGAGCTCGAACAGCGACGAGAAGTAGATCAGGTAGAACGAGCCGACGAACAGCAGCCAGACCAGCAGTGGGTGGGCCAGCACGTGCAGCACCCGCCAGCCCATGATCGACTCCGCCGCGTCCCGAGGACTGCCGAGCGCCCCCGCCGCGGCCGGCCGCCACAGCCGCAGGCAGAGCGTCAGCGGCCCGCCGAGCACCAGCAGCACCGGAGCGATGACGTTCAGGGTCATGTGGACGATCATGTGGTAGCGGAAGCTGGTCGAGCCGTACTGCCAGACCTGGGAGGTGGCAAGGAAGCCGACGATCAGCCAGCCGGCGGTCCAACTGATCGGTCGGACGAGCGGCCAGGCGTCGCCTCGCCGGCGGAGCCGCGCGTACCCGATCAGGTACGCCACGATCGCGAACGCCGCGACGGAGGCGAGCAGCAGGTTGGGCCGGCCGGGCGTCAGCAGGTCGGGCAGGGCCGGGCCGGTGGGCACCTCGTAGCCGAGGTAGTTGTCCTGCGGGGACTGCGGCACGCGGAAACGCGGCGGGAAGAGCGCGAGCAGCGCGACCTGGGCGCCGAGGACGAGCGTGCCGATGCCGAGGGCTGCGCGCGCGCGGGTGAGGGTCGGCCGCCAGCAGATGATCACCAGCACCGCCAGCAGCGCCACCAGGCCGAGGGCGACCATCCCGTATCTGGACTGCCACGGCGCGGTGCCGGCGAGCTCGAAGATCAGCACCCCGACCCGGCAGGCGAGGGCGACCAGGCCGGCGATGATCACGATCCGCCGCACGCGCCGGGCCGCGGCCGGGTCGTCGTCGCCGCGGCGGAGGTAGGCCCACAGCGTGCCGAGCAACAGCGCCAGCGCGGGCGTACCGATGATCGCCGCGTCGGTCGCCAGATCGTGATCGCGGCCGACCGACACCTGGGCGGTGACGACCGTCGGCAGGCTGAGGGCGAGCGCGACGCCCGTGCCGGCGAGCGCCGCGGGCCAGGAGCGGGCGAACAGGCAGGCGGCGCCGAGCCCGAGCGCGGCGAGCGCGGTGAACAGCCAGGTCGGGGTGGTCTGGGTCGCGGCGAGGAAGCTGCCCGGGTCGGCGAGGGCGTAGCGGACGGGTACGCCGAGCCCGTTCGCGCCGGCGAACGGCGTCTGGACCAGCGCCACCAGGCCCCAGCCGAGCGCCCAGATGCCGGCGCGGCGCAGGCGATAGGCGTCAGCGTCGGACAGGGCCCAGCGAGCGCCGGTCTCCGAGCGCGCGGGCCGGCGCCAGAACAGGGCCACCTCCAGCAGGCTGCCGGTGGTGCCGAGCGCGCAGACGAGCGCGAGCAGGCCGAAGGCCGCGGCGCCGACCTGGGTGAACAACTCCTGTTCGGTGAATCCGTCCAGCGGCGGTTCGGACTGGCGCAACCAGACCCCGAGACCGGCGATGAGTGCGGCCCCGAGCAGGGCGGGCCAGCCGATCGGGCGGGCGGATTCGGGCACTGTGGGCAACTCCTGGCTGGCCGGGGCGAAACAGCGTCAGCCTACGCGCGTGCGCGGGCGAGGCCTATTTCGCGCGACCGGGGCGGTGCGGCCGGCCAGCCGCACTTTTTTGGCCGGGAGCGCCGCCCGTGCCGGCCCGAACCGCGTGCCGGCGGGATTCCCGTCGATCGGTCGCGGGCTCGGCGCCAGGAAGGTGCGGATCGCGCCGGGCGCTGATCCAGCGCCACATCCGGCACACAGGCATCTAAGCATTCCTTAAGATCATTTGAGAACCTCTCAGTGTGCTCTTAGCCTCGGGCGGTGACGGCGGGGCGCGAGGGCCCCCGCAAGCACCGACGAAGGGTGAGAAACCGATGAACAAGCGAAGCATCGTCCTGCGGACCGCGGTCGGCGCGGCCGCGACGACCGGCGTCCTGCTGGCCGGCGCGGCCGGCATCGCCCAGGCCGCCACCGGCGAGGAGCGGGACTGCCAGCAGCAGACGGCACGGCAGGCCAACAGCTTCGAACGGTCCGCGGACTCCGGCGACGAGCGTTCGGCGGGGCAGGGCCGCGAGCGAGGCACGAACAAGAACGGTGACGAAGCTCGCGGAGATCGCTCGAGCGGCGACCGCGGGCGTTCCGGCGAGCACCGGTCGGGCGGCTCCGGCGGGGCGTCCGGTGCCGCCCGCCAGGCCTCCACCGGCGACCCGGACGTCAGCGGCGCGAACGGGCTGAGCGGCAACGCGCAGGCCGCGCTCGACGACATCCGCGAGGAGTTCCCGGAGATCTCCACGATCGGCGGGGTGCGCAACGACCCGGGCTCGGATCACAACGACGGCCGGGCGCTCGACATCATGATCCCGAACTATGACTCCGCGCAGGGGCGCGCGCTCGGCGACCGCGTCGCGGCGTACCTGCGCGACAATGCCGACCGCTACGACGTCAGCTACGTGATCTGGCAGCAGCAGATCTGGAACGTCCAGCGCGCCGACGAGGGCTGGCGCGACATGGAGGATCGCGGTTCGGACACCCAGAACCACCGCGACCACGTGCACCTGTCGGTGAACTGATCCGACGAGCGGTGACGGTCCCCGGCGGGCAGCCGGGGGCCGTCGCCGTCTCGGCGTCAGCTCCGGGTCAGCAGTGCGACCGGCAACCGCGCGAACAGCTCGGTCACGGCGACCTGCCCGGCGTGCTCGGCACCGGTCAGCTCGTCGCGCCACGTCCCGTCGGGCAGGGTCACCGCGGTCTCGTCCCAGCCCGTCTCGCCGAGGGAATAGGGAAGCCGGGTGACCAGAGTGATCGCCCCGCCCCGGTCGAAGCCCAGCAGATGCGTCGCCGCGGGACCGTTCGCGACCACCGGCCGGTAGCCGCTGAACAGCTCGGGCCGGTCGCGGCGCAGCCGCAGCGCCTGCCGGGTCACCCACAGCTTCGCCGCGCCCGAGTCGTCGACCGGCGGGGCGGCGTTCAGCCCCGCCAGTCGAGCGCGTCGGCGCTGGTAGTCCACCGGCCGCCGATTGTCGGGATCGACCAGCGAGTCGTCCCACAGTTCGGTGCCCTGATAGACGTCGGGTACGCCGGGCGCCGTGAGCTGGATCAGCTTCTGGGCCAGGGCATTGGACCAGCCGGGCTGTTCGACCAGTGTCTCGAGGCGGGCCAGCTCGTCGGCCAGGCCGGCGTTGTCGAACACCGCATCGACGGCGGCCAGCACACCGGCCTCGAAGTCGGCGTCGGGGTCGGTCCAGCTCGTGTGCACCGCGGCCTCGCGCATCGCCTTCTCGGCATAGGCCCGCAGCCGCTCGCGCGCCCCCGGATCGTCGCGGTCCGGTCCGAGCCCGATGATCACCTGGGCGAGCAGGTACCCCAGCGGGCGGTCCCTGATCCCGGTCGTGGTCAGGTACGCCTCGGCGAACCGCGTCCAGTGCTCGCCCAGCTCCGACAGCACCGCCAGCCGCGCGCGGACGTCCTCGCCGCGCTTCGTGTCATGCGTGGACAGGGCGGTCATCGCCTCGGGCCAGTCGCGCTGCCGGCGTACCTGTGCGGCGTGGAACGCGTCGGTCGGCAGGCCGAAGCGGCCGGCGTCGCCGCCGACCTCGTTCAGCGCGACGAATCGGGCGTACCGGTAGAACGCGGTGTCCTCGGTGCCCTTGGCCATCACCGCGCCGGTGAACTGCTGGAACCGCACGGCGAGCTCGTCGTCGGGATCGGTCAACCGGGCCAGCACCCGGTCGCGCAGCGGGTGGTCGATGGCACCGGCCGCCGCATCGAGCAGCTCGCGTCCGCGCGGCAGATAGGATCGGTACGCCTCGAACTCCACCGCCAGCATGATCAACAGCTCCGTGAGCTGCCCCGGATCGAACTCCGGGGTCAACCGGGTCATCCGGTTCAGCTCCGCGCGCAGCAACTCGCTCGCCGCGCGCCGCTTGCCCTCCCGGACGTGGGCGCGCGCGGACAGTTGATCATCGGTCAGCTCCCGGTAGACGCGGTCGAGCCCCGCGGCCGCCGAGGCGTCGACCAGGACGCCGGTGAACTCGTTCAGCGCGTCGTAGCCGGTGGTGCCGGCGACCGGCCAGGGCGGCAACTGCTCGCCGGGCTCGAGGATCTTCTCGGCCACCAGCCAGGCATCGGGCGCGAGCGCGGACAGCCGGCCGAAATAGTCCGCCGGGTCGGCCAGGCCGTCGGGGTGGTCGACCCGCAGCCCGCTGATCTCGGCGCGCCCGACCCAGCGGGCGACCCGTTCGTGGGTGGCGTCGAAGACCTCGGGATCCTCCTGGCGTATGCCGGCCAACGAGGTGATCGTGAAGAAGCGTCGGTGTCGCAACTCGGCGTCGCCGCGCCGCCAGTTGATCAGTCGGTACGCCTGGCGTTCCAGCACCGCGCTGAGTGAGTCGCCCGGCTGCCAGGTCCCCGGCGCGAGCGGGAACCGGTGGTCGAAGTAGCGCACCTCGCCGCCGTCCTCGGTCGGGACCAGGCGCAGGTCGCCGGGGTCGGCATCGTCGCCCAGCACGGGCAGCAACAGTGGGCCGGCCGCCCAGTCGATGTCGTACCAGTCGGCACTCGGGGAGTCCTGGCCGAGGCGCAGCACGCTCCACCACGACGGGTTCTGCGCGGGATCGGCGACGCCGAGGTGGTTCGGCACGATGTCGACGACCAGGCCGAGGCCGGCACTCCGGGTCGCCTCGACCAGCGCCCGCCAGCCGGCCTCGCCGCCGCGCTCGGGATCGATCCGGGTCGGGTCGACCACGTCGTAGCCGTGGGTCGAGCCGGGGGTCGCCGCGAGCACGGGCGAGACGTAGACCGCGCCGACGCCCAGCTCGGCCAGGTACGGGACCGTCGCTGCCGCGTCGAACAGCGTGAAGTTGGCGTTCAGTTGCAGCCGATAGGTCGACGTGGGTGCGCGCACACGCCGACCCTAGTGCGGGCGGCCCGGCCGGGGGAGTGGCCCGCGATTCGGGGTCCGACGCGGGCTCAGCGGTAGTGGGTGAAGCTCGCGACGAGGATCAGCAGTTGGGCGACGATGCTGACGCCCAGCGCCACCGGCACGACGAAGTCGAATGGTGCGAGGAGCAGGAAGGCGGCCAGCGCGGCGCCGCCGCCGACGATCGCGATGCCGGAGCCGATCCGCAGCCAGAGCAGATTCGGGTCGCTCTTCGCATCGAGGGCCAGGCAGAGCAGGACCACGGTGGCCAGCGCCCCGACCAGCGCCACCGATGCCGCGATTGCCATCGGCAACTGGCCGGTCAGGTAGCCGATGATCGCGGTGCCGAGCCCGGCACAGGAGACGAATGCGCAGACGGTGCCGACGATCAGCGAGACCGAGGCGCGCGCGGGAGCGGCCCGGCGCGGGGCAGCGGCGGAAACGGGCTCGGCCGGGCTGCTCATGTCCTCAACGATAGCCCGCCGCCGGATTTGGCCTCGCGGGCGATGTCTGCCAGAATCTACGGGTTGCCTCGACAAGGTCGCCGGGGCGTGCCGTGCGCCGACGAGCTCCCCCGGGAGAGCGCTGCGCGGGGTACGCCGCACCGAGAGATCAACCGCACAGGGCGGAGCGGATCGCAAGATCCCGCCGGCCGGACACAATCAACGAGCAGGGATTTCCGTGCTTGTCGTGCGTCCAGGGCCTGCGACACGCCCGACCGCGGGGGTCGGAGCAACGCGGTCGGCACCGCGGTGCCCGGCCAACGTACAAGTGACTCGAGAACAGCGAGGCACTCGGACAACGAGCGCCGCGACGGATCGCCCCCGGGTGGTCGGCGGAGACACGTGCAGGGACGAGAAGAGGACGAACTGTGGCGGGACAGAAGATCCGCATCAGGCTGAAGGCCTATGACCACGAGGTCATCGACACCTCGGCGCGCAAGATCGTCGACACGGTCACGCGTACCGGTGCGACGGTCGCCGGGCCGGTGCCGCTGCCGACGGAGAAGAACGTGTACTGCGTGATCCGTTCGCCGCACAAGTACAAGGACAGCCGCGAGCACTTCGAGATGCGTACGCACAAGCGACTGATCGACATCATCGATCCCACCCCGAAGACGGTCGACTCGCTGATGCGCCTCGACCTGCCGGCGGGCGTGGACATCGAGATCAAGCTCTGAGGAACGACGCCAAGATGACGACTACCGAACGCAAGGTGAAGGGTCTGCTGGGCACCAAGCTCGGCATGACCCAGCTCTGGGACGAGAACAACCAGGTCGTGCCCGTGACCGTGATCCAGGCCGGGCCCTGTGTGGTCACCCAGGTCCGCACGCCGGAGAAGGACGGCTACTCCGCGGTCCAGCTCGGCTTCGGCGCCGTGAAGCCCAAGCGCGTGAACAAGCCCGACGCCGGCCACTTCGGCGCCGCCGGCGTCACGCCGCGCAAGCACCTGGTCGAGCTGCGCACCACCGATGCCGCCGACTACGAGCCGGGCCAGGAGCTGACCGCCGAGGTCTTCGAGCCGGCCGAGATCGTCGACGTGACCGGTGTCAGCCGCGGCAAGGGCACCGCCGGTGTCATGAAGCGGCACGGCTTCGCCGGCCTGCGCGCCTCGCACGGTGTGCACCGCAAGCACCGCTCGCCGGGCTCCATCGGCGGCTGCGCCACCCCGGGCCGGGTGTTCAAGGGCCTGCGGATGGCCGGCCGGATGGGCGTCGACCGCGTGACCGTGCAGAACCTGCAGGTGCACTCGGTCGATCCCGAGCGCGGCCTGATCCTGGTCAAGGGCGCGGTGCCCGGGGCCAAGGGTGGCCTCGTTGTCCTGCGCAGCGCCGCCAAGAAGGGAGACGTTGTGAACGGAGGTAGCGGGGCATGACCGCCAACATTGACGAGCGCGCCACCGAGACGGCGGGCACCCGGACCGACGTGAGCGTCGACATCGTCGACGTCGCGGGCAAGAAGTCCGGCACCGCCGAACTGCCGGGCGCGATCTTCGACACCCAGACCAACATCCCGCTGATCCACCAGGTCGTGGTGGCCCAGCTCGCCGCCGGTCGCCAGGGCACCCACGACACCAAGACCCGCGGCGAGGTCCGCGGCGGTGGCGCCAAGCCGTGGCGGCAGAAGGGCACCGGCCGCGCCCGCCAGGGTTCGCGCCGCGCCCCGCAGTGGACCGGCGGCGGTGTCGTGCACGGCCCGACCCCGCACGGCTACAGCCAGCGGACCCCGAAGAAGATGGTCGCCGCCGCCCTGCGCGGTGTGCTGTCCGACCGGGCCCGCGACGGCCGCATCCACGTCGTCTCCGGCCTGGCCGGGGAGACCCCGAACACCAAGGCCGCCGTGGCCGCCGTCCGCGCGGTCGCCGGCGCGGGCAAGGTGCTCGTGGTGCTGACCCGCGACGAGGACGTGGCGTACCTGTCGCTGCGCAACGTTGCCGACGTGCACCCGCTGGCCGTCGACCAACTGAACGCCTACGACGTGCTGGTCGGCGACTCGGTGGTCTTCACCGAGGGTGCGCTGGAGCAGTTCGTCGCCGGCCCGCAGACCGGCAAGGGCGCGAAGGCCACCGCTCGGGAGAGCGAGGCGAGCTCAGGCGCTGCCGGGGCCACCGTGGCCGACACCACGGCCGACGAGGCCGATGCGCCGTTCGGTGAGGGCTCCTACCGCGGTGCGAACCCGCCGGCCGGGTTCGACATCAAGGGCAACGAGGACTCGATGAAGTTCCACGCCCCCGACTCGCCGTGGTACGCCCGGACGATCGCCGAGGTCTGGTTCGCCAGCGCCGAGGCCGCCGAGCGCGCCGGATTCGTCAATGCGGTCGCTGCGACCGATGACTCGGAGGACGACAAGTGACTGACGCGCTGAAGATCCGCGACCACCGCGACATCCTGCTCGCGCCGGTCGTCAGCGAGAAGAGCTACGGGCTGATCGACGAGAACAGCTACACCTTCGTCGTCGCTCCCGATGCCAACAAGACCGAGATCAAGATCGCCGTCGAGAAGGTGTTCGGCGTGAAGGTCACCCGGGTCAACACCCAGAACCGCAAGGGCAAGGCCCGCCGGACCCGCTTCGGCACGGGCAAGCGCCCCGACACCAAGCGCGCGATCGTCACGGTCGCCGACGGTGAGCGGATCGACATCTTCGGCCAGGCCGGCGCCTGAGCCGGGGTAGAGAGACAGGACTGGAGACCTCATGGCCATTCGCAAGTACAAGCCGACAACCCCGGGCCGTCGCGGCTCGTCGGTTGCCGACTTCGCCGAGGTGACCCGCTCGACCCCGGAGAAGTCGCTGCTGGCACCGAAGAAGAAGTCCGGCGGACGCAACAACACCGGCCGGATCACCACCCGTCACATCGGCGGCGGTCACAAGCAGGCGTACCGCCTGATCGACTTCCGTCGCTGGGACAAGGACGGTGTGCCGGCCAAGGTCGCGCACATCGAGTACGACCCCAACCGGACCGCCCGGATCGCGCTGCTGCACTACGCCGACGGCGAGAAGCGCTACGTGATCGCGCCCGTCGGCCTGGCCCAGGGCTCGGTCGTCGAGGCCGGCGAGGGCGCCGACATCAAGCCCGGCAACAACCTGCCGCTGCGCAACATCCCGGTCGGCACCACGGTGCATGCCGTCGAGCTGCGCCCCGGTGGCGGCGCCAAGCTCGGCCGCAGCGCCGGCGCGGCGATCCAGCTCGTCGCCCGCGAGGGCAAGATGGCGACGCTGCGCATGCCGTCCGGTGAGATGCGGATGGTCGACGTACGCTGCCGCGCCACGGTGGGCGAGGTCGGCAACGCCGAGCAGTCCAACATCAACTGGGGCAAGGCCGGACGCAACCGCTGGAAGGGCAAGCGCCCGACCGTCCGCGGCGTCGTGATGAACCCGGTCGACCACCCGCACGGTGGCGGCGAGGGCAAGACGTCTGGTGGTCGCCACCCGGTGTCGCCGTGGGGCAAGCCCGAGGGCCGCACCCGCAACCCGAACAAGGCGAGCAACCGCCTGATCGTCCGCCGTCGCAAGACCGGCAAGAAGCGCTGAGCAGGAGTCACTGAGAGATGCCACGCAGCTTGAAGAAGGGCCCGTTCGTCGACGACCACCTGATGAAGAAGGTGGACGTGCAGAACGAGAAGGGCACCAAGAACGTGATCAAGACCTGGTCGCGCCGTTCGATGATCGTGCCGGACATGCTCGGGCACACCATCGCCGTGCACGACGGTCGCAAGCATGTCCCGGTCTTCGTGACCGAGGCCATGATCGGCCACAAGCTCGGGGAGTTCGCGCCCACGCGTACCTTCCGGGGCCACATCAAGGACGACCGCAAGTCGCGTCGCCGCTGATCGAGGAAGCAGAAGATGAGTACTGATACGCAAGCCCGGCCCAGCCGACGCGCTGCGCTGCTCGGAGATCGGCCGGGGAGCTTCGCCATCGCGCGGCACGTCCGGATGTCGCCGACGAAGGTACGCCGGGTCGCCGATGTGGTCCGCGGGATGGATGTCACCGAGGCCCTCGACGTGCTGAAGTTCGCGCCGCAGGCCGCGAGCGAACCCGTCTACAAGGTCGTCGCGAGCGCCGCCGCCAACGCGGCCGACACCGACGACCTGGCCGCCGACGACCTGTTCGTCTCCCAGGTGTTCGTGGACGAGGGCGTCACCCTGCGCCGGATCCGCCCGCGCGCCAAGGGCTCGGCGAGCCGGATCATGAAGCGCGGCAGCCACATCACCGTGGTGGTCGAGCCCAAGGAGGCGCGTACCGCGCAGGGCCGCAAGAAGACCGACAAGTCCACCGACGAGCAGAAGGAGGCCTGAGCATGGGTCAGAAGATCAACCCGAACGGCTTCCGCCTCGGTGTGACGACCGACCACACCACCCGCTGGTACGGCGACAAGAACTACTCCGAGAACGTCGCCGAGGACATCAAGGTCCGCGAGTGGCTGGCCAAGAACCTCGAGCGCGCGGGCATCTCCTCGGTGGAGATCGAGCGTCGTTCCGAGCGGCTGACGATCTTCCTCTACGCCGCCCGGCCGGGCATCGTGATCGGCCGCAACGGCGCCGAGGCCGAGCGCGTCCGCGCCGAGCTGGAGAAGCTGACCGGCAAGCAGGTGCAGTTGAACATCCTCGAGGTGAAGAACCCCGAGATCGACGCCCAGCTCGTCGCCCAGGGCGTTGCCGAGCAACTCGCCGCCCGGGTGGCGTTCCGCCGCGCCATGCGCAAGGCGCAGCAGACCGCGATGCGGGCCGGCGCCAAGGGCATCCGGATCAAGTGCTCCGGCCGCCTCGGCGGTGCCGAGATGAGCCGCTCGGAGTTCTACCGCGAGGGCCAGGTGCCGCTGCACACGCTGCGCGCCGACATCGACTACGGCTTCTTCGAGGCCCGTACGCCGTTCGGCCGGATCGGTGTGAAGGTGTGGATCTACAAGGGCGACGTGTCGGGCTCGCGTACCGAGCGCGCCGCTCAGAAGGCCGCCCGGCAGAACGCCCAGGGCCGCCAGCGCCCGGGACGCGGCCGCCGCGGCGACCGCCCCGACCGCGGTGACCGTCCGGAGCGCGGTGGCGCCCGCCGGCGCGAGGGCGCTGCCCCGCGCGGCGACGCGCAGCGCACCGAGTCGGCGCCCGCCGAGAACGCCGGCGCGCAGGCTGCGCCGGCTGAGAACACAGGAGCGTGAGGACATGCTGGTTCCCCGCAAGGTGAAGTTCCGCAAGCAGCACCACCCCAAGCGCCGCGGCATGGCCAAGGGCGGCACCGAGCTGGCGTTCGGCGACTACGGCATCCAGGCCCTCGAGCCCGCCTATGTCACCAACCGGCAGATCGAGTCCGCGCGTATCGCGATGACCCGGCACATCAAGCGTGGCGGCAAGGTCTGGATCAACATCTACCCCGACCGCCCGCTGACCAAGAAGCCGGCCGAGACCCGGATGGGGTCGGGCAAGGGCTCGCCCGAGTGGTGGGTCGCCAATGTCAAGCCCGGACGGGTGATGTTCGAGCTGTCCGGTGTGGACGAGTCCGTGGCCCGCGAGGCCATGCGGCTCGCGATCCACAAGCTGCCGATGAAGGCGCGCTTCGTGACGCGCGAGGGAGGTGACGCCTGATGGCGAAGTCGCTTGTTGCCGCGGACCTGCGCGGCCTGAACCGGGATGCCCTGAACGACAAGGTGTCCGAGCTGAAGGAGGAGCTGTTCACGCTCCGCTTCGCCGCCGCGACCGGTCAGCTCGAGTCACACGGCCGGCTGCGCGCCGTCCGCAAGGACATCGCGCGGATCTACACGGTCCTCCAGGAGCGCAACCTCGGCATCGTCGCCGAGCCCGCCGAGTCCGAGACCACGACCACCGAGAAGGCATGATCATGAGCGAAGCGACGACCGAGCAGAGCGAGGGGACCGCGCCGGAGCGCACCGCGCGCAAGGTGCGTACCGGCTATGTGGTCAGCGACAAGATGGACAAGACCATCGTGGTCGCCGTCGAGGACCGCAAGAAGCACGCCCTCTACGGCAAGGTGCTGCGGCAGACCGTCCGGCTCAAGGCCCACGACGAGAACAACGACGCCGGCCTCGGCGACCGGGTGCGGATCGTCGAGACCCGTCCGCTGAGCAAGTCCAAGCGCTGGCGCCTGTTGGACATCCGCGAGAAGGCCAAGTGATCGAGGCCCGCACCGGTTGACCGACGTACGCGCAGGGCCCGCCTCCCGATCGGAGGCGGGCCTTTCGCGTACCCGCCGATGATCATCGGCGCGACCGGCCGGCGCGCCCGGGGCGGGCCAATAGGCTTAGCGGGTCGAGCTGTGCGTGAGGGACGAACCCATGAGGAGGGGATGTGCGGCACTCGTGGCGTTGGGTCGTAGCGGGCGGGCTGAGCGTGCTCGGGTTGGTCGGCTGCGGGTCGCCGCCCGGGGCCCCGACGCAGGCCAGCGACCCGCCCGCGGCGACCGGGCCTTCGGCGGGGTCGCCGAGCGGCTCGTCGGCCGGTTCATCGAGCCCGGCGCCCACACCGAGCCCGACGCCGAGCGCCGACCCGACAAAGCTCAAGCCGGGCGCGAATCACAACAACGCCGCCTCGGCGTACGTCTACTCGGCGAAGGACGTCAACCGCTGGCTGGTCGAGGGCGAGAAGGCGGCGGGCTATCCCAGGAACAAGATCGCGTTCCTGACCTTCGACGACGGGCCGACGAACAGCTCGACGCCGCGGGTGCTGGACATCTTGAAGAAGGAGAAGGTCCCGGCGACCTTCTTCTACATCGCCGGCCCGAAGGCCCTCGGCAAGGCCGACAAGTCGCTGGTCAGGCGCACCATCGCCGAGGGGCACGCGATCGACATCCACAGCTACTCCCACGACTACAGCGAGCTGTACCCCGGCGGGCGTGGGAACGCCAAGCAGGTGGTGGCGGACAACGAGAAGGCGTTGGCGGCGATACGCAAGGTGCTCGGCCCCGACTATGCGGTGCACGGCTATCGGTACCCGGGCGGGCACCAGTCGTGGAAGGGCCTGGACGAGGCCGACGCGGCGATGGCCAAGAAGGATCGCTACTGGATCGAGTGGAACGCCCTCGACGGGGACGGCGACGCGGAGGCGCCGGCATCGTCGGAGGCGGCCGCCGAGCTGGTGTCGTCCACCCTTGCCGAGTCCGGCAACCCGGGCGTGGCCGTCGTCTTGCTGCACGACTACAAGGACAACGACCTGACCATCGGCGCGCTGCCCACGATCATCGAGGACCTGCGCTCCGACGGCTACGAGTTCGGCGTCATCGACTGACCGACGTCCGTGGGCCCGGGCCGGGGCCGGTCCGGGAGGAACCCGGCGTTTCGATCAATGCGTCCGGATGGCGGGTCAACCATCGGCACCCGGCCCGGGACAACGCTGGTGGCATGGGTGATCGACGTGCGCTCGCGGCGCTGTTCCTCGGCAGTTTCTCGCTGGTCTGTTCGGAGTTCCTGCCGCCCGGCCTGCTGACGGCGATGGCGGGCGACCTCGACACCAGCGAGGGCGTCCTCGGGCTGTCGGTCAGCGCCACCGCACTGACGGCGCTGGTCTCGGCGATCGGCCTCGGCTCGTTGCTGCCGCGGCTGGACCGGCGGCGGCTGCTGGTCGGCCTGGCCGCGCTTGCCGCGGTCTCCGACACGATCGTCGCGATCGCGCCGAATGTCGTGGTGCTGATCGGTGCCCGGCTGCTGCTCGGCGTCGCGGTGGGTGGCTTCTGGTCGCTGGCGCTGGTGGTGGTCAGCCGCATCGTCGCCGCCGATCGGATCGGCCGCGGAATGCTGGTGGTGAATGCGGGGACGATGGTCGCCACCGTGGCCGGCGTACCGCTCGGCGTGCTGGTCGGCGGCGCGCTCGGCTGGCGGGCGACCTTCGGGCTGGCGGCCGCGCTGTGCGCGCTCGCCGCGGTCGTGCTGGCGCTGGCGCTGCCGGCAGTCGCCCCGGCACCCGGCACGGGATGGGCGGCGCTGCGGCGCGTGTTCGGCGTACCGGGTCTGGCCGTCGGCCTGCTCGGGATCGTGGCGTCGGTGGGCGCGCACTTCGCCGGCTACACCTACCTGCGGCCGGCGATCGCGCTGGCCGCCGATCCGTCGGAGGCGTTCGCCGCCGGGGTGCTGACGGCCTTCGGCATCGGTGCGCTGATCGGCAACGTCGTGATCGGCTGGATCACCGATCGCTGGCTACGGGTGATCGTGGCCGTGGTGCCGCTGACCATCGCGTCCGCTCTGGTCGCGCTGGCGCTGCTGCGCGGTCAGGCGGTCGCGGTGCTCGTCGCCGTCGTCTGGGGCGTCGCCTTCGGCAGCGTGATCAACGTGATCTCGGCCTGGGTGACGAGGCTCGCCCCCGACCGGGTCGAGCCGGCCAATGCCGCCGCCACGGGCTCCTTCCAGCTCGCCATCGTGGCGGGGTCGGCGCTCGGCGGCCTCGGCGTCGACATGATCGGGCCGGTCGGCAGCTACCTGATCGCCGCGGCGGCCGGCGTGCTCGGCGCCGTGCTGCTCGTGGGCTCGCTCGCCGCGGCCCGGGCGACCGAGCCGGCGCCGGCCCGCTGAGCCTCGCGCCAGCGCTGCGGCGTGGTGCCGCGGTGCCGGTCGAACGCCCGCCCGAACGCGGCCGTCGAGCCGTAGCCGACCTCGCGGGCGATCTGCCCGATCGTCAGTTCCTCGCGCCGCAGCAGCGACTCCGCCCAGCGCATCCGGACCTCCGCGAGATAACGCAACGGCGGTACGCCGACGGCGGCGCGGAAGCGCTCGGCGAAGCCGGACCGCGAGCTGAGCGCCACCCGGGCCAGCGCTGCGACGGTCCACTCCGCGCCCGGCGTCTCGTGCAGCGCCGCCAACGCCCGCGCGATGTCGGGATCGCTCAGCCGGAGCAGCCAGCGATCCGGCGCGCAGCCGCGCTCACGCCAGGCCCGCAGCAGCATCGAGCACAGCAGCGTGGTGGCCCGGTCGCAGACCGGATTGGCCGGCCGCTCGGCCACATTGGTCACGATGTCGGCCAGCAGGTCGACGGCCAGCGGCTCGTCGCGGGCCAGGTCGGTCAGCACGATCCGGTCCGGCAGTTGGCCCGCGGCGGCGGGGGTGTGGTTGGCACCGAGCCGGGCCAGGCGCAGCTCAGTCGGGGCCAGGGCGTGGACCTCGTGGCGTACCCCCGTCGGCGTGAAGAGCAGATCGCCCGCCGCGAGATCGGTGCGGGACCCGGCGGTGCCGCGCACCCGGACCAGGCCCGCGCGTACCTGCAGCACACCGGGCTCACGCAACCCCAGCCACGATCCCGCGCCGAGCTGATGGTCCTCGCCCGCGACGAATGTCCAGTCCAGGCCCAGCAGCAACCGGTCGAAGGCGTCGTCTCCCATGGTTCTCCCTCTGCTCGCCACCGCTAGCCTAGGCCGCCCGCCCGCGCCGGCAGGTGCGTCTCGGGCCCCCGCCGGCCGAGCGTCCGGCCGCGATTTCGTCCCGGCCGCCGCGGTGGGTTACGCTGTACCGGTTGCGCAGGACTGTGCCCGTGGAATCTCACGCCGACGGGGACCTTTTCTGGGCAGCGCACCACATCGTCCGTTCCACCAGGCCTGCCAGGGCCGCGTCGTCTGCGCGCGTTCGGTGGGAACCGGTGAGACAACCAGGAGACACAACACATGATCCAGCAGGAGTCGCGACTGAAGGTCGCCGACAACACGGGTGCCAAGGAGATTCTCTGCATCCGTGTTCTCGGTGGCTCGGGTCGCCGCTACGCCGGCGTCGGTGACACCATCGTGGCCACCGTCAAGGACGCGATCCCCGGCGGCAACGTGAAGCGCGGCGAGGTCGTCAAGGCCGTCATCGTGCGCACCGTCAAGGAGCGTCGCCGCGCCGACGGTTCCTACATCAAGTTCGACGAGAACGCGGCCGTCATTCTGAACAACAACGGCGAGCCGCGCGGTACGCGCATCTTCGGCCCCGTCGGCCGGGAGCTGCGCGAGAAGCGCTTCATGCGCATCGTCTCGCTCGCCCCGGAAGTCATCTGAAAGCGTTTGGTGGTCTGAGATGAACAGCCTGCATGTGAAGAAGGGCGACCGCGTCAAGGTGGTCGCCGGCAAGGACAAGGGCCTGGTCGGCGAGATCATCGCCGTCTACCCCGAGGCCAACAAGGTCACCGTCCAGGGCGTGAATGTCGTCAAGCGGCACGTCCGCGAGACCGCGACCCCGCAGGGCAAGAAGGTCGAGGGCGGGATCATCAGCTCCGAGGCCCCGATCCACGCCTCCAATGTCCAGTTGGTGGTGAAGGTCGACGGCGAGGAGGTCGTCACCCGGATCGGCCACGAGCGCCGCGAGGTCACCAAGCGTCGCCCCGACGGCACCGAGTACCCGGCCTTCCGCAGCGTCCGGATCGCGAAGAAGACCGGAGAGGAAATCTGATGAGCGCAGATGTCACCGAGCGCACGCTGCCGCGACTGAAGGAGCGCTACCGCTCCGAGGTCGTGCCGGCGCTGCAGAACGAGTTCAACTATCCCAACGTGATGCAGGTCCCCGGCCTGGTCAAGATCATCGTCAACATGGGCGTCGGCGAGGCGGCCCGGGATTCCAAGATCATCGACGGCGCGATCCGCGACCTGACGACGATCACCGGGCAGAAGCCGCAGGTCACCAAGGCCCGCAAGTCGATCGCCCAGTTCAAGCTGCGTGAGGGTCAGCCGATCGGCGCCCACGTCACCATGCGCGGCAACCGGATGTGGGAATTCGCCGACCGGCTGCTCAGCCTGGCGCTGCCCCGGATCCGCGACTTCCGTGGTCTGAACTCCCACCAGTTCGACGGCCAGGGCAACTACACCTTCGGTCTCACGGAGCAGGTCATGTTCCACGAGATCGATCCCGACAAGATCGACCGGGCGCGGGGGATGGACATCACCTTCGTCACCTCGGCGACCAATGATGACGAAGGCCGGGCCCTGCTGAAGAACCTGGGCTTCCCCTTCAACGACAACCCGAAGCCGGCCAAGGCCCGCCGCGGCCCGGCCTACGCACGACGGAAGTGATCAACTGATGGCGAAGACCGCACTCAAGGTCAAGCAGTCCCGCAAGCCGAAGTTCGGTGTCCGGGGCTACACCCGGTGCAACCGCTGTGGCCGACCCAAGGCCGTGTTCCGCAAGTTCGGCCTGTGCCGGATCTGCCTGCGCGACCTGGCCCACCGCGGCGAGCTGCCCGGCGTCACCAAGTCCTCGTGGTGACCACCACCCTCTGAACCGAACGGGGAAGGTCCCGGGCCGGATCGCCGAGCCGCGGGAAACCATTCCGAGAAAGAAGCAACTCAGCCATGACCATGACTGACCCGATCGCAGACATGCTGACCCGTCTGCGCAACGCCAACCAGGCGTACCACGACTCCACCACGATGCCGCACTCCAAGATCAAGGTCGGCATCGCCGAGATCCTGCGCCAGGAGGGCTACATCGACTCCTACGAGGTGCGCGAGCCCGCCGAGGGCGAGGTCGGCAAGTCGCTCGACATCACCTTGAAGTACGGGCAGAACCGCGAGCGCTCGATCGCCGGCGTGCGCCGGATCAGCAAGCCCGGCTTGCGGGTGTACGCCAAGAGCAACGAGCTGCCGAAGGTCCTCGGCGGCCTCGGTATCGCGATCATCTCGACGTCCCACGGTCTGCTGACCGACCGGGACGCGACGACCAAGAACGTGGGCGGGGAGATCCTCGCCTACGTGTGGTGAACCGGACGGAAAGGTAGGAGACAGAACATGTCGCGTATTGGCAAGCTCCCGATCACCGTCCCGTCCGGGGTCGAGGTCAAGATCGACGGCCGGCACGTGGAGGTGAAGGGCCCGAAGGGCACCCTGAGCCACACCATCGCCGAGCCGATCACCGTCGAGCGTTCCGACAACGGCGAGATCGCCGTCAGCCGCCCCGACGACGAGCGAGTCAGCAAGTCGCTGCACGGGCTCACCCGGACCCTGGTGGCCAACATGGTCGCCGGTGTCACCGAGGGCTATGAGAAGAAGCTCGAGATCGTCGGCGTCGGCTACCGCGTGATCTCCAAGGGCCCGGCCGAGCTGGAGTTCAACCTCGGCTTCAGCCACCCGGTCAACGTGAAGGCGCCCGAGGGCATCACCTTCGCGGTGGAGAACCCGACCAAGTTCAGCGTCCAGGGCATCGACAAGCAGGCCGTCGGTGAGGTCGCCGCGAACATCCGCAAGATCCGCAAGCCGGAGCCCTACAAGGGCAAGGGCGTGCGGTACGCCGGCGAGCACGTGCGCCGCAAGGTTGGAAAGGCTGGTAAGTGACGATGGGTATCTCGCTCTCCGCGGGCAAGCACACCGCATCGACCACCGCATCCCGCCGGCGGCGCCAGGTGCGCGGCCGGAAGCGGATCTTCGGCTCCCCGGATCGCCCGCGCCTGGTGGTCACCCGCTCCGCGCGCCACATCCTGGTCCAGGTGGTCGACGATGTCGCCGGCGTCACGCTGGCCTCGGCGTCGACCATGGAGGCCGACCTGCGCGGCACCGACGGCGACAAGTCCGCCAAGGCCAAGCGCGTCGGCGAGTTGGTTGCCGAGCGGGCGAAGGCCAAGGGTGTCGGGGCGGTCGTCTTCGACCGCGCCGGCAACAAGTACCACGGGCGGCTCGCCGCGCTCGCCGATGGCGCGCGCTCCGGCGGCCTGGACTTCTGAAACGACGAGAGGAACTACAGCGATGAGTGGAACCCAGCGCGGCGGCGGCCGCGGGGGCGAGCGTCGCGGCCGGGACGATCGTCGTGGCCGGGACGCCGAGAAGAGCAATTTTGTCGAGCGCGTGGTAGCGATCAACCGGGTTGCCAAGGTGGTCAAGGGCGGTCGCCGGTTCAGCTTCACCGCGCTGGTCGTGGTCGGTGACGGCGACGGCATGGTCGGCGTCGGCTACGGCAAGGCCAAGGAGGTGCCGGCGGCGATCGCCAAGGGTGTCGAGGAGGCGAAGAAGAACTTCTTCCGTGTCCCGCGCATCCAGGGCACCGTCCCGCACCCGGTGCAGGGCGAGAAGGCCGCCGGCGTGGTGCTGCTGCGCCCGGCGTCGCCCGGTACCGGTGTGATCGCCGGCGGCGCGGTCCGCGCGGTGCTCGAGTGCGCCGGCATCCACGACGTGCTGGCGAAGTCGCTCGGCTCGCCGAACGCGATCAACGTGGTGCACGCCACGGTCGCGGCCCTGCAGATGCTGGAGGAGCCGGAGCAGGTCGCGGCCCGCCGCGGCAAGCCGGTCGAGGACGTCGCCCCGGCGGCGCTGCTGAAGGCCGCGCGCGAGAAGCAGGAGGTCGGATCCTGATGGCACGGCTGAAGGTCACCCAGATCAAGTCCGGCATCGGCAGCAAGCAGAACCAGCGCGAGACCCTGCGCAGCATCGGTCTGAAGCGGATCGGCGACGTCGCCGTCAAGGAGGATCGTCCCGAGATCCGAGGAATGCTCGACTCGGTCACGCACCTGGTCAGCGTCGAGGAGGTTGACTGACATGGCACTGAAGGTCCATCACCTTCGCCCCGCCCCGGGCGCCAAGACCGCGAAGACCCGCGTGGGTCGCGGTGAGGGCTCCAAGGGCAAGACCGCCGGCCGTGGCACCAAGGGCACCGGCGCGCGGAAGAACACCCCCGAGAACTTCGAGGGCGGCCAGATGCCGATGCACATGCGGGTGCCGAAGCTGCGCGGCTTCACCAACCCGTTCCGCACCGAGTACCAGGTCGTCAACGTGGCCCGCATCGCGGACCTGTTCCCCGACGGCGGCGAAGTCGGCGTGGCCGATCTGGTGGCCAAGGGCGCGGTCCGCGACGGCGAGCTCGTGAAGGTCCTCGGCAACGGCGAGATCTCCGTCGCCGTGCAGGTCAGCGCGCATGCGTTCTCCGGCTCGGCCAAGGCCAAGATCGAGGCCGCCGGAGGCTCGGCGACGCAGCTCTGAGGCGTACCCGTCCGGTCGACGAGGCCCGCTCCCATCTGAGGGGGCGGGCCTCGTCGCGTACCGACTGACGGTCAACCCTGCTCGCCCGGGCCAGCGCGCCGCTGTCGCAGCAGCGCCCGGCCGAGCTGCTCGAGCATGGCAATCGCGTCGGCGACCTGGTCCGGATCGGGGTCGCCCATCGCCTCGGACAGTGCGGCGGCGATGGACGTGGCACGGACCTCGGCGACCCGCTTCGAGATCGTCTGCGCCGGGCTGATCAGAATGCGTCGCCCGTCGGCGGGATCGGGGCTCGCGTCGATCGCTCCCGCGGTCCTGAGGCGCGTGATCGCGCCGGACACCCGGCTCTGCGGCAGCCCGGTGCGGGCAACGATCTCGCTCGCGCTGGTCCCCGGGTGGTCGGCGATGTCGCTCGCCACGATCAATCCCACCCGGACGTCGCCGGTACGCCCATCGGCCGGCAGCGACTCCTCGGCCACCCTCATCAGCACCCGGCCGAGGAGAAACAGATCGACTCCGTTCATGGCACCCACGATACCAATCTCGATCTAGCTGGATGCATCTGTTTGGATATATATTCTCCTCATGCCCACGCTGACCACGCCAGAAGCCACCCTCCACTACCAGCTCACCGGAACCGGCCCGCTGTTGGCCATCAGCCAGAGCGGGGAGGGCGATGCCGACCGCAGCGCGGATCTGATCCCGCATCTCGCCGGGCGCTACCGCGTCCTCACCTACGACCGCCGGGGACTCTCCCGCAGCTCGGGCCGCGCGGGTACGCCCCCGGCATCGATCGCCGATCACGCGAGCGACCTGCATCACCTGCTCGCCGCGGCAACCGACCGCCCGGCGATCCTGCTCGGTTGCAGCCTCGGCGCGGTGATCGGGCTACACCTGGCGGTCGCCCATCCGGGCCAATTGGCGACCCTGATCGCCCACGAGCCGATCGCGCCCTGGCTGCTGCCCGACGACGAGGCGAAACGCCACCGTGCCGAGCTTGCGGAGATCCGCCACCGCTACGAGTCGGACGGGCTCGGCGCGGCCATCACCTACCTCGCGGACACGCTCGGCATCCGGCCGGCTGCCGCCGAGGGCGAGCCGGGGCGGACCGATTTCCCGATGGATGAGAACCGGATCCGCAATTTCGACCATTTCCTCCGCCACGATGTCGCCGCAGCGATCGCCGACGACCTCGATGCCGGCTCGCTGGCAGATTCCGGCACCCGCATCATTCCCGCGGTCGGACAGGCCACCCCGCGAACCGTCCATGACTACCGGTGCGCACTGGCGCTGAGCGCAGTCGTCAACCGCCCGGTGTCGACGTTCCCCGGTGGGCACAACGGAAATCTCACCCATCCGGCGCGGTACGCCCGCGAGGTGCTCAGGGTCCTCGACCTGCAGTAGCGGCCGCCGGCCAGGTCAGCGGGGGAGTTCGACGACGGCCTGGACGGGGAAGTGGTCGGATGGGAAGCGCCCGCCCGGCCGGTAGGGGTTGATGGCCGCGGTGTGGACCCGCACCCCGGGGCTCGCCAGCACCCAGTCGATGCGGGTGCCCTCGACCACCGGCGCGCGATAGCCGTTGAAGGTGTTCCACTCCTCGGTGAGGCGCTCGTCGGCGGCGGTCCAGGTGTCGGCCAGCCGCCCGTCGCTGACCAGGATCCGGTACGCCTCGGAGTCGAGGGCGGGCACATTGAAGTCACCCGTCACCAGCACGGGAAGGTCGGCGAACTGATTGCGGACCAGCGCGTCGATGGTGGTGGCGCTCCTGACCCGCGCCGGCTCGGACTGATGATCGAAATGGGTGTTGATCATCACGAATTCCGTGCCCGTCCGACGATCGGTGAACCGGGCCCAGACGACGATCCGGGTGACCCGGTTGCCCCAGTCGGCCGAGCCGATCAGCAGCGGAGTGTCCGACAGCCAGAACTGGTCCCATTCGAGCAGGTCGAAGCGATCACCTGCGTAGTAGATCGCCGAGTACTCACCGCGGCTGCCGCCGGCCCGCCCGTAACCGATCGTCCGGTGATCGGGCAGCGCCCGTTCGATCGCGCGAAGCTGGTGGAACAGGCCCTCCTGGATGCCGAGCAGGGCCGGCCGCTCGGTCCGCAGCAGGTCGACCAGCAGCGGCTCGCGCTCGGGCCAGTGATCATCCTGCCCGGGCGTGGTCCGCCCGGTGTCGTAGCGGATGTTGTACGTCATCAGGTGGATCCGGGGCGGTCGCACGGCCTTGCCGATCAGCGGCCGGCCGCCCCGGGCGTGTGCCGGTGTGGTCGGTGCGTTCAGCGCGGCCGCGCCGGCGGCGATGCCGGCGCCGATCAGGACACCGCGACGATTGATGGGGGGCACGTCTGTCTCCTTGGGCTGGGGGCCGTCGGGCTGGGGTTTCCCTCAACCTAGGTACGCCACGATGCCGGCGGGTGGCCGCTCGGTGAACCCGGCGTGACCGGTTGGTGGCCCGGTCGGCGCAATCGGGTTGACTGGGTCCATGTCGGAACTGCGCAAGAGCCTGGGCCTGCCGACCCTGATCGCGCTGGGCGTCGCCGGAGTGGTCGGTTCGAGCTGGATCTACACCTCGTCGGTGTTCTTCGACAGCTATGGCGCGGGCGGGATGATCCTCGGGCTGATCGGCGGTGCGGTGCTCGCCGCCTGCATCGCGCTGGCGTACGGCCGACTGACCGCGACGATCCCGCGCGCCGGCGGCGAGGTGGTGTGGACCTATACCGCGCTCGGCCGTCCGTTCGGATTCGCCACCGGCTGGCTGCACATCGGGGCCTACATCGCCTCGCTCGCGTTCTATGTCACGGCCTTCGGAACCGTGCTCGCCAAGGCCTTCCCCGGCCTGCAGACGATCCCGCTCTGGACGATCAACGACGAGCCGGTGCATCTGCCGGTACTGGCGCTCGGCATCGTGCTGACCGCGGTGATCTTCGGCCTGAACTGGCGCGGGGTGCAGCTCGGCGGGCAGGTCCAGGTGGTTCTGTTCGCCGCGATGCTGGCGATCGGGCTGGCGCTCGCCGTGACCGGATTCGCGACCGGTACGCCGGACAACCTGTTCCCGGCCTGGCGCGCCGACCAGGATCCCCTCGGTAGCACGGTACGCATGGTGGTTCCGGGGATCACCTATCTGGCGGGCTTCTCGCTCGTCGCGATCATGGCGGAGGAGGCGCGGGTGGCGCCGCGGTTGATCGGTCGTGCCGTCGTGATCACGGTCGTGGGAGCGGTGGCCTTCTATGTCGTCGTGCTGGCGGCCACGGCCTGGGTGTCACCGTGGGAGCAGACGGCGGCGGGGAAACTCGGCACCATCACCGCGTTCACCGACGCGGGATTTCCCGCCCTGGGCTGGGCGGCGCTCGGCATCGCGGTGCTGGGGCTGCTGACCAGCTTCATCGGGCTCTTCGTGGCGAGCACCCGAATCGTGCTGGCGTTGGCGCGCGCCGAGCTGCTGCCCCCGGCGCTCGGCCGGATCGATGCGCGCTCCGGCGTACCCCGCAATGCGTGTGTCTTCATCGCCGTGGTGACCGTCGTCCTCGGCCTGCTCGGGCCCGGGGCGATCACCTGGTTCCTCGACGCCGGTGGGGTGTTCCTCGGGTTGGTCTGGGTGCTCGTCGTCGCCGCGTACCTGATCCTGCCCCGGCGGTTCCCGAACCTGCGGCGGCCGGCATCGGCGCTCGGCCTGCTCCCCGTGGTCGGGGCGATCGGTGCCCTTGCGGTGATCGGGTTCGCCCTGTGGCCCGGCACCGACCTGTCGCTGGTCTGGCCGGCCGAGCACCTCACGCTGCTGGGCTGGGTGGTCCTCGGTGCGGTGCTGTTCGCGATCACCCGGCCCCGCCGGCCGGCCGAGGAACTGCAACGCCGACTGCTCGGCGAACATGCCGGGACCGTCCTCGGCGAGGGGCGGCCACGAGACGACCCCTCATCCGGTTGATCAACGCAACATTCACGAGGTCGTCACTCCCGGGCCATCCGGGCGTCGCCGTCGACCGATGGGCTACCCCTCATGATCCGTCGCCTCGCTCTGGCCGCCGCCGCGGCCGCCCTCGCCGCCGGCACAGCGGTCGTCCCGCAGTTCGCCGGCCGCGCCGCCGCAGCCCCCGAACCGACGCAGCCGGCCCTGACCGGGCGGGCCACGATCGGCTCGGACTACCTGGCCGAGGGCCCGCGCTCGGGGGCGGAGGTCTCCTCCGACGACACGGGCGTCAGTGGGCCGTTCGACGGTCAGCCGATCCCCGGATTCTCCGCGATCGTCGACAACGGCGACGGCACGTTCTGGGGGATGCCGGACAACGGCTTCGGTGCCAAGGACAACTCGGCGGACTTCCTGCTCCGCCTGTACCTGATCCGGCCCGACTTCACCACGGGTGAGACCGAGATCATCCGGTTCATCACACTGTCCGACCCGGATCGCGTGCTGGACTTCGAGATCACCAACCCCGACGGCGAGCGGGCGCTGACCGGCGCCGACTTCGACATCGAGTCGGTCCAGCGCCAGGGCGACGGCAGCTTCTGGATCGGCGAGGAGTTCGGGCCGTTCCTGCTGCACGTCGACGCCGACGGCAAGGTGCTGCAGGACCCCGTGCCGCTGCCGGGCGTCGCCTCGCCGCAGAACCCGCTCCTCGACGGCGAGCCGAACCTTCCGCAGAGCGGGGGCTTCGAGGCGATGTTCGCCCGGGGCGGGTTCCTGTACCCGATCCTGGAGAAGGCCACGACCGGCCAGGACTCCCGGTCGCGGACGATCTTCGAGTTCGATCCCACCAGCGGTGAGTACACCGACAACACCTGGACCTACCGCACCGACCGCGCCGACGACTTCGTCGCGGACGCCTATGTCGGCGCCGACGGGATCCCGGTCATCCTGGAGCGCGACAACTTCGACGGCGCGGCCGCCGTGGTCAAGCGGCTGTACGCGCTGCCCGGCTTCGCATCGGCCGCCGCCGACGACACCTTGTCCAAGGAGCTGCGCTTCGACCTGCTGAAGATCGACAACCCCGACAAGATCGGCGCGGGCGACGGCTGGGGGACCGGCGACCCGTTCGCGTTCGGCTTCGTCTCCGTCGAGGTGGCGATCGAGCTGTCCGACGGTCAGGTGCTGATCGCCAACGACAACAACTTCCCCTTCGACGACGCGCGCCGGCCGGGCCGCCCCGACGATGTCGAGCTGATCACGATCGCCGCCGAGCCCGTCACCGCGCAGGCCAACCCGAACAAGGTGATCGCCCACCGCGGCGCCAGCGGCTACCGCCCGGAGCACACCCTGGCCGCCTACGAGCTGGCGATCCAGCAGTGCGCCGACGCCATCGAGCCCGACCTGGTCTCGACCGCCGACGGCGTCCTGGTCGACCGGCACGAGAACGAGATCTCGGGCACCACCGATGTCGCCGACCGCCCCGAGTTCGCCGACCGCAAGGCCACCAAGACGATCGACGGCGCCGAGGTGACCGGCTGGTTCACCGAGGACTTCACCCTGGCCGAGCTGCGCACCCTGCGGGCGAAGGAGCGGCTGCCGGAGCTGCGGCCGGGCAGCGCGGAGTTCGACGGGCTGTATGAGGTGCCGACCTTCGACGAGGTGATCGAGTTCGCCCAGAACTCGCGTACCTGCACCGGGAAGCCGGTCGAGATCGTCCCCGAGATCAAGCACGGCAGCTACTTCGACTCGATCGGCCTCTCCCAGGAGGAGAAGGTGGTCGAGGATCTCACCGAGCACGGGCTCGCCGACGCGGCCGACCTGGTCACGATCCAGAGCTTCGAGGTGGGCAACCTGGTCGAGCTGAACGGTCTGGTCGACGTCGAACTGGCCCAGTTGATCAACTGCTCGGGAGCACCGGCCGATCAGCCGGAGCGCCCCTACACCGAGCTGGTCACCCCCGAGGGGCTGGCCGAGATCGCCGGCTACGCCGACCAGATCGGGCTGTGCAAGGACGTGATGATTCCGCGGGACGAGGCGGGCAGGTTGCTCAGCCCCAGCCCGGTGATCGCCGATGCCGAGGCCGCCGGCCTGGAGACGGTCGGGTGGACCTTCCGCGCCGAGAACCAGTTCCTGCCCGCCCAGTTCCGCTCGAGTGACAACCCGGCCGAGGCCGGCGACCTGGCCGGCGAGATCTGCGCCTTCGTGGGCGCCGGTCTGGATGTCGTGTTCTCCGACCAGCCAGACCTCGCGGTCGCGGCCGTCGGCGACTGTGCGCCGGACGGTCCCTCGGCCAGCCCGAGCGACGACCCGTCGGCCAGCCCGAGCGACGATCCGTCGACCAGCCCGAGCGACGACCCGTCGACCAGCCCGACCAGCCCGGCCAGCCCGACTGGTGCTGCCACGACGGGTCCGAGCGAGGACCCCGGCGCTCCCGCACCGGGCGGCGGCCAGCCGCTGGCCGACACCGGTGCGCTGTTGCCGGTCGGCGTCCTGGCCGGTGCGGTGGTGGCGCTCGGCGCGGGCGCGGCCCTGATCGGGCGGCGACGCGGCTGACCGCAGGCCGCGTTGACACGGGTGCGCGGTGCTCCTAGGTTCCATCCGATCATCGACCAGGAGGCCCGCTCGTGCCCGCAGGTTCTTCGTTGTCCCGTCTGGCCGAGCTGAGTACCGCGCAGAGCCGGTCGATCAGCCCGGAGAACTTCGACGGATCCCGCGGCGGCGGCGGCCGGGCCACCGAGGGCACCCTGGCCCATGCCGCCCGCGACCTGGGACAGGGCTGGAAGGTCTCCCCGTCGATCATGCTGAACGCGGGACAGACCGCCGAGCTCGGGGTGATCGACGAGCCCGGTCGGATCACTCACCTCTGGGCGACCACGCACCCGGAGCACTGGCGCGCGCTGGTGCTCCGGGCGTACTGGGACGGTGCCGACGAGCCGGCGATCGAGGTGCCCTACGGGGACTTCTTCGCCCAGGGCTGGGGCATCTTCGCCCAGATCAGCTCCGAGCCGGTGGCCGTCAACCCGCACGGCGGCTTCAACAGCTACTGGCCGATGCCGTTCGCCTCGGCCCGGCTGACCCTGGAGAACACCGGCGAGAAGGACGCCATGGTCTTCTACCAGATCGACTACGAGATCGAGATCGGCGATCCCGGCCCGTCGCGGCTGCACGCCCAGTGGCGCCGGAGCAATCCGCTGCCGTACGCCGAACTGCACCCGATTCTCGGCCCGATCAGCGGCCGCGGACACTATGTCGGCACCTACCTGGCGTGGGGCGTGAACAGCCCGGGCTGGTGGGGCGAGGGTGAGCTGAAGTTCTTCCTCGACGGCGACGACGAGTTCCCGACCATCTGCGGCACCGGCACCGAGGACTATTTCGGGGGTGCGTGGAACTTCGACGTTCCCGGGCAGGGCTACACCGAGTACAACAGTCCCTACCTCGGTCTGCCCCAGGTCATCCGCCCGGACGGCCTGTACCGCTCCCAGCAGCGGTTCGGCATGTATCGCTGGCACATCCCGGACCCGATCCGCTTCCGGGCCGACATCCGCGTCGACGTCCAGGCGCTCGGCTGGCGCAGCGGCGAGCGCTACCTGCCGCTGCGCGATGACATCGCCTCCACGGCGTTCTTCTATCTCGATGCCCCCGTCGCCGCCCGGCCGCCGGTGCCGACCTTCGACACCATGGAGGTGCTGACCGGCTGAGCCTCCCGCGGATTGTGGGCGGTCGGCCAGGGCTTGATAGTCTCGCCCGGGTTGCCGCGTGCCCGCATGCGGCCGCCGTCCGAACGACAGGCACGCCGCACGGCGCGCCACGACTGCCAACGAGGAGAGGGCTCGGTGCTATCCGCCTTCGCGAACGCGTTCAGGTCGCCTGATCTGCGGATCAAGATCCTGTTCACGCTCGGCATTGTTGCCATCTTCCGGCTCGGCTCGGTCATCCCGGTGCCCAATGTCAACATCCAGCGCCTGAACGAGTGTCGGCAGCTCGGCATGACCGGCGGCATCGGCGGAGAGGGCAGTCAGCAGATCTATTCGCTGATCAACCTGTTCTCCGGGGGCGCGCTGCTGCAACTGGCCGTTTTCGCGCTCGGCATCATGCCCTACATCACGGCGTCCATCATCTTGCAGTTGATGACCGTGGTCATTCCCAAGCTGGACGAGATCAAGAAGGAGGGGGCGGCCGGGCAGACCAAGATCACCCAGTACACCCGCTACCTGACGATCGTCCTCGCCATCCTCAACTCCACCGCGTTCGTCTCGCTCGCCGTGAGCGGCGGGCTGTTCCCCGGTTGCGACGGGCTGGTCTATGAGACCTCGCTGTTCCCGATCATCGTGATGGTGATGACGATGACCGCCGGAACGGGCCTGGTGATGTGGCTCGGCGAGCTGATCACCGAGAAGGGCATCGGCAACGGCATGTCGATCCTGATCTTCACCCAGGTTGCCGCGACCTTCCCGAGCGCGCTGTGGGCCATCAAGGAGGCCCAGCCGGGGCAGGCCGGCTGGGTGACTCTGGTGCTGGTCGTCGCGATCGGCCTGCTGGTGATGTCGGCCGTCGTCTACATCGAGCTGGCGCAGCGCCGGATCCCGGTGCACTACGCCAAGCGAATGGTCGGCACGCGGATGTTCGGCGGCACCTCCACCTACATCCCGATCAAGGTGAACCAGGCCGGCGTCATCCCGGTCATCTTCGCCTCCTCGCTGCTCTACATCCCGGTGCTCTACTCCCAGTTCGATCCCACGGGGCCGGTCTCGAGCTGGGTGCAGAACAACCTGGTGCAGGGCAATCACCCGATCTACATGGCGGTCTTCTTCGTCCTGATCATCGCCTTCGCCTACTTCTATGTCTCGATCACCTTCAACCCCGAAGAGGTCGCCGACAACATGAAGAAGTACGGCGGCTTCATCCCCGGCATCCGCGCCGGCGCGCCGACCGCTCGCTACCTCGGCTATGTGCTGAGCCGGCTGACCGCCCCCGGCTCGCTCTATCTGGCCGTCATCGCGCTGCTGCCGACCTTCGCCTTCGCGTTCCTGCCCGGCGCCAACCAGAACTTCCCCTTCGGCGGCACGTCGTTGCTGATCATCGTCGGCGTCGGCATCGATACCGTGAAGCAGATCGAGAGCCGACTGCAGCAGCGCAACTACGAGGGCTTCCTGCGATGATCCCGCAACACCACCGGCTGCGGCCGGTCACCGAGAGAGAGGGGACGCACGGATGCGTCTGCTGATCATGGGCCCGCCCGGGGCCGGCAAGGGCACACAGGCGAAGGGCATCGCGGAGCGCTACGGCGTACCGGCAATCTCCACCGGTGACATCTTCCGCAGCAATGTCGCCCAGCGCACGCCGCTCGGCCTGGAGGTGGAGCGGATCATGCACGCCGGCGGCTATGTGGGCGACGACATCACCAACCAGATCGTCGCCGACCGCCTCGCCGAGGAGGACGCGCGCCACGGATTCCTGCTCGACGGCTACCCGCGTACCGTCGCCCAGGTCGCCGCGCTGGACGAGTTGCTCACCGCGCGCTCGGCGCAGCTCGATGCGGTGATCTGCCTGGAGGCCGACCGGGACGAGCTGGTCGCGCGGCTGGTGAAGCGGGCCGAGTCCGAGGGCCGCGCCGACGACTCGGAGGAGGCGATCCGGGTACGCCAGCAGGTCTATGCCGACGAGACCGCGCCGCTGCTCGATGCCTACGCCGAGCGCGGGCTGTTGATCCGCATCGACGGTCTGGGGTCCGTCGACGAGGTCGGGCAGCGGATCGCGGACGCCCTGGACGCTCGGGGCTGACCGGGGGTTGTGATGTTCGGCGGACGCCGGGTGGAGATCAAGACACCCGAGCAACTGCTCGCGATGCGGCGGGCCGGCAAGGTCGTGGCCCAGGCCCTGATGGCGACCACGGCGGAGGTACGCCCCGGCATCACCACCGGCGAGCTGGATGCCATCGCTGCCGGCGTGATCGCCTCGGCGGGAGCCACGCCGTCCTTCCTCAACTACGGGGAGGAGCACGGCGAGGGCGGCTTCCCGGGCGTGATCTGCGTCTCCGTGAACGACGAGGTCGTGCACGGGATTCCCGGCGACCGGGTGTTGCGCGAGGGGGATCTGGTCTCGATCGACTGCGGCGCCATCGTCGACGGCTGGCACGGCGACGCCGCGCGCAGCGTCTTCGTCGGCCAGCCCGCGACCGCCGAGGCGGCCGAACTGTGCCGGGTCACCCACGATGCCTTGTGGGCCGGGATCGGCGCGGCGAAGCTCGGCGGCCGGGTGACCGACATCAGCGCCGCCATCGAGGGCCTGGTCCGCTCCCGCGACGTCGACTACGGCATCGCCGAGAACCTGGTCGGTCACGGCATCGGCTCGCAGATGCACATGGAGCCGAACGTGCCGAACGAGGGCAAGCCGGGCCGCGGGCCGCGGGTCGTCGAGGGGATGGCGCTCGCCATCGAGCCGATGCTGACGCTCGGTACGCCGGTCACCGCGACCCTGGACGACGACTGGACCATGGTCACCCGCGACGGATCCTGGGCCTGCCACTGGGAGCACACGATCTCCGTCACCGCCGACGGGCTGTGGGTGCTCACCGCCGAGGACGGCGGGGCGGCCATGCTGGAGCGCCTCGGCCTGCCGTTCGGCCCGCTCGCCGACTGAGGTATCGCAGCTCCGCCCCTGTCGCCGCCCGATCGCGGTGCTAGCGTCGTCCGGAACCAACGTCGAAGGGTGGCGAGATGGGCAGTCTGTGGCATCCGTTCGCGCAGATGGGCGCGGTCGAACGCGACGGCGCGTTCGTCGTCGCGCGCGGCGAGGGCAGTCACGTCTTCGACGCCGAGGGCAGGCGCTACCTCGATGCCACCGCCGCGCTGTGGTACGCCAATGTCGGGCACGGGCGTACCGAGATCGCCGAGGCGGTGGCCGACCAGATGTCGAGGATCGCCGCCTACACGGGGTTCGGGGACTTCGCGACCGATGTCACCGAGCAGCTTGCCGAGCGGCTCGCCGGGATCGCCCCGGTGCCCGGCTCCAAGATCTTCTTCACCTCCGGCGGTTCGGACTCGATCGAGACCGCCGCCAAGCTGGCCCGCCGCTACTGGGCCGAGATCGGCCAGCCCGGCCGGCACACGATCATCGGGCGGCAGAAGGCCTACCACGGCAGCCACTGGGCGGGGACGGCGCTCGGCGGGATCCCGCCCAACCAGGAGGGCCTCGGCGGCCCGTTGCTGCCCGATGTCGCCCACGTCTCCTGGGACGATCCGGAGAGCCTGCGCGGCACGATCGAGCAGGTCGGCGCGGAGAATGTGGCCGCCTTCTTCTGCGAGCCGGTGATCGGTGCCGGCGGGGTCTATCCGCCGCCGGAGGACTATCTGCTGCGAGCGCGCAAGATCTGCGCCGAGCTGGACGTGTTGTTCATCGCCGACGAGGTGATCACCGGCTACGGCCGGATCGGCGGGTCGTGGTTCGCCTCCACCCGTTTCGGGCTGGAGCCGGACCTGATCACCACGGCCAAGGGCCTGACCTCGGGCTACCTGCCGATGGGGGCGGTGCTCGTCGCGCCCCGGGTCGCCGAGCCGTTCTTCACCGGGCAGGCGTGGTTCCGGCACGGCTACACCTACTCCGGGCACGCCGCATCCGCCGCCGCCGGGCTCGCCAATCTGGCGATCATCGAGCGGGAGAATCTGCTGGAATCGGCGCTCGGCCTGGAGGCGAAGCTGATGCAGCGGCTGGCCCCGATCGGCGAGCTGGACGCGGTGGCGGAGATCCGCGGCGGCGTGGGCGCGCTCGCCTCGGTGCAACTGGCCGACCCGGCGACCGCGGCCGCCGTCTCGCGCGAGCTGCGCGACGCGGGGGTGATCGCCCGGCCGATCGGCGTCGGCGCGTTGCAGATCTCGCCGCCGTTGATCTTCACCGACGACGATCTCGACGAGCTCGTCGCCGGGCTGCAGACAGTGCTGGGCTGAGCGAGGGGATGCGGGTGCGACATGATCAGGATCGGAGTGATCAGCCCCCACGACATGGCGCTGGACCGCGAGCTGTGGGAGTACGCCCCGGCGAGCGTACTGCTGCACCTGACGCGGTTGCCGGAGCGCAGCCATGTCGTCGACCTGGCCATGGTCAGCGAGCTCAGCGACACCGATGACCTGGTGGTCGCCGCGCGCAGCATCGCGGCGGTGGCGCCGGTGGCGTATGCCTATGCCTGCACCTCCGGCAGCTTCGTCGGCGGCGTGGCCGGCGAGCGGCGGATCTCCCGGGTGATCAGCGAGGCGGTCGGCGTACCCGCGGTGACCACGTCCGGTGCACTGCTCGAGGAGCTGGCCGTCCGCCGGATCAGCTCGCTGTCGGTCGTCACCCCCTATCGTGCCGAACTCAGCGACCTGCTGGCGGCCTTCCTGGTCGAGGCCGGACACCGGGTGGTCGATTCGCGCGGGCTGGGCCTGGATCGCGACATCTGGAACGTCCCGTACGCCACGACGGCCGACCTGATCCGCGCGGCCGACAACGACCTCGCCGAGGCGATCTTCGTCAGTTGCACCAACCTGCCGACGCGCGCGATCGTCGACGACCTGTCGAGCGAGCTCGGCAAGCCGGTGCTGACGGCCAATCAGGTGACCATCGACGGGGCGGTCCGCGCGGCCGCCGGCCCGTTGCCCGTCGCCGCCGGGCTCTGAGCCGGGTCAGCCGCGGAACAGCCGCCCGGGGCCCGTGTCGGGGGCCTCGACGCCGGCCAGCACCATCCCCTGCCAGGCGGTGACCTGGTTGGCGGTCAGCACGGTGGTCCCGAGCTCGTCCTCCAGCTCGTCGATCAGGCGCGCGGTGCGCAGCGCCGTGTCCGGCAGCAGCAGGGCGTCGGCGCCGGCGCGGTCGACGCTGCGCGCCAGCTCGCGTACCCCCGCGTCGCCGACCCGTCCGGCGTCCTCGCCCGAGGGGATGTCGTGGCTGGTCAGCGCGGTGACCGCGACCCCGGCGCCGCCGAGAAAGTCGGTGAAGGCCGCCGCCACGTCCGCCGGATAGGTCGCCGCCACGGCGACCCGGTCGATGGCCAGCCGGGCCAGCGCGGCGGCGAAGGCCAGCGATGTCGAGGATGCGGGTACGCCGGCCGCGACCGCGAGTCGATCCGCCTGCGCGCGGGCGCCGTCCCAGCCGTAGACGAAGCTGCCCGAGGTGCAGGCCCACATGACCGTGTCCGCCGCTCCCGCGGCAGCGGCCGCCGGATGCAACTGATCGTCCGTGCCGAGCGCCCGCAACGACTCGACGTCGTGCAGCGTGGGGCCCTCCCAGGTGTGGGTGACGGGCAGGTCGACGCCCAGCCGCTCGGCCAGCACGGGGTAGTCGTCCTCGGCGCTGTGGCCGGGGTAGAGCATCGCGATCCGCCTGGTCATGGTTACAGTGTCACTGGCTGGTCGATTGTTGACAATAAAGGTGTGTGGGAAGGTTCACAGATGACCCAGGAGCTGCGCTGGCTCGGTGCTGGTGAGCTGGCCGAGGCGTACCGGTCGCGGCGGCTCGACCCCGTCGAGGTGGCGGCCGCGCTGCTCGACCTGGCCGAGGCCGACGGCACCAATGCGTTCTGCCTGATCGATCGCGACGAGACGCTGGCACAGGCCGCCGCCGCGCGCGACCGGTTCGCGGCGGGTACGTCGGCCGGGCCGCTGGACGGCGTACCGGTGTCGATCAAGGACCTGCTCTACACCGCCGGCTGGCCGACGCTGCGCGGCTCGGAGTTGATCACGCCGGAGTCCGAGCCCTGGACCGAGGATGCCCCGGCGGTCGCCCGGCTCCGCGAGGCGGGCGCGGTGCTGCTGGGCAAGGTGACGACACCGGAGTTCGGCTGGAAGGGCGTCACCGACAGCCCGCGCACCGGCGTCACGACCAACCCCTGGGACCGCACCCGCACCTCGGGCGGCTCGTCCGGCGGGTCGGCGTCGGCCGTCGCGCAGGGCATCGGCCCGTTGTCGATCGGCACGGACGGCGGCGGATCGGTACGCATTCCCGGCGCGTTCTGCGGCATCGTCGCGATGAAGCCGACCTACGGCCTGATCCCGCTGTGGCCCGCCAGCCCGTTCGGTACGCTCAGCCACGCCGGACCGATGACCCGCAGCGTCGCCGACGCCGCCGTGGCGCTCGATGTGATCACCGGATTCGATCATCGCGACTGGTCGGCGATGCCGACCCCGGCGACCAGTTTCACCGATGCCCTCGGGGCCGATGATCTTGCCGGGGTGCGCGTGGCGTACAGCCCGGACCTCGGCTATGGGCGCAACGAGCCCGGGGTGCAGGCAGCGGTCGAGCGGGCCGTGGCGCGGCTCGCCGACCTCGGCGCGAGTGTCGAGCAGGTCGAGCTGGGCTGGGACGATCCCGCGGATGCCTTCCACGTCTTGTGGTTCAGCGGTGCGCGGCAGGTGGTGGCGGGCTACGGACCGGGGGCCGAGGAGCGGATCGACCCCAAGATCAGGGCTGCGCTGGGGCGGCACGGCCCGTTCAGCGCGGACGACTACATCGCGGCGAATGCCCGCCGGATGGATCTCGGCCAGCGGATGGGCCGGCTGCATCGCGATCACGACGTCCTGGTCACCCCGACGTTGCCGCGGGTGGCCTTCGAGGCCGGCGTCGACGTGCCGGAGGGATCGGCGAGTCAGGACTGGACCTCGTGGACGCCCTACACGTATCCGTTCAACCTGACCCAGCAGCCGGCGATCACCGTGCCCTGCGGGCTGGTCGACGGCCTGCCGGTCGGGCTGCAGGTGGTGGGCGCCCGGCATCGCGATGATCTTGTGCTGCGGGTTGCCGATGCCTACGAACGAAATGCCGATCTCGGGCCGGTGCGGCCGCCCGAGCCCGGGGAGGGGAGCTGAGATGGCCGATCGTTATCTTCGCGTCGGGCTGCGCAATCGCGGCGTGAGTTGCCGCGCGCTGCTGCTGGACGAGGCGGCACCGCGTACCGCACGGGCGGTCTGGGATGCCTTGCCGCTGGGCGGGCAGGTCTATCACGGCAAGTACGCCCGTAACGAAATCTATGCGTTGTTCCCGAAGTTCGCCGAGGGCGAGCCCGGGCCCGAGAACACCACGATCACACCGATCCCGGGTGATCTTTGCTACTTCACCTTCGCCGGTGATCTCGGCAACCCGGCCTACGGCTACGAGGACGCCTCCGCCGCCCGCGAGCACGCGACCGTGATCGACCTGGCCGTCTTCTACGGACGGAACAACTTGTTGATCAACGGTGATGTGGGCTGGGTGCCGGGCAATGTCTTCGGCACGATCGTCGAGGGATTGGACGAGCTCGCGGCCGCCTGTCAGGACGTCTGGATGGGCGGTGCACGGGGCGAGGAGCTGTACTTCGAACGCTGGGAGGACTGATGAGCACGCTGCGTCCGGTGGTTCGCGAGTCGACCCCGTCACTGATCGCCCGGCAGTTGCGCGCGGCGATTGCCGACGGGCGATTCGCGCCCGGGCAGCAGCTTGCCGAGGCCGAGCTGGCCCGCGAGCTGGGCGTCAGCCGGGGCCCGCTGCGCGAGGCGATGCAGCGACTCACCCAGGAGGGATTGCTGGTCAGTCATCGCAATCGCGGGTTGTTCGTGATGGACCTCGACCCCCAGGCGGTGCGCGACATCTACCTGGCGCGCACGGCGATCGAGCGGGCGGCGGTCGAGCTGTTGATCAACGACGGAGGCGCCAGCGCCGAGAGCCTGCTCGACGTGGTCGCCGAGATGCGCGAGTTGGCGGGCGCCCCGAATTCCACCGAGATGTCCGAGGCCGACCTGCGCTTCCACGAGCGGCTGGTCGCGTTGGCCGCCAGCCCCCGGTTGCTCAGGATGCACGAGACCCTGCTGACCGAGACCCGCCTGTGCCTGACCCGGATGCAGGGAACCTATGACGACAACGAGAAGCGGGTGGCCGAGCACGACGCCATCGCGCGAGCCGTGCTGGCCGGCGACCTCGAACAGGCCAAGACCCTGCTCGCCGCCCACATGGAGGACGGGATGCAGCGCGTCCTGGGCGAGACGGAACGGTGACCTGATCGAAACATCTTCCTAACATCAGATTGTTGACAATCAGTCGCGGTGCTCCGTAGGTTTCCTGACAGCCGACTACGAGGGGGCACTCAATGTCGATCTTTCTGAGCCGTCGCACGCTCTTCGCCGTGAGCGCGGGCGTCGCGGCTGCGGGCGCACTGGGCGCCTGTACGACCACCACCCCGGGTGGCCCCGCCGGCCAGCCGGCCGGTGATCTTCTGGAAACCGCGCGCAAGCAGGGTTTCCTCCGGGTGGCGATCGGCAATGAACCGCCCTACACCAAGCTGGAGGCCGACGGCAGCGTGACCGGCTGCGAGCCGGACGTGCTGCGCGCGGTCGCCAAGCTGCTGGACATCCCGGAGATCCAGGGCATCGTCACCCCGTACGAGTCGATGATTCCGGGCCTGCAGGCGAACCGCTGGGACGTGATCGCCGCAGGCCTGTTCATGAAACAGTCGCGCTGCGCGGAGGTGCTCTACTCCGAGCCGGTGATCGTCTCGACCGAGTCCTTCGGCGTACCGTCGGGAAACCCGAAGAACATCACGACCATCGCCGACATCAATGCCAATCCCGATCTCAAGATCGGCGTCATTCCGGGCGGGTTCGAGGAAGGCATCCTGAAGTCGGCCAAGGTGCCGGAGTCCCAGCAGGTCCAGGTCGACGACGGACGATCCGGGGTCGAGGCGCTCAAGGCCAAGCGCTGCGACGCCTTCTTGTTGCCCACATTGTCGCTGGAGTCCCTGATCGGCGAGGATGCGGCATTCGACATCACCGAACCGATCGCCGACGCCCCGCGGACCGGCTCCGGTGCGGCGTTCCGGAAGGCCGATGCCGCGTTCCAGCAGGCCTACAACGAGAAGCTCGCCGAGTTCAAGGCGACGCCCGAGTTCGCCCAGATCGAGGAGAAGTGGGGCTTCGACCCGGCCGCCGTCGAGGGTGTCACCGCAGAAGAGCTCTGCCGAAACGAGGGGTGACGCGACGCCATGAGCGTCGTGCTCGAATACCTGCCGCTGCTGTTGCGCGGCCTCGGGATGACCCTGCTGATCACCGTGCTCGGCGGGATCCTGACGATCATCGTCGCGTTCACCGCCGGCCTCGCCCGGCTGTCGTCACACGCGTGGGTCAGGATTCCGGCCGGCGTGTTCGTGGAGGTGTTTCGCGGCACCTCGATGCTGGTGCAGTTGTTCTGGTTCTTCTTCGCCCTGCCGTTCTTCGGCATCCAGCTCGCCCCGTTGACCGCGGCCGTGCTGGTGCTCGGCCTGAACGAGGGCGCGTATGCCTCCGAGGTCGTCCGGGGGGCGATCAAGTCGCTGCCCAAGGGGCAGACCGAGGCGGCGATCGCCTGTGGCATGCCGGCCGGCAAGCGGATGCGACGGATCCTGATCCCGCAGGCCGTCCCGATCATGTTGCCGCCGATGGGCAATGTGATGGTCGATCTGTTGAAGAACACCTCGCTGGTCTCGTTGATCACCGTTCTCGACCTGACCTTCGCCGCCCAGCAGGTGCGGACCTCCACCGGTGAGTCGTTGACCGTCTTCGGCGTGATCCTGGTCGTCTACTTCCTGCTCAGCATGCTGATCAGCGCGCTCACCGCGATGCTCGAGCGCCGGTTCTCCCTCGACCGGCGCGACATCCCCAAGGTGCGCCTGCTCGACGTGCTGGGCCGCAACCGGACGGTCGCGCCATGATCTGGGACAACCAGTTCGCGATCTCGATCATCCCCACGCTGCTGCGCGGGCTGGTCACCACCGTGCAGATCACCCTGCTCGGCACGGCGCTGGCCGCGGTGCTCGGCCTGGTCGTCGCCATTCTGCGCTACCTGCGGATCCCGGTGCTCAGTCAGGTGTTGACGTTCGGTGTGTTGTTCGTCCGGGGTACGCCGCTGCTGGTCCAGGCGTACTTCGCCTTCTTCGTGCTGCCGAACTTCGGCATCTCGTTCTCCGCGCTCGTCACCGGGGTGCTGGTGATCGGGATCAACTACAGCGCCTACCTGGCCGAGGTGTATCGCGCCGGTATCGAGTCGGTGGCCAAGGGGCAGTGGGAGGCGGCGACCGCGCTCAACCTGCCGCGGGCCAGGGTGTGGTTCCGGATCGTGCTGCCGCAGGCCTTCCGCACGGTGGTGCCGATGCTCGGCAACTACCTGATCATGATGTTCAAGGACTCGGCCGTGCTGTCGGCGATCACGGTCATCGAGCTGATGGCGACGGCGCAGCGGATCGGTATCAGCGAGTTCCGCTACCTCGAGCCGTTCACCATCGCCGCCATCTTGTACTTCCTGGTCAGCTATCCGTCCTCGCTGATCGTCAATCGACTGGAGGCCCGCCTTGCCACCCAACAATGACCGAGCAGCGCGTGGGCCCGCGGCCGGAGAACCGATGATCAGCTTCTCCAACGTGACCAAGGCATTTGGCCAGCATGTCGTGCTGAACGAACTCGATTTCACCGTCGCGCCGGGGGAGAAGGTGTCGATCATCGGCCCGTCCGGGTCGGGCAAGACCACCATCCTGCGGATCCTGATGACGTTGGAGTCGCCGACCAGCGGGCAGGTACGCGTCGACGGCGACGAGCTGTGGAACCTGCGGGCCGGCCAGAAGCCGCGCGAGACCGCGGCGATGCGGCGTACCCGCAGCCGGATCGGGATGGTCTTCCAGCAGTTCAATCTCTTCCCGCACATGACCGCCCTGGAGAACGTGATCGAGGCGCCGGTGCACGTCCAGGGCAAGCCGAAGGCCGAGGCCACATCGAGCGCCATGGAGCTGTTGGAGATGGTCGGCCTGAGCGAGCATGCCCGCAAGCGGCCCGGTCAGTTGTCCGGCGGCCAGCAGCAGCGGGTCGCCATCGCGCGGGCGATGGCGCTGCAGCCGCGGGTGATGCTCTTCGACGAACCCACCTCCGCGCTCGACCCCGAGCTGGTCGGCGGCGTGCTGAACGTGATCCGCGATCTTGCCCACAGCACCGACATGACGATGCTGCTGGTCACCCACGAGATGCGGTTCGCCCAGGAGATCTCCGATCGTGTGGTGATGTTCGACCACGGCGCCGCCATCGAGGACGGCCCGCCGTCGCAGATCTTCGGCAACCCGACCCAGGAGCGAACCCGCCAGTTCCTGCACGCCGTGCTGGAGGCCTGAGCCTCCCCGCCGCCCCGGGCTCCCCGCCGCCGCACCCGGGCTCTCCGTCGCCGCACCCGGGCTTCCCGTCGCCGCACCCGGGGCTTCCCGTCGCCGCACCCGGGGCTTCCCGCCGCCGCACCCGGGCTCTCCGTCGCTGCACCCTCGCCTCGAATTGTTTCCGTAGTTATGCCCGCTATCCGGCACGGATAGCGGGCATAACTACGGAAACAATCGGCTGGGGGAGGTGGGGGGAGGTGGCGAGGTCGGAGGGGAGGTGGCGCGGTCGGAGGGGAGGGGGCGGATCGGAGGGGAGGTGGCGCGGTCGGAGGGGAGGGGGGGCGGATCGGAGGGGTCAGCGGATGCCGACGATCACCCGGTCGTCGCCGCACTGCCAGACCTGGCCGACCTCGGCGCAGCCGCCCTCGCGCAGCGCCGCCAGGTAGTCGCCGACGGTCGCGGGCGACGAGACGTGATGGCCGAGGTCGGTACGCTCGCGCGCCGCCCACAGCTCGGCCAGCTCCGGCGCCTCCGAGGCCGCCTGCCACCACTCCTGCCAGCCCTCGCCCGGCTGCTCGCCGCGGCGCGTGCGGGCCGTCGCGCCGACCTCGCGGAGCAGTGCGTCGAAGCGGTCGGTCCGCTCGTAGAGGTGGTCGCCGTCGACGAACACCCCGCCGGGCGCGAGCGCCCCGGCAGCGGTGCCGAGCAGTTCGCGCAGGGCGGTCGGGTCCAGCCAGTGCAGCGCGGTGGTGGAGACGAAGGCGTCGGGCGCGCGGTGCAGCCCGAGCCGGTCGAGCCGCCCCGCCTCGCCCAGGTCGCCTGTGACCGCGCGGAAACGCCCGCCGAACTCGTCGCGGTACGCCGCCTCGGCCAGCCCCAGCAGCAGCGGGTCCTGGTCGATGCCGATCACCTGGGCGCTCGGCAGCCGACGCAGCAGCCGCGCCGCGAGCGAGCCGGGGCCGACACCGAGGTCGATGATCAACGGATCGGGACGCTCGATCGCGTGGGCGAGAACGTCGCCGATCACGGCGAAGCGCTCCTCCCGGTCGGCGAAGAAGGTGGCCTGCTGGGCGTCCCAGCGGTCGAGCCAGGCGCGGGCCCGGTCGGGGGACAGCTGCGTGATCGTCTGCGTCATGGCGACCATCCTGTCCGGGGCCGCACCAGGGCGGTAGCTCGGACATCTGGCGTACCGGCCATAGGATCGTCCTATGAGCGCGACGCCGAGCGTGGATGACCTGCGGCTGATCGCGTCGATCGCCGAGACGGGGTCGATCGGCGCGGCGGCCCGCATGCTGCGCATCGCGCAACCCTCGGCCAGCCAGCGACTCGCGCGGATCGAGCGGCGGTGCGGGGCGTTGCTGTTCACCCGCGATGCGACCGGGGCGAGCGCCACCGCGGCGGGGGCCGAGCTGGCTGCGCTCGCGAACCGGGTGCTCGGCGAACTGGACGGGGCCTATGCCGCGGCGCTCGGGGCCGCGGCCGATCGGCGCCCCAGGATCGGCGCGATCGCCGCGATGGCCCCGAGCGTGATCCCGTCGTTCGAGAGCCTGCTCGGCCGGCCGATCACTCCCTTGGTCGATCATGGTCCGCGGCTGATCGAGCTGGTCGCCGAGGAATGCCTCGATGCCGCCATCGTCGCGATCGCCGACCAGGTCACGCTGCCCAGGCGGGTGATCAGCCACCGGCTCGGCGAGGACCGGTTGGTGCTGCTCCGCGCGGCCGGTACGCCGCCGCCGGGTCGCGGGCGCCGGGCGTACCGCGGCCATCGCGTCGTGCACAGCACCTACGACCGGATGGGGCCGGTGGTGCAGGAGCGGCTGATCGGGCTGGGCGCCGACGCCGAGCCGGGCGCGACGCTGCCGACCACGCTGGCGATGGTGCGCTGGCGCGGCTGCCTCGGGGTGGTGCCGCGCAGCGCGCTCGCTCACGACCTGCACGAGGGCGAGGTGATCAGCGAGCTGCCGTTCGCCGCCCGGGTGCGGGTGTCGCTGATCACCGGCCGCGAGCCGGGGGACGAGCTGCGCGGCCTGCTCGCCGACCTCGGGCGCTGGCTGCACCTGACGAACTGATCAGTCCAGGCAGAACTCGTTGCCCTCGGGGTCGCGCATGATCAAGTGGCCCAGGCCGAACCCGTCCGGCTCGCGCCGGTCAGTCCGGGCGCGGCCCGCAGGTCGAGGTGCACGCGGTTCTTGGCCGTCTTCGGCTCGGGCACCCGCTGGAAGAACAGGCGCGGCGTCACCCCGCCGGGATCGATCACCGCGGAGCGGGAGTTGTGCTCGGATATCGGTACGCCCCAGGCGGTGAGCGCCTCGGCCCAGGAGGCGAAGCCGTCGGGCGGCGGCTGGACCGTGCCGCCCACGGCGTACGCCCAGAACTCCACGAGTGCGCCCGGGTCGGCGCAATCGAAGGTGACCTGTACCTCGACGCCCATGATCAGTTCTTCTTCCGATGCGTCCACAGGTCGCGCAGCAGCGCGATTTCCGCGCCGTGGTGGATGACCTCGCGGTTGATGTGCAGCACCAGCGTGGCCATGGTCTGGTCGGCATGCGGCCCCTCGGTCTCGCCGGCCGGCCGCCACAGGCCCTCCTCGCCGAGGCCGGCGACGCCCGCCTGCCACCGGGCGTACCCCTCGTCGAGCTGGTCCAGCGCGGTCGCGGCATCGGGAGCGTAGTCCCAGCCGAAGTAGTCCGCCGGCGGCCCGCCGAAGTGCCCAGCGTTGCGCATGCCGAAGACGCCGACGATCAGGTGCCCGAGGCGCCACGCGATGGTGGTCAGCGGCGGCGGGCTCGGCTCGGGGAGGGCGAAGTCGATCACCCATGCGCCGCTGCCGGCCTGCATCGGCGTGCGGTCCTGTTCGCGGGGGTGGACGGTCCAGGCGCCCGGCGCGGGCTCGAACAGGTACTCCTCGTCGGTGAGCCCCGCCAGCCGCGGGCGGAGCTGGTTGGTCCAGTGCCAGTCCAGTTGTTCGCGCAGTGTCGCGTTCACGTTGCTCATGGTCCGATCGTGCCGCGCCAACAGGACTGATTCGGTCCGCACGGCGGCTAGGTTGGCTGCATGGCCCGCACCACCGAGCGCGTCCTGCAACTGCTCGGGCTGCTGCAACAGCGTCCCGTCTGGTCCGGCCCCGAGCTGGCCGAACGGCTCGGGGTCACCACCCGCTGCATCCGGCGCGACGTGACGCGGCTGCGCGAGCTGGGTTACCCGGTGCACGCCGCGCACGGCGCGGCCGGGGGCTACCAGCTCGGTCGCGGGCGCACCCTGCCGCCGCTGCTGCTGGACGATGCCGAGGCCGTCGCCGTTGCCGTGGCGCTCGCCCAGACCGCGGGCGGCAGCGTCGCCGGGGCCGGCGAGGGCGCGGTCGGCGCGCTCGGGAAGCTGGACCAGGTGCTCCCGCCGCGGCTGCGGGCCCAGGTGCGGGCGATCTCGGAGGCGACCAGTGTGCACCCGGTCGCCGCCCGCATCGACGCCGACGACCTGCTGGCGCTGGCGCGGGCGTGCCGGGAGCGCCTGCGGGTGCGATTCGGCTACACGGCCCGCGACGGGACCGAGTCCGACCGCGAGGTCGAACCCATCCGGCTGGTCGACCTCTCGGGCTACTGGTACCTGATGGCCTTCGACCGCGATCGCGACGACTGGCGTACCTTCCGGCTGGACCGGGTCGGCGCGATCCGGGTGACCACCTGGCAGTTCCCGGCGCGTGATCATCCGGACCCGCTGGAGTGGGTGCGCCATTCCGTCGCCGAAAGCCCTTATCCGCAACAGATCCGGGTCATCCTCGACTGTTCGGCCGAGCGCGGCGCCGCCCTGGTTCCTCCGCGCTCCGGCACCATCACGCCCATCGACGACGGGCACTGCGAGCTGGTTCTCGGCCGGCTCGATCTTGGTTGGGAGGCGATGCATCTGGTCGCCCTCGGCGTCGGCTTCCGGGTGATCGAGCCGCCAGAGCTGGTGCATGAGTTGCGACGCCTGGCCGCCCGGATGCTCGAGGCCGCCGAGCGATCGTGAGTCGCGGCGTACCGCAGGCGCGGGCCGAACCGGCAGGTGCGGGCTGAGTATCGTTCGCGGGTGCCGGTTGGGTTCGCGGGTGCCGGTTGGGTTCGCGGGTGCCGGTTGGGTTCGCGGGTGCCGGTTGGGTTCGCGGGTGCCGGTTGGGTTCGCGGATGGGACAGACAGCCCGTCCTCCCGGCGACCTAGCGGGCGCCGCCCAGCAGCTCGCGGGCCAGCCGCTCGTAGCGATCGGTGGCCTCGACCAGCTCGGCGATGCCGACGGACTCATCGATCTGGTGCGCCTGGTCGTTGAGCCCGCCGGGGCCGAGGATGATGCAGTCGATGCCGAGGTCGCGGGCGACGAAGCCGCCGTCGCAGGCCGCGCTCCAAGCGCCCGGCGTACCACCCGCGAGCCGTACCAGCGGATGATCGGCCGCCGTCCGGAACCCCGGCATCTCCATCGCGACACCGACCTCGACGCCGATCCCGTCGCCGGTGATCCCGGCCCCATCGATCCGGTCCGCCAGCTCGGCGGCGAGCACGCCGGCGTCCTCGTCCGGCATCAGCCGCCGGTCGAGCTGCAGCAGGCAGTCGGGGGCGACGATGGAGACGCCTCGGCCGCCGCTGATCATGCCGCTGCTCCAGGTGCCGTGACCGAGCAGCGGGTCGGGCGATGCGGCCAGCCGGCGCTGGTCCTCGGCGACCAGCGCCAGCACCCGGCCGGCGGCGTCGATGGCATTGCGCCCGTCGCTGGGGCGCCCGGAATGCGCGGGTACGCCGGTGATCCGCACGTCGAGATAGCTGTCGCCGCGGCAGGCGATCACCGTCTCCAGATCGGTCGGTTCGGCGACCACACAGCCGAGATAGCTGCCCGACAAGCCGCGCCGCACCAGCGCCCGGATGCCGAGGCCGGTGTCCTCCTCATCGACGGTGCAGGCGAGGGTGACCGGGCCCGACAGCCCGGCGCCGCGCAACCGGTCCATCGCGGTGATCACCGCTGCCAGGCCACCCTTCATGTCGGTCGCGCCGCGGCCGAAGATCCGCCCGCCGGCCACCTCGCCGCCGAACGGCTCGCGCGTCCAACCGGGCCCGGCGGGCACGACATCGGAGTGGCCGAGGAACAACAGCCCGGGGCCGTCGCCGCCGGGCAGGGTGGCGATCAGGTTCGGGCGCCCGGGCGCCACCTCGATCAGCTCGACGTCGATCCCGCGCGCGGCGCAGGCATCGGCGAGCACGCGTACCGTCTCCGCCTCCGTGCCGCCCGGGTTCTCCCCGCCGGCGGTGATCAGGCTGCGCGTCAGCTCGACCAGCGGCTCGGTCATCCCACCCGCCCGGGCCGCTCGTCCAGCTCGGCGCGCGCCCGGTCGAGCGCCGTCGTCAGCCGGTCGACGCCCTCGACGATGCGTTCGGGGGTGGTGGAGGCGAAGCACAGGCGCAGGGCGTCGCCGAACCGCCCGGCGGGGGAGAACGCCGGCCCGGGGATGTAGGCCACCCCCTCGGCCAGCGCGATCTCGAACAGCCGGTTCGCCTCGATCTCGGCGTCGGCACCCTGCAGCGTCACCCAGCAGAAGAACCCACCCTCGGGTTCGGTCACGGTGATCCGGTCGCCGAGTCGCTCGGCGAGCGCGCCGCGCAGCGCGGCAAGGCGCTCGGCGTAGGTGATCTTCAGTCGCTGCAGGTGATCGGACAGCCCGCCGCGACCGATGAAGTCGGCGACCAGGTGCTGGTTGGGCACGTTCGTGCAGGTGTCCATCGCCTGCTTGGCGTTGATCAACAACTGCCGCAGCGACGGATCGGCCTCGACCCAGCCGACTCGCAGCCCGGGCGCAAGGATCTTGGAGAAGGTACGCACGGAGAACACCAGCGGGTCGTTGCCCGACAGCTCGCCGAAGCCCGGCAGGTCCTCTCCGGCGAAGCGCAACAGGCCGTAGGGATCGTCGTCGATGATCACCGCGCCCCACTCGCGCGCCAGCTCGATCAGCCGTTCGCGGCGGGCGACCGACAAGGTCACCCCGGACGGGTTCTGGAAGTTGGGGATGGTGTAGATCGCTGCGGGGGTACGCCCGGCGCGCTCGACCGCCTCGGCCAGTGCATCCACGTCGAGCCCGTCGGCATCCATCGGCGCCTCCAGCAGCTCGGCGCCGTAGGACAGCGCGGTGGCCGAGCCGTTGGTGTAGGTGGGCGACTCGACCACGACAAGATCACCGGGGGTGATGAACAGCTTGCCGGCGAGGTCCAGGCCCTGCATGCCGCCGGAGGTGATCACGATCCGCTCGGGGTCGACCTCGGCGCCGAGGCCGTCGGAGACCGCCTCGATCAGCGCTGGCTCGCCCTCGGTCGCGCCGTAGGTGAACGACGACGCGTCCCAGGCGCTGCCGGCGGCGTCGATGAACTCCTTGACCGGCATCGCCTCGTCGGCCGGCGCGCCCATCGCGAACCGCACGATGTCGTGGCTCTGCGCGGCGAGCAGCGAGGTGGAGGAGTCGATCACGGAGCCGACGAGCTGGCCGGCCCGGTCGGCGAGGGGGATCCGGGGATCGACGCCGCGGGCGGGCCCGTCGGCGCGGTCGTCGGTGCGTCGCTTCGATGCCATGATCACTCCTTCGTCAGTAGGCCGCGGGGGAAGTCGGTGAAACATTCCACGCCGTCGTCGGTCACGCGTACCGATTCCGAGGCCTCGTATCCGTAGCCCTTCATCCACATCCCGCAGATCACGTGGAAGGTCATGTTGTGCGCCAGCACGGTGTCGTCGGAGGGGCGGATGCTGACGGTCCGCTCGCCCCAGTCCGGTGGGTACGCGATGCCGATCGAGTAGCCGAGGCGGCTCTCCTTGGCCAGCCCGCGCCGGCGCAGGACCGCGTTCCAGGCCTCGGACACGTCGCGGACCGGCACGCCGGCCGCCATCGTGTCGAGCACGGCGGCCAGGCCCTCGGCGACCGCCTCCTCGGTCTGGCGAATCCGGTCCGACGCGCGGCCCAGGACGATCGTGCGGGCCAGCGGAACGTGGTAGCGCCGGTGCGCGCCGGCCAGCTCGATGGCCACCGCGTCGTCGGCGGCGAAGCGGCGGTCGGTCCAGGTCAGGTGCGGGGTGTCGGCGGCCTCGCTGGTCGGCAGCATCGGCACGATGGCGGGATAGTCGCCCCAGACCTCGTCGGTGCCGCCGATCTGGGCGGCGCTGATCGCCGCCGCGACGCGGTGTTGCGGTACGCCGACGTCGATCGCCTCGAGCGCGGCGGTCATCGCCGCGGTGGTGATCTGTGCGGCGCGGCGCAGCACGTCGATCTCGGTGTCGGACTTGATCACGCGTACCCAGTTGACCAACTCGGCGGAGTCGACCAGCTCGCGGCCGGGCAGCGCGGCGCGCAGCGCGAGGTAGGCCTTCGGGCTGAAGAAGTGGGTGTCGAGCTCGAGGCCGATCCGCGAGCCGGGCGCGATGTCGGCCGCGAGCCGCTCGCCGACCCAGTCGAACGGGTGCTCGGCGTCGCGGTGGACGTAGCCCTCCGGGTAGCCGACCACCTGATCGGCGGGAAGCCAGCTCGTCCGGGTGGCGCCGTGGGCATCCATCGCGCGCGCGTAGAAGATCGTGTCGCCGTCCAGCGGCACGTAGAGCAATTGCGGGGTGTAGAACGACCACGCGTCGTAGCCGATCAGGTAGAACAGGTTGGCCGGGTCGCTGATCAACAACACGTCCAGTCCGGTGTCGGCCATCCGCCGCCGGACCGCGGCCATCCGCGCGGAGTACTCCGCGTCGCTGAAGGTGTAGAGGTTCATTTGCCGAGCACGTCGGCGAGCGCCGCGCCGAAGCGCTCGACGCCCGTCGCGATCTCGTCGGAACTCACCACCAGCGCGGGGATCAGCCGGACCACGTTGCCCTGGGGCCCGCAGGTGAGCGACAACAACCCGTGGCCGGTGGTGGCCTGCTGCACGGCGAGCGCGGTCTCCGCGTCCGGGCTGCCGTCGTCGTTGCTGAACTCGACGCCGAGCATCAGCCCGAGGCCGCGCACGTCGCCGATGCCGCGGCCGGCCTTGATCGGGTAGTCCTCGGCGAGCTTGCGTACCCCCGCGAGCAGCTCCTCGCCGCGGACCCGGGCGTTCTCGACCAGGCCGTCTCGTTCGATCACCCGCAGCGTCGCGACGCCCGCGGCGGCCGAGACGGCATTGCCGCCGTAGGTGCCGCCCTGGGAGCCCGGCCAGCCCTTGCTCATCAGGGATTCCGGCGCGGCGATCGCGGAGATCGGGAAGCCGGAGGCGATGCCCTTGGCGGTGATCAGGATGTCCGGGGCCGCGGTCGAGTACTGGTGGCCCCAGAACTTCCCGGTCCGCCCGACGCCGGTCTGCACCTCGTCGATGATCAACACGATGCCGTGGGTGTCGGCGCGCTCGCGCAGGCCCTCGAGGAACGCGGGCGGGGTCGGCAGGTAGCCGCCGTCGCCGAGCGCGGGCTCGATCAACATCCCGGCGGTGTCGGCCGGCGCGGTGCGGGTGGCCAGCAGGTAGTCCAGCTCGCGCAGCGCGAACTCCACCGCGGTGTCGGTGTCCCAGCCGTAGCGGTAGGCGTAGGGGAAGGGCGCCATGTGCACGCCCGGCATCAGCGGCGACCAGCCGGCGGAGAACTTGGTGCCGGCGGTGGTCAGGCTGGAGGCGGCGGCCGTCCGCCCGTGGAAGCCGCCCTGGAAGACGACGATGTTGGGCCGGCCGGTCGCCATCCGGGCCAGCCGGATCGAGGCCTCGACGGCCTCGGAGCCGGAGTTGGCGTAGAAGACCGAGTCGAGCCCGGCCGGCAGCACCTCGCCCAGCTTCTCGGTCAGCTCGAGCAGCGGCTGGTGCATCACCGTCGTGTACTGGGCGTGGATGATCTTGCCGACCTGTTCGCGGGCGGCCGCGACGACATCGGGGTGGCAGTGGCCAGTGCTGGTGACGCCGATGCCGGTGGTGAAGTCGAGGTAGTCGCGACCGTCCGTGCCGTGGATCCAACTGCCCTGGGCGTGGTCCACGACGACGGGGGTTGCCTGCTTGAGGAGAGGACTGAGGGCGGCCATGCCGCCATCGTCCGGGGGCAATTGCAGATTGTCAACAATCAAGCTGTTACGGTGCCCGGGTGACCACCGCAGTCGTGCTGACGCGCCCCGATCTGGGCCCGCCGCCGAACGAGGCCGCCCTGTCCGAACTGGTCGAGCTGAGGTACGCCACGGCCGAGGAGCTGCCCGGCGCGATCGCGGGCGCGGAGGTCTGTTTCCTGTGGGACTTCTTCTCCCCGGCGCTGCGGGCGGCGTGGCCGCGGGCCGACCGGCTGGCGTGGGTGCACGTCGCCGCGGCGGGGGTGGACGCGATCCTGTTCGACGAGCTGCGGGATTCGTCGGTGGTGTTGACCAATGCGGCCGGGTTCTTCGACCAGCCCATCGCCGAGTTCGTCGCCGCCCAGGTGCTCGCCGAGACCAAGCAGTTGTACCTGAACGCCGAGCTCCAGTCCGAGCGACGCTGGGAGCACCGGGAGACCGATCGGGTCGGCGGGCGGCGCGCGCTGGTCGTCGGCACCGGCGGCATCGGCCGGGCCTGCGCGCGGCTGTTGCGCGCGCTGGGGATGGAGGTGCGCGGCGTCGGTCGCGTGGCGCGCGCTGAGGATCCCGACTTCGGCGAGGTGGTGGCCTCCGATGATCTTGCCGCCGCGGTCGACGGCGTCGATCACCTGGTGCTGGCGGCGCCGTTGACGGCCGGTACCCGGGGGATGGTCGACGCGGGCGTGCTGGCGGCGCTGCCGTCCGGCGCGCAGTTGATCAACATCGGTCGGGGCGAGCTGATCGACGAGGCGGCGCTGATCACCGAGCTGGCGAGGGGCCGGATCTGCGCCGCGCTGGACGTGTTCGCCGTCGAGCCGCTGCCCGCGGAGAGCCCGCTGTGGGCGATGCCGAATGTGCGCGTGAGCCCGCACCTGTCCGGCGACGTGCGCGGTTGGCGTACCGGCCTGGCGGAGCAGTTCGAGGCCAACCTGCGCCGCTGGCTTGCCGGGGAGCCCCTGGCCGGGGTGGTCGACAAGGCCGCGGGCTACGTGCGGCGCGACCCGCGCTAGAAGGTGTGCTCGCGGTCGGGGAAGGTGCCGGCCGCGACATCGGCGGCGTAGGCCCGCGCGGCAGCGTGCAGGGTGGAGTGCAGATCGGCGTACTGCTTGACGAACCGGGGCAGGCGCCCGCTGCGCAGACCGGCCATGTCCTGCCAGACGAGCACCTGGGCGTCGCAGCCGTTGCCGGCGCCGATCCCGACGGTGGGGATGGTCAGGGCCTGCGTGACGGCGGCGCCGACCTCGCCGGGGACCATCTCCAGCACCACAGCGAAGGCGCCTGCGCGCTCCAGGGTGCGGGCGCTCTGCACGAGCTCGTCCGCGCGGTCCTGGCCGCGTCCCTGTACGCGATAGCCGCTCAGGGCGTGCTCCTTCTGCGGTGTGAAGCCGATGTGTGCCATGACGGGGATGCCGGAGCGGGACAGCAGGTCGACGTGGTCGGCGATCTCGACCCCGCCCTCCAGCTTCACGGCATGTACGCCGGCCTCCTTCATGAATCGGGTGGCGGTGCGCAGGGCCTGCTCCGGTGAGGCCTGGTAGGACCCGAAGGGCAGATCGGCGATCACCAGCGCCCGGGAGGCGGAGCGGCTGACGGCGCGGGCCAGCGGGATCAGCTCGTCGACGGTGATCGCGAGGGTGCTGTCGTGGCCGTAGACGTTGTTCCCGGCCGAGTCGCCGACCAGCAGGGCCGGGATGCCGGCGTCGTCGAAGATCGCCGCGGTGTAGGTGTCGTAGGAGGTGAGCATCGCCCACTTCTCGCCGCGCTCCTTCAGCTCCTGCAGGTGGCGCAGCCGCACCCGGCGCGCGGGGGCGGGCGGCTCGGGAGCGGCGTAGGGGGCCGTGGTCTCGGTCATGGTGTCCTCTCGTCAGCGTCCCCGATGGTGGCGCGCGAGGAGCGGCCGAGTCTCCCGATCAGCCGGGCTGCGGCATTGCGAGCAGCTTCACCTCGAGGAACTCCTCGATGCCCTCCTTGCCGCCCTCGCGGCCCAGGCCGGACTGCTTGATCCCGCCGAACGGCGCGGACGGGTTGGACACCATGCCCGTGTTCAGGCCGACCATGCCGACCTCCATCGCATCGCTGACCCGGAAGGCGCGTGCGACGTCGGTGGTGAACAGATAACCCGCCAGCCCGTACGGGGTGGCATTGGCCATCGTGATCACCTCGTCCTCGGTCTCGAACGGGATCACCGCCGCAACGGGGCCGAAGATCTCGGTCTCCATCAGCTCGGCGTCCTTGCTCACCCCGGACAGCACGGTCGGGTTGTAGAAGAAACCCTTGCCCTCGGGGCGATCGCCGCCGGTGATCACCTTCGCGCCCTTGTCGATCGCGTCGGTGACCAGCGTCTCGACCTTGTCCAGCGCCTTGCGCTCGACCAGGGGGCCCACCTGCGTACCCTCGGCCGACCCGTCGCCCACCTTCAACTGCTGCATCCGCTCCGCGACCCGCCTGGAGAACTCCTCGGCGATGCCCGCCTGGGCATAGATCCGGTTCGCGGCCACGCACGCCTCGCCCATGTTGCGCATCTTCGCCGCCATCGCACCCTCGACGGCGACATCAAGATCGGCGTCGTCGAACACGATGAACGGCGCATTGCCGCCCAACTCCATCGACGCACGCATCACGTTCTGCGCGGCCTGGCCGAGCAGGTGCTTGCCGACCGCGGTCGAGCCGGTGAAGCTGACCTTGCGCGCCTTGCCGCTCTCCATCCACGCCGTCACCACCGAGCCCGGGTCGGTGGTGTTCACGACATTGAGTACGCCCTCGGGCAGGCCCGCCTCGACCAGGACCTCGACCAGCGCGAGCGAGGTCAGCGGCGTCAGGTCCGCCGGCTTGAACACCATCGTGCAACCGGCCGCCACCGCCGGGCCGATCTTGCGCGTACCCATCGCCAGCGGGAAGTTCCACGGCGTCACGAGTACGCAGGGCCCGACCGGCTGGCGCTGCACGAGGAACCGCGTCTTGCCGTCGGGGGAGAGCGTCTGGTCGCCCGAGATGCGCACCGCCTCCTCGGAGAACCACCGGAAGAACTCCGCGCCGTAGACGACCTCGCCCTTCGCCTCGGCCAGCGGCTTGCCCATCTCGGCGGTCATGATCGCCGCGATGTCGTCGGCGCGCTCGATCAGCAGCTCGTACGCCCGGCGCAGGATCTCCCCGCGCTCGCGCGGCGCCGTCGCCGCCCACGCCTGCTGCTTGGCCGCCGCCGCGTCCAGCGCGGCCCGGGCGTCCTCGGCGCCACCGTCGGCGACACTCGCCAGCACCTCCTCGGTCGCGGGATTGATCACCTCGAACGTCTTGCCCGATTGCGCGGGCACCCACGTCCCGTCGATGAACAGGTCCGTGTTGAGCTTGGTGACTGCCGTCGGTGTCGTCATCGTCCCCTCCGTGGCGGTTGGTCGGCCTCCACGCTACTCCGGGCCCGACGCACCGCGCGGTCCGGGTCGCGCGCCGAGACGCCGCTCAGGCGCCGCGGAACAGGGCCAGCAGCCGCGCCGTCTCCGCGGCCATTGCGTCGCGGGCCGGGCCGAGGTACTTGCGGGAGTCCACCAGCTCGGGGTTGCCCGCCAGCGTCTCGCGTACCGCACCGGTGAACACCTTGTTCAGGTGCGTCGAGACGTTGATCTTGGTCATTCCCGCCCGGATCGCCGCGACCAGCGTCTCGTCGGGTACGCCGGACGAGCCGTGCAGCACCAGCGGTACGCCGGCCGCCTCGCGCAGCCGGCCGATCAGCTCCAGATCGAGCACCGCGCTGCGCTCGGTCATCGCGTGCCTGCTGCCGACGGCGACGGCGAGCGCGTCCACCCCGGTCGCCGCCACGAACTCGCGCGCCTGGTCCGGATCGGTCAACACCCCCGGCTCGTGCGCGCTGCGCCCCGGCAGATCCTTGCCGCCGACCTCGCCCAGCTCCGCCTCGACGGCGACGCCGTGATCATGGGCGAGGTCCACCACCCGGGCCGTCGCGGCGAGGTTGTCGGCGTGCGGCAGCCGCGACCCGTCATACATCACCGAGCCGAACCCGGCGGCCACCCCGGCCCGGGCCAGCGCCTCGTCCTCTGCATGATCAAGATGGACGGCGACATCCGCCCCCGCCTCCCGCGCGACCTCCAGCGTGGCCAGTGCGATCGGCGCCAACCGTCCGCCGTGGTACTTCACGCAGTTCTCCGAGATCTGCAGGATCACCGGCAGGCCGGCAGACTCCGCACCCGCGACCAGCGCCTCCGCTGACTCCAGGTGCAAGACGTTGAACGCGCCGATCCCCGCGCCCTGTGCGCGGGCGGCGTTGATCAACTCGAGGGTCGGTCGCAGGGGCATCGGTCAGTTCTCCTCGACAACGCGGATCCGGGCGGGGGCGGTCAGCGGGCCGAGCTCGCCGGCCACGGGCGCGAGCACCGCGGCCGACGACCACTGCACCGCCGTGCGGGCCAGCCGCTCGTCGTCCCAGTCCGAGCACAGCGCCACCGCGGCGGCCGCCACCGCGGCGTCCCCGGCGCCGGTCGGGTTGCCGCGCAGCCGCTCCGGCGGCCGGGCCACCAGCGCGCCCCGCCGTCCCTTGGTGAACAGCGCCAGCCCGTCCGGCCCGGCCGAGACGAGCGCCCGCGCGCCCTCGTCCGGTGAGCGGTCCAGCAACGCCCGGACGGCCGTCGCCAGGTCCGACTCGCCTGTGGCCTCGCGTACCTCCTCGGCGTTCGGCTTGACCAGGTCCGCGCCCGCGGCGACGGCGTCCAGCAGCGCCGGCCCGGAGGTGTCGACGATGCAGCGGGCGCGGGAGGCGCGGGCGTACTTGATGATCTCGGGAAACAGGTTGCGCGGGGGATCGGGCGGCAGGCTGCCCGAGACCACCACCACCCGCGGGGCGTACTTGGCCATGGACCACTTCAGGCAGTCGTCCAGCTTGGCCCACTCGGCCCGGCTGATCGGTACGCCGTACTCGTTGAGCACCGTCGCCTGGTCGGCCGCCGTGTCCACCAGCGCGATGCTGCGCCGGGTGGGGCCGGTGACCTGGACCAGCTCCGGGGTGACGCCGCTGGCGCGGAGCTGGTCGCCGAACTGGGCCAGGTGCAACTCGTCGACCGGCGCGATGGCGACCACCGGGCGCCCCGCGCGCGCCACCACCCGCGCGACGTTCAGGCCCTTGCCGCCCGCGCGTACCTCGGGGGCGCGCACCCGGTGCGTCTCGCCCGGGCGCAGCGCGACCTGATAGGTCTCGTCGACGGCCGGATTCGGCGTCAGCGTCAACACCCCGTTCACGTCGGCCCCCGATCCTTGCGTGGCAGTGCGGTCAGGCCAAGCAAATCAGTGCCGAGGATCGCCGCGCCCCACAACCCGGCATCCGGCCCGAGTTGCGCCGCGACGACCGCTGGCCGGCGATGGAAGGAGAGGGCGCCGTGCAGCCGCGCGGTCAGCGGGTCGAGCAGCGCCGGGCCGGCCGCGGCGAGGCCGCCGCCGATCACGATCAGTTCCGGACCGAGCACGGCAACACAGTGCCGAAGGGCGTGGGTCAGGGCATCGATGGCCGCGTCCCAGGCGCGGCGCGCGGCGGCACCGGCGCGGGGATCGTCGAGCAGGGCCGCCACCTCGCGTGCCCCGGCGGCCGCGATGCCGGACTCCGCGCTGAACCGGCGGGCGATCGCCGCGGCCGAGGCCACCGTCTCCAGGCAGCCGGTGGCGCCGCAACTGCAGGGGCCGCCGCCCGGGACGGGGGCGTGGCCGATCTCCCCGGCGTACCCGCCCGCGCGCAGGCGGTGCCCGTCCACGAACGCGACCCCGGCGATGCCGGTGCCGATCGGCAGGACCAGCACGTTGTCGACGCCGCGCGCCGCGCCGAGTCGGCGCTCCGCGACGCCGACCGCCGCGATGTCGTGGCCGAGCGCGACGGGCAATCCGGTGGCGGCCGCGAGCCGGTCACGCAGCGGCTCCTCGCGCAGGCCGAGGTTGGCGGCGAACCGGACCACGCCTGCCGCCTCGTCGACGATCCCGGGCACCACGACGCTGATGGCGTCGGCGTCGGCGGCCAGCTCGGCGATCAGCGCGGTCAGGTCTGTGGCGCGGTCGGTGCCCGGTACGCCCGGCGTGGGCACCCGGCGTACCCCCGACAGGCCCGCGTCGGTCAGCAGGCCGGCCTTGACGTCGGTGCCGCCGATGTCGAAGACCGCCAGCCGCTCGCCCTCGCGCGGCCCCTCGGAAGTGTTCACGAGGGCCGATTCTGCTGGGTTCGGGCGCCGAGCGCGACTACGCCTAGGCGCGCCGTTCAGGTCAGGTTGGCTCGCGCGTCAGAAAAGACCTCGTTCCACACCTTCAATGCCTGGCCCATCGATGGTCGGCGCAGGCAGGTCGGCATCTGGGAGGAGCCAGCGCAATCCGAGTGTGGCGAACGCGGCGAGAAGTTCGGGGTGGGTCGGCGTCAGATCGAGCGCTTGCTGCTGATCAATGCAACGTGGCGGCCGATTGATGCTTCGTTCGAAAATGGCCCAGAGGGTGAGGTCGCTGCCGTGCCGCGAGGTGTAGCGGATTCCGTCAAGATCAGTTGAGCGGCACAGACGAGTGGCGATCGCTTGGGTCAGGGGCCGGGCTGCGGCGTCGTTGAGCGCGGATACGTCGAAATCGTTCAATCCCAGTTCAGTCGCTCTGGTTGCGAAGGAGGGGCGCAGGGTCGCGATGGTGGTCGAGGTCGTGACATCGCAGAAGGCTCCGGTGAGGGTAGCGGTTCCGGCGACTCGGTTGTCGAGCCAAGAAGGATCGACATCGCCCGCGGGTGTCGTCGGAAACTGCTCGACATCCTCTGGATCGGCGACGATGGCCGCGATTTCCTCGGCGAGCTGTGGATCTGGACGTAATGGCGCGAGCAGTTCGACGAAGCAGGAATAGAGGCTCGCGCCGGCATAGATCGACCGGAAGGTGCCGTCGAGATCGTCCCAGCGCCCGTCGAAGTGGTGCCCGGTCGCCCACTTCCAGTCCGTCCATGCCCACGGATCCGGGGCGTAGCCGACGCGCCAGATGCCCTGCTCGGCCGGTTCGGCGAGAGTGAGGGGCATCCAGGCCTCAGGCAGCGGCGAAATGGCGGGCCGCGCCAAGGACGCGCTCACCGATCTCGTCGATATCGCTCTCGCGGAGAATTCGTGCGGGCGCGATGTCACCGAGATCCGGGTTGAGTCCTTGCATCCAGGCCTGGACGACTCGGGAGCCGTGGCGGTCACCGAGGATGGTGCTGATCTGGTGGCTGAGGCGAAGTCGCTGTACCACCGCTGCGCTCGGCTCGCGTTCGCCGTGGGCCCACTGCCGAACCGCGCGCGTTTCCTTCACCCCCGCGATATATGCGACGAGGGTGGCGCCGAGCCGGTCCCGGAGCTCCTCGGTGAGGCTTGCGACCGGAAGTGTGACGGATTCCTTGTGGGCCCGCTGGTCCAGAGTGGTGACCATGCCCCCATCATGCCACGGATGCGTCACGATCACACCTCGAATCACACCCCAGAAAGCCGCTTGCTCCACACGGTTTCCAGCAGGCCCGGCCGGTAGCCCATCGCCAGGTTGATCGCGAGCATCCACTCGTTCTCGCCCGCGTTCCAGGTGTGGATCCGGGCGATCTGCGGCCGGTGGGCGGCGACCAGGTCGAGATTGGCGAGCTTGATCGCCAGCCCGAGCCGGTGCCCGCGGTGCTCGGCGCGGACCAGCGTCTCGGCCTGGTAGCCCACCGCGGGCTTGTCCGGCGGAACCTCGATGATCGTGAACGCCGCCAGCCGGCCCGAGCCGATGTGTTGGGCGACCGTGGTGAAGGCGGTCCGCCCGCCGGCCGCGGCCCGCGCCTCGCGCCGGCGTACCCGATCCGCGTCCCACACCTCCTCCTGATAGCCGAGCTCGGCGTGCGGCACGTCGACGCTCATCCGGGTGAACAGCTCGGCGATCTGATCGACGTGTTCGGCCGGGGCGGCATCTCGCCAGCCCAGCAGGCGATAGCCGCCCGAGCGCTCGTCGGCATCGCGCTGCAGCCTCTCGCGTACCCCAGGATCCAGCGGCACGGGCTGGGTCGACATCCGCTCGGCCTGCTCCAGCCGATAACCCCGGCCCAGCGCGAACGCGACCGGCGGGCTGTCGCGCGGCGCCCGGCCCACCCCGGTCGGCGGCAGCAGGGCGCCCGGGCCCTCGGCCCCGTCGGGGTGCTCGGCAAAGCCCAGCATGCGGGTACGCCCGCGCGCCCGCGCGGCATCCTCCGCGGCCTGCGCGAGCGCGCTTCCCAGACCGGCGCGCCGATGCCCCGGCACGATCTGCACCGTCGTCTCGGCGGTCTCGACGTTCTCCCGCAGCGGGTAGATGACCTCGGCGGCACCGAGCGCGGGGCCTTCCGGCTCGGCCCGGATCAGCAACAGCTCACGGGCCTTGTCGGACTGGTCGGCGAACCGCGCGCGACGGGCCGCGGCGGAGTCGGCGAGATCGTCGTTGCCGTGGGTCTCGATCAGCACGGCCCGGTCGATCGCGGCCACCTCGTCGAAGGCGCCCGCCCCGTCGGGGTCGGGTGTGGTCACGCGGTCGATGTGCACCATGGGTGCATGGTGGCCCCGCGCCCGATGCCCCCGCCACCAGTTTTCCCGATCCGCGAGGATGGTCGGCATGATCATCGAGACACCGCCGACCGATCGGACCGCGCCGCGGCTGGGCGTCAACTACACGCCGAGCCGGGGTTGGTTCCACTCCTGGCTGGACTTCGATCCGGCCGCCGCGGCTCGCGACCTGGACGCGATCAGCGCCCTGGGCGTCGATCATCTCCGGGTGCTGCCGCTGTGGCCGATCCTGCAGCCGGACCGGACCATGATCAACACCCGCGCGGTCGCCGATCTGCTGGCGCTGACCGACCTCGCCGCCGAGCGCGACCTCGACGTCTCGGTCGAGGTCTTGCAGGGCCACCTGTCCAGCTTCGACTTCCTGCCGGCCTGGGTCGGTAGCTGGCACCGGCGCAATGTCTTCACCGATCCCGACGTGGTGGCCGCACAGGCGCGGTTGATCGATGTCCTCGGCCGCGAGCTGGCCGGCCGCCCGAACGCGTTCGGGCTGGGCCTGGGCAACGAGTTCGGCCAGTTCGCGGCGGCGCGGCACCCCTCGGCGTACCCGCTGGACACCGCCGGTGCCGGCGCCTGGCTGGACGCCTTGCTGGGCGCGGCCGAGCGGGTCTGGCCGACCGGCCTGCACCAGGCCAATTTCGACGACGACGTGTGGTTCGCCGACGATCACCCGTTCACCCCACGGCTCGCCGCGAGCCGCGGGGCCCTGACGGTCGTCCACGCGTGGGTGTTCGGCGGCGTCGGACGGCGCTACTGCGCCGATCATCCGGCGCTGGCACAGTTCGCGCGCTATCTGGTCGAACTGGCGCGGGCCTGGTCGCCGCCGGGGCGCGGGGTCTGGCTGCAGGAGGTCGGTGCCCCGCGTGCCGCCCACGACGGGCGCCCGCTGATCGCCGACGCCGAGGCGTTCCTCACCGACACGGTCGGCGCGCTCGCCGACGCCCCCGATCTGTGGGGCATCACCTGGTGGGCCAGCCACGACGTGTCCCGCGACCTGGCCGACTTCCCGGAGCTGGAGTACGGCCTCGGGTTGATCGATGCCCACAATCGGCCGAAGCCGATCGGCCGTGCGCTGGCCGAGCAGGCGCCGCGGATCCGCGCCGCGCGGCCGGCCCCCGCGGCCGGCCCCGTGGTCGAACTGGCGCTCGCCGAGGACGGCTCGGATCGCTCCCTTGGCGGGCCCGAGAGTGACGCGTTCGACGCCTGGCTGACCGAGCGGCTGGCCGGTCGAGCGCCCCGGCTGCGACTCTCGACGCACTAGGCTGGGTCCATGAGCGGCGATCTGCCCATCTCGAGCAAGTACCGCAGCACGCCCACCGCGCCGGTGGACGACGCCGAGCGGGAGCGACTGACGCGGCAGCTCAACGATGCCTACACCCGCGGGCAGCTCGACGCCGACGACTACCAGCAGCGCCTCGACCGGCTCTATGCCGCCGGTTCGCTGGGCGAGCTGGTCCCGGTGGTCGAGGGGTTGCCGCCGCTGCCGACCCACGCCGAGCCGGCGATCGTCGCGCAGTCGGGCCAGCCGGGGGAGGTCGGCGGGCCCCCGCGCGGCGCCGGATTCAGCCGGGTTGCGCTCGGTGTGATCGTCGGGTCAGTCGCCCTGCTCGTCTTGTTGATCTTGTTGTTGATCATCTTCTAACGCCTTGCGCACGCTGCCGTCGGCGGCGCCCAGGCGCTCCCGGGCAGCCTCGGCATCGCCGCCGGTGAGCAGGCTGACGATCGCGGTCTTCACCTCACCGCCGGCAGCGGCCAGCGCCCGCTCGGCGTCGCCGTGATCATGGCCGGTGGCCTCCCGGACGATCCGGTTGGCGCGGGCCCGCAGCTTGTCGTTGGTGGCGGCCACGTCGACCATCCAGGCGCCGTAGGTCTTGTTGTTCATGATCATCGCCGCTGTGGAGATGATGTTCAGCGCGATCTTCTGCGAGGTGCCGGCCTTCATCCGGGTGGAGCCCGACACCACCTCGGGCCCGGTCAGCAACTCGATGCCGACCTCGGCGGCCGCGGCCACGGCGGTGCCGTGGTTGTTGGTGATGCCGACGGTCGGCGCGCCGCGCTCGGCGGCCGCGGTGAGGGCGGCGACCACATAGGGGGTACGCCCGGAGGCCGCGATGCCGATCACCAGGTCGGCCGGCCCGATCGCCAGGCGCTCGATGTCGGCGCGCGCCGCCTCCTCGTCGTCCTCCGCGCCCTCGATCGCGGCGGTCATCGCCTGTTCGCCGCCCGCCAGCAGTGCCACGAAACGGCCGGGATCCACCCCGTAGGTAGGCGGGATCTCGGCGGCATCCAGCGCGCCGAGGCGCCCCGGCGTACCCGCGCCGACGTAGACGATCCGCCCGCCGCGCGCGTACGCCTCCGCCGCCATCCGCGCCGCCGTCGCGAGCTGACCGTGCGCGGCGCGCATGGCCGCTGGTACCGACGCCTCGGCATCCAGCAGCACGTCGACCAGGCGGGTACTGGAGAAGGTGTCGAGATCGGCAAGATCGCGGCGTACCTGCTCGGTGCCCAGCCGGTCCACCGAACCGTCGGAAACCTCCGAGCGCTCGCCGGGCTCGGCCGCCGGGCCGATCAGCATCTCCCGGTGCGGCGCCGGCGCGCCCGAGGCCAGCAGCAGCGCCCCGTCCAGCGGCGTGCCCTCGCCGCGGACCACCTCGCGGCCGCTGGCGCCGGCCAGCTCGGCCAACAACAGCTCCGAGCCGGACAGGCCACCGGTCACCGCGACCGGCCCGTCGCCGGCGCGCTCGATGGTGCCCGCCAGCGCCTCGGCGGCCGCCGTCACCAGCTCACGCGCCGCGGCATCGCCCTCGGCGGCGAGGCCCAACACGTCGGGGGCGAAGGCGGCGGTGGCGCGGGCGGGCGTACCGCTTGCGGCGAGCGTGCGTGGCAACCGGGCCAGGTCGCCGAACCGAGCGCGGGCCGCATCCAGCAGCGGGCCCAGGTCGTAGTCGGCCTCGCGGGAGGCGAGCACCCGCCGCAGCGCCTCGCGACCCAGCCAGGCGCCGGACCCGTCATCGCCGAGCCAGGGGCCCCAGCCGTCGAAGATCCGCAGCTCCCCGCGGGCCGAGACGTTGATCACCACCGCGCCGGTGCCGAGCGCCGCGACCGTGCCGGACCGGCCGCCCAGCGCACCGGCGTGGGCGATCACCGCATCGCTGGTCACCGTGACCTCGGTGCCCGGCAGTTCGGCCTCCAGCCGGGCGGCGAGCTCGGCCGCGGCCTCCGGCGCCGCGGCCGCGCCCGCGGCCCCACAGACCAGCGAACCGGCGAGCTGGCGCTGCGCCGCTGGCAACGCCTCCCGGACGGTGAGCACCGCGCGGACGGCCTCGGCGATGCCGCCGGGCTCGGCAAGTCCCGGCGCACCCGGCCCCGAGACGACCACCGGCCGCTCGTCGACCACCGCCAACCGGCACCCGGTCTTGCCAAGATCAATTCCGCTGTACACGGCCTCCAAGCTAACAGCGGCGGCCCGCGAACCCCCGGCGTTCGGGTCCGGGTCGGCTCGCGATTTCCGGGGCTGGTGGGCCGCGTGGGATCATCGACGCCGTGGAGGAGGCCTTCGTCGACCGGCTGGGTTGGGTACGCGACGGTGCCGCGCTCACCGGATCGGGCGGCTGGCGGCTGGCCTTCTCCGGCCGCGACCGGCTCGCCCGGATGGACGCCGTGTGGCAGCGGCTGGCCGACCGCGATCGCGGCCCCGCCCCGCTCACCGCCTTCCTCGCCGCCACCTTCGACGACTCCTCGGCGCTGCCGAGCGTGCTGCGCGTCCCGCGGTCGGTACGCCGCGGCGAGACCGCGTGGGAGCAGGCCGTCGACGCCGGGTTGCTCGCCGAACTGGCCGCGGCCGACGATGGGTTGACGGTCGGGCTCGCGGGTGAGGAGATCCGGGGACTGGCCGCACCGGGGGAGAGCGCCGGCCGGGCGGGGCACCGCCGGCTGGTCGAGGCGGCGCTCGGGGCGATCGCCGGCGGCGCCGCGGACAAGATCGTGGTCGCGCGGGACGAGTACGTGCGTGCCGACGACGCCCGGTGCGCCCGCGCCCTCGAGGCGTTGGCCGCCAGCTATCCGCAGACCTGGACATTTGCCGTGGACGGGCTCTTCGGCGCGACGCCGGAGCTGATGATCGCCCGGCAGGGAGACCGGTTCCGGACCCGGGTGCTGGCCGGCACCGCGGGCGATGCCGAGACCCTGCTGGGCGATCCGCGCCGGGTGGCCGAGCACCGGCTGGCCGCCGACGCTGTGCTCGGCGAGCTGGCCGGGCTGGCGGTGCTGGACGACGAGCGGCCGGCGGCGTACCCGCTGCAACTGCCGAACCTGTGGCATCTGGCCACCGACATCTCCGGCCGCGTCGCCGATCCCGCGTCGTCGCCGCTGCGGTTGATCACCGCGCTGCACCCGACGCCGGCGGTGGCCGGCGTACCGACCAAACGGGCCGTGGAGTTGATCAACGAGTTCGAGCCGCGGGACCGCGGGCGCTACGCCGGGCCGGTCGGCTGGATGGATGCGGACGGCAACGGCGAGATCGGGCTGGCCCTGCGCTGCGGCCAGCGCGAGCCCGGCGGCGTGCGCTGCTATGCCGGCGGCGGCATCGTGGCAGGCGCCGATCCCGAGTGGGAGTACGCCGAGACCGAGGTCAAGCTCCAGCCCATGCGCCGGGCCCTTGGGGTGTAGGAAAGGACTCTTGGAGGTCTGTTGCGATGCTCGGAATTTCCCGTCCAGTGATCGCCGCAGTCGCCTTGATCATGCTGGGTGCCGTGATCGGCGGTTCCGGGGCGGCGAATCGGGGTTCGTGGCTCGGCATCGCTGCGGGGGCTCTGGGTGTCCTCTGTGGCGTGGCCGGAATCGTCCTCCTGTGGCGGGGATCGTCGGGGCGGGGGCGGGCGAGTCGCCGTCAGCGCTAGTTCGATCTCTTCGTCAGGTTTCGCCCGCTGAAGCTGGCGCCAGGGGGCGAGACCTGACGACGCGATCGGTCAGCCGACCAGTGCCTCCGCGGCCGCGATCGCCTCGACCCGGCCCGGCCCGGCGGTCTCCAGCACTTTCCCGCGGAGATCCCGCGGCACTCCGGTGTTGATCACCAGCGCGTCCGGGCGCCGGTCCAGCACCGCGTCGAGCAACTCGGCGGTGGCGCCGTCGGGCTGCGCGCCCAGCAGCACGACCAGCGGCTCATCGTCCAGCCCGGCAAGATCGGCAATCGTCTCGATCACCACCCGCCGCGCCCCCGGCAACCGGGCGGCGAGTTCCACCAGCGCCCACGGCCGGGTACGCCCGGCGGCGATGTTGTCGGGCCCGCGCAGTTCGGCAAGCCAGGGCCGCGCACCCAACTTCGGCAACGGGCCGGTACGCCGCAGCGCCTCGTGCGCGATCTGTGTCCCGACCTCGCTGCGGGTGCCGGGCGCCCGGCGTACCGGCTCCCCGAAGGCCGCCCGCCGGGCCGCCGCCCGCTCCGCCAGTCGGGCCACCCGCCCGGCCGCCTCGGCGAGCCGGGTCTCCCGCAGCGCGCCCGAGCGCACGGCCCCGATGATCGCGTCGACGATCTCGGCGAGCGCCGCGGCGGGGTCGTAGCCGCCGCCCACCGGATTCCCGATACAGATCAGATCCACCCCGGCCGCCAGCGCGAGCGCCGCGCCGCGGCCCATGCCCCAGCCGTCCCGGATCGCCGCCATGTCCAGTGCGTCGGTGCAGACCACCCCGTCGAAGCCGAGCTCGTCTCGCAGCAGCCCGATCAGCCGCGGGTTCAGCGTCGCCGGCTCGCGCCCGTAGGCGTCGAAGATCACGTGCGCGGTCATGATCGCGTCGGTCCCCGCCGCCACCGCGGCGGCGAACGGCACCAGATCACGCTCCCGGACCACGGCCTCCGGCGCGTCCACCCGGGGCAGGGCGACATGGGAGTCCTGCCGGGTCGCGCCGTGCCCGGGGTAGTGCTTGGCGCAGGCCGCCACCCCGCCCGCCTGCAGCCCGCGGACGAAAGCGGCGCCGTGCCGGGCCACCAGCTCCGCATCATCGCCGAAGGCGCGTACCCCGATCACCGGATTGTCCGGATCGGAGTTCACGTCCACATCGGGCGCGGCGGTCAGGTCGATCCCCTCCCCGCGCAGCGCGGCGCCCAGCTCGGCGGCCACCGCCTCAGTGCGTACCGGATCGTCGACCAGCCCGAGCGCGTGGGCGCCCGGCCAGGACGACCCGTCCGGCTCGAACCGGGTGACCGACCCGCCCTCCTCGTCGGAGCAGACCAGCGCCGTCGGCGCGATCGCGCGCAGCTCACCGGTCAGCGCCGCGAACCCCTCGGCCGGCCGGTTGTGACCGAACAGCCAGGCCCCGGCGAGCCCGCGATCCAGCTCGTCGGCCAACCAGCCCGGCACACTCGTCCCGACGAATCCGGGCGCCAGCACGCCGCGCGCCAGTGCGGCCAGTTCCGACTCCGATTGCACGGCCACACTGTGCCACCGGCCGTTCCGCGCGACCAGACTGAGGGAAGCCTAAGTTGGCTCACCCGGCGTGCGTTAGGGTTGGGCCCGTGCCCCGCCGCGAGATCACCGACACGATGCTGATGGACAGCGTTCGCCGGCTCGAGGACGAGCATCCGCCGATCCCGATGGGCTCGGTCGACTGGACCGTGCACGACCCCGGGGCGGTCGCCCGCGACTACGCACACATCCTCGACTATCTGGCCCGGGTCGAGCTCGAGGTCGACCGCAATGTGCTCGAGCTCCTGGTGCTGCTGCCCGATGTCAGCGAGGTCGACCGCTACTTCTACGCCGATGTCTGGCAACCCCAGGAGATCCAGCACGGCCTGATCCTGGACAAGCTGCAGACCGAGCTCGGCCTCGCCCCCGCCGAGCCGATGCTCGAGGTGCAGATGGGCATGAAGATGCTCGGTGCGCTGGCCCACATCGAGCCAATCCAGGAGGTGGCGCGGCTGATGTACTACCTGACCGGTGCGGCGACCGAGCGGCAGGCGGTGCTGGCGTACAACGCGATGACCAAGGGCATGAACAGCCTCGGCGAGACGGCGATCTCGAAGACGATCATCGGTCAGATCAAGAAGCAGGAGCCCGGGCACTTCGCCTTCTACAAGATGTCGGCGGAGAAGATGCAGCAGGACCGCGTGCTCAAGCCGTGGCAGTTGTGGCTGACGCGGCGACTGCGCAACTTCTCCTACGGCCTGGTCGGCACCAACCAGCGCAAGACCTATACCGCCGACATGGGCGGCGTGGTGATCGGGCTGGGATTCGCCGAGGACCTGGAGGCGTACGCCCGGGAGGTCTCCCGGGTGGAGAAGTCGATCTTGTGGGCCCACGACAAGGGCCTCGACTTCCCGCCCTACGTGCTGCGTGCCCTGCGCGAGTCCGTCGAGATGTATCGCGAGCGCGGCGGGCTCGGCGGGCCCGTCGTGCCCGCCTGAGACCGACGTCGCCGGTACGCCCGGTCAGCGGTCCACGTCGTGCAGGTGATGTATCGGGTCGTGGACGTAGTAGCGGGCCAGCGACTCCACCGTGAAGATCGTGCCGTCCGAGCGCCGGCCGGTACGCCCGAGGTCGCCGGCGGCCACCGCGGCGAAGGCGGCGGCGGTCCGGTCGGCCGCCCGGATCAGCGCCTGCCCGACGGCGGCCGGATCGGCCTCGGCATAGCGATCGCGCTCTGCGGTCTCGTCGGGATCCCAGTTGGCGAACGCGGGATCGTCGTCGCCGAGCATCAGCGCGAGCCGCTCACCGAAGATGACATGGGCGTCGCGGACGTGGGCGGCGTACTCCAGCGGCGACCAGACCTCCGGCGCGGGCCGGTCACGGACGTCCGCGCGGGCCAGCACCGCGGGCCAGGCGGCGGCATTCTCCCGCAGCAGTTCGGGGACGCGCTCATACGGCACGGTCGAGGCGTCGAACCCACACTCGGGACAGCGGCGCTCCAGCACCCAGGTCCAGTCCTTGATCTCGGCTTGCGGCATGGCCCGATGCTGGCGTGCCACGGCGTACCCGACCAGTGCTGCGCGCGCCAGGAATCGCAGCGATCCGGCCAGCGGGGGCTGCGCAAGATCGGACAAGCCGTTGTCAGTCCTGCGACCTAGGCTGGGGCCAGCATCGACGGACCGGGAGCTGATCATGAAGTCCTTCTATCTGGTGCTGGTGAACACATTGCTGGCCAATGTGACCAGCAGCTACCTGTGGTTCGCGCTGACCTTCTGGATCTACCTGGAGACGCGCTCGGTGACGGCGACCGCGATGATCGGCGGCACCTACATGCTGCTGGTGGCCCTGACCGGCACCCTGTGGGGAACGATCGTCGACCGGGTACGCAAGAAGACCGCGATGGCCGCCTCCTCGACGATCACCCTGACCTCCTACCTGCTGGCCGGACTGACCTTCGCGACCGTGCCGACACCCGCGCTGCTCGACCTGCGCGGCCCGTGGTTCTGGATCTTCGCCGTGCTGATCCTGATCGGCGGGGTGGTGGAAAGCATGCGCAACATCGCCTTGTCGACCACCGTCACACTGCTGGTGCCGGAGCCCGAGCGGGCCAAGGCCAATGGCCTCGTCGGCAGCGTCCAGGGTCTGGCCTTCCTGGTCACCTCGGTGTTCTCCGGCCTGTCCATCGGGCTGCTCGGGATGGGGCCGACCTTGATCATCGCGATCGTCGCGACGGCACTTGCGCTGGTCCAGTTGCTGACCGTGCGGATCCCGGAGGAGGGGGTGCTGCGCGATCCGGAGGTCGCGGACAAGCGGCTCGACCTGGCCGGTAGCTGGCGTGCGGTGCGGGCCATGCCCGGGCTGCTGGCGCTGATCCTGTTCAGTACCTTCAACAACCTGATCGGCGGGGTCTACATGGCGTTGCTCGACCCCTACGGGCTGACGTTGTTCGACGTCAGTGTGTGGGGGATCGTGCTGGCGATCACCAGCACGGGATTCATCGTCGGCGGGCTGGTGATCTCGCGTACCGGCCTCGGCGCCAATCCGATCCGTACCCTGCTGCTGGTCAATCTCGGCGTGTCCGCTGTCGGCCTGTTCTTCGCCGTCCGTGAGACCTGGTGGCTGTTCGTCCCCGGCATGTTCGTCTTCATGATGCTGATCCCCGCGGCGGAGGCCGCCGAGCAGACGATCATCCAGAAGGTCGTGCCACTGCAGCGCCAGGGCCGGGTCTTCGGCTTCGCGCAGAGCGTCGAGGCGGCCGCGGCGCCGGTGTCTGCATTTCTGATCGGGCCGCTCGCGGAGTTCGTGTTGATCCCGTGGGTCGACTCGCCGGCTGGCCGCGGTGCCGTCGGCTGGCTGCTCGGCGAAGGGCAGGCGCGCGGCATGGCGTTGATCTTCATGATCGCCGCCGTGATCATGGTCGGCGCGGTACTGGTCGCCTTCCGGAGCGGTGCCTACCGCAGGCTTTCCGCCGGGTACGCCCAGCCGGTGGCGACTTCCACAGCCACCTGACAGCTTTCCGTCAGCGCTCTCGCATGGTCGCCGGGTGAGATGTCGGACATGAGCCACTGGTCCGGGTCGGTGAACCGACATCCCCATCCCTCATCCCCTCGGTTCACCGACCCGCCAGTCGCTCGCCAGACCCCCGCCCGCCGCATCCCCGCCCCGTTGGCCGCACTCGCCGGGATCGCGACCGTGCTGGTGATGCTCGGCGGATCCCTGCTGCCGGGCGCGCTGGTCGCCCGCGTCCTCGCACCGGGCGGCGGCAACCTGCCGACGGTTCCCGGAATCACCGACACCCGGCCGCCGACGATCGCCCAGGCGCCCGACGCCGCCCCGGCCTCGACCAGGTCCGGGGTCGTGATCATCGACACCCGCACCTCGAACGGGATCGGGGCCGGCTCGGGTGTCGTGATCGGCGACGGGAGCCTGATCCTGACCAATTACCACGTGGTCGCCGACTCCGAGCGGGTCCGGGTGACCTCCGCCGGCGGCGAGGCCCAGTCCGCCACGATGCTCGGCTTCGACTCCTCCGCCGATGTGGCCCTGCTCGGCATCGAGAAGGCACTGACTCCGGCCAAGATCGACACCGACGGCGTCGAGACCGGCGAGGCGCTGACCGCGATCGGCAATCCGGGCGGCGAGGGCCGGCTGCGCACGGTGGACGGTCAGGTCAGGGCGACCGACCGTTCGGTGACCGTGGCGGGGGAGAACGGAGGGTTCGGCTCCCGCCTCGAGGGAATGATCGAGACCAGCGTGCCCGTCGTTCCCGGTTACTCCGGCGGGGCGATGGTCGACGCCGAGGGCGAGGTCGTCGGACTGAGCACCGCGGGTTCGGTGATGCGCTCGGCCAGCCGCAGCGACGAGTCCGACGCTGCCCCGGACAGCTACGCCGTGCCGATCGCGACCGCCACCGAGATCGCCGCCCAGATCGAGGCCGGCGACAGCTCCGGGCCGGTGACCATCGGCCGGTCCGGTTACCTCGGCGTCAGCGTCGACACCGTCGGCGAGATCGTCGATGTGGTGCCCGATTCGCCCGCCGCCGGGGCCGGGATCGAGCCCGGTGCGGTCATCCTCTCGGTGGACGGTACGCCGGTGCAGAGCGGCGGCCGGTTGAGCAGCGTGCTCGCCGGCACCGAGGCGGGCCAGCGGGTCGAACTGGTCTGGACCGATGCCGCCGGCGAGGAGCGCTCGAGCAGCGTCGCGCTCGCGGAGAGCCCCGTGAACTGATCGGGCCCAACTGATCGAGCCCGCGTTGCGCAACACCCCGCCCGGCGCGGGCCGCCCGTCTAGAGTCGAACTCCCCTCAATGTCGAGAGCAGCGCCCGGTGGGGCGCGGACGGGAGTCGGCGGTGAAGAGACTCGGACCGGCGCTGGTGGCCGGAGCGCTGATGCTGACGACCGGTTGCGCCGGGTTCGGCCGGCTCGGCGAGCAGCCGGGCATCACGACGATCACGGTCGCCAGCGTCAACAACTCCCAGATGCAGGACATGGCCTCGCTCGTCCCCGAGTTCGAGCGCACCCATCCCGGCGTACGGGTGAACATCTTGTTCATGGAGGAGAACGACCTCCGCGCCGCGGCCACCAAGGACGTCGCGACCGGCGGCGGCCAGTACGACGTGATGACGGTCGGCTCGTACGAGGTGCCGATCTGGGCCCGCAACGGCTGGCTCGTCGATCTCACCGACCCGCTCAGCTCGGATCCGGCGTACCAGGTGAACGACCTGATCGGGCCGATCCGACAGGCGGCCACCTACGAGGACCGGATGTATGTGGCGCCGTTCTACGGCGAGTCGTCGTTCCTGATGTATCGCACCGATGTGTTCGACGAGGCCGGACTGGAGATGCCGGAGAACCCGACCTGGCAGCAGGTCGCCGATCTTGCCGGGCAACTGAAGAGTCCCGAGCGGGCCGGCATCTGCATGCGCGGCAAACCCGGCTGGGGTGAGGCCGGCGCGATCCTCGGTTCGATGGTCAACACCTTCGGTGGGCAGTGGTACGACATGAACTGGGACGCGAAGGTGAATGCGCCCGGTTTTGCCGATGCGACGAACTTCTACGTCGACCTGACCCGGAACGCCGGCGAGCCCGATCCCGTCTCCTACGGCTTCACCGAGTGCTACAACCTGTTCAGCACCGGGGGCGCGGCGATGTGGTACGACGCGACCTCGGCGGCCGGCGCACTGGAGAGCGACGATTCCGAGGTTGCCGGGAAGGTCGGCTACGTGCCGGCGCCCGTGGTCGAGACCGATCAGGCGGGCTGGCTGTGGTCGTGGAATCTCGGCGTCAACGCGGCATCGACGAAGCAGCAGGCGGCGACCGACTTCGTGAAGTGGGCGACCTCGCCGGACTACATCGAGCTGGTCGGCAACGAGGTCGGCTGGTCCGAGCTGCCGCCCGGCACCCGCAATTCGACCTATCGGATTCCCGAGTACGCCGAGGTCAGCTCGGCCTTCGGTCCGCTCACGGTGCAGACCCTGTCCGAGGTCGACCCGGCGCAGCCGGGCGTGGCGCCGCAGCCGTGGGTCGGCATCCAGTACGTCTCGATCCCCGAGTTCCAGGATGTCGGGAACCAGGCGACCCAGGCCTTCGCCGATGCGCTCGCGGGCCGCACGAGCACCCGACAGGCGCTCGACGAAGCCCAGGCGATCGCCCAGCGCGCGGGCGAACAGCAGCGAAGGGAGGCAGGCCAATGACGACCGCGACCGCCGAGGCGCCCGAGAGCGTGAGGCCGCGCACCAGGCCGCCGTCGCACCAGGATCCGGCCGAGCGCCGGTTCGCGCGGACGCTGCTGCTGCCGGCGATCGGTGCGCTGATCCTGATCACCCAGATCCCGTTCGTGGTGACGATCTTCTATTCCTTCCAGCACTGGAACCTGTCCCGGCCCGAACAGCGGGGCTTCGCGGGCCTGGAGAACTATGCGGCCGTCTTCACCAACGGCTACTTCCTGCCGTCGGTGCTGGCGACCGTGCTGATCGTTGGCGGCTCGGTGATCATCTCGTTGGTCCTCGGGCTGCTGCTGGCCGTCCTGCTGAACCGCGAGTTCTTCGGCCGCAGCCTCGCGCGGACCCTGCTGATCACGCCGTTCCTGGTGATGCCGGCAGCGGCCTCGCTGATCTTCAAGTGGTCGCTGCTGAACACCGAGGGCGGCATCGTCAACTGGTTCCTCGGGTTGCTCGGCATCGGCCCGATCGCCTGGAACACCGACCATCCGATGCTCAGTGTGATGATGGTGATGGTCTGGCAGTACACGCCCTTCTTCATGCTGCTGCTGCTCGCCGGCCTGCAGTCCCAGGACGGCGAGGTGCTGGAGGCCGCCGATGTCGACGGCGCCGGCCCGGTGCGGCGGTTCTTCTTCATGACCGTGCCGCATCTGCGTACCTATGCCGAACTGGCGATCTTGTTGGGCACGATCTTGATGTTGCAACTGTTCGACCCGATCAACATCATCACCAAGGGGGCGGGCGGCACCAAGACCTTGCCGTACCTGCTGTACGAGCGGGCCTTCATCGGCCAGCAGGTCGGCGAGGCCGCGGCCTACGGCGTTGTCACCGTGGTGCTGATCATCGTGGTGGCGACCTTCGCCCTGCGCAAGCTGTTCCGGGTGTTCACCGAGGAGGGGCGATGAGCGCCGTGACCGAACCCGCAGCCAGCGCCGAGGCGACGCGGGCCCGGCGGGGCGGATCGCCCGCCGGCCGCAAGCTCGGCGGAGCGCTGATCACCCTGCTGACCTGGCTGCTGGTGTTCCTGTTCTTCTTCCCGGTGCTGTGGACGGTCTTCACCTCGTTCAAGTCCGAGGCCGCTGCCGCATCCCCGACGCCGTTGATCAACACACCGTTGACCCTGGACAGGTACGCCGAGGTCTTCGAGCGGGGGATGGGGTTGTACCTGCTGAACTCCGCGGCGGTGTCGATCGGCTCGACGATCGTGGTGATGGCGCTGGCGATCCCGGCGGCGTACGCCCTGTCGGTACGCCGGATCTCGAAGTGGTCCGATGCATTGTTCTTCGTGATCTCCACCCGGTTCATGCCGTTCGCCGCGGTGATCATCCCGATCTTCTTGCTGCTGCGGCAGTTCGGGCTGCTGGACAACCTGACCGTGCTCGGCATCCTCTACGTCGGGATCAACCTGCCGCTGGCGATCTGGATGATGCGCTCCTTCTTCGAGGAGGTGCCGGCCGCGATCGTCGAGGCGGCCCAGGTGGACGGGGCGACCTACTGGCGCGAGCTGTGGCGGATCGCGTTCCCGATCGTGGCGCCGGGCGCCGCGGCGGCCGCGCTGATCTGCTTCATCTTCGCCTGGAACGAGTACTTCCTGGCGCTGCTGCTGACCTCGGTCGCCGCGATGACCACGCCGCCGTTCCTCGGCTCGTTCGTCGACGGCCGCGGCCAGTTCCTCGCGGTACTGAGCGCCGCGGTGACCATTGCCATCGTGCCCGTGATCCTGGCCGGCTGGCTGGCCCAGAAGCGGCTCGTCCGCGGCCTGGCGATGGGCGCGGTCAAGTAGTCGAGCGCTGCTCGAGCAGGCGAGGAACGAGCGCCGTCGAGATCTCCCGCGGTCGAGACCTCGAGACCTCGCGTCGTCGAGACCTCCCGCCGCTGAGCCCTCGCGCCGAAAGTGACCACTGGTCGGGGTTTGGGCGGGTTTGGGCGCCAGGTGGTGGCCGAAACCCTGGCGAGTGGTCGGTTTTGGCGCTCGGCGGGGGTCTCGACAGGCTGGACCGAGCGCCGCCGAGGCCTCGCGCCGTCGAGATCTCCCGCCGCCGAGATCTCCCGCCGCCGAAACCTCGCGCCGTCGAGACCTCGAGCCGCCGAAACCTCGCGCCGAAAGTGACCACTGGTCGGGGTTCGGGCGGGTTTGGGCGTGGTGTGGTCGCCAAAACCCTGGCGAGTGGTCGGTTTTGGCGCTCGGCGGGGGTCTCGACAAGCTCGACCGGCGTTGGTCGAGGTCGAGCCCTCGCGCCGCCGAGCCCTCCCGCCGTCGAGATCTCCCGCCGTCGAGACCTGGCGCCGTCGAAACCTGGCGCCGAAAGTGACCACTGGTCGGGGTTTGGGCGGGCTTGGGCGTGGTGTGGTGGCCGGAATCGTGGCGAGTGGTCGATTTCGGCGATCGGCGGGGGCTCTCGACGGGCTCTACCGGCGTCAGGCTCGCTCGGCGGGGGTCTCGACAGGCTCGACCGGCCTGGGGCTCGACGGGCTCGACCGGCCTGGGCCGGACCGGCGTACGACGATTTGGGCTGCGGGGGATCGGGCACTAGAGTAGAGCGTCGGTCACCCGTGTGGGTGATGCATGTCCGCATTCAGGAGTTCCGAGCGAACAGTTTAGGGAGCAATGGCAAAGAAGGAAGGCGTCCTCGAGCTTGAGGGAACCGTGGTCGAGGCCCTGCCCAACGCGACATTCCGCGTCGAGCTGAGCAACGGCCACAAGGTGCTTGCCACCATCAGCGGCAAGATGCGCCAGCACTACATCCGGATCCTTCCGTCGGACCGGGTGGTTGTCGAAGTCTCCGCCTATGACCTGAACCGCGGCCGCATCGTCTACCGGCACAGGTGACCGGGGTCAACAAATCATCAACTCCCCGACGGGTGCACGCCTGCCCGGGGCCAGATCGAAAAGAGAGCTCGATGAAGGTTCAGCCGAGCGTCAAGAGGATCTGCGACAAGTGCAAGGTGATCCGCCGGCACGGTCGCGTGATGGTGATCTGCGAGAACCCGCGCCACAAGCAGCGCCAGGGCTGACCAGCCCGCTGCGGCCGGGCCGCAGTCACGGCTCGACGACAACTGAATAACCCAACAACGTGAATGCAGCCCGCCGCTCGCCGGCGGGTCCACCCCCGGTCGGAGGCCGGGGCCCGCACCGCCGGGACGCTTCACGCCGACACCTCCGATGAGTGAAAGAGTCACACATGGCACGCCTCAGTGGTGTCGACCTGCCGCGCGACAAGCGCCTCGAGGTCGCACTCACCTACATCTTCGGCGTCGGGCGTACCCGCGCGCTGGAGACCCTGAAGGCCACCGGTATCTCCGGTGACCTCCGCGTCCACGAGCTGAACGACGAGCAGTTGGTTGCGCTGCGCGACCACCTCGATGGCAACTACCAGATCGAGGGCGACCTGCGCCGCGAGATCGCCGCCGACATCCGCCGCAAGGTCGAGATCGGCACCTACCAGGGCCGGCGGCACCGCTCCGGTCTCCCCGTCCGCGGCCAGCGGACCCGCACCAACGCCCGTCAGCGCAAGGGCAAGCGCAAGCCCGTCGCCGGCAAGAAGAAGTAAGGACGCACCAGATGGCTACTGCAGGACGCAGCAGCGGCGCCAAGAAGGTGCGCCGCAAGGAGAAGAAGAACATCGTCGCGGGCCAGGCCCACATCAAGTCGACGTTCAACAACACGATCATCACGATCACCGACCCGACCGGCGCGGTCATCGCCTGGGCCTCGGCCGGCACCGTCGGCTTCAAGGGTTCGCGCAAGTCGACCCCGTACGCCGCCCAGATGGCCGCGGAGGCCGCCGGCCGGCGCGCCATGGACCACGGCATGAAGCGGGTCGACGTGTTCGTCAAGGGCCCCGGTTCCGGCCGGGAGACCGCGATCCGTTCGCTCGGCGCGGTCGGCCTCGAGGTCGGCGCGATCGCCGACGTGACCCCTGTACCGCACAACGGCACCCGCCCGCCCAAGCGGCGCCGGGTCTGATCGAGACGACACAGGAAAGGACTGAATCATGGCTCGTTACACCGGCCCGCTGACCAAGAAGTCGCGTCGTCTCGGCACCGACCTGGTCGGCAACGACAAGGCCTTCGAGCGCCGCCCCTACCCGCCGGGTATGCACGGCCGCGGCCGCACCAAGGAGTCGGAGTACCTGCTCCAGATGCGGGAGAAGCAGAAGGCCCGCTACGCCTACGGCGTGCTGGAGAAGCAGTTCCGCCGCTACTACGAGGAGGCCAACCGGCTCACCGGGCGCACCGGCGACGTGCTGTTGCGCATCCTCGAGTCCCGGCTGGACAACGTGATCTACCGCGCCGGCTTCGCCAACACCCGCCGCCAGGCCCGCCAGTTGGTCAACCACGGCCACTTCGAGGTCAACGGCAAGAAGGTCAACATCCCCTCCTACCGGGTCAGCCCGCACGATGTGATCACCGTGCGCGAGAAGTCGACCGACCTGCACCCGCTGGTCGTCGCCCGCGAGACCCATGGCGAGCGCGAGGTCCCGGGCTGGCTGGAGGCCCGCACCGACCCGATGATGATCTTGGTGCACGCGCTGCCGAAGCGCGAGCAGATCGCCGTCGACGTCCAGGAGCAACTGATCGTCGAGCTCTACTCCAAGGTGAGCTGAGCCCGCCACGCCGGTGCGTCTCGCGGTGATCATCATCCGCGCGGCGCACCGGCGTACCAACCCGGTACGCAGCAGCGACCGGGTCCACCCATTCGCCGTCAAATAGCGGGCGGCCGAAAGGAAACCGAACATGCTGATCGCACAGCGCCCCGCACTGTCCGAGGAGAAGGTCGACGAGTTCCGTTCGCGGTTCGTCATCGAGCCGCTGGAGCCCGGCTTCGGCTACACCCTGGGCAACTCCCTGCGCCGCACCCTGCTGTCGTCCATCCCGGGCGCCGCGGTGACGAGCATCAAGATCGAGGGCAACCTGCACGAGTTCTCCACCATCGAGGGCGTCGTCGAGGATGTGACCGAGATCATCCTCAACCTGAAGGCGCTGGTCGTCTCCTCCGAGGAGGACGAGCCCGTCGTCATGTACCTGCGCAAGTCCGGCGCCGGTGCCGTCACCGCCGCCGACATCGCGCCGCCGGCCGGGGTCGAGATCCACAACCCCGAGCTGCACATCGCGACCCTGAACGACAACGGCCGCCTGGAGATGGAGCTGGTCGTCGAGCGCGGCCGCGGCTATGTCTCCGCCGTGCAGAACAAGGGCTTCGAGAACGAGATCGGCCGGATCCCGGTCGACTCGATCTACTCCCCGGTGCTCAAGGTCACCTACAAGGTCGAGGCCACCCGCGTCGAGCAGCGCACCGACTTCGACAAGCTGATCGTCGACGTCGAGACCAAGCCGGCCATCCGTCCGCGCGACGCGGTCGCCTCGGCCGGGCGTACCCTCGTCGAGCTGTTCGGCCTCGCGCACGAGCTGAACACCGAGGCCGAGGGCATCGAGATCGGCCCGTCGCCGGTCGACGAGCAGCTCGCCGCGGACCTGGCCCTGCCGGTCGAGGACCTGAACCTCACCGTGCGGTCCTACAACTGCCTCAAGCGCGAGGGCATCCACACCGTGGGCGAGCTGGTCTCGCGCTCGGAGCAGGACCTGCTCGACATCCGCAACTTCGGCTCCAAGTCGATCGACGAGGTCAAGCTGAAGCTGGCCGAGATGGGCCTGTCGCTGAAGGACAGCGCGCCCGGCTTCGACCCGCTGACCGCGATCGGTCGCTACGACGACGAGGACACCGAGGGCGACGAGCGCGGCGACGCCGACTTCGCCGAGACCGAGCAGTACTGAGCGGCCACCGAAGATCAATTGGAGAACTGACAGATGCCTACCCCCACCAAGGGTCCCCGCCTGGGCGGCAGCCCGGCACACGAGCGGATCATCCTGGACAACCTGGCCAGCCAGTTGTTCGAGCACGGGAAGATCACCACGACCGAGGCAAAGGCGAAGCGGGTACGCCCGCTCGCCGAGAAGCTGATCACCAAGGCCAAGCGCGGTGATCTTGCCGCCCGCCGGCAGGTGCTGACCCACGTCCGGGACAAGTCCGTCGTGCACGTCCTGTTCACCGAGATCGCCCCGGCCCTCGCCGGGCGCGACGGCGGCTACACCCGGATCATCAAGGTCGGGCCGCGCAAGGGCGACAACGCCCCGATGGCCGTGATCGAGATCGTCACCGAGTCGGTCGAGGAGTCCCGCAACGCGAAGTCGGGCGCCAAGCCCGCCAAGAAGGCCGCCGCCAAGAAGGCACCGGCCAAGAAGGCCGCCGCCGCGCCGGCCGCTGCCGAGGAGGAGACGACCGAGGAGAGCAACGCCAAGGCCGCCGCACTCGCGGCCGCCGAGGTCGACACCGCCGCCGACGAATCTGCCGAGGCCGCCGCCGACGAGACCGCGACCGAGGACGCCGCCGCCGAGGAGGCCGCCGAGGTCAAGGACTACGGCAAGGGCTCCTTCCGCGGCGAGACCCCGCCGGAGGGCTTCGCGATCAAGGGCAACGAGGACTCGATGAAGTTCCACACCCCGGAGTCGCGCTGGTACGACCAGACGGTCGCCGAGGTCTGGTTCGACTCCGAGGAGTCCGCCGAGGCCGCCGGCTTCAGCAAGGCCGGCTGACCCGCCGACAGCCAGCCGACAGACAACGGGCGCCGCACCACTTCGGTGGTGCGGCGCCCGTTGCGCGTCAGTCCTGACCGCGCCTCACTTCAGGCGAATGAACTCCACGTCGTAGCCCTGGTCGGTGCCGCGGTTGCGCTCGGCGACCTGGGACTTCGCCTTCGGCCCGGAGGTATTGCCCTCGATGGTCGTGAACGACGCCCCGTTGACCGTCTTCACGATGCCGATGTGGTCCCAGACCCCGTTGTTGTCCCAGTCGTAGACGGCGAAGTCGCCGGGGCGGGCCTGGCCGACGAAGCTCATCTCGTCGTTCGCTTCGGCCTTGGCCCGGTAGTGGCGTACCCCGACCATGTTGTAGGGGTGGAGGCCGAGCTGCTTGCTGGTGACCCAGGACACGAAGCCCGCGCACCAGTTGCCCGTCTCGCGGTTCGTGGTGTCCAGGTGCGACCACTCGCCGTAGAAGAACTTCTGGGCATCCGGGCCGGCCACGATGCCGACCTGCTGCTCGGCGAGCGCCAGGATCTTCTTGACCCGCTCGTCGGTCGTCGGCGCCTCGCAGTCGGTCCGCGAGATGCCCATGCTGCGCATCGTCTCGGGGCCGGCGATCCCGTCGGCCTTGAGGCCCTTGGCGGTCTGGTACTTGCGCACCGCCTCCGTCGTCGCGGTCCCGTAGGAGCCGTCCTGGTCGATGCCGACCCGTGCCTGCACCTGCTTGATCTTCGCCGACACGGCCGCTGCGGTCTGCGGCCCGTAGGAACCGTCCACCTCGATGCAGGCATCGGTCTGGAAGGCGCGGACGGCGGCCAAGGTGTTCGTACCGTTCTCGCCGTCGACGGCGTCGTGGTAGTAGTCCAGGCCGCGCAGATTGATCTGGGCGGTGCGGATGTCGGTCGAGGCCGCGGTCTGCTCGGCCGGCGCCGGCGCAGCGGTCGCGGTGGGCGCGGTCGACAGGCCGCCGAGCAGTACGCCGGTGCTCAGGGCCGCGGCGCCGAGCCCGGCGAAGATGCGCCGGCCGAGGCGGCGCGGCGTCGTGGGAGCGGTCATCATGGATCCTCTCGTCGTTTCCCGGAACCCCAGCCCACGGCCCGGCCCGCCTGTCCCACAAGGGCCGGCCCGTCCTCCCGGACGTCCCGGACACCGCGTCCGGTCGGTGCCCGGACGCCGCCGCGGCGTACCCGTGCAGCCCAGCGGGCCGGACGTCCGGCTCCGTTAGGCTCGGCCCGTGAGGTCACCGATTCCGGACTATCTGACCCAGGTGCTCGACACCTGCGGCGGCGACACCTCCGGCGCGCCGGCCGACTACATTCCCGAACTGCGCGACGCCGACCCCGACCGGCTCGGCGTCTCGCTGTGCACCGTCGACGGTGCCGTCTACGACGTCGGCGACACCGCCGACGAGATCAGCATCCAGTCGGTGTCCAAGCCGTTCGCCTACGCGCTGGCGGTCATCGATCGCGGGCTGGAGGCCGTGCTGCAGAAGATCGATGTGGAGCCGTCGGGGGATGCGTTCAACGAGATCTCGCTGGACCCCGCCACCGGGCGGCCGCGCAATCCGATGATCAATGCGGGCGCGATCGCCGCACATGCCCTGATCGACGGCGACAATCTCGATGCGCGCGTGGAGCGCTTCCGCGAGTTCGCCGGCCGGCTGGCCGGGCGCGAGCTGACCGTGGACGAGGCGGTGTTCGCCTCCGAGATGTCCGAGGCGTACCGCAACCGCGCCCTGGCCAATCTGCTGCGCTCGCGCGGCATCGTCGAGGGCGACCCCGAGGACGCCGTGCGCGGCTACATCCGGCAGTGTTCGATCAACGTCACCGCGCACGACCTGTCGGTGATGGCGGCGACGCTGGCGGCCGGCGGCGTCCAGCCGCTCACCGGGGAGCAGGTGATCCCGCCGCGGGTGAACCGGCAGGTGCTGAGCGTGATGACGACCTGTGGGATGTACGACGCGGCCGGCGACTGGGTGACCAGCGTCGGCATCCCGGCCAAGAGCGGGGTGTCGGGGGTGCTGATCGGCGCGCTGCCCGGGCAGGTCGGACTGGCGACGTTCTCGCCGAGGCTGGATGCGCACGGCAACAGCGTCCGCGGGGTGCAGATCTTCGAGCGGCTGTCGGACGACATGGGCATGCACATGATGGAGGCGCCGCAGCCCGCGCGGTCGGTGATGCGGTCCCGGCGCGACGATGCCGACAGCGCGGTCTTCGAGCTTCAGGGCAGCGTCCAGTTCCCGCAGGCGGAGCGGATGTTGCGCGCGCTGGTCGAGCAACCGATCACCGAGCCGCGCGCGGTGTTCGACCTGACCCGGGTCTTCGCCGTCAACGATGTCGGGCTGCGGATGCTGCAGGAAGGTCGGCGCCGGTTGGAGGCCGACGGCATCGAGGTGATCGTCGACGACCCGGACGGGGTCTATCTCGGCAAGGCGGACGACGCCTGACCGGCCCGGCCCGGCGCCTCGGCGTTAGGGTGCGCTGGTGAGCAACACCCGAGACATCGAGTCCGGCATCCACACCGACTTCGCCAGCGAGATGAGCTATGGCTCCTATCTCGATCTGGACACCCTGCTGTCGGCCCAGCATCCGGTCAGCCGGCCCGAGCATCACGATGAGCTGCTGTTCATCATCCAGCACCAGACCACCGAGCTGTGGTTCAAGCTGGTGCTGCACGAGCTGCGCTCGGCCTCCGCGCTGCTGCGGGCCGATGAGTTCCGCGAGTCGCTGAAGCGGATCGCCCGGGTGAAGCACATCCAGCGCACGCTGACCGAGCAGTGGTCGGTGCTGGCCACCCTGACCCCGACCGAGTACGCCGAGTTCCGCGGCTTCCTCGGTCACTCCTCGGGATTCCAGTCCTGGCAGTACCGCGCCGTCGAGTTCGCCCTCGGCAACAAACATCGCGGCATGCTCAACGTGCACCGCGCCGACCCCGACGCCCATGCCCTGCTGACCGAGTTGTTGGAGGCGCCGAGCCTGTACGACGAGTTCCTGCGCGCGCTCGCGCGTCGGGGGTACGCCATCCCGGCCGAGGTGCTCGACCGCGATGTCACCCTCGCGCACACGCCGAACGCGGAACTGACCGAGGTCTTCGTCGAGATCTATGCCAACGCCCATGATCACTGGGACGTCTACGAGGCGTGCGAGGAGCTGGTCGACCTGGAGGACAACTTCCAGCTCTGGCGCTTCCGGCACCTGAAGACAGTGCAGCGCACGATCGGGATGAAGACCGGCACCGGGGGATCGTCCGGCGTCGGCTTCCTGCAGCGCGCGCTCGACCTCACGTTCTTCCCCGAGCTGTTCTCGGTACGCACGGAGATCGGCGCGTGAGGGCCGCCGAGCTCGACGCCGCGGACCCATTGGCGCAGTTCGGCGCGGAGTTCCTGCCGGCCGAGGGGGTGTCGGCCTATCTCGACGGCAACTCGCTCGGCCGGCCGCTGCGGGCCAGCGCGGAGCGCGTGCAGGAGTTGATCAACGGTGCCTGGGGGACCGGGCTGATCCGCTCCTGGGACGAACAGTGGATGGCGGAGCCGCTGCGGCTGGGCGACGAGCTCGGACGGGTGGTGCTCGGCGCCGGACCCGGGCAGACCATGATCGGAGACTCGACGACAGTGCTGCTCTACAAGTGGTTGCGGGCGGCGGTGGCGCTCGACCCGCGGCGCAGCAGGATCGTGCTCGACACCGAGAACTTCCCCACCGATCGCTATCTGGCCGCCGCGGTCGCGCGGGAGACGGGCGCCGAGCTGGTCTGGCTGCGACCGGATCCGGCGGCCGGGGTCAGCCCCGAGCAGGTCGCCGACGCCGTCGACGGGCGTACCGCCGTGGTGTTGTTGAGCCACGTCGCCTACAAATCGGCCTGGCTGGCCGATCTGCCGGCGATCACCGCCATCGCACACGAGGCCGGCGCGCTGGTGTTGTGGGACCTGTGTCACTCGGCCGGGGTGGTCGGGGTCGCTCTCGATGCCGCTGATGTCGATCTTGCGGTCGGCTGCAGCTACAAGTTCCTGAACGGCGGCCCGGGCGCACCCGCCTTCGGCTATGTCGCGGCACGGCTGCAGGATCGGCTGGAGCAGCCGATCACCGGCTGGATGGGGCATGCGGACCCGTTCGCGATGGGCCCGGACTATCGGCCGGCCACCGGGATGCGCCGCTTCGTCAGCGGTACGCCGCCGATCCTCGGGATGGCGCCGATCGCCGACATGATCAGGCTGATCGAGCGGGCCGGATTGCCGGCGATCCGGGAGAAGTCGATCAAGCTCGGCGAGTACGTGATCGCCGAGGTGGACGCCCGCCTCGCCGGCCTCGGGGTGCGGGTCGCCTCGCCCCGCGATCCGGAGCGCCGCGGTGCGCACGTGACGCTCGCGCACCCGGCATTCCGAGAGATCTACCGGGCGCTGTGGGGCGAGGGGGTCATCCCCGACTTCCGCGAGCCCGACGGCATCCGGCTCGGCCTGTCGCCGCTGAGCACCAGCTTCGCCGAGGTCGAGGCCGCCCTCGACGCGATCGAGCGCCAGCTCCGCTGAGCCGGGGCTACTCCTGCGTCGACGGTGCGGGGCCGCCGCGGGGCAGCCGGGCCACGACCTCGCGAAAGTGCGGTGACTCGGGATCGATCACGTCGAAGTGGTGGGCGCCGGGCAGCTCGACCAGGGACTCCGGGAAGGCCCGGCCCTGCTCGATCGGCACCGTCACGTCGTCGGTCCCGTGCAGGACGGTGACCCGACCCGGGCCGTCGGCGCCTGCCAACGACCGAGGGTCCCAGCGGGCAAGATCACCGTCGCCGAAGAAGGCCGCGACGGCCCCGCGGCCGAGCCCCTGCTCCCGGGCCGCGGCCAGATCCGCGACGGGCGCCAGCGCGATCGCCTCCGCGATCAGGCCGCGCGCGGCGAGCCACAACACCAGGTGGCCGCCGGCGGAGTGCCCGAGCCAGGTCGCCTCGCCGAGCGTGTCCACCCCGCGCCCGTATCCGGCGGCCGGCGTACCCGCCAACCGGGTCAGTGAGGTCAGTGTGCGGTCCGGGTCGCCGGGTGTTCGCGGATACTCGGCGAGGTGCACCGCGTACCCGGCATCGCCGAGCGCGCGCGCCGTGGTGCGGGCGTGGGCCCGGTCGGTGGCCGGCCGCCAGAAGCCGCCGTGCACGAAGACCACGGCAGGGCCGTCGGCGGGGCCGAAGACCTCCACCAGCTCGTCGGGATCCTCCCCGTAGGCCCGCACCGGCCCGGGCGGCACCGCGTCCGCGCGCAGTCGCGCGTTCGCGTCCTCCTCGGCGGCCCTGGCCCGGCGCGCCTGCTGCTCGTCCATCGCCCGATGTTCTCACGCCTGAATGCGGCGAGCCCGGCCCGCCCAGGGAGGCGGACCGGGCTCGCGCGGTCAGGAACGGGTCGGACTCACTCCGCCTGGGGAGACGGGATGGCGCGAGCAGCCTGGAAGCGCTGCGCGGCATCGGCCCAGTTGACGATGTTCCACCAGGCCTTCACGTAGTCCGGCTTGACGTTGAGGTAGTCGAGGTAGAACGCGTGCTCCCACATGTCGAGGACCACCAGCGGCGTCTGGGTCGCGGGGATCTGGGCCTGCTGATCACGCAACTGGAAGATGCTCAGCCGATCGCCCAGCGGGTCGTGGGCAAGGATCGCCCAGCCGGAGCCCTGGATGCCGGTCGCGGCGGTGGTGAACTGGTTCTGGAAGTTCTCGAAGGAGCCGAAGTTCTCGTCGATGGCCGCGGCCAGCTCGCCCTCGGGCTGACCGCCACCGTCCGGCGACAGGTTCTTCCAGAAGATCGAGTGGTTGACGTGACCGCCGAGGTTGAACGCCAGGTCGGTCGTCAACTGGTTCAAGTTGGCCAGATCACCGGCCTCGCGGGCCGCGGCCAGCTTCTCCACCGCGGTGTTCGCGCCCTTCACGTAGGTCGCGTGGTGCTTGTCGTGGTGCAGCTCCATGATCTTGGCGGAGATGTGCGGCTCCAGCGCGGCGTAGTCATAGGGGAGATCGGGAAGGGTGTACTCGGCCATGATCGATTCCTCTCGTTGATCTTGTACCTGCCAGCATGCGTCCTCAAGGGCGGTTGAGCACAAGTGGCCTCTCGCCGATGAGTCTAGGAGTCGGTCGACCCGTCCCGGTCGCGGGGTGCGCCCGCAGCCGTACCGGAAGATTCCGTGGTACGCCGACGCCGGGTCAGCAACAGCCCAGCAGCCAGCACGCCGGCGCCGACCGCGACCGCCACTCCCACCAGCAGCCCCGGGCTGAGCCCGTCGGAGGTATCGGGACCCTCGTCGCTGGAGACGACATCGCCGCCGAGGTCGGCGCCCTGGGTCCCGACGAGGGTGGCGTACCCGATGCCGGTCAGGCCGAGTACGCCCTGGCTCGTCGCGCGCAGGTCTCCGGCACCGCCCTCGGCGGCCGGCAGCGACCCGTCCGGCAGTTGCTGGGCCGCCAGCCACTCCTGGCCCGCGGTCTCGTCGCGGCCCAGTTCGGTCAGCGCGGCGACCGCGAGCCCGGTCGAGTTCACCTTGGAAAAGCCCGGAAAGCTTCCGTCGGCCGCACGCTGGGACTCCAGCCACGCGATTGCCGGCTCCTGCAGCTTGCTCGGTTCGGTCAGCCTCGACAGCGCCATGATCGCCATCGCGGTGCTGTCCACATCCGGGCTGAACTTCCCGTCGGTCTCGAACCCGAAGGCGCCCGAGCCGGCCGGGTCGACGTAGTCGCCGAGCTTGGTCACCACCTGGTCGGGGACCTCCTCGCCGGCCCAGGCGTAGGCCAGGATCGCCCAGGCCTGACCGAAGGCCGAGCCATACTGGCCCACCTGGCCGTCCTTCGCGGTGCCCTTGCCGATCGCCTCGATCAGATTCGTCCCGCCGGCATTGGCCGGATCGCCCCCGGTCGCGCTCACCAGCACCGCCAGTTTCGCCGCCGACGCGGCATCGGCATCGCCCGCGTCGGCGACCAGCTCATCGGCCAGCCGCGCGGCGTCGTCGCCCCGGTCGGCAGAGACGAGGCCGAGGGCCACATCGACCATCACCGTCGGGTCGTCGGCGGGTGCCTGTTGGGCCGCCAGCCAGGCCCCGGCGTCCGCGGCGGCCTGGGCCGGCGGCGCCGCGGCGGCCGGCAGCGCCGGCCACAGCAGCAGCAGGGTCGCGGCGAGCGCGGAGAGCACCTTCGCGAGCGGACGGGCTGGAGTCATCGGGCGTACCTCCCGGTGGCCGGACAAGTGATCGGACGCAGACGTGCGGGGCGCCGCCCGAAGGCGACGCCCCGCACGATAGACGACACCGGCCCGTTCGGCCGTGGCGTCCGCCGGAGAGCAGGTCAGTGCTGGTCGCGACGATTCTCGAACGAGTCCCGGGCCTCGCCGGCCTTGTCCTTGACGTCCTCGCCGAAGTTCTTCACGTCGGCCTTGCCCTGATCGACCTTGCCCTCGGCCTTGAGCTTGTCGTTGTCCGTCAGGTCGCCGACGGCCTCCTTGGCCTTGCCGATGGCGTCCTCGGCGGCGTTCTGGATCCGGTCACCAATACCCATGGGTCATCCCTTCGTCGGTGTTGTCCCGGCCGCGCCAGCCGCTTGCGCGTACCTGCGGCCATTGGTGTCGACAATACTCCCCCAAAGCCGGCCCCGGCGGCCGGCTCAGGGAGCTGTGGTCTGCAGGATCCGGAAGCCCTTCGCGCTGCCGACGCGTTCGGTCGGGTAGCCCTGTTCGACCAGCCAGCGCTGCAGCGAGTCGGCACCGAGGTTGCGGCCGACGACCATCCGCGCGCGGCCGCCCGATTCCAGCCTGGGCAACCATTCCAACAGCAGATCGTGCAGGGCGGCCTTGCCGATCCGGATCGGTGGATTGGACCACAGCTCGTCGTAGCGGGTGGTCGGGTCGACCTCGTCGGCGTGCAGGACGCGTACCCGGTCCGCGACTCCTGCGGCCTCGGCATTGCGGGCGCACAACTCCAGCGCCCGGCGGTTCACGTCGACGGCATCGACGGTGATCTGGGGGGCGCAGACCGCCAGCCCGATCGCGATCGGGCCCCAGCCGCAGCCGAGATCGACCAGATGGCCGCCATGGCCGGGCGGCTCGGACTCGCGCAGCAGTACGCCCGTGCCCGGGTCCAGCCCCGCGGCGGAATAGACGCCGTTCGCGGTGGCGAAGCGGAACTCGCGGTCCCAGATCGTCGCCGTCACCTCGCGCGCACGGATGGGGCCCGTGGGGGTCTCGAAGTACTGGCCGCTCACCTCAACTCCTGCCCGTCACCCGGTCCGGTTTCCGGCGGCTGCCGGTACGCTCGCGCCTCGTCCGCTCGCGCCCCCATCCGATCATCGGGGGGATAGCCGACTTCCTCAAGGGTGAGTCCGTGGGCCGGCATCACCTGGATCGACGACGGGCGGGCGGTCGCCGCCCCGGCCGCGTCCAGCCAGGCGAGGTCTCGGCGGCCCTGCCCGACCGCCACCAGCGCGCCGGCCAGGGAGCGGACCATCGAGTGGCAGAACGCGTCCGCGCGTACCCGCAGCTCGACCACCCCGGCGAACGGTCCGTCGGCGATCCGTTCCGCGTGCAGTTCGAGCAGGGTACGCACGGTGCTCGCGCCGTCGCGGCGCTTGCAGAATGCCGCGAAGTCGCGCAGGCCGAGCAGTCGCGACCCCGCCTCGCTCATCGCCTCGGGGTCCAGCGGGCCGGGCACGGCGACGACCTGGTTGCGCAGCAACGGATCGGCGGGCCGGTCGGACAGCCGATAGGCGTAGCGACGCCACAGTGCCGAGAACCGCGCATCGAATCCCGGCGCCGCCGGCCGCACGGCGGCGATCGTGATGTCGGCCGGCAGCACCCGGCGCAGCCGGCGGGTGAGTCGGTCGGGGTCGGTGTCGGCAGGCAGGTCGACGTGGGCCACCTGGCCGCGCGCGTGGACGCCGGCGTCCGTGCGGCCGGCAACCGTCAGCGGCGTCGGCGCGTCGAGGCGCAGGACCCGGGGCAGCCAGCACTCCAGCTCGCCCTGCACCGTGCGCAGCCCCGGCTGGGTCGCCCACCCGGAGAAGCCCGCGCCGTCGTAGGCGAGGTCGATTCGAAATCTCATCGGCGGCGATAGGACAGGTCGCGGATGTCGTGTCCGGCGCGTTCGCCGCGGCCCTCGAACCGGGTGATCACGCGGCCGGCCGGGCGTGGCGCCCACCCGTCGGGATGTTCGTTGATCAACTCGGGTTCGGCGTCCAGCACCCGACGCATCCGGTCGGCGTACGGTGCCCAGTCGGTGGCCGCCAGCAGGCGGCCCCCCGGCCGCAACCGGGACGCGGCGAGGGCCGCGAACTCGGGGTTCACCAGCCGTCGCTTGTGGTGGCGCGTCTTCGGCCACGGGTCGGGGAAGAAGACCCAGATGCCGGCGAGGGAGCCGGGAGCGAAGAGATGCTGCAGGCCGTGCACGCCGTTGCCCTCGACCAGCCGGACATTGCGCACGCCGGCGCGATTCAGCTTGATCATCGTGGCGGCGATCCCCGGTTGGAACACCTCGAATGCCACGATGTCGAGATCCGGACGCTCGGCTGCCATCGCCACCAGCGAGTCGCCCGCGCCGGAGCCGATCTCGACGACCAGCTCGGACCGGCGGCCGAAGACCGCGGACCAGTCGACGCTCTGCCCGGCAGAGATTGCGCCGTGGCCGGCGCCCTTGTCCACCTCGACCAGGTGGTCCGGGCCGTGTTCGCGCCAGGCCCGCTGCTGGGCCGGGGTCATCCGGGCCCGGTGGCGCACGAACGAGACCACCTCGCGGCGGTGGGACTCGGGCGGGTTGTCGGCGGCAGTCATGATCACGTCAGGATAGGGGCGGGCACGGGGGGCGCCCAGTCGTCGAACGGGTCGGACCCGGGTCAAGAACTCGAAGGCGGCCCGGGCCGCTGGCCCGGGCCGCGTTTGCAGGCCACAACGGCCTGCCCCCCCGACAGACGGCGGAGCCTCCCCGGGGAGTCATCCGCCACCAATGAAGACGAGGCACCCCGCCGACCGTGTCGCGAGATCGCGAACTTCTTTCCGGTCAGGGGATCGGGTAGCTGCCGCTGCCCGCGAGCTCCCGGCCGCCGTAGCTGCGCAGATCGGCGGTGAGCGAGCCCGGCTCGGCGCCGGGCTCCCGCGTTCCCCGGATCAGCAGCCGCCCCGGCTGCACGGCATCGACGAATGTCCGCCCGGGCACCTCCAGGTGCTCCGTGGGCTCGCCGTAGTGGAGGTCACGAACCGAGGTCAACGTATAACCCTCCGGCACGGTGAGCGCCGCCACGTAGCCCACCGGGAGGTCTTCGCTCATCTCGATCTCCATCGTCCACACGGAGGGGGCCGGGCTCGGTGTCGGTGTCGGGCTCGGTGTTGGGCTCGGTGTGGGTGTTGGTGTCGGTGTGGGGGTGGGCGTGCCGGCCGGGCTCGGTGACGCGCTGGGGGTCAGAGTCGGGCTGGGGGTCAGAGTCGGGCTCGAGGTCAGAGTCGGGCTCGAGGTCAGAGTCGGGCTGGGGGTGGGAGTCGGGCTGGGGGTGGCGGTAGGCCTCGGTGTCGGGGTGGACGTGGCGGGGCTCCTCGGTTCCGGCGGGACCGAGCGCATCGACGGGTTGGGTTTCGGCGAGACCGAGCGCAGCGACGGGCTGGGTTCCGGCGCGCGTGGTGACGGCAGCGCCGTCGGCCCGACGGGAGGGCGCGCGGGGGTGGGGGCGACGGTCGGCGCGGGACGCGGTCGGCGGACCGCATTGGCCTTCGGTGTGGCAAGCGTGGGTCCCGGGGACGCCGGTCCGGGGGTTGGCGGGCCGGCCGGGGCGCCGTCGTCGGGGCCGGGTGGGCTCATCGGGGGAGCGGGCGGGCCCATCGGAGGAGCCGGCGGACCCGCAGGGGGCGGGGGCGGGGGTGGATCTGCCGGCGGGGGTGCGCCGGCACCGTTGCCGGTCCCCGCGGCCGGTCCGAACCCGGTGGGCGCAGGGGCCTCGGGTCGGCTCAGCGCGTACGCCATCGCGGCCGCGACCGCGATGGCGAGCATCGCCACCAGGATGCGCGCAACGGAGTGGGTGGCCCGGCCGCCGTGTTCTCGGCCGCCGTCTCGCTGCCTGCCCCACCCCCGGTCACCGGGTCCCGGGTTCCCCTGCGCGCGAGCCACGGGCGCCGTGCCGGCCAGGGCATCGGCGGCGGCCCACGCGCCGGCTCCGACGACCGGTGCGATCACGGCCACGATTGCCTTGTCGATGGTCTGCAGCACGATCAGGGCGCGCCCGCAGTCGGCGCAGGTGTCGAGGTGCTCATCGACCATGCGGCGCTTCGCGGGGCCCAGGGCGTCGCGGACGTAGCGCGCCAGCAGCGGTCGGACCGGGCGGCAGGCCGGGATCCGCGCGGTCCGCGCGTGTTCGGTCAGGTACGCCTCGCGCAGCCGCTCCTTGGCGCGCCGGACGCGCGAGGAGACGCCGTTGGCGCTGACCCCCAGTTGCCGGGCGATCGCGGTCGGACGCTGCTGGTCCACGACCGCTCGCCACAACAGGTCGCGGGTCTCGGACGGGAGACTGTGCCAGGCCGCGACGGCGGTGCGCTGGTCGGCAAGCTCGGCGAACAGTTCCTCGGCCGACGGATGCGCCGCGTCCAGATCGTCGGACTGGTCGGTCGGGACCACCCGGGAGCGCGGCGAACGGGTCTCGTCGATGGCCAGCCGGCGCAGCGTGGCGTACAGATAGGCGGCGAAGTTGTCCTGTGGGCCGTTGCCCGCACGGATGGAGCGCAGCACCCGCAGATAGGACTCGCTGACCAGGTCATCGGCATCTCCGGACGGCCGCAACCGGCGCGCCAGGCGGCGGGCAGCGGGGGCGTAGCGCTCCCAGAGTTCGCCGTAGGCATGGCTTCGGCCCGCCCGCACCTCGGCGAGCAGGGCAGCATCGGGCTCGGCCCCGGGTCCCGGTTCTCCACCGGTCCCCGGGGCCTGCATCACGTCGTCGGTGCGGCGACCGTTCGACGAACGAGATCCGTCACCAGTCGGTGCCGGGTCGTCGCCGTCGAACACATCCCCCGTTCCGGTCACGGTCCTCGCTCAACGCTTGTCCATGGGGACGAAGTCGCGCCCACGGTGGCCCGTGTAGATCTGCTTCGGCCGGGCGATCTTCTGCTCCGGGTCGTTGATCAATTCCTTCCACTGGGCCAGCCAGCCCGGTGTGCGGCCGATGGCGAACAGCACCGTGAACATCTCCGGCGGGAACTGCAGGGCCTCGTACAGCAGCCCGGAATAGAAGTCCACATTGGGATAGAGCTTGCGGGAGACGAAGTAGTCGTCCTCCAGCGCGATCTTCTCCAACTCCTGGGCGATCTTGAGCTGCGGGTTGACGCCGGTCACCTCGAAGACGTCGTCGACGGCCTTCTTGATGATCTTGGCCCGCGGATCGTAGTTCTTGTAGACCCGGTGCCCGAAGCCCATCAGGCGCTCGTTTCCGGCCTTCACGCCCTCGATGAAGTCGGGCACATTGGCGACATCGCCGATCCGGCGCAGCATCTTCAGCACGGCCTCGTTCGCGCCGCCGTGCAGCGGTCCGTAGAGGGCGCCGATGCCGCCGGCAATCGCCGAGTACGGATCCACCTGGGTCGAGCCGATCGAGCGGACCGCATTGGCCGAGGCGTTCTGCTCGTGGTCGGCGTGCAGGATGAACAAGACCTCCATCGCCCGGACCAGTCGCTCGTCGGCCTGGTAGACCGGCTCGGACATCTTCCACAGCATCGACATGAAGTTCGCCGTGTAGGACAGGTCGTTGCTCGGGTAGATGTAGGGCTTGCCCTGCGCGTGGCGGTAGGCGAACGCGCCGAGTGTCGGCATCTTGGCGATCATCCGGATGATCTGCAGATCGACGACCTCCGGGTCGTGAATCTGGTTGGCCTCGGGGTAGAACGAGGACAGGGCGGCCACCGACGACATCAGCATCGACATCGGGTGCGCGTCATAGCGGAAGCCCTGCATGAAGGTCTTCAGGTTCTCGTGCACATAGGTGTGGTTGGTCACCCGGTCCACCCAGGTGGCGAGCTGGTCCTCGGTCGGCAGTTCGCCGTTCAGGAGCAGGTACGCCACCTCGAGAAAGGTCGAGTTCTCGGCCAGTTGTTCGATCGGGTAGCCCCGGTACTCCAGGATGCCCTTGTCGCCGTCGATGAACGTGATGGCGCTCTTGCAGGAGGCCGTGTTGACGAATCCCGGATCGTAGGTGGCCAACGCGCGCTCACCGTCGACAGCGAACTTCTTCAGGTCGCCGGCCCGGATCGTGTCGTCGCTGATCGCGATCTCTTCTTCGCCACCCGTGCGGTTGTCGCGGATGCTGAGCGAATCGGTCATGGGACAAACCTAGGGCGCGATGACACCAGTTGCCCAACTGGGTCAGTCCGGACTCGTGCGATTCGCATCACGTGGTCGCGCCGGCGCGACTAGTGTCCGAAACGACGGAACCCGGCGGCGGTGGCCGGGCTCGGCGGATGCGACGGGGTCCCGCACGGGCGGGGCACTGGGTGAGGGGAGTCGAGATGCGATCACCTTTGAGCCGATGACCACCTGGGAAACCCACCCCGTCACGCCGCGACGGTTCGACGACTTCGCCGATGTGATCAATCCGAACCGCCGCGGCACGCACTGCTGGTGCCTGTCGCATCGGCTGCAGCAGAGCCAGATCACCGAACTCGGCGGCACCGGCGACGACGCCCGAGCCTGCGCAGCGCGCAAGCTCGCCCGCCGCAAGCATCCGATGGGGGTGGTGACCTATCGCGATCAGACGCCGGTCGGCTGGTGCTCGATCGGCCCGCGTACCGACATCCCGAGGCTCGAGGCATCGAAGCTGATCAGACCGGTCGACGACGTCGCGGTGTGGAGCATCATCTGTGTGGTGGTACGCAGCGGCCATCGCCGCCAGGGTGTGACCGAGAAGTTGATCAGCGGCGCGGTCGACTACGCCGCATCGCGCGGTGCGCCTGCGGTCGAGGCGTACCCGGTGGATCCGGGTGGCAAGCGGATGGACCTGACGATGGCGTTCGTCGGCACGCGCGCCATGTTCGACCAGGCCGGGTTCGCGGTGATCGGGCAGACCGACGCGGTCGCCAGCAAGATGCCGCGTCTCATCATGCGTCGCACCCTGTGATCAGGTTCGCGCCGCGCGGGAGCCCCGGGCGCTCGGCGCCGCGGGCGCGACTAGTGTCCGAGACGACGGAACCCGGCGGCGGTTGCCGGACTCGACCGGTGCGACGGGGTCCCGGACGGGCGGGGCACGGGGTGAGGGGAGTCGGGATGCGCAGGGTTGTCGGCCTGATGGTGGCGGCGGTGGTCGCCTGGACCGCGGTGGGCGCGACGGCGTACGCGCAGCCGCCGAGCGCGCCCCCGACACCGAGCCCATCGCCGAGCCCATCGGCCGGCGTGACGCCGGGGGCCACGCCGCCGCCGACCGGCGAGGCGACCGCCTCGCCGAGGCCGACGACCCCGTCCGCCACCCCCACCGAGACCCCGAGCCCCACCGAGACCCCGAGTTCCAGCGCTAGCCTGAGTCCCAGCGCCACGCCGAGCGTCGAACGCCACGAGCTGGCCGCGGAGACCCCGATCGCCGCGCGGTACCGGGCCTCCGGCGGCGCCGCCGGGCCGCTCGGCGCGGTGACCAAGGCGGAGACCGCGGTGCCCGGCGGGCGGATGGCGCGCTACCGCAACGGCGCGATCTACTGGTCGCAGGCGACGGGCGCCAAGATCATCGAAGCGCGGATGCTGGCCGCCTTCGACCGGGTCGGGCTCGCCCGCGCCGGCTTCCCGACCGACGAACGCAGTTGCGGCCTCGCCGACGGCGGCTGCCTGCAGCGCTTCACCAAGGCGATCATCTACGACCAGCGCGATGCCGGCGTCCACGCGGTGACCAACCAGCTCCTCGGCCGGTACGCGGACCTGCGCTGGGAACAGGGGCGCCTGGGATACCCGATCGCCGACGAGCTGTGCGGCCTGCGCGACGGCGGCTGCTCCCAGCGGTTCCGCGGCGGCCTGGTGCTGTGGAGTTCCGCGACCGGCGCGTGGGCCACCTGGGGCAACATCGGGATCACCCACGCCAACCTCGGTTATGAGCGCGGCCGGCTCGGCTACCCGACGACGGGTGAGCGGTGCACTCTGAAGGACGGCGGCTGCTACCAGAAGTTCGCCGGCGGCGACATCTACTGGTCGCCCCGCACGGGCGCGCACCCCGTCTGGGGCTCGATCCGCAATACCTGGGCCGGGCTTGGCTGGGAGCGCGGCCGGCTCGGCTTCCCGATCAGCGCGGAGAGCTGCACGTTGAAGGACCGCGGCTGCTACCAGAAGTTCACCGGCGGATCGATCTACTGGACCGCCAGGACCGGGGCCCAGCCGATCTGGGGCGGCATCGCCGCGGCCTGGGGCGCCCAGGGCTGGGAGCGCGGCCGGCTCGGCTTCCCGACCACCGGCGAGCGGTGCACCCTGAAGGACCGCGGCTGCTACCAGAAGTTCACCGGCGGATCGATCTACTGGACTCCCAGGACCGGCGCCCGGCCGGTCGTCGGGGCGATCGAGAAGGCCTGGGCCGCGCAGGGCTGGGAGCGTGGGCTGCTCGGCTTCCCGACCGGCAGCGAGTGGTGCCGCGACGGGAAGTGCCGCCAGGACTTCCAGTACGGGCGGATCACCTGGGACGGCTCGCGCGCCTCGACCGAGTACCGGCAGAACGCAACCATCCGGCGTACCTCCAGCTCCGACGTGCGCTACACCTACCGCTCCGGCTGCCCGGTGGGTCCGGGCAGCCTGCGCACCATCGACATGAACTACTGGGGCTACGACGGCCGGATCCATCGCGGCCAGATGATCATCCGCGACAGCTACGCCCAGCGCGTCGTGGACGCGTTCAACGACGCATTCAAGGCCCGCTTCCCGGTGGCCCGGATGGACAACCCGAACGTGTGGCGCGGCAACGACCCCGACCAGATGGTCGCGAACAACACCTCGGGCTTCAACTGCCGGTCGGTGGTCGGCAACCCGCAGGCGGTCTCGCCGCACTCCTACGGCACCGCGGTCGACACGAACACCGTGCAGAACCCGTTCCGGGACAAGAACGGCACCTGGTGGCCGTCGAACGGCCGAGGCTACGTCCAGGACGGTCAACTCAACCGCAAGATCACCTCACAGGGCATGTTGTGGACGGGCAGCTCGCTGACCCGCGGGTTCGAGAGCCGCGGCTGGTTCTGGGGCGGGCGCTGGAACCCGGGCAGGGACTACCAGCACTTCAACTGGGGCCCGTGATGAAGGCTCGCGCGCTGCTGGCGGCCGCCGGCGCCGTCCTGGTGCTGGGTGGTTGCAGCCAGCCCGGCCCGGCGCCGGACCCATCGCCCGGACCCAGCGAGGAATCGGTGCTGCCGCTGCCGCCCGGCGAGACCCTGCCGCCGGAGCCACCGCCCCGCGATGCGCCGTCCGCGGGCACCAGCCCGGCGGCCGTCACCGCGGGGCCGCTGACGCCCGCGGATCTTCCCGACGAGGTGCTCGGGTTCGCCGCGCAGGAGCGGCCGCCGGCCGAGAACGAGTACGTGCCGAACGGCACCTGGACCCACGAGGTCGCCGGCGAGCGGGCCGGGTGGGAGGCCATGCCGACCTGTCCCGGCAACACCGGCGGTGGCTGGCCGGCCGCCGCCTTCGCGCTGGCCGGTACCTATCTGGATGACCGCGACCGACCGGGCAACGGTCTGTTGCTGCAGTTCGGGTCCGCGGGGGATGCGACGGCGTACTTCGACACCTATCTGGCCGTGCTGGCCAGTTGCCCCGCCACCGACGCGATGCCGGCCGCCCAGCGGGTGGCCGCCGGCGAGGGGTGGTACGCCGGACGCCGCGACTACGGTGGCGAGCGCTGGTCGGAGGTGGTGGCCCGCCGGGGCGACCGGGTGGCGTTGATCATCGTCAACGACGACGACGCCGCGTCCGAGGCGCAACTGCGCGGCCTCGGGGAGCGGCTGAGCCGGTGACCGCGCGGTTTTGACCGCCAGCCCGGCGCGCGGGTATCTTAAGACGCTGTTGCGCTCAGGCATGCCCTCGGGGTCCCCGCTCCCAAGGTGCGCGCTGTCTGGCGGGCCGACTTGGCAGAGGCCTCCGCGAGACTCGCAGCGCACACCGAGACCTGTTCGGTACGCCCGCCCGGCGTTCCGGACGACAACACCCGAACACCAAGGATCATCAACGTGTCCACGTACAGCCCGAAGCCTGGCGAGGTGACCAGGAACTGGCATGTGATCGACGCCGAGGACATCGTGCTCGGCCGGCTCGCGGTCAGCGCGGCCGGTCTGCTCCGCGGCAAGCACAAGCCCACCTACGCCCCGCACGTCGACACCGGGGACTTCGTCGTCGTCGTCAACGCCAGCAAGATCGCCCTGTCGGGCAACAAGCGGACCGACAAGTTCGCCACCCGGCACTCCGGTCGCCCCGGCGGCCTGAAGCAGGTCGCCTACGGTGAGCTGCTGGAGTCCGACCCCCGGCGCGCCGTCGAGCTCGCCGTGTGGGGGATGCTCCCGAAGAACAAGCTGAGCCGCAAGCAGATCAAGAAGCTCAAGGTCTACGGCGGCGCCGAGCACCCGCACACCGCGCAGCGGCCCCAGCCCTACGAGATCACCCGCATCAGCCAGACCGAGAAGGGGACGGCCAAGTGACGCAGCGAAACGTCAGCGAGAACACCGAGTCCGTCGAGACCACCGACGAGGCGCCGGCGTCGTTCGCCGAGGGTGGCCGCACGATCGCCTACCGCTCCGAGGCCGCCGGCTCCGGTTCGGCCGCGGCGGAGTCGACCGCCCGCCCGGCCGTCGTCGCCCCGGGCGCCGCGACCGGCCGCCGCAAGGAGGCCGTGGCCCGCGTCCGGATCGTTCCCGGCAGTGGCCAGTGGACGATCAACGGCCGCAACCTCGAGGACTACTTCCCCAACAAGGTGCACCAGCAGATCGTCTCCGAGCCGTTCGGCACCGCCGGTGTCGAGGGCTCCTACGACGTGATCGCCCGGATCAACGGCGGCGGCGCGAGCGGCCAGGCCGGGGCGCTGCGCCTCGGGGTGGCCCGCGCGCTGAACGGCGTCGACGCCGAGGCCAGCCGCTCGGCGCTGAAGAAGGCCGGCATGCTGACCCGCGACGCGCGGATCAAGGAACGCAAGAAGGCCGGCCTGAAGAAGGCCCGCAAGGCACCTCAGTACTCCAAGCGCTGATCTGCCGATGGCGGGCCTGTTCGGCACCGACGGCGTCCGCGGACGGGCGAATGTCGACCTGACCGCGGAGCTGGCGCTCGACCTGTCGGTCTCTGCCGCCCACGTGCTGGGCGAGGTCGGAGCCTTCGACGGGCACCGTCCGGTCGCGCTGGTCGGCCGCGACCCGCGCGCCTCCGGGGAGTTCTTGGAGGCCGCGGTCGTGGCCGGCCTGGCCAGCGCCGGGGTCGATGTGATCCGGCTCGGCGTGGTGCCGACGCCCGGGGTGGCGTACCTCGTCGCGAACTCGCGCGCCGACCTCGGCGTGATGATCTCGGCCAGCCACAACCCGATGCCGGACAACGGGATCAAGTTCTTCTCCCGCGGCGGGGCCAAGCTGGACGACGGCCTCGAGCAGCGGATCGAATCCCAGTTGCGGGCCGAGTGGCAGCGCCCGACCGGCGCCGCCGTCGGCCGGGTCACCGACGACGGTGCCGCCGTCGACGCCTATGTCGAGCATCTGGTCTCCTCGGTCGCGCCGGTACGCCTGACCGGGCTGAAGGTGGCGATCGACGCCGCCAACGGCGCGGCGTACCGCACCGCCGCCCAGGCCTGCCGGGCGCTGGGTGCCGAGGTGATCGCGATCCACGCCGAGCCGGACGGCACCAACATCAACGACGACTGCGGCTCGACCCACCCCGGCTCGCTGCAGCGCGCGGTCGTCGAGCACGGCTGTCACGCCGGTTTCGCGCTGGACGGCGACGCCGACCGCTGCCTGGCGGTCGACGAGTCCGGCGCCATGATCGACGGCGACCAGATCCTCGCCGTGCTGGCCCTGGCCCTGTCCGAGGCCGACGAACTGGTCGGCGACACCCTGGTCGCCACGGTGATGAGCAACCAGGGCCTGGTCAATGCGATGACCGAGGCGGGTATCTCCGTCCAGCGCGCCGCCGTCGGCGACCGCTACGTGCTGGAGCTGATGAACGCCCAGGGCTTCTCGCTCGGCGGTGAACAGTCCGGCCACGTGATCATGTCGCGCTGGGCCTCCACCGGGGACGGCACCCTGACCGCGCTGCAGTTGCTGCGCCGGATGGCCGATACCGGCCGCTCGCTCGCCGACCTGGCGTCGGTGATGCACCGGCTGCCGCAGGTCCTGGTCAACGTCTCCGGTGTCGACAAGGCCCGGGCCGGGACCGATCCCGGCGTGCTGGAGGCCGTGCAGGCCGCGAGCCGGCGGCTGGGCGACTCCGGGCGGGTGCTGCTGCGCCCCTCGGGCACAGAGCAGCTCGTCCGGGTGATGGTCGAGGCCGCCACCCACGAGGAGGCCGACGCCGTCGCGGATTCCCTGGCCGGCGTGGTGCGGGAGCACCTCGGCCTCGGCTAGAGCTTTCTGATCCGCACCCATTCGACGCTGTGGTCGGCGGCCTTGCGCAAGATGGCCGTGGCACGGCCGCGGGTGGGGGCGATGTTGCTGACCAGGTTGGGGCCGTTGATGCTGTCCCAGATCTCGCCGGCACGGGTGACGGCCTCGTCCCGGCTCAGGTCGGCGAACCGGCGGAAGAACGAGCGCGGATCGCGGAACGCGGTCTCGCGCAGCATCAGGAACCGGTCGATGTACCAGCGCCGTACGTCGTCGACCGAGGCGTCGACGTAGACGGAGAAGTCGAAGAAGTCGCTCAGCGCGAGGCCCGCGGTGCCGTCCGCGCGAACCCGGGCGGGCTGCAGCACGTTCAGGCCCTCGACGATCAGGATGTCGGGCTGCTCCACGACCACCTGCTCGCCCGGCACGATGTCGTAGACCAGGTGGCTGTAGACCGGCGCCTCCACCCGCGGCAGGCCGGACTTCACGTCGACCACGAACCGCTGCAGGGCCCGCCGGTCGTAGGACTCCGGGAAGCCCTTGCGCAGCAGCAGACCGCGGCGCTCCAGCTCGGCATTGGGGTAGAGGAAGCCGTCGGTGGTGACCAGGCTGACCCGCGGGTGCTCGGGCAGGTTGGCCAACAGCTCGCGCAGCAGCCGCGCTGTCGTGGACTTCCCGACCGCCACCGAGCCGGCCACACCGATCACGAACGGGGTACGCCGCACCGAGAGCCCGAGGAAGGCGTTGCTGGCGCGATAGAGATCGCCCGTGTGCTGCACATACTTCGAGATCAACCGGGTCAGCGGCAGATAGACCTCGACGACCTCGTCCAGGCTGGTCGGGTCGCCCTGGCCGCGCAACTGGTTCAGCGTCTGCTCGTCCACCGTCATCGGGGTCGAGGCGGCGAGGCGGGCCCAGTCGGCCCGACGGAGTTGGACGAACGGGCTCTGGCCGACCTCGCGGAGGTCGGCCGGACCGGGCGGGGCGACGGCGCCATGATTCACGCCCGCCATTGTGCCGGACCGCTCGCGGGCGCTCCCGGCGGCGTCGCACGCGGCATCATCAGATAACTCTTATGCAACATACTGTGCGTTTCGCGGTCAGAACTGTGCGATACCCATATGGTTGGCACGCTGATCCGGCCGGACGAGCTGCCGGATCCGGCCGCGGGCTGCGGCGCGGTCGACCGGACGGGCACGAGCGTGGGAGGCGCGATGCACAAGGGAAAGACGCTCTTCCTGTTCTCCTTCCTCGTGGTGCCGGTCCTGATCTTCGCGCTCTTCGTGATCTCGCCCTTCCTGCAGATCTTCTATCTGGCGCTGACCGACTGGACCGGCTACACGCCGAACTACAACTTCGTCGGGCTGCAGAACTTCCAGTCGCTGTTCAGTCAGGCGGGCGTCCTGGACCGCGAGTTCTGGGCCGGCCTGCGCAACAACCTGATCCTGCTGGTGGTGGTGCCGGCGATCACGCTGACCATCGCGCTCTTCTTCGCCACCATGCTGAATCTCGCCGGCAGCACCAGGGCCGGACAGCTCAAGGGCGTCAGCGGCGCGGGCTTCTACCGGCTGCTGTTCTTCCTGCCGCAGGTGATCTCGGTCGCGGCGCTGGCGATCATGTTCCAGCAGACCTTCCAGCCGAACGGCCTGTTGAACTGGCTGGTACGCCTGATCACCTTCTCCCCGCCCGGCCCGAACGAGGCCGCCGGGCAGGCCTGGCTCGCGCAACCGTGGACCGCGCTGGGTGTGGTGATCTTCCTCCTGGTCTGGATGAACGTCGGCTTCTACATGGTGCACTTCACCGCCGCGATGGCGGCCATCCCGCGCGAGCTGCTGGAGGCGGCGGCGATCGACAAGGCCAGCAAGGTGCAGACCTTCTTCCGGGTCACGCTGCCGCTGCTCTGGCCCGCCGTGCAGACGGCCCTGGTCTATCTGATGATCATGTGTCTGGACGTGCTGGCCATCGTCAACCTGATGACCATCGGGCCGGGCGGGCCGGACAACGCGACCACCGTGATGGCGCTGTCGGTGTTCAAGGCCAAGACCCAGGGCCTGTTCGGCTTCTCCTCGGCCGAGGGCGTGATCGTGTTCGCCGTGACGGCGATCGTGGCCGCTGTGATGTTGCGGATCACCCGCAGGGAGCAGGTGGAGCTGTGAGCACGAAGGTGCAGGCCGCGCCGGGCGTACCCTCCCCGGAGCCGGCATCCGATATCGCACCCGAGAAGGTGCACGCGCGCTCCGGTCCGCTGATCGGGATCACCCACGTGCTGCTCGCGGTCTGGGCGCTGGTCGTCGCGATCCCGGTGATCTGGGTGTTCATGAGCTCGCTGAAGACCGACAACGAGATCTTCGTCGAGTCCTACCGGCCGCCGTTGGTCCCGCAGTGGGACAACTACGCCCGGGCCTGGAACGAGGCGAACTTCTCGATCTACTTCATGAACAGCGTGATCGTGGTCAGTTGCTCGGTGGTGCTGGTCATGCTGCTCGGCTGCATGGTCTCCTACTGCATCGCCCGCTACGTCTTCCCCGGGCGCAAGGCCCTGCACTTCGTGTTCATCGTCGCCAATGCGATCCCGCTGTTCATTGCGCTCGTCCCGCTGTTCGGGATCATGCGCTCGATGGGCCTGCTGAACACCTATCAGGGCCTGATCCTGGTCTACGTCGCCTGGGCGATGCCGTTCACCGTGTTCTTCATGACCTCCTATTTCGCGGCGCTGCCGAAGGAGGTCCAGGAGGCCGCCTTCGTCGACGGCGCCGGCCACTTCACCACCTTCTTCAAGGTGATGTTGCCGATGGCCCGGCCGGGCATCGTCGCGGTCGGCCTGTTCAACACCCTCGGGCTGTGGAACCAGTACCTGATCCCGCTGTTCATCAACACCGACCCGAGGATGTATGTGATCACCCAGGGGCTGGGCAAGATGGCTTCGGAGGCCGGGTACGCCTCGGACTTCTCCGGGTTGTTCGCCGGCCTCGTGATCGGCATGGCGCCGGTGCTGATCGTGTACCTGTTGTTCCAGAAGCAGATCCAGACCGGGATGACAGCGGGGGCGGTCAAATGATCGCCGCCGACCCGGAGACCCAGACCATCCCGGCAATGTCGCCGGGCAGGAGAAGGAGAGTTGACCGATGTCCGATGAGCTGAATCCGGCGGCGGCCTTCGTCACCCGGCGCACCGTGATCAGGACCGCGGCGATCACCGCAGCCGTCGCCGGCACCGGGCTGGCCAGCGCCTGCGCGACCGGTGGTGGTGGCGGTACGCCCGGCGGCGACGCCGGCGGCACCGAGGAGAAGACGGCCGAGAACCCGTTCGGCGTCGACAAGTCCAAGCCGCTCGAGGTCGTCATCTTCAACGGCGGCTACGGCGACCAGTACGGCACCGAGCATGTCGCCCTCTACAACAAGTGGGCCGGCGGCGACGTCGCCAAGATGGTCTCGACGACCAAGATCGCCACCGAGCTGCAGCCGCGGTTCTCCGGCGGCAATCCGCCCGAGGTGATCGACAATGCCGGCGCGGACGCCATGCCGACCTCGGCGCTGGTCGCGCAGAACCAGCTCGCCGACATGACCGTCCTGCTGGACGCCCCGACCATCGATGACCCGAACACCAAGATCCGCGACTACCTGCTGCCCGGCACGGAGGAGATCGGCTCCTACGACGGCGTGATGCGGGCGCTGAACTACATCTTCTCGATGTGGGGCTGGTGGTACTCCTCCAAGCTGTTCGACGAGAAGGGTTGGCAGATCGCCAAGACCTGGGACGAGTTCCTGGCCCTGTGCGACACGATCAAGGGCACGGGCCTGGCGCCGATCATCCACACCGGCGTACACACCCAGTACATGACCGCCATGCTGACCTCGACCGCCATCAAGAACGGCGGCCTGGACATCATGTTGAAGATCGACAACCTCGCCGACGACGCCTGGACCAACGACTCGGTGCTGATGGCGGCCAAGGAGTACCAGGAGCTGTACGACAAGGGCTTCATCTTCAACGGCTCCGAGGGCATGGACCACACCACCAGCCAGGCCGAGTGGCTGAACGGCCGCGGCGCGCTGCTGCCGTGCGGCTCGTGGCTGGAGAACGAGATGAAGGGCAAGGTGCCGGACGGCTTCGACATGAAGACCTTCCCGACCCCGTCCAGCCCCGGCGACCAGTTGCCGTTCGAGGCGCTGCACGGCGGCGCGGGCGAGCCGTTCATCGTTGCCGAGCAGTCGGCGAACAAGCCGGGCGGCATGGAGTACCTGCGAATGATGCTGAGCAAGGAGGCGACCACGCAGTTCGCCAACCTGACCGGCAACCTGTGCGCGGTGAAGGGCGCCGGCGACAACCTGACCGACCCGTCGACCGCGCTGAAGTCGGTCGCGGACTGGGTCAGCGCCGCCGGCGAGAACGTCTTCTACCCGCTCGCGTTCACCTGGTACGCCGCGCTCAAGGACGGCCAGAAGGACCCGATGCGGGCCCTGCTGAACGGCAGCATGAAGGCCGAGCAGTACTGCGAGACCATGCAGGGCGTGTCCGACTCGGTGAAGAACGACCCAAAGATCACCAAGTTCAACCGCACCGCCTGAGGATTCTTCGGCAAGCAGCGGCTGACGAGGCCCGTCCCGGCGCGACCGGGGCGGGCCTCGCGCGTTTTCCGCGGATCGCCGACCGGCGGGTAATCTGCCCGCCATGTGCGGAATCATCGGCTACGTCGGGCCCCGGAGCCTGCCCGAGGTCCTGGTCAATGGCCTGCGTCGGCTCGAGTACCGGGGCTATGACTCGGCCGGCATCGCGGTCGTCGACGGGGGCGAGACCCGGGTGGCGAAGAAGGCCGGCAAGCTGGCGAACCTGACCGCCGAGCTGGCCGAGGTCCCGCTGCCCGACGGCAGCGCCGGCATCGGGCACACCCGGTGGGCGACGCACGGCGCGCCGAACGACGTGAACGCCCACCCGCACCGGGCCACCGGCAGCAACGGCAACGGCTCCGACCGGGTCACGCTGATCCACAACGGGATCATCGAGAACTACGCCGAGCTGGCCGCCGAGCTGGCCGCCGACGGGCTCGTCCCGGTGTCGGAGACCGATACCGAGATCGTCGCGCTGCTGCTGGGCCGCGAGGTCGAATCGGGTACGCCGCTGCCGGCGGCCATGCGGGCGGTGTGCCGGCGGCTGGAGGGGGCCTACACCCTGGTCGCCGTCGACTCGGACGATCCCGACCGGGTGGTCGCCGCGCGGCGCAACTCGCCGCTGGTGGTCGGCGTCGGCGAGGGGGAGAACTTCGTCGCCTCCGATGTGGCGGCCTTCATCGAGCACACCCGCGAGGCGATCGAGCTCGGGCAGGACCAGATGGTCGTGATCACTCCCGAGGGCGTCGAGGTCACCGACTTCGACGGCGCGCCGGCGCCGACCCGTGCCTATCACGTCGACTGGGATCTGACCGCGGCCGAGAAGGACGGCTACGACTGGTTCATGCGCAAGGAGATCTTCGAGCAGCCGCGCGCCGTCGCCGACACCCTGCTCGGGCGTACCGATGCGGAGGGCCGGCTGCTGCTGGACGAGTCCAGCATCTCCGCCGAGGAGCTGCGCGCCATCGACAAGATCATCGTGGTCGCCTGTGGCACGGCGTTCTATGCCGGGCTGGTGGCCAAGTACGCCATCGAGCACTGGACCCGGATCTCGTGCGAGGTCGAGCTGGCCAGCGAGTTCCGCTACCGCGACCCGATCGTCGACGCCCGCACCCTGGTGGTCACGATCTCCCAGTCCGGCGAGACCATGGACACGCTGATGGCGATCCGGCACGCCCGCGAACAGGGCGCGAAGGTGATGGCGATCTGCAATACCAACGGCTCGACGATTCCGCGCGAGTCCGATGCGGTGATCTACACCCATGCGGGCCCGGAGATCGGCGTTGCCTCGACCAAGGGCTTCCTGACCCAGGTCGTCGCCTGCTATCTGCTCGGGCTCTATCTCGCCCAGGTGCGCGGGACCAAGTTCGGCGACGAGGTGGCGGCCACGCTGGCCGAGCTGCAGCGTACCCCCGAGGCGATCCAGCGGGTGCTGGACGACCTGGAGGTCGTGCACAAGCTGGCGCGCGACCTGGTCGACGCGCCATCGGTGCTCTTCCTCGGTCGGCACGCGGGCTACCCGGTGGCGCTGGAAGGCGCGCTGAAGCTGAAGGAGCTCGCCTACATCCATGCCGAGGGCTTCGCCGCGGGCGAGCTGAAGCACGGCCCGATCGCCCTGATCGACACCGACCTGCCGGTCTTCGTCGTCGTGCCGCCGAAGGGTCGCGACCAACTGCACGACAAGGTGATCTCCAACGTGCAGGAGATCCGGGCCCGCGGCGCGCGGACCATCGTGCTCGCCGAGGAGGGCGATGCCGACGTCGCGGCCTATGCCGACACCTTGATCACCCTGCCGAAGGTGCCGACCCTGCTGCAGCCCCTGCTGGCCACCGTGCCGCTGCAGGTGTTCGCCTGCGAGCTGGCCACGCTGAAGGGTCACGACGTCGACCAGCCGCGCAATCTCGCCAAGTCGGTCACCGTCGAGTAGGCAGGCGGATGATCATCGGCATCGGCGTCGACGTCTGCCAGATCGACCGCTACGCCGCGGCGGAGGATCGCCGTCCCGGCTTCTCGGCCCGCTGGCTGACCGAGGCCGAGGTTGCGCTGCCGCTGTCGTCGCGGGTGGCCCGGTTCGCGGCGAAGGAGGCCCTGGCCAAGGCGTTGCTGTCCGAGGGCGGCCTGCGCTGGCACGATGCGGAGGTGGTGCGCGACGAGCACGGCCGACCCCGCTTCGAGATCACGGGCACGGTCGCCGCGCGCGCAGCCGAGCTCGGCGTGGACAAGATCCATCTGACGCTGTCCCACGACGCCGGGATCGCCGCGGCGTACGTGATCTGCGAGCGGAGCGAGCCGTGAGGCCCCGGCTCGCGCGGTTCCGGACGGTGGGGCACGCGTCGTGAGGTACGCGTGGACGGTGGCGGCGATTCGCGCCGCCGAGGAGGCAGCACCGGAGCTGGCGACCGGCGAGCTGATGCGGCGCGCCGCGGAAGCGGTCGCCCGCGAGGCCGGTCCCGATCGGCCGGTGCTGATCCTCGCCGGCCCGGGCAACAACGGCGCCGACGGCCTGTGGGCGGGGGAGCGGCTGGCCCGCGCCGGCGCCTCCGTGGCCGCCTGCGCCGTCCTCGGCGGCGCCGACGACACCGCGGCGGCCGCGCTCACGGCGGCGGGCGGGTCGATGATCGACATCGACGATGCGCTGGCCATGATCGGGCCGCAGGTGTTGATCATCGATGCGATCCTCGGCATCGGTGCCCGGCCCGGGCTGCGGGGCGCGGCAGCCGATGCGGCGCGACTGGCGCGCGAGCGTGGGGGGCCCGTGCTCGCGGTCGACCTGCCGTCCGGCCTGGACGCCGACGGTGCGGTCGCGCCCGGGTCCGCGTTCCGCGCGGATCGCACGGTGACCTTCGGCGGGCGCCGCCTGTGTCACCTGCTCCGCCCCGCCGCCGATGCCTGCGGCGAGGTCGTGGTGGCCGACATCGGCATCGACCTGCGCGCGGAGGCGGCGCTGCTCGCCGGTTGGCAGGCGGCCGACGTGGCCCGCGCCTGGCCGGTGCCGGGGGCCGGCGACGACAAGTACTCCCGCGGGGTGCTCGGCATCGACACCGGCTCGGCGCGCTACCCGGGGGCGGCGGTGCTGTCCTGTACCGGCGCGGCCTGGTCGGGCGCGGGCATGATCCGCTACGCCGGCCCGGGCGAGGCTGGCCGTGAGGTGGTCCGCGCACTGCCCAATGTGACGATCGGCACCGGCCGGGTGCAGGCATGGCTGCTCGGCTCCGGCTGGGGCGAGCGGCCCGATGCCCGCACCCGGGTGGACAGCGTGCTGGCCCTCGGCCTGCCGACCGTGCTGGACGCGGACGCCATCGCGGCCCTGCCGCGGCACCCGCTCTCCGGGCGGGTGCTGCTCACCCCGCATGCCGGGGAACTGGCCCGGCTGCTGGACACCGAACGCGCCGTGGTCGAGGCCGACCCGATTGCTGCCGGTCGCCGCGCGGCCGAGATGACCGGCGCCTGCGTACTGCTCAAGGGCACCAACCAGTTCGTCCTCGCGCCCGGGCACGATCAGGTGTGGCTGGCGGCCCCCGGCCCGGCGTGGACCGGTCAGGCAGGCTCCGGCGACACGTTGGCCGGCATCTGCGGAACGCTGCTCGCCGCCGGCCTGCCGGCCGCCGATGCTGGCGTGGCGGCCGCATCGCTGCAGGCGATCACTGCCGAGTGGCACCCCGGCCCGTACCCGCCGCAGGCGCTGGCGAGCTACCTGCCGGCGACGATCGCCGCGTTGCTCCGGGAGGCGCGATGACCGACCACCCGGCCCCCACCGACCCGCGAACCGCGTCCGCCGTGATCGATCTCGGCGCGCTGCGCGCCAACCTGGCGGCGATCGGCGCGCTGGTCGCCCCGGCGCGGGTGATGTTGGTGGTCAAGGCCAACGCCTACGGGCACGGCATGTTGCCGATCGCGCGGGCCGCGCGCCGGGCGGGGATCGAGTGGCTCGGCGTCGCCACGCCGCAGGAGGCCGCGGCGCTGCGGGCCGACGGCGACACGGGGCGGGTGCTGGCCTGGTTGTACGGCGAGGACACCGAGCTCGCCCCCCATGTGGCCGCGGGAATCGACCTGACCGCGCACCGGCCGGCGCAACTGGCCCGGCTCGCGGCCGCCGCGCGGGCGACCGGCTCGACCGCCCGGGTACACCTGAAGGCCGACACCGGGCTGCACCGCAACGGGGCCCGGCCCGAGGACTGGGCGGCCCTGTGCGCGGCGGCCGCCGAGGCGGAGACCGACGGGCTGATCGAGGTGGTCGGCATCTGGTCGCACTTCGCCAGCGCCGACAGCCCCGAGGATCCGAGCATCGCCGACCAGCAGGCGGCCTACGAGCGGGCGGGCCGGATCGCCCACGAGCACGGCCTCCGGCCGCCGATCCGGCACCTGGCCAACTCGGCCGGCGCGCTGGCGACCCCGGGATCGCGGTTGGACCTGGTCCGGATCGGGATCGCCGGCTACGGCGTCGATCCCGCCGACGGCAAGCTCGCGGCCGATGCCGGGCTGGACCTCGCGCCGGTGATGCGGCTGCGCGCCCAGTTGGTGGCCGTGAAGCCCCTGCTGGCGGGGGAGTCGGTGTCGTACGGGCAGACCTGGACGGCGCGCACCGACACGGTCGTGGGGCTGGTGCCGCTGGGGTACGCCGACGGCGTCCCGGTCGCGGCCAGCAACGTCGCCTCGGCCCGCGTCGGCGACCGGCTCGCCCCGATCCGTGGGCGGGTCTGCATGGACCAGTTGGTGATCGACCTGGGCGCCGGCGCGACGGAGCGGCCCGGCGACGAGGTCGTGCTGTTCGGTGCGCCGGAAGGACCCCGGGCCGAGGACTGGGCACGCGAGACGGGCACCATCGGCTACGAGATCCTGACCAGGGTCAGCGGCCGGGTGCCGCGGGTGATCATGGAGGAGCCAGATGTCTGAGGGCAGTCGGAGCGCCGGGCGCGGGGCGGTACGCGGGGCCACGGACGCCGCCCGGCGAGGACTCGCCGCCGGACACCGGGTGCCCGGGGTGGCGCCGCGGTCGGCCGCGGAATGGGTGCACCGGCTCGCCGGTGGCCCGCGCCCGGCCCGGGCGTACCCCACGCCTGGGGCGTCACTGACCGCCGGCGGGATCGCCAAGGGCGTCGGCATCGCGGCCGGCGTCACCGCGCTGGCGGTGGGTGCAGTGGCGGCCGGGCTGGAGGTGCAGTCCCGGGTGCTGGCGCGGCGGCTGCGCGATGTGGATCGCGAGACCGCGGACCTGTTCGCGCTGCACAGCGAGGGCCGCGAGCTGACCACCCCCGACGGCGTCCGGCTGCACGTCGAGGTGGTCGAGGCGCCGGATGCGCCCGACGACCTGACGGTGGTCTGGGTGCACGGGTACGCGCTGAGCATGGACAACTGGTACTTCCAGCGCAAGGCATTCGCGGGGCAGTTCCGGTCGGTGTTCTACGACCAGCGCTCGCACGGCCGGTCCGGGCACTCGGCCCCCGAGCTGGCCCGCGTGCCGCAACTCGGCGCGGACCTCGAACAGGTGATCGACGAGGTCGTCGGCGACGCGCCGATGGTGCTGGTCGGGCACTCGATGGGCGGCATGACGATCATGAATCTCGCCCGCCGCCGGCCGGAGTGGTTCGGCGAGCACGCCCGGGTCCGCGGTGTCGCGCTGCTGAACACGAGCTCCGGCGCGATGGGTCGGCACTCGATCGTGCCGGGGATCCCGGGCACGTTGTTCTCCCGGCTGGCGCCGCCCGTGCTGACCACGCTGAACCGGCTGCCGGGGTTGGTCGGCCACGTCCGCCGGCGCAGCGGCGATGTGAGCTTCGTGGTCGCCCGGCGGCTCAGCTTCGCCGATCGGAACGTGTCGGCGAAGAAGGTCGAGTTCCTCAACGAGATGTTGCAGGCCACCCCGCTGGACGTGGTCGCCGACTTCTACCCGACCTTCGCCACGCTGGACGAGTCCGGGTCGTTCGCGGCGCTCGCCCGGACCGACCTGTTGATCATCGGCGGCACCGATGACCTGATCACGCCCTACAGCCACACCGAGACCTTGATCGAATCCCTGCCCGGCGCGGAGCTGCTGCGGCTCACCGAGACCGGGCACATGTCCATGATCGAACGCGACGAGCAGGTCAATGCGGCGCTGGCCGGACTGTTCGGCCGGGTCCGCGCCGCGTCCGGCTGACGCTCAGAACGGCAGCGAGGCCCGCTGGGCGCGATGCTCGGCGATCGCCTCGGCGTAGTGGCCGAGCAGCCGGTCGCACATGTAGGGCCAGGTCCGGTGTTCGACGGCCGCCCGGGCGGCGGCGCCGAAGTTCGCCCGCTTGCGGTCGTCGCCGAGCAGGTCGCGGACGTGGGCCCGCATGCCGGCCAGATCGCCGGGGGAATACAGCCAGCCCGTGCGGCTGGGGTCGATCAGATCGATCGGGCCACCGCGGGCCGGGGCGATGGTCGGTACGCCGGAGGCCTGCGCCTCCTGGATCGACTGGCAGAAGGTCTCCAGCTCCCCCGGGTGCACGAACAGGTCCATCGACGCCAGCGCCCGGGGCAGCTCGTCGCCGGTGCGCTGACCGAGGAAGACCGCGTGCGGCAGGATCTGCTCCAGCTCCGCGCGCCGCGGCCCCTCGCCGATGATCACCGTGCGGGTGCCGGGCAGGTCGGCCAGCACCTCCAGGTCGTCGACCTGCTTCTCCGGTGCCAACCGCCCGACATAGCCGATCAGCATCTCGCCGCGGCGGGCGTACCGACGCCGGAAGGCCTTGTCCCGCTTGGCCGGATGGAACCGGACCGAGTCGACGCCGCGGCCCCACAGGCCGACGCGCCGGACGCCGATGTCGATGAGCTGCTTGCGGGCCGCCCGGGACGGGGCGAGCGTCATGGTGGCGAGCTGGTGCACATTGCGTACCCACTTCCACAGCAGCGGTTCGGCCTGGGGCAGGCCGTAGCGCGCGGCATAGGTGGGGATCTCGGTCTGGTAGATCGCGACCGTCGGCAGGTCGAGGCGGCGGGCCGCGGCCAGCGCCCGCTGACCCATCGCGAACGGCGCGGCGAGGTGCACGACATCGGGGGCGAAGGCGGACAGCTCGCGCTCGATCAGCCACTGCGGAGTGGTGGCGACCCGGAAGCTCGCATAGCCGGGCATCGCGACCGACGGCAGGTGCACGACGGGGAAGCCGGCATAGCGCGCCGGCGCCCGGCCACCGGCCGACGGCGCGAGCACGATCGCCTCGTGCCCGTTGTCCCGGAGATGCTCGAGCACCCGCAGGACGGAATGGGTGACCCCGTTCACCTGCGGGAGGAAGGACTCCGTAACCACAGCGACCCTCACGTGTGTCACCTCACTCGCTCTCCTGGTCACGCAGCCATCGGGGATCGAACGTGTCCCCGAACACAAGGTAACGAATCAGCCAACGCCCGGGCGCTCGGGTCGGTAGCGGGCTGCGAGGCCGTCGACGATCACCGTCAGCCCGAAGTCGAAGCTGTCGGGCACCGGCGCGTCCTCGACCACTCCCAGGCCGCGGAACTGGTCGCGCGCCTGCCAGGCCAGGGTCTGTCCCAGCACGTAGTGCAGCGCGGTCTCGGCGGCCGCGGTCGCGTCGGCTTGGGGAAAGCCGGCCGCACGGAGCAGGGCGCGGGCCGCGGCCGCGGGGTCGAGCCCGCTCTCCGGCCCGGCCAGCGCGACGGCGCTGGAGACCAGCTCGGCGCCGTCGCGGTGGGCGAGCAGCCGGGAACGCAGCGCGTGCGCCCAGGCGGTGAGGCCGGCCGCCCAAGCGGTCGCAGCGGCGGGGGCGGGTTCGCCGACGATCCGGCGGGCCAGCCGGATCAGCAACTGCTGCTTGTTCGGCACGTGCCAGTAGAGCGCCCCGGGCGCCACGTCGAGCGTCGCCGCGATCCGGCGCATCGAGAGATCGCCCAGGCCGTAGCGGTCGAGGATCCCCAGCGCGCAGCGCTCGATCTCGTCGGCGGTCAGTGGCATCGGGGCATATCGTGCCACCACTACAATCGCCCGGTGCCGAAACACGAGGGGACGGGCGGTCCCGGCGACGAGCTCGAGGCGCTCGACATCGCCCAGGCCGGCCCGGAGGACGCGGCGGAGATGGTCGCGGTGATGCACGCGGCCTTCGCCGCGCGCGGGCCCGTCGACCCGCCGCCCGCGGCACTGGCGGAGACCCCGGCGACCATCGCCGAGGCGGTACGCCGCGGCGGCGGTGTGCTGGCCCGGATCGGCGCCGAGCCGGCCGGCGTCGTCGTGCTGGTGCCCGCCGGGGAGGGCGAGGTGACGCTGACGCGGGTGTCGGTGCATCCGCGGTTCCAGCACCACGGGATCGCCGCGCAGATGATCGCCGCCGCGCACGACGTGGCGGCGCGGGCGGGATTCGTCCGGGCGCGGCTGCTGGTCCGGCGGGAGTTCCCCGAGCTGGCCCGCCGGTGGGCCCGGCACGGCTACCGGATCGACGAGCAGACCGCCGAGGGCGGGATCTGGGTCCGCGACCTGCCGGTCGCGGTCGGCGTACCCACCGCCGAGGCGATGACCGAGCTGGGCCGCCGACTGGCGAGCCTGCTGCGCGGCGGCGATGTGCTGATCGCCACGGGTGATCTCGGCGCCGGCAAGACGACGCTGGTGCAGGGCATCGGCGCCGGGCTCGGGGTGGAGGAGGAGGTGATCTCGCCGACCTTCGTGTTGTCGCGGGTGCACCGCACGGGGCCGGGTACGCCGGACCTGGTGCACGTCGACGCCTATCGTCTCGGCTCGGCCGCCGAGGTGGACGATCTTGATCTCGATGCCTCGCTGGCCGGTTCGGTCACGGTGATCGAGTGGGGTCGCGGGGTCGCCGAGCAGCTTGCCGACGAGCGGTTGGAGCTGGATCTGCTGGTCGAGCCAGGCGGTGGGCGTACCGTCCTGATCGATCCGGTCGGCCGCCGCTGGGACCGCGCCGAGCTGCGCGAGCTGGCCCGGGCGTTGGCCCATGTCTGATCAGGCGCGGGGGCCCGTGCTGGGGATCGACACGTCCGCGGGGATCGCGGTCGGGGTGGCAGCCGGCGGGCGGGTGCTGGCCCGGCGCTGGTTGGGCGACTCCCGGCTGCACGTCGAGCGGGTCACGCCGCTGATCGCCGAGGCGTTGGCGGAGGCGGGCATCGCCGCGACCGGGCTCGGAATGATCATCGCCGGGATGGGGCCGGGCCCGTTCACCGGGCTGCGGGTCGGCATCGCGTCGGCGCAGACGCTCGGCACGGCGCTGGGCGTGCCGGTGCGCGGGGTGTGCAGCCTGGACGCGGTGGCCGCGGCGGTGGCCGAGCCGCCGGGTGAGTTCTGCGTGATCAGCGATGCGCGGCGGGGCGAGGTGTACTGGGCGCTCTATGGCGCGGACCGGGCGCGGATCGGCGAGCCGCGGGTCACCCCCGCCCAGCAGGTGCCCGATGTCGCGGTGACGGGACCGGGCGTGGCGTTGGCGCCGGAGCTGGCCGGGCGCGCGCTTGCCGGCGGGCCGGAGCAGACCGACGGCGGCGTGCTGGCGCTCGTCGGTCCCGGACTGCCGGAGATCGGGCCGGAGCCGCTGTACCTGCGGCACGCCGATGCGAATGTGCCGACCAGCCGCAAGTCGACCCTGGTCAACCGGTCCGGGCGCGTCCGTCTGCGGGGCAGACCATGATCGCCGCCCCGGTGATCAGGGAGGCGGCGGCAGCCGACCTGGATTCGATCATGGAGCTCGAGGTGGCGGGGTTCGTCGCCGGGGGCTGGTCCGCGGCGGGCTGGCAGGGCGAGCTTGCCGCGCCGGATCGCGTGGTGCTGGTGGCGGCCGACGGGTCGGGGCTGCTCGGGGTGATCACGGTTCGGCGCTCCGATGTCGCCGAGCTGAACCGGATCGTGGTCGCGCCGCGGGCGCGGCGGCGCGGGGTGGCGCGGGCGTTGCTCGCGGCCGCGGGGGATCGGCTGCCGGCGGGGGAGTGCTGGCTCGAGGTGGCCCAGGACAATGCGGCGGCGTTGGGGTTCTATCGGGCCGAGGGGTTTGTCGAGGTGGGGCGCCGTCCGCGCTACTACCCGGGCGGGGTGGCGGCCGTGATCATGAAGCGGGAGGTCGGGCGATGAGCGGGCCGCTGATCCTCGGGATCGAGACCTCGTGTGACGAGACGGGCGTCGGGGTCGTCCGCGGGGGAGAGCTGCTGGCGCACGAGGTGGCATCGTCGGTGGACGAACATGTCCGGTTCGGCGGTGTGGTGCCGGAGATCGCGTCGCGGGCGCATCTGCTGGCGATGCAGCCGACGCTGCGCCGGGCGCTGGCGGCGGCCGATGTCGATCTTGGCGAGTTGGACGGGATTGCCGTCACAGCCGGACCGGGGCTGATGGGCGCGCTGGTGGTCGGTATCGGGGCGGCGAAGTCGTTGGCGTACGCGACGAACAAGCCGCTCTACGGGGTGAACCACCTGGCCGGCCATGTCGCGGTGGACATTCTTGATCATGGTCCGTTGCCGGAGCGGTCGTTGGCGCTGCTGGTTTCCGGTGGGCACACGTCGCTGCTGCGGGTGGACGACATCGCGAGGTCGATCACGCCGATCGGGGCGACGATCGATGATGCGGCGGGCGAGGCCTATGACAAGGTGGCGCGGGTGTTGGGGTTGGCGTACCCCGGCGGGCCGGTGATCGACAAGGCGGCGGCCGGGGGCGATCCGCGGGCGATCCGGTTCCCGCGCGGGCTGACCTCGCCGCGTGATCGTGAACGGCATCGCTTCGACTTCTCGTTCTCCGGGCTGAAGACGGCGGTGGCGCGCTGGGTCGAGATCGCGGAGGTGGAGGGCCGGGAGGTTCCGGTGGCCAATGTGGCGGCGAGCTTCCAGGAGGCGGTCGCGGATGTGTTGACGGCCAAGGCGGTCGATGCGTGCCGGGCCGAGGGCGTGACGGATCTGGTGATCGGCGGTGGGGTGGCGGCGAACTCGCGGCTGCGTTCGCTGCTCGCCGAGCGTGCGGGCGCGGCCGGGATCGGGGTACGCCGTCCGCGCCCGGGCCTGTGCACCGACAACGGCGCCATGATCGCCGCGCTCGGGGCGGAGGTCGTCGCGGCTGGGCTGCCGCCCTCGGGTCTGGAGTTCGGCGCCGACTCGGGCCTGCCCGTCTCCCGCGTCCTGGTCTGATCATCCCCTCGCCTCCGATTGTTTCCGCAGTTATGCCCGCTCTGCGGGCCGCAGAGCGGGCTTGACTGCGGGAGGGATCTGGAGAGCGGGGTGCGGCGATCGATTGCGCCGACCCCGGATCGCCCGGGAACTGGTGGGAGCGCGCTGCTGCCGGGCGATCACGGTGGCAAGTCGGACCTGACGGGGTGACGGTCGGCTGGCTCATCGGCGGTTGCCGCGCCTGAGGTTCTTGAGCGGTGGGGCGATCGGGGAGCGCCACGATGTCGATGACGTGGGAGAGTTCTGGGTAGCGAGTGCCTCACGCTCGGCGAGGTGGGCGGTCGGCAATCTCATCGGGTACGAGTGTGCGTTTTGTGGTCATCTTGGTCGCGGGGATGACGACAAATCGCACATGCTTGTGCGCGGCGGGCGCTGCTTGGGGGCCGGCTGTGGTTGGGGGTGGTCAGCGTGGGGCGGTGATGAGCGCCTGGAGTTCGCCGATGGGGATCTGGGTGCTGGCCTGGTTGCTCACGGTGATCACGCCGGATTGTCCGCCGGCGGTCCAGGCGACGTCCCAGGTGTAGATGGCGGTGACGGTGTAGCCGTCGGGTGGGGACATTTTCTGGTAGCGGTGCGAGCAGGGGCCGTCGCTGCCCGGTTCGTCGCGATGGTTGAACGGGCGGCCTTTCAGCGCGCAGCGCAGGGTGGTGCCGTCGCCCATCTTGACCGCGATGTTCGGTTTGGCGGCGTCGAGTGAGACGCCGAGGCCTTCGATGTTTTGGGAGTCGTTGACGGGGGTGAGTGAATCCGGGTCGGCGTGCACCCAGACCGGGAAGCCGACGGCCAGCATCTTGTATTTGTTCTTGTTCCAGTCCGGGCTCAGCCCCGGCGGCTTGGCGGTCAGGCGGATCTTCGCGACCGCACGACGGGCGGCTTCCTCGGGCGCGATGGTCGGCGCGGGCGGCGCGCCGTCCCCTCCGCCTGGATAGTTCGGGCACAGCACGGACACGGTCGGGTCATCCAGGCACACCGACAGGTGAACCATCTCGCCGTTGCCGTTCGCGCTCGGTACGCCACCCGTCTGCTCGGCAACCTCGCGCTCCTCCTTGGAGAAACCCGCCCAAGGATCGGGGGCGGGGCCGCGGCCCACACTCCCGGTGCCGTTCGTCTGAGCATTCGATGAGTTGCTCTCCCGCTCATCCTTGGTTCTGATGTCAAGTTCAACATCGGAGTAGCCGTAGCTATTCGCCCGTTCTTCCGTTGGCTGAGCGCTAGGTGGCGGAGTCTCATCCGTCGGCGCACCTACTGCCATAGGGCCCGCTGCCAGCGTGATCATGAGCACGGCCAGCGCCACGATCCCCGACCGTAGTGCGGTCAGCATTTCTCTATCTGGCTTCCGCGTAGCTTCGCGACCTTCCAGCCAGCCGGCGCAGACTCGTCGTAGTACAGGGATGGAAAGACCTCCTGAAAGGCCTCGGTCACCGGGCCTGAACCATTCGGCCCTTGAAGCTTGAGCTTCGACAAGTCACGGCACGCTCGGAGTTCCACGACGTGACCCCCCGGTGCGCCGGGAACTGGTCGTGATGAGCGGAGTTCGATGCCGCGGGCGCTGCGTGAGCCGGTGGTGCGCTCTTTGGCGTCATAGAGCACCACGGCATCCTCGATGACGAGCTTCCGTTCGTCCCCCATGGTCGTGGCCAGCACACTGTCCGGGGGATCGTCCGCTGGGAAGCCGCCCTTGCTTCCGGTCTCTTCCAGCATCTCCTCATACCGCTTGTACGCCTCGATGGCGGCGGCATTCTTCTCGGCGAAGGGGGTCTGGGAGGGAGAGGGTGAGGGGGTGGGCGTTGGCGCAGGCTCGGATGCGGCGGGCGTGCAGGCGGCCAGGACAGCAACAACGGGCGCGATCACGAGCGCGCCGAAGCGCCGGAGGTCGGCAGCGATCACTGGGGGGCTCCTCTCGCCGATTTCGAGGATCCTTCCAGCAGCCCCGGCGCCCTGTCGATAGCCCCTCACATTTCTGTGGATATCCCCGTTTGCGCGGTGAAATCCTGTGCACAACTCGAACAACCTGTGGACACCGCAATACCCGCACGGCAGACTCCACGCAGGTCGTCCCCCCGGGCCGAAGGAGTCGCGATGCGCCGCAACGAGCGTGGGCTGAGCCATACGCTGGAGGCCGCGATCATTCTGCCGGCGATGATGATTCTGCTGATCGGAATCATCCAGATCGGCATTTACTGGCATGCGCGCAATTCGGCCGTCGCGGCCGCCCAGGTCACCGCCGAGCTCAACCGGCGGCACGGGGCCGGCGTCGCCGGCACGGAGGCCGGTTACCGGATCATCGAACGCGTCGGGATGCGTGCGCCCGCGATCACGGTCGATCGCGGCCCCGAGCGTGTCATTGTCACCGTCACCGGATCGGCGCCGACCCTTGTCGAGCTCCCCGGTATCGGCGTGATCAAGGAGACCGCAACGATGCCGATCGAGCGGATCACCCGACCATGAGGCGCGACGAGCGCGGCATGTCGTTGTCGATCGAGGCCGTGATCATCTTCCCGGCCATCCTCGCGTTGATCTTCCTGGTGATCGTCTCCGCGCGGTACGCGATGGCGCAGACGACCGTCGAGTCCGCCGCCGGATCCTCGGCCCGCGCCGCATCCCTGGCCCGCTCTGCGCCCCAGGCCCGGTCCGATGCCGCCGCCGTCGCCACGGCCAACCTTGCCACCGCCGGCCTGCGCTGCGCCGAGACCTCCGTGACGACCGATGTCGCGGGATTCGCCGCTCGGGCGGGCACCCGCGCGGAGGTCAGCGTCACCGTCACCTGCACGCTGCAGTCCTCCGACATCGGCCTCCCGGTCGGCAATGTGACCGTCACCCGCACGGGTGTCGCGCCGATCGACCGCTACCGGGAGCGCCGATGAGACCAAGATCAAGATCGGTACGCCGATGCGAGCGCGGCCTGTCGCTCGCCGTTGTCGTGGCGATGTCGATGACCATGGTGGTCCTCATTCTCGGGCTGGTGGTCGACGGCGGCCGGCAACTCGCCGCCCAGCAGGAGGCGGAGGCGATCGCCCAGCGTGCCGCGCGCTCCGGCGTGGATGCGTCCGCGGCCGGCGAGCTCCTCGGGCGAGTTGATCATGCCGCCGCGGATCGCGCGGCGAGCCGGGTGCTGGCCGAGTCCGGCGTACCCGGTGCAACCCTCGCCGCCGCCGGCCGGCTGCGGGTCACGACCAGCGTCCAGAAGCCGACCGTCTTTCTCTCGGTGATCGGCATCGGCACGGTCACCGGCACCGGCGAGGCGGAGGCCCGACTGCTCCCGGCACGCCCCTGACCCATGCCCTTTCTTGACCGAATCCAGAGAGGGCTAGGCTGAGGGACAGATCCACAACGTCTGAGCTAGGCACGAAGGAGGAGTCGCATGACCGACGCGAAGTTCACGAGCGATCCGCCCGCCGACACGCTGGCCGGAGTCGATGCGTCCGGGTCGACCACCGCCACGGGGGCCCCGGCCGCGAGCGACCGGCACAGCCTGACGATCGGCCCGAACGGTCCGATCCTGCTGCACGATTTCCATGCCATCGAGCAGATGGCCCACTTCAACCGTGAGCGGGTCCCCGAGCGGAACGTCCACGCCAAGGGCGGCGGCGCGTTCGGTACGTTCGAGACGACCGAGGATGTCAGTCGCTACACCAAGGCGGGGCTGTTCCAGCCCGGGGCGAAGGTCGACATGCTGGCCCGGTTCTCGACCGTCGCCGGGGAGCAGGGCTCGCCCGACACGTGGCGCGATCCGCGCGGATTCGCCCTGAAGTTCTACACCGACGAGGGCAATTACGATCTTGTCGGCAACAACACCCCGATCTTCTTCATCCGCGACACGATCAAGTTCCCGCACTTCATCCGGTCCCAGAAGCGCCTGGGCGGATCCGGGCTCCGCGACAACCAGATGCAGTGGGACTTCTGGAGCCTGAACCCCGAATCGGCGCACCAGGTCACCTACCTGATGGGCGATCGCGGCATCCCGCGCACCTGGCGACACATGAACGGCTACGGCTCCCACACCTACATGTGGATCAACGAAGCCGGCGAGAAGTTCTGGGTCAAGTACCACTTCCACTCCGATCAGGGTGTCGAGGGCCTGACCGGCGAGGAAGCCACCCGCATCGCCGGCGAGGACGCCGACTTCCACCGGCGCGACCTGCACACCGCTATCGAGAACGGCGAGTTCCCGTCCTGGACCCTGTCGGTGCAGGTGATGCCGTATGAGGAGGCCCGCGGCTATCGCTACAACCCGTTCGACCTGACCAAGATCTGGCCGCACAGTGACTATCCGCTGATCAAGGTCGGCACGATGACCCTGAACAAGAACCCGGACAATTTCTTCGCCCAGATCGAGCAGGCCGCGTTCGAGCCGTCCTCGCTGGTGCCCGGGATCGGGTTCAGCCCGGACAAGATGCTGCTCGGCCGGGTGTTCGCCTATGCCGACACGCACCGCTACCGGATCGGCCCGAACTACCACCAGTTGCCGGTCAACCAGGCCCGCGTACCGCGCAATGTCTACAACTTCGACGGTCCGATGGCCTACGAGCATCAGGGCAATGCACCGGTCTATGCGCCCAACTCCGAGGGTCGTCCGTTCGCCGACCTGACCGGACCCGCCGGCGACGGCTGGGAGGCCGACGGTGAGATGGTCCGCGAGGCCTACACCCTGCATGCCGACGACGACGACTGGAGCCAGGCCGGCACGCTGGTCCGCGAGGTCTGGGACGACGCCCAGCGCGAGGACTTCGTGAACACGGTCGCCGGACACCTGCTCGGCGGCGTGCACGGCGAGGTGCTGGAGCGCGCGTTCTGGTACTGGAAGAACGTCGATGCCGACACCGGAAAGCAGATCGAGGAGAAGGTACGCGCCGGCGTCGGCGGCGCGAACCCGGGCGGCGAGCCCGAGCTTGCCAAGGCCGACGCGGCCGATCCGATCGTGGAGTCGGCGACGCAGGCCGCCCAGTGATCACCGCCTGAGCACGGCAGCGTGCGCCCCGTCGCCTCGTTCACCGAGCGGGCGGCGGGGCGCCGCCGTTCCTGCGGCGGTACGCCGTGGACAGCCCCGCGACAAAGGTCACCAGCCCGATCAGAGCGACGGGCGTCAGCAGGATCGCGAAGAAGATCGAGAAGATCATCGCGTACCCGTGCGGGCCGTCGCGGCTGATCCAGGCGAACACCAACAGGCCGGCGATCAGGTGGGCCGAGACGGTGGCCATCACGGCACCGATGATCGCGGCGACACGGCCGCCGGGCGACAGGGGACCGGGAGGTCCGAACATGCCCACCAATCTAGGTCGGGGCGGGGTCTCGCGCGTCCTCGCCGTGATCCCTAGAGTTGTGCCGGACCCGGCGCCGCCGACCTCCCTCTCGACGAAAGTGATCCGATGAGCCTGACCGCCAACCTTCTCGCCGATGACCAGCGCCCCGCCGTGATCGCCGACCTGTCCGCCGTGGTGGATGCCGAGGTCCGCGAGAAGTCCGGCCTGTCCGGTGCCGCGATCAAGACCGGGTACGCCGCGGCGCGCAAGCTCGCCCCGAACCTCACCGAGCGCGGCCTGAACCGGATGCTGCCCGACTTCGCCGCCGCGCTCGACCCGTTCTGGGCCGACTTCACCGCCTCCGGTCAGACCGACTTCGGCGCCTATCTCGCCGGCCGCGGCGACGAGGCCACCGAAGCGCTGCTCGGCGTCGCCGACAAGCGGGTCCTCGGTTCGGACCGTGAGGGCATCAAGAAGGCCTACCGTGGCCTGCGCGGCAAGGCCGAGGACCACGTCCGGTCGGCCCTGCCCCGGGTCGGCGCCGCGATCCAGAATCGGGCCGGCTGAGCGGTCATCCCCTCCGGTCGGCCCAGGCGACCTCGGTGGCATAGGGCACCGAGACGCGGCCGTCGGCCGCCCGCGGTGCCGCGCCGACAGCGGCCATGATCAACTCCCGCGCCGGGTGCTTCACGGCGTCGTCGGCCGCGAGCCAGTAGCTACGGGTCTCGGCCAGCATCGCAAGATCAGCCTCGGTCATGATCATTCGCCACGGCACTTCACGGGTCTCGATCCGACCGAAGCCGGCGAGCCCCGCCGGCGCCTGCCGGCGAACCTCCCGCTCATGATCGGTCCGCGGGTCCACCGTGTGCATCGCGTCGGCGTAGCGGGCGACCCACGGCACCGACGTGTCCAGCTTGTTCCACAACATCGCCACCCGGCCTCCCGGGCGCAGGATGCGGTGCAGCTCGCGGGTGCCGGCCTCCGCATCCACCCAGTGCCAGGACTGGCCGAACGTGACCAGGTCTACGCTCGCGTCCGGCAGTCCGGTGTGCTCGCCCGTGCCGACCCGGGATTCGACGCCCGCGGGCACCAGCGCCAGCATCTGCGCCGCCGGGTCGATCGCCCACACCGACAGCCCTGCCGCAGTGAGCTGGGTGGCGAGCTTGCCCGTGCCCGCGCCGACATCGGCCGCGTCGCGCGCTCCGGCGGGGATGATCAACTCCATCGCCGCAGGCGGGTAGCCGGGCCGCAGCCGGTCGTAGGCGTCCGCGCCGGCCGTGAACGCGCCGGCCAGCTCCCGCCGTGCATCCGGCCTGTCGGCTCGATCCGCCACAGGCGTCACGCTAGCCGCCTAGCATGTGCGGCATGGACCCGGACACCGCGCGGGCGCTGGTCGGTACGCCCGGAGCCCGCGCGCTGCGGCTCGGCGCGGCCCTGGGCGATCCGGACTCGCTGCACGCGGCCAGTCGGCTGCGCGCGGAGGTCGGGCCCGCGCTGGCCGCCGCCGCCCTGGATCAACTGTCGCTGCGGCGGCGCGCGGCCGCGAAGTTCGGCGCCGACGCCGAGCGGTGGTTCTTCACCGCGGCGGGGCTGGAACAGGCCAGCCGGCCCGCCGTGTCGGCATGGCGGGCCCGGCGGCTGGCCGGGCACGCCGACGCCCTGCACGACCTCGGCAGCGGCATCGGCGCCGACTCGGCCGCGGCCGGCCGCCTTGGCCTGCGGCTCGCGCCGGTCGAGGCCGATGAGACGACGGCGATCTTGGCCGAGGCCAATCTCGGCGTACCGGTGACCGCAGGCGACGCGACCCGGGTGCCGCTCGACGCCGATGCCGCGGTCTTCGTCGACCCGGCGCGCCGGACCGCGCGCGGGCGGAGCTGGCGGCTGGCCGACCTGTCCCCGCCCTGGGACTTCGCCCGCGGGTTGCTGGCGCGTGCCGCGCCCACCTGCCTCAAGGTCGGCCCCGGCTTCCCGCACCGCGAGATCCCGGACGATGTCGAGGCGGTCTGGGTCGGGCACGGCGGCGATGCCGTCGAGCTCGCGCTGTGGTCGGGCCCGGGCGCGGAGCCAGGGCGCCGGTCGGTCGTGCTGCTCGGGGACGCACCGGCCGAGCTCACGCTCGGCACGGGTACGCCCGCCTCGATCGGCCCGGTCGCGGCGTACCTCTTCGAGCCGCATCCCGCGGCGATCGCCGCCGGCGCGGTCGACGACCTGGCCCACGCCCACGGGCTGCATCGCCTGGCCGGGCCGATCGCCTATCTCGCCGGGGACGAACCTGTCGACAGCCCGTGGCTGACCCGCTTCGCCGTGCGCGAGTCGATGCCGTGGAAGGAGAAGACCGTCCGCAGTTGGGTCCGGGAGCGCGGCGTCGGCAGCCTCGAGATCAAGAAACGCGGTATCGATGTCGATCCCGCACAACTGCGTCGCCGGCTGCGGCCGAGCGGTGACGCGGCGGCGACCCTGGTGCTGACGCCCACCGTCGACGGATCGCGGGCGCTGGTGGTCGAACGCGCGCCATCGGGTTGGCACTCGGCTTGACCGAGTGCTAACGAGGGCATAGATTCGGTGTTGGCACTCTCAGCGCGAGTGTGCCAGCCACAACTTGGGGTGGCACCCGCGACGACATCCCGAGTTCAGGCCAGGCATGTACACATACAGAACCCGTGAAGGGGCAGAACCCGTGAAAGGGGTTAGTCGTGGCAACGATCAAGCCGCTTGAGGACCGCGTGCTCGTGGAGCCGCTGGAGGCCGAGCAGACCACCGCGTCGGGTCTGGTGATTCCGGACACCGCCAAGGAGAAGCCGCAGGAGGGCAAGGTCCTCGCCGTGGGTCCGGGCCGGATCGACGACAAGGGCAACCGCGTACCGTTCGACGTCGCCGAGGGCGATGTCGTGATCTTCAGCAAGTACGGCGGCACCGAGGTCAAGTACGACAACAAGGACCTGCTGCTGCTCAACGCCCGCGACATCCTCGCGGTCGTCAACAAGTAAGGGGATCGAGCACCGATGGCAAAGACCCTGCAGTTCGACGAGGAGGCGCGGCGCTCGCTGGAGCGCGGCGTGGACGTCCTCGCCAACACCGTCAAGGTGACGCTGGGACCGAAGGGGCGCTACGTCGTCCTCGACAAGAAGTGGGGCGCGCCCACCATCACCAACGATGGTGTGACCGTGGCCCGCGATGTCGAGCTCGACAACCCCTACGAGAACATGGGCGCCCAGCTCGCCAAGGAGGTCGCCACCAAGACCAACGACATCGCCGGTGACGGCACCACCACGGCCACCGTGCTCGCCCAGGCGCTGGTCCACGAGGGCCTGCGGGCCGTCGCCTCGGGCTCCAACCCGGTCGGCCTGAAGCGCGGCATGGACGCCGCCGCCGGCAAGGTCGCCGAGGAGCTGAAGAAGAACTCCCGCGAGGTCCAGACCACGCAGGACATGGCCCACGTCGCCACCATCTCCGCCCGGGACGAGCAGATCGGCAAGCTGATCGCCGATGCGTTCGACAAGGTCGGCAAGGACGGCGTGATCACCGTCGACGAGTCGCAGACCTTCGGCACCGAGCTCGAGTTCACCGAGGGCATGCAGTTCGACAAGGGCTATCTCTCGCCCTACTTCGTCACCGACACCGAGCGGATGGAGGCGGTGATGGATGACCCGTACATCCTGATCAGCTCCTCCAAGATCAGCTCGATGAACGAGCTGCTCCCGGTGCTGGAGAAGGTCATCGCCGCCAACGGCACGCTGTTGATCATCGCCGAGGACGTCGACGGCGAGGCGCTGTCCACCCTCGTGGTGAACAAGATCAAGGGCACCTTCAACTCCTGCGCGGTGAAGGCCCCGGCCTTCGGTGACCGGCGCAAGGCCATGCTGGACGACATCGCCACCCTGACCGGCGGCACCGTCGTCTCGCCCGATCTCGGCATGAAGCTCGACCAGGTCAGCCTGGACGACCTCGGCCGGGCCCGCCGGGTCGTGGTGACCAAGGACGAGACCACCATCATCGACGGCGCCGGCGATGCCGCGGCCGTCGAGGGTCGGGTCGCGCAGCTCCGCAAGGAGGTGGAGAACACCGACTCCGACTGGGACCGCGAGAAGCTGTCCGAGCGGATCGCGAAGCTCGCCGGTGGCGTCTGCGTGATCAAGGTCGGCGCCGCCACCGAGGTGGAGCTGAAGGAGAAGAAGCACCGGATCGAGGACGCGGTCTCCGCGACCCGGGCGGCGATCGAGGAGGGCATCGTCGCCGGCGGCGGCGCGGCCCTGATTCACGCCGCCAAGGTGCTCGACCCGGGCAAGGCGACCGGTGACGAGGCGGTGGGCGAGCAGATCGTCAAGCGCGCCGTCGTCGAGCCGCTGCGCTGGATCGCCGAGAACGGCGGCGAGCAGGGCTATGTCGTGGTGTCCAAGGTTGCCGAGATGGGCCCCGGCGAGGGTTACAACGCGGCCACCGAGGAGTACGGCGACCTGATCGCGGCCGGCGTCATCGACCCGGTCAAGGTGACCCGCTCCGCGCTCGCCAATGCGGTCTCGATCGCCTCCCTGCTGCTCACCACCGAGACGCTGGTGGTCGAGAAGCCCGAGGAGGAGGACGAGCCCGCCGGGCACGCCCACTGAGGTCACGTACCTGCCCCACGCCGACGCCGGGTCCCGCAGCAGCGGGGCCCGGCGTCGCGTTTTCCGGCCACCGACCGATCTCTCCCGCAGCCGATGCCGCATCGAATCGGTTCGAAGGGTCATCACCTGCGGGAGGGGTCAGCGGCATAGGGTGGTCCGGTGAACACAGCAGCCCCGGAACGCGTCGCCGTCGCCGGTTCCTCCGGCCTGATCGGGTCGGCGCTGGTCGATGAGCTCACCTCGGGCGGCATCGACGTGATCCGGCTGGTACGCCGTCCCGCCGCGGCGCCGGGCGAGCGGCAGTGGGATCCGCGCAGCGGCTGGATCGACGGCGCCGGGCTGTCCGATGCCGATGCCGTGGTCGGCCTGTCCGGGGCGGGCATCGCGTCCGGTCCCTGGACCGACGCCCGCCGCGCCGAGCTGCGCGATTCGCGGCTCGACCCGACCCGCACGCTCGCCGCCGCGCTGGTCGACGCCCCGCGCTGTCGCACCTTCCTGTGCGGCTCCGCCGTTGGCTTCTACGGCAGCCGCGGCGACGAGATCCTCACCGAGGACCAGCCGGCCGGCACGGGCTTCCTCGCCGGCCTGGTCACCGAATGGGAGGCCGCCGCGCGCGAGGCGCCCGCGCACGTCCGCGTCGTCAACCTGCGCACCGGCCACGTCCTCGCCGCCGACGGGGGCCTGCTCGGCGCGCTGCGCGTGCCGTTCCGGGCGGGCCTCGGCGGTCGGCTCGGCTCGGGCCGCCAGTGGATGCCGTGGATCACCGCCGCCGATCACGCCCGCGCCCAGCGTCACCTGCTGACCTCCGAACTGACCGGCCCGGTCAACCTCGTCGCGCCGCATCCGGTGACCAACGCGGAGTTCACCCGCGGCCTCGCGGCGGCGCTGCACCGGCCGGCGATCGTGCCGACGCCACTGCTGCCGATCCGCGCCGCGATGGGCCGTGACTTCGTCGACGAACTCCTGCTCGCCTCCCAGCGCGCGGTGCCGCAGCGCCTGTCCGATGACGGGTTCAGCTTCGACCAGACCGAGTTCCGGGGGGCCCTCGCCACCCTCTTCCCCTGAGCGGATCCGCCGCCGGACCTGCCATGATGGCGCAGATGTCTGCGCCCCCACCGTCCCCGCCGGCCAGGTCCTGGGTGCCAGCGCTGATCGCCGGCTGCCTGGGCTCGATGCTGCTCGGCGCCGCCATGTTCACCCCCGCGTTCCTGCCCGAGGCCAGCCCCGCCCAGGCCGTCGCGCCGGCCCTGGCGAATCCGGCGGGTACGCTGGCCGGCCGGATCGCCGTGATCGCCGCCGTGCCGATCATGGTGGCGGCCTGGCTCGGGATCCGGCGGGCGATGATCGCCCCGGGTGGGCCGAGCCGCTGGCTGGTCCTCGCGGCCTGGTCGGCGCCGCTGCTGCTGGTGCCCCCGGTGTTCTCCAACGATCCCTATCTCTACGCCGACCAGGCCTGGATCGTGCAGCAGGGACAGAACCCGTATCTGGTCGGGCTGTCCGCCGTGCCCGGTCCCTATGCCGAGCAGGTCGATGCGTTCTGGCGCGGCTCGACCGCCGTCTACCCGGCGCTCAACCTCGCCCTGATCTGGCTGTCGGCCGCCGTCACCGGCTTCCACCCCTACTGGGGCGTGATCGCCATGCGGCTGCCCGCCCTCGCCGGGGTGGCGCTGCTCGGTGCGCTGCTGCCGGCTCTCGCCCGCGCGGCCGGGGCGAATCCGCGCCATGCCGCCTGGCTCGGACTGCTGAACCCGCTGGTGATCATCCATCTGGTCGGTGGAGCCCACAACGACGCCCTGATGATCGGACTGATCGCCCTCGCCCTGTGGCTGGGGCTGGGCCGCCACGGGCTGTGGCTCGCCCCGATCGCGCTCGGCCTCGCCGTCGCGGTGAAGCAGCCGGCCGCCTTCGCCGGCCTGGGCCTGGCCTTCCTGATCGGCGAACAACGCCGCGGCGATCTCGGTGCGGCGGCGCGCGATCCACAGGTGCGCTCCCGGCGGGCGGATCTGGTCGGGATGACCGTCCCGCTCGCCGTCACCGCCGCGATCTCGATCGGCACGTTCGCGCTCGTCTCCGCGGCCACCTTCGGCTTCGGCTGGCTCACCTCGCTCGCGCTGCCCGGCAGCGTGCTCAGCCCGGCGCCGGTCAACCTGCTGGTCCAGTTCGGCGTACCCGCGATCGTCGCGTCCTGGCTCGGCCGCGCCGCGCTGGTGCTGATCATCGCCGCCGCGGTGTGGCGCTACGCGCCGCGCAACCCCTGGCGGGTGTTGGTGATCAGTCTCTTCGCCGTGGCGCTGACCGGGGCCGTGCTGCACGGCTGGTACCTCGCCTGGGGCACCTGTTTCCTCGCCCTGGCGCGCTTCGGTCGTTGGGCCGAACGGCTCGCCGTCGGGGGTCTGGTGATGATCTTGGTCTATCTGTCGATGGCGGAGTACCTCGGCTGGATCGTGCTCGCCCAGATCGCCATCGGGATCGGCGCGGCGGTGATCATCGACCAGCTCGCCTATGGCCGGTTGGGTACGCCACTGCGCCGGCTCGTCGCTCAGAGGGTGGCCGGCGCCCCCGGCCCGAAAGGGATGCCGAGCAGGTAGAAGACGCAGAACAGCGCCATCCACACCACCCAGACGACCATCGCCAGCGGGATCGTGAAGCTCGCCAGCGTGCCGATCCCCGCGGAGGCGCGATAGCGCTGCAGGAAACCGAGGGTGAGCGCGAAGTACGGGCTCATCGGGGTCACGCAGTTCGTCACCGAATCGGCGATCCGGTACATCGCCTGGGTCGTCTCCGGCGGGATGCCGAGCAGCATCAACATCGGCACGAAGATCGGCGAGGCCAGCGACCACATCGCCGAGCCGGAGGTGATCATCAGATTGAGCAGCGAGATCACCACGCCCATCCCGAGCAGGATGCCCAGCGACGGGGCATTGGCGCCGCGCAGCGCCTCGGCCCCGGTGATCGCCAGCACCTCACCGATCCCGGACCACTTGAAATAGGCCAGGAACTGTGCGATCGCGAAGAACAGGACCAGGATCGGGGCCATCTGCTTGAACCCGTCGATCATCGCATCGGTGATGTCGGAGGCGGACCGGATCGACCCGGTGATCCGGCCGTAGCAGATGCCGAGCAGGGCGAAGAAGATTCCGATCAGCCAGGCCATTCCGCTGAACACCGGCGAGTCGGTGATCCCACCGTCCTCGCCGCGCAGCCACGAACCCTCCGGCACCATCGCGACGACCAGCGCGATCAACAGCACCGCCGCGAGGATCCCGGTCATCCGCAGCGCGCGGCGCTCGACCGTCGTCACCTCCTTGGCGGCATCGGCGGCCAACCCCTCGGCGTCGGTATCGGCGACGAGTTCGGGCCGCCTGGCGAGCAGGGTCTCGGTGACGATCGTGATGGTCAGCGCGATGATCACCGAGGACGCCAGCGCGAAGAAGTAGTTCGACACCGGGGTCACGACATAGGCCGGGTCGATGGTCTGCGCCGCCGCGGTGCTGATCGAGGACAACAACACATCGGTGGTGGTCAGGATCGGCGCGGCGTCGTAGCCGGCCGAGATCGAGACGAAGGCGACGATGATGCCGAGGATCGGCGAGCGGCCGAGCGAGCGGAACAGCAAGGCGCCGAGCGGGATGAGCGTGACATAGGCCGCATCGCCGGCGACATGGCCGAACATGGCCGCCAGGGACAGCGCGAAGGTCGCGAACCGGGCGGGTACGCGCGCCAGCGAGTTGCGCAAGAATGCCTCGATCAGCCCGCTCCGGTCCGCGATCGCGATGCCGAGCATCGTGGTGATGATGGTCGCCATCGGCGGGAACTTCGCGTAGTTGTCCGTCGCCGAGGAGACGATCATCGCGATGCCCTCGCGCGACAGCAGGCTCTGCACGGCGACGGTCTTGCCGTTGGCCGGGTTCACCGCGGCCACGCCCGCGGCCGCGAGGATCGCGCTGAGCACGATCACGACCACGGCCAGGATGACGAACAGCCAGAACGGCGCGGGCAGCTTGTTGCCGACCCGCTCGATGACGGAGAAGACCCGGAACGCCGCCCGCAGCGCGCGGGATTCCGGTTGGGCCTGCGGGGCGGACGCGCTCACGGGCTACCTCCGGGGTGGGGGACGATGCGTCCGTACCCTAGTTACCCACACCGCGACCGGATCCCGAGGTCACCACTCAGACTCGACCCGCTTCGCCAGCGCGTAGGTTTCGCCGGAGGGCGTCATGGTGAAATCGCGATCCACATCGGCCACCCAGGCGCGCTCCATCGCGTTCCAATCGATCCGCTCCGGTTCCGATCCGCTCTCCAGGGCGGTACGCAGGGTGGCGAAGTACCGTTCCCAGCGCGGCAGGTAGAACGTGCCGATCAGGTCCTGCCAACCGCGGTTGCAGTAGTCGTTGAGGCCACCGTCGGCGAGCGCGTCATTGCCCCAGAGCGTGAGCATCTCCTTGTAGTCATAGACGTAGCGATCCTCCTCCCCGGCATCGCCTGCCGACGCGCGCGCCTGCGCGATCCACGGGCCGAGTTGGAACCCGCGGATCGTGCCGACCAGGTCGTCCTGCAGGCGCATCTGGTCCAGCCAGCTCGCGGTCAGCTCGTTGAAGGTATCCAGGTCGCCGTCGCGGTAGGCAGACCGGATCCGGGGCAGCAACGCGCGCGAGTTGTTGTCCAGGACCTGCCGCGCCACGCTCATCAGGTCCAACCGGTAGGTGTCGCTGTCGCGCAGCGCCGGCGCCACGGCAAGCAGTGCCGGCAGCGCCGTCGCGAACTCGCCGGCGTAGTAGCGGATCAATTTCGGCGACCACTCCGCGGCGGTACGCACATCCAGCGCGGGGCGCGCCGCGAACAACCCGTCCTGGGCCTCGTGCCACCCGTCGGCCGGCATCCGGTACGCCGTGCGGCCCATCGCCTGCCAGGCCCTCGTCGCGTTCTGGTCCGAGGCGCCGTAACGGCGGGTCGCGTAGTCGGCCATCCATTGGTCCAGATCGACCGGCTCGTCGCGCCAGGCGAGCTCGGCGAAGAACTGCAGCGGCAAGACGTCGCCATGACCGCCCTCGGGGGACAGCGCGATTCCGTCGAGGGAACTGCCTGGCTTGTTGCGCCACTCGTGGTAGCGCGTGTTCCACACGCCGAGATTTGCGCCCATCGTGGTGTGTCCGCCGTAGTTCCAGACGGGCCCGAAGGCGTACGGAATCCCGCCCCAGGTCTTCTCCCGATCGAGACCCGAGTAGCGGTCGGAGACGAAGTCGACGATCCAGGTGGTCTTCGGATCGAGGTGGGTGAGCATCTCGCTCTTCGGATTCTCCTGCCAGCCGTGCATCTGCCAGATTCCGCCGGGCACGTTCGCCTGCAGGGTCTCCTGGATGGCGCGGCCGGCAATGTCGAGCGGGTAGGGCGACCTGCCGCCCTCGGTGAACGGATTCATCGCGAAGAGTTCGAACTCGCCGAACAGCTCACGCTGGATCGCGTAGAAGCGCGCCGCGGCCTCGCGGTAGGGCGCGGAGTCCGGATTCAGCCACGACAGCATGCGCTGGGTGAACCAGTAGCCGCGGTCGGCGACCTCCGCTCCCGGATTGCGTTCGGCGAAATCCTCGGGCACGAAGCCGACGAAGCCCGGCACCAGGGGCTGCATGCCGAGTGCCCGCATCCGCTCGGCGATCCGCTGGCCGAGCTTCACCCGACGCTGCTGGTCAGCCTCGCTGATCCCGCCGTCCTCCAGCGTCCAACCGCCCTGCCACATCCCGGCGGCGCGGTGTGCCGCCGGGGCGGTCCAGGCGAGGGCCTCGGCGCGGCTGTAGCCGAACTCCTGAAGCATCCGGTGCGCGACGTCCTCCATGCCAACGGGCATGAAGATCGCGTTGTAGCCCTGCAGCGCGAGGATGTCGATCTCGCGCTCCCAGTCCTCGAAGGTCCAGTGTGGGCCGGTGTAGTCGGTCCAGATGTCGTTGCCGAACAGGCGTCGGCCGGCATTGGCGCGCTGTCGGATCTCCGTCCGCGGTGCGGGCAGCGGGTTGGGCAGGTCGACCTGCGCGGCATCCCAGGACACGTCGGCGGCGAGCACGTACTTGAGGTACCAGTTGAATCCGGTCAACAACACAACGGGGGAGGTGCCCTCGATGACGGGTCGGCCGCGCTCGCCGCTGATCCGGAAGTATTCCTCGTCGGCGCGCACTGCGCGGAAGTGGATCTGGGCCGCGGCACGGCGTCCGGCCACGCGCCGGACGGCGTCCACGGCCGGTTTGGTGGAGAACACGGGCCGCGCCGCACGGGCGGTCTCGGTGCCGCCGAGTGCGGCCGCCGCAACGCCGGCGGCGGTCGCGGCGAGGAGGGTCCGCCGGGCAAAGGGCGCGTTCATAGATGCTCTCCTTTGAGCGTAGAAACTACGATTTGAAACACAGATATGAACAGATAAGCACAGATTGCGTGCCAGCGGTACACCGTGGTCAACCGCGCCTCCGGCGGCGCAGGGCCCGCGGCGACGCACTACCATTGGCGAGTGCCCGACGACCAGCTCTCCCCGTCCGGCGTGCCCGCGCCGTTTGCCACCCTCGGTCTGACCTTCGACGATGTCTTGTTGCAGCCGAACGAGACCGACGTGATCCCCAGCGAGGCCGACACCACTTCGCGGGTGTCGAAACGGATCGAGGTACGCATCCCGCTGCTCTCCTCGGCGATGGACACCGTCACCGAGACGCGGATGGCCGTGGCGATGGCGCGCGAGGGCGGCCTCGGCATCCTGCACCGCAACCTCTCCATCGCCGACCAGGCCGCGATGGTCGACCAGGTCAAGCGCTCGGAGGCCGGGATGGTCGACGAGCCGATCACCATCGGCCCGGATGCGACGCTGGCCCAGGCCGACGAGTTGTGCGGGCACTACCGGATCTCCGGCATCCCCGTGGTCGGCCCCGACAACGTGCTGCTCGGCATCGTGACCAATCGCGACATGCGTTTCGAGAGCAACGGCTCGCGGCCGGTACGCGAGGTGATGACCCCGATGCCGCTGGTGACGGGCCGGCAGGGGATCAAGCCCGACGAGGCGATGGCCCTGCTCGCCCAGCACAAGATCGAGAAGCTTCCCCTGGTCGATGACGCCGGCCGGCTGACCGGTCTGATCACGCTGAAGGACTTCGTGAAGTCCGACCAGTACCCGCATGCCTCCAAGGACGACCAGGGCCGGCTCCGCGTGGGTGCCGCCGTCGGCTTCTTCGGCGACTCCTGGGAGCGCGCGATGGCGCTGGTCGAGGAGGGTGTCGATCTGCTCGTGGTCGACACCGCCAACGGCCACGCGCGCGGCGTGCTCGACATGATCGCCAAGCTGAAGACCGAACCGCTCGCCGAGCATGTCGACATCGTCGGCGGCAATGTGGCGACCCATGCCGGTGCGAAGGCGCTGTGCGAGGCGGGCGCCGATGCCGTCAAGGTCGGCGTCGGGCCGGGTTCGATCTGCACCACCCGGGTGGTGGCCGGCGTCGGCGTACCGCAGGTGACGGCGATCCACGATGCGGCCCGGGCCTGCCGCGCGGCCGGCGTGCCGGTGATCGGCGACGGCGGGCTGCAGTACTCCGGCGACATCGCCAAGGCGCTGGTCGCCGGCGCGGACGCGGTGATGCTGGGCAGCCTGCTCGCCGGCTGTGACGAGAGCCCGGGCGAGCTGACCTTCATCAACGGCAAGCAGTTCAAGACCTACCGGGGGATGGGTTCGCTCGGCGCGATGGCCGCCCGCGGGCGCAAGGGCTCCTACTCCAAGGACCGCTACTTCCAGGGCGATGTGGCCAGCGACGACAAGCTGGTGCCCGAGGGGATCGAGGGTCAGGTGCCCTATCGCGGCCCGCTCAGCGCCGTGGCGTACCAGTTGGTCGGCGGCCTGCGGCAGTCGATGTTCTACACCGGGGCCCAGACCGTGCCGGAGCTGCATGCCAAGGGCCGCTTCGTGCGGATCACCTCCGCCGGGCTGCGCGAATCGCACCCGCACGACATCCAGATGACCGTCGAGGCGCCGAACTACGCCACGAGCTGATCGCGCCCGCCATCCACCACCACCGAGGACGTGACCATGATCGACATCGGCCGTAGCAAGCGCGCCAACCGGGCCTATTCCCTCGATGACGTGGCCATCGTCCCGTCGCGCCGCACCCGCGGGGCGGAGGAGGTCTCCCTGACCTGGAAGATCGACGCGCTGACGCTGGACTTTCCGCTGATCGCCGCGCCGATGGATTCGATCATGTCGCCGGCGACCGCGATCGAGGTCGGGAAGCTCGGCGGGCTCGGCGTGCTGAACCTGGAGGGACTGTGGACCCGGTACGCCGATCCCGAGCCGGTGCTCGCGGAGCTGGCGGGCATCGATGATCAGCTCGAGGTGACCCGTCGGATGCAGCAGATCTATGCCGAACCGATCAAGCCGGAGTTGATCACCGAGCGGATGAAGGAGATCCGGGCCGCGGGCGTACCGGTCGCCGGGGCGCTGTCGCCGCAGCACACGCAGGACTACTACCAGGTCGTCGAGGCCGCGGGCGTGGACTTCTTCGTGATCCGCGGCACCACGGTCTCCGCCGAGCACGTCTCGAGCGATCGCGAGCCGCTGAACCTGAAGAAGTTCATCTACGACCTGGACGTGCCGGTGATCGTGGGCGGCTGCGCGACCTACCAGGCGGCCCTGCACCTGATGCGGACGGGCGCGGCCGGGGTGCTGGTCGGCTTCGGCGGCGGCGCCGCGCACACCACCCGCGACGTGCTCGGCATCGCGGTGCCGATGGCCTCGGCGATTGCCGACGTGGCCGAGGCGCGGCGCGACTATCTCGACGAGTCCGGCGGCCGCTATGTGCACCTGATCGCCGACGGCTCGATCGGCAAGTCCGGGCAGATCGCCACGGCCATCGCCTGCGGCGCCGATGCCGTGATGGTCGGCAGTCCGCTCGCCAGGGCCGAGGAGGCGCCGGGCCGGGGCTGGCACTGGGGAGCGGAGGCGTGGCACGCGGAGCTGCCGCGCGGTGAGCGGGTGCCGCAGGCGCCGATCGGTACGCTGCGCGAGATCTTGCTGGGGCCGTCCCGCGTCCCGGACGGCACGATGAACCTGGTCGGCGCCCTGCGCCGTGCGATGGCGACCACGGGCTATACCGAGGTCAAGGAGTTCCAGCGGGTCGAGGTCGTCGTCTCGTGAGCGATCCGGGCGCGCTGCCGGAGGAGCTGGTACGCCTGCGCGGCAGCATCGACAACATGGATGCCGCGCTGTTGCATCTGCTGGCCGAACGGTTCAAGATCACCCAGCGGGTGGGGGAGATCAAGGCCACGCACGGGCTGCCCCCCGCCGATCCGGGGCGGGAGGCCCGGCAGATCGAACGCCTGCGGGCGCTGGCCGTCGAGGCCAATCTCGATCCCGATTTCGCGGAGAAGTTCATCAACTTCATCGTCGCCGAGGTGGTTCGCCATCACGAGGCGATCGCCGGCGAGCACGGCTGAGCGGCCTCGCGGAGCCCGTCGGCGATCAGAACAGCGGATCGGCGGCCGGTTGCGGTGCGGCTCGCGGCCGGGGTCCGGCGGGCCGGGCGCGGCCCCGTGGTCCTGGGGCGCGTTCGAACCGGTGCCGGGAGCGGGCGCGGACGATGCGGGCGGCGAGCTCGTCGCGGTAGCCCTTGGCGGCGTAGGCGCCGGTGGCGTACAGCTCCTCATACAGCCCGACCAGGTCGCCTCGCTCGCGGCGCAGCCAGGCGAAGTACCACTCGCGGGCGCCCTTGCGCAGGTGCAGCGGGCCCATCGTGGCCGAGGTTGCCCCGGCCTCGGCCAGCCGGGCGAAGGCCCGGTCGAGATGATCATCGCCGTCGGTCAGGCCGGGCAGGATCGGCATCGCGAGCACGCCGCAGCCGAGCCCGGCGTCGCGGACCGCTCGCACGGTGGCGAGGCGGGCGGCGGTGGTGGGCGTACCCGGCTCGATGCGTTGCTGCAACTCGTCGTCGAAGATCGCGATCGACAGCGAGATGTCGACGGGTACGCTGCGGGCCGCCTCGGCCAGCAGCGGCAGGTCGCGGCGGACCAGTGACCCCTTGGTCAGGATGGAGATACCGACGCCGTGCCGGGCCAGCGCGCGGATGATCTTGGGCAGCAGGCGATAGCGACCCTCGGCCCGCTGGTAGGGATCGGTGTTCGTGCCGAGCATCACCCGCTCAGGAAGCTCGCGCCGACGGCCGAGCTCCCCGGCCAGCACCTCGGCGATGTTGATCTTGACCACGATCCGGGAATCGAAGTCGGCTCCGGCGTCGAGATCGAGATAGGTGTGGGTATTGCGGGCGAAGCAGTAGACGCAGGCGTGCTGGCAACCGCGGTAGGGATTGATCGTGGTGGCGCCGGCCATGAACCCGTCGCCGGGCACCTTGTTCAGGGCGCTGCGAGCGGCGACCTCCAGGAACTGCATGCCGCGGAACTCCGGGGTGTCGAAGGTCCGCAGCAGGGCCCGGCCCGAGGTCATCCCGGGCAGTGCCGCGTCGTCGGTCGCGTCGAGCAGTTGGCTGTCCCATCGCACCCGTCAATTAGAACACATGTTCGGCGGGTGGGTCGGAACGGTGGAGCGTCAGATGATCCACTCCGGTTCGAGCGGGGCGTCGGCGGCGGTGCGCACCTTGCCCGGTACGCCGACCACGGTGCTGCCGGGCGGGACGTCCTTGGTGACGACGGAATTGGCGCCGACCCGGGAATAGGCGCCGACGGTCACCGGGCCGAGGATCTTGGCCCCGGCACCGGCGACCACGCCGTCTTCGAGGGTGGGGTGCCGCTTGCCCCGGTTCAGGGTGCGGCCGCCGAGGGTGACCTGGTGGTAGAGCATCACATCGTCGCCGATCTCGGCGGTCTCGCCGATCACGACGCCGGAACCGTGGTCGATGAAGAAGCGACGGCCGATGGTCGCGCCGGGGTGGATCTCGATGCCGGTCAGGGTGCGCGCGATGTTCGACACGACCCGCGCGGGAATCCGCAGCGCCGACCTGCGCCACAGCGCATGCGCGATCCGGTGTGCCCAGACGGCGTGCAGGCCCGGGTAGGCGAGCACGAGTTCGAGGCGGCTGCGCGCGGCCGGGTCGTTGCGGAAGGCGGCGTCGAAGTCTTCGGCGAACCGGGCACGGGCGCGAGCGAGCAGGCCACCGCTCGCCTCGCGCGCGGGCTGATCAGCAGGATTGTCGACCATGATCACTCCTCCGTGCCCGGCCGCGGACGACGTCAGTTCAGCAGGTCCGAGTAGAGGATGGTGGACAGGTAGCGCTCGCCGAAGTCGGGGATGATCGCGACGATGGTCTTGCCCGCGTTCTCCGGCCGATTGGCCAGTTCGGCGGCGGCGGCGATCGCGGCGCCGGAGGAGATGCCGACCAGCAGGCCCTCCTGGGCGGCGGCATCCCGGGCGTACTTCACCGCGGTGTCCGCGTCGACCGGGATGATCTCGTCGATCACGTCGCGGTCGAGGATCTCGGGCACGAAGTTGGCGCCGATGCCCTGGATCTTGTGCGGGCCGGCGGTGCCCTCGGTGAGCAGCGGCGACTCCTTGGGCTCGACGGCCACGATCTTGACCTCCGGCTTGCGCTCCTTGAGCACCTGGCCGACGCCCGTCACCGTGCCGCCGGTGCCGATGCCGGCGACGAAGATGTCGACCTGGCCGTCGGTGTCGTTCCAGACCTCCTCGGCGGTGGTCTCGCGGTGGATCTTCACGTTGGCCGGGTTCGCGAACTGCCGGGCCAGGACGGTGTTGTCGGCCTTGGCCAGCTCCTCGGCCTTGGCGACGGCGCCCTTCATGCCCTCCGAGCCCGGGGTGAGGATCAGCTCGGCGCCGAAGGCGCGAAGCAGCGCGCGACGCTCCAGCGACATGGTCTCCGGCATGGCCAGCACGACCTTGTAGCCGCGGGCCGCGCCGACGAACGCGAGCGCGATGCCGGTATTGCCCGACGTGCCCTCCACGATCGTGCCGCCCGGCTTCAGCTCACCGGACGCCTCGGCGGCATCGATGATCGCCGCGCCGATGCGGTCCTTGACGGAGTTGGCCGGGTTGTAGAACTCGAGCTTGCCGAGGACCGTGGCGTCGTTCTCGCCGGTCACGCGGTTCAGCTTCACCAGCGGGGTACGCCCGACGAGTTTCGTCGCATCTTCGAAGATCTGCATGGCCACTAGAACACCCGAGCGCGCGACCGGATTCCAAACATCTCGACATGTGAAATTTCAATCGTGTTCAACCATCGGCGGGACCGGGCGCGGTCGCGCCGGCGCTCGCCGGCGGGACCGGTACGCCGACCTAGCGTCCGGCGACGTCGCCGGCGAAGGCGCGGACCTCGGCAACGAAATCGTCCGGGACCTCCAGCGCGGCGAAGTGGCCGCCGCGGGGCATCTTCGTGTAGCGGATGAGGTTCAACTGCCGCTCGCACCACTCCCGGGGCGACTGCGCCTCCCGCGGGAAGACCGCCACTCCGGCGGGCACGGTCGGCGCGGCGGGCGGGGGTGCGCCCCAACCCCCGGCTGCCGCCTCGTAGTAGGCGTCCGCCGCCGAGGCCGCGGTGTTGCTGAACCAGTACAGGCAGAAGTTGGTCAGCAACTCGTCCCGGTCGCCGAAGGCCGCCTCGACGTCGTGATCGTCGGCGCCGGTGTCGATCAGCCCGAGCTGGAACGCGGCCAGCCCCGCGGGGGAGTCCGACAGCGCGGGCCCGACGATCTGCGGCTTGGTCGACTGCACCATCGCGTACGCGCCCTGGGTCATGAACCAGCGCCCGATCCAGGCCGCGTACTCCTGCTCGGCCTCGCTCAGGTCCGGCTCCTGGCCGGTCGGGTAGTCGGCATTGGTCAGGAACAGCCCGCTCACGGCCTCGGGCTGCTGCCTGGCCAGCTCCATCCCGATCACCGTGCCCCAGTCGCCACCGCCGACCAGGAACCGCTCGTACCCGAGCTCGGTCCGCATCAGTTCGGTCAACAGCCCCGCCGTCTCCTTCGGGGGTCGCGCCGGGCCGCCGGTCAGCGGAAACCCGGGCAGCGACGGCGCGATCACATGGAACGCCGGCGCCGCGGGATCCTCGGGCTCGGCCAGCGCGTCCAGCACCCGCCGGTACCGAAACGGCGTGTCCGGCCAGCCGTGCAGCAACAACAGCGGGCGCGCGTCCTGCCGGGTGCTGACGCGGTGCACGAAGTGCAGGCGCACGGGCCCCTCGGCGCCGGTCACCTCGGCGACGAACTGGGGGATCTCGTTCAGCCGGGCCTGCTCGCGCGACCAGTCGTACCCGTCGAGCCAGTACGCCACGAGCTCGCGCAGGTACTCACCGGAGGTGCCCCGGGCGAAGTCGCGGTTCGCCGCCACCGTCGGGAACCGGGTGTCGGCCAGTCGGCGGCGCAGGTCGGCGACCTCGTCGGCGGGGATCTCGAGTCGGAATGGGGTTGCGGTCACGGCGGACCCTCCTTTGTCGTGGTCGGCGGGCTCCCGCCGGTGCCGCTCCGCGCGGCGACAAGTCCAAACTGGGGCCCAAATCGGACACCAATTGTCCGGAAAAGCGAAAGAATGTCGCGTATGGATCGGATGACCCGGCTGCTGGACCACCTGCGCGGCGTGCCCGGCGCGACGGTCGCCGAGCTCGCGCGCGAGCTCGGCGCGACCGAGCGGACGGTACGCCGCGATCTGGCCCGGGCCCGCGAGGGCGGCGTCGTGCTCGACGTGCGGCGCGGGCGCGGCGGCGGGGTGCGGCTGATCCGCGACACCCACCTCCCGGCGCTGCGGTTCACCGAGGACGAGGCGCTGGCGCTCGCTCTCGCCCTCGGCGCGGTTGCCGCCGACCCGCGGCTGTCGGCGATGGCGCGGTCCGCACGCCTTCGGCTCGGCCGGGTGCTGACGGATCGCTTCGGCGAGCGCGTCGCGGCGCTGGCCGACGTCCGGCCCGAGGAGCCGGTCTCGCTGCTCGGCGCCGACCCGGTGCGCGCGGAGGTGCTGCTCGACCTGTGCGTCGCGGTGGCGCGACGGCACCGGGTCGAACTCGCGTACCGCTCGGGGTCCGGTACGCCGACCCGTCGCCCGGTCGACCCCTACGAGGTGGTGCGGATGGCGGGCCACTGGTACCTGGTCGGCTTCTGCGGGCTGCGGCGAGGCATCCGCGTGTTCCGGATCGACCGGGTGGCAACCGTGCGCCGGACCGAGATCACCGTGCGCGCCCCGGACGATCTCGACGCGCCGGCGCTGGTCGCGGCGGGGGTACGCCGGTCGGCCGAGGACCCGGTGATCTGCGAGTTCGCGTTCGACGTCGACGCGCGACGGGCCCGCGAGCTGGCGCCGGCGTACCGGATGGAGCTGGTGGATCGCCCCGGCGGCGCGCACGGCATCATCCGCGCGTTGCCGCACCATCTGCCGCGGCTCGCGCGCTGGGTGCTCGGCCTCGACGTGGGCGTACGCGTGATTGCCCCGGCCGCCCTGCGCGACGAGCTGGGCCGGCTGGCCGACCGCGCGCACGCCCTCGCCGACGGCTGAGCAGGTCAGCCCAGGGCCGCGGCGCTCCGCCCGGCGATCCGGCCGCTCAGCAGGCACCCGCCGAGGAAGGTGCCCTCCAGCGCGCGGTGGCCGTGCGCGCCGCCGCCGCCGAACCCGGCCGCCTCGCCCGCGGCGAACACCCCGGGCAACGGCGTACCGTCCGGCGCGAGCACCCGGCCCTCCAGGTCGGTCTGCAGGCCGCCGAGCGTCTTGCGGGTCAGCGGGTGCAGCCGCACGGCGACGAGCGGGCCGCCGGCGCCGCGGCGCGGGCCGTTCCCGGCCAGCATCGGGTGCGGCGACGCGATCCGCATCAACCGGTCGCCGAGATAGTTGCGCGCCGCGCGCAGGGCGACCACCTGCGGGTCCTTGCCGAGCCCGGCCCGGATCTGCAGATCCCGCTCCCGGATCAGCTCCAACAAGGCGTCGCCATCGACGGTGTGGCCCGGCTCCAGCGCGTTCATCTGGGCGGCGAGGTCGCCGACCGTGCCCGCGGTGAGGAAGTCCACGCCCTCGCGGACAAACCGGCGCACCTCCGCCGTCGGTCGCCCGCCCGTCCGCCGGCCGAACATCCGCAGGTCCTTGCCGGTCAGGTCGGAGTTCTGCTCCGAGCCCGACAGCGCGAACTCCTTCGCCACCGTTGCCGCGTCGGTGACGAACCAGGAATGATCATGTCCCTGTTCGGTGATCGCCCGGAGCGCGCCGAGGGCGTCGAAGCCGGGAAAGTTCGGTGGCGGCAGGCGTACGCCGTTCGCGTCCAGCCACAGCGACGACGGCCCGGGCAGGATCCGGATCCCGTGATCGGTCCACAGCGGCGAGTGGTTGATCACGCCCTCGGGGTAGTGCCACATCCGGTTCCGGTTGACCAGCGCGCCGCCCGCGGCCTCGGCGATCGGCAGCATCGAGCCGTCGACGTAGTCGGGCACGCCCTTGATCAACTTCTCCGGGGCGCGACCGGGCCAGAACTCGCGGACCAGGTCGAGGTTCCCGCCGATGCCGCCGCTGGCGATGATCACCGATTCGCCCCGCGCGGTGAACGATCCGACCACGTCCCGGTTGGTCGGTCGGCCACGCTCGGCGTCGTCCGGCGCGAGCAGGTCGCCGCTCACCGTGATCTCGCCGGTGACCGAGAGGTCGCGGACCAGGTGACGATGGGCGAAGGTGATCAACGGCGACGCGAGCGCCCGCGCCACGAACGGGTGCAGCAGCGCCGGGCCGGTGCCCCAGACGATGTGGAAGCGGGGTACGGAGTTGCCGTGCCCGCCGGCCGGCTGCCCGCCGCGCTCGGCCCAGCCGACCACCGGGAACAGCCCGACGGCCAGCCGGCGCAGCCACTCGCGCAGCTCGCCCGAGGCGAACTCGAGGTACGCCCGCGCCCACTGGCGGGCCTGCGCGTCGTTCGGCCCGTCCTCGAACTGCGCGGCGCCCAGCCAGTCGGCGTGCGCCAGCTCGGGGGAGTCGCGGATGCCGAGCCGGCGCTGCTCGGGCGAATCGACCAACAGCAGCCCACCGAACGACCAGAACGCCTGCCCGCCGAGGCTCTGCGGGCCCTCGCCGTCGACGACCAGCACCGACCGGCCCTGCTCGGCGGCCTCGCACGCCGCCACCAACCCGGACAGCCCGGCGCCGATCACGATCACGTCGGCCTCATGCCGCAGCACGCCGCCCTCCGTTCTGGTGCCGACCATCTCAGACCACCCCCTTGCGGATCAGGTAGCAGCTGTAGCCGATCGTCTCGCCCGTCTGCACGAAGGCGTACGCCTGCTGCGCCGCGTCGTAGAACGCGAACCGCTCCAGCGAGCCGATGCGGACCGGCGCGCCGTGTGCCGCATCGGCGAGGTTCTGCAGGGCCGCGGTCGACTCGTTGATCTTCTCCGGGGCGTCGTCGATCTCCATCCGCCGGATCGGCTCGGTCACGAACGAGTCCAAGGGCAACACGCTGAACAGCGCACGCGCCGCCGCAGCGGTGTCGGCGCCGCGCAGGTCGATCACCGGTTTGCCGTAGCGGTGCGCCGGGAAATTGCGGTCCACGAGGCCCAGTTGGTCACCGTGTCCCATCTCGTCGAGCAGATGCAGACACGCACCGCTCAGCAGCGGGTCGATCGACTTCAGCATGGGCGCCAGTCTGTCACCCGGGCCGCCGGGGCGACATCACTAGACTGCGCGCCATGCCCACCCCAGCCCCGTCGGCCGAGCACGACCTGGTCCTCGTCGTCGACTACGGCGCCCAGTACGCCCAACTCATCGCCCGCCGGGTTCGCGAGGCCCGGGTCTACTCCGAGATCGTGCCGCACACCATCACCGCCGAGGAGCTACGGGCCCGCAATCCGAAGGCCGTGATCCTCTCCGGCGGCCCGTCCTCGGTCTACGCCGAGGGTGCGCCGCAGGTCGATCCCGCGCTCTTCGGGACCGGTACGCCCGTGCTCGGCATCTGCTACGGCTTCCAGGCGATGGCGGCGGCACTCGGCGGTGATGTCGCCAGGACCGGCCGGCGCGAGTACGGCCGCACGCCCGTGCGGGTCGCCGGCACCGGGGCGCTGCTGGCCGGCCTGCCCGAGGAGCTGTCGGTGTGGATGAGCCACGGCGACGCGGTCGCCGCGGCACCGGGCGGGTTCGGGGTCCTCGCCGGCACCGCCGACACGCCGGTCGCCGCGTTCGAGGATCCGGCGCGGGGCCTCGCGGGCGTGCAGTGGCACCCGGAGGTGCACCACTCCCAGCTCGGCCAGCGGGTGCTGGAGAACTTCTTGTTCGACATCGCGAAGGTGCGCCCGGACTGGACGCCGGCGAACATTGTCGAGGACTCGGTCGCCGCGATCCGCGAGCAGGTCGGCGACGCGCGCGTGCTGTGCGCGCTGTCCGGCGGCGTGGACTCCGCGGTCGCGGCCGCGCTGGTGCAGCGGGCGATCGGTGATCAGCTGACCTGCGTCTTCGTCGATCACGGTCTGCTGCGGGCCGGCGAGGCCGAGCAGGTCGAGCGGGACTTCGTCGCCGCGACCGGCGTGGACCTCAAGGTCAGCGATGCCACCGACCGATTCCTGGACGCGCTCGCCGGGGTCAGCGACCCGGAGACGAAGCGCAAGATCATCGGCCGCGAGTTCATCCGCACCTTCGAGGCCGCCGCGCGCGAGGTGGCCGCCGACGGCGGGGTCGACTTCCTCGTCCAGGGCACGCTCTATCCCGACGTCGTCGAGTCCGGCGGCGGCGAGGGCGCGGCCAACATCAAGTCCCACCACAACGTGGGCGGGCTGCCCGACGACCTCGAGTTCACCCTGATCGAACCGCTGCGCACCCTGTTCAAGGACGAGGTGCGTGCCGTCGGCGAGGAGTTGGGGCTGCCCCCGGCCATGGTCTGGCGCCAGCCGTTCCCGGGGCCGGGGCTGGCGATCCGGATCGTCGGCGAGGTCACCCGGGACCGGCTCGAGCTGCTGCGCGCGGCCGACGCGATCGCGCGCGAGGAACTCACCCGGGCCGGCCTGGACCGGGAGGTCTGGCAGTTCCCGGTGGTGCTGCTGGCCGACGTCCGCTCGGTCGGCGTGCAGGGCGACGGGCGTACCTATGGCCACCCGGTCGTGCTGCGCCCGGTCAGCTCCGAGGACGCGATGACGGCCGACTGGTCGCGACTGCCGCACGAACTGCTGGAGCGAATCAGCACCCGGATCACCAACGAGGTGCCCGAGGTCAATCGCGTCGTGCTCGACGTGACGAGCAAGCCCCCGGGCACCATCGAGTGGGAGTGACCAGGGTCGGGATCAGCGCAGGTCGTCGCCCCGGTGCGGCGCGTCAGCGCCCGGCGTACCCACGGTGCCGTTGCTCGCGGCCCGGTCGGAGCCGCCGCGCATCTGCTGGATCGCCCAGTCCAGGCCGGAGCGGCCCTGCTCGTCGGGCAGCAGGAACCAGGCCGCAAGGTAGGCGAACGGCCCGATCCCGGTGAACAGGATGAGCGCGACCGTGACCAGGCGGGTCAGGCCGGCGTCGACGCCCAGATAGCGGGCGATGCCGCCGCACACGCCGCCGAGGATCTTGTCGCTCGAGCTACGGGTCAGTTTCTTCTCCATGGTGATCTTCCTTCCGGTGGTGGGGTCTAGGTCTTTCCGCGTGCCGACGCCATGCCGAGCACGCCCACGACGACGAGGGTCAGCGGGGTCGCGATGGCGACCAGGCCCCAGTTGATCGGCCGGTCGTAGGCGAGCAGGAGCGCGCCGCCGGCGGTCGCCAGGCAGGCGAGCCCGAGCAGCAGGGTCAGCACGTGGATCCGGCGCCTCATCGCGCGACCTCGATGCTCCCGGTGTCGACCTGCAGCACGATCACCGTGAGCGGCGCGTCCGGGTCGTTGGCGTAGTTCCAGGTGCCGGTGAGATCGAGGCCGTCCTGTTCGGCCTGCCCGGGCGCCGCCGCGCGACCGACGTCCACGGCATAGCGCACCTGGACGTTCCCCTCGCGCGGCAGCCGCACCCGCAGCGCCCCGACCGCGACCGAGTAGCGGTAGGTGACCGGCCGGTCGGCTGCAGCGGCGGACAGGTCGACATCGAGCGTGCCGACGTCCAGGTTCCGCGTGGTGGGTGCCGGGTCGTTCGCCGTGTGCACGATCCGCTCCTGCGGTGCGGAGAGGTCGCCGACGGTGGCCGCCGCCGAGGTGCCCAGGGTCGCGATCAACAACAAGGTGGCGACCACGGCGAGGCCGCGGGGTCGGCCGACGAAGGCGCCGATCACGAGCGCGAGCCCCAACGCGGCGGTGGGGACGGCGAGCCAGACGGGCAGCGGCAGGTGGGCCCCACCGATCCGCGCGATCACCAGTGCGAGCAAGGACAGCGCCGCCAGGATCAACCCGGCCCGGCGTACCCACCGCCCGGCGGGGGTGATCCGGTCCGCGGCCGAGCGGACGCGCGAGGCCGGCGGCAACGGGGGGTACGCCGTCGCCGCCGGCGACGCGACGGGGCGTACCGGATCGGAAACCGTCTGATCGAGCCGCCCGGGCCGATAGGTGGGCCACGACCCCGCCGCCGGCGCGCGCGGTGCGGGATCGGCGGGCGGCAGTGGCTCCGGAGCCCGGCCCTGCAGCCCGCGCTGGCGGGGGCGGCGGTAGCCGAAGTACCAGGCGGCGGCCAGCACCAGCGCGGGCATGATCCCGAAGGGTGCGATCGGTCCGACGATCCCGCCGACGAACAGACACGCGCCCAGCGCGGTCACCACCCACACCCACAGCGGCCACCGGCTCGCGCCGGGCACGAACCGCTCGATCGGCGGTTGATCCTCGTCGGTGGTCGGCATCAGCAGCCCGGCGATCGCGTACAGCACCAGCCCGATCCCGCCGCTCAGCGCCAGCAGCACGGCGGCGACCCGGACCAGTGTGGGATCGACCTGCCAGCGCTCGGCCACGGCGGCGCAGACACCGGCCACGACCGATCGGTCGCGCCGGCGCCGCGGGACGGGCAACTGGCTCATGCACCCATCCTTGCCGAGGGCCCGGGCCCGGACCATCGGGGCAGACCCCCATCTTCGCGGTCCGGTCGGCGGCGGCGATTCAGGGACCGGTCGGGGCGGCCGGGTGTGGCACGGGCGCTGTTGCCGTGTGAAGCTTGGCAGGTCATGACGAGCGCGGACCTGCACCCCAGCGGCCGGGGCCTGCCGACCGGACCGGCGGCGCCTGCGGACCGGGGCGCGCCGCCCGCGACAGCGCCGGCGGGTTCGCCCGAGCCGGAGGCGAGCGCGGCACAACGACCCCGCGCCGTGCGGCAGCCCGACGGGGCATGGCTCGCGGGCGTCTGTTCGGGCCTTGCCGAGCACCTCGGCTGGCCGGTGCTGGTGGTCCGGCTGGCCTTCGTCGGGCTGACGCTCGTGCAGTTTCTCGGGCCGATCCTCTACGCCGTCCTCTGGCTGCTGATGCCGCCGCGCGGCGCCCCCGAACAGGCGCCCGGACTGGCCGCGGCCGACCGCGCCGGGCACCGCACCGTGGTGCGCCCGCGCCGCGGGCGGGACCTGGGCGCCGTCGTGGCCCTTGGGGTGTTCGCGGTGGGGCTGATGTGGCTGTTGCAGCTCGCCGGGTGGGGGTACATGCCCCAGTTCTTCTGGCCGCTCGCCATCGCCACCGCCGGCATCGCGCTGGTCTGGCGCAGCGCCGATCCGGCCGGCCGGTCCGATCGCGACACGTCGCGCGCGCCGACATGGCTGCGACCGTTCGTGGCCTCCGGCCGGGCGCTCTCGGTGATCCGCGTGATCCTCGGCGCCGGCCTGGTCGGCTGCGGGATCGTCTGGATCGCCCTCGCCGAACTCGGCCCGCAGGTCTTTCCGGCCGCGCTGGCCGTGACCGGCCTGGTACTGGCGGGGGTGGCGATCGTCGCGGCGCCGTGGGTGCACCGCTCACGGCGCGCGCTGGCCGCGGCCCACGAGGAGAAGGTACGCGCGGAGCTGCGCGCGGACATGGCCGCCCACCTGCACGACTCCGTGCTGCAGACCCTGGCGCTGATCCAGCGCCAGTCGGGCGATCCGCGGGCCGTGCACACGCTGGCGCGCCGTCAGGAGCGGGAGCTGCGGGCCTGGCTGTACGACGAGGAGGCGGGGGAGACCACCCTGCGGGCGGCGCTGCGTCAGGCCGGCTCCGAGGTCGAGCTGGAGCGCGGCGTACCCGTCGAGGTGGTCGTGGTCGGCGATGCGGAGCTCGACGAGGGCGGACAGGCGCTGGTCCGCGCGGCCCGCGAGGCGATGGTGAACGCCGCCAAACACGCGGGCGCGGACAAGATCGACGTCTACGCCGAGGCCCACGACGATGTGGTGGAGGTGTTCGTCCGCGATCGCGGGCGCGGCTTCGACCCTGAGCGCGTCGGCGAGGACCGGCTCGGGATCCGGCAGAGCATCGTGGGCAGGATGGAACGGCACGGTGGGACGGCCCGGATCCGGTCCGCGCCGGGCGAGGGTACCGAGGTGAGACTGGAGATGAGGCAATGACACAACCGGCAGCAACCAACCGGGCCGCCGGCCCCCTGCGCGTGGTCGTGGTCGATGATCACGCGATGTTCCGGTCCGGCGTGCGGAGCGAGATCTCGGCCGGGGTGGAGGTCGTCGCCGAGGCCGCCGACGTGCCGAGCGCGGTCCGGGTGATCACTGCCGAGGTGCCGGACGTGGTGCTCCTCGATGTGCACATGCCGGGCGGCGGCGGGGTCGAGGTGATCAAGCAGGTGCACGCGGTGAACGGGGACCAGCGATTCCTTGCCCTGTCGGTCTCCGATGCCGCCGAGGACGTGATCGGCGTGATCCGCGTCGGGGCTCGCGGCTACGTCACGAAGTCGATCAGCGGCCCCGAGTTGATCGATGCGATCCGCCGGGTGGCCGAGGGCGATGCGGTGTTCTCGCCGCGGTTGGCCGGCTTCGTGCTGGATGCGTTCTCCGGGGCGATCGATGTCGCGAGCGTGGACGAGGATCTGGACCGGTTGTCCCAGCGCGAGCGCGAGGTGATGCGGCTGATCGCCCGCGGCTATGCCTACAAGGAGGTCGCGAAGGAGCTGTTCATCTCGATCAAGACCGTCGAGACCCATGTCAGCAGCGTGCTACGCAAGCTCCAGTTGTCGAACCGGCACCAACTGACGCGCTGGGCCACCGACCGGCGCCTGGTCTGAGCTGCGGTCAAACACAGCAGCGAAGGCCCGGAGCGTTGCGCTCCGGGCCTTCGCTGTTGATCAGACTGCGCGCTCGGTCAGGCTGCCGAGCGGTTCTTGGTGACGAGGCCGTAGATGAACAGCAGCAGCAGCGCCCCGATGATCGAGGTGATCAGGCCCTGGAAGCTGAAGACATCTGAGTAGTTGACGCCGAGGAGCATGCCGCCGAGGAAGCCCCCGAGCAGCGCGCCGGCGACGCCGAGCAGGATCGTTGCGACCCAACCTCCGCCCTGCCGGCCGGGGAGAATCGCCTTCGCGATCGCCCCACCGATCAAACCGATGACGATGTAGGCAATGATTGTTCCCATGGCAGACATGGTACGCCCAGTTGCCGAGAAATGTCGACACAACTCGGGGTAGCGTCAGGGTCGAGCGCAAACGGCGTGCCGACGCGGCCGTGCGGGTACGCTGCGGCTAGCGTGATGACCATGGAGTGGTTGATCCGCGTCCTGGAGCTGATCCAACTGCTTGGTTGGGCCTCGCTGTTCGGCGGCGCGCTGGTGCAGTTGCGGCTGGCCGAACCGGAGATCAACCGACCGATGTTCGGTGGCGTGCTGGTGCAGTTCGTGGCCGGTGTGGCGGTGGCCGTGATCAGCCTGCTGGGGCCGGGTCCGGTCAATCTCGCCAAGATCATCGTGGTGGGCGTGATCATGTTGGCGACGGTGGTGTTGGTGGTCCTGAACCGGCGGTTCGCGACTATTCCGCGCGGCCTGCTGGCGCTGATCATGGCGGTGACGGTGATCACCGCCGCGCTCGAAGTGCTCTGGGTCTGACCGCTTCCGCGGCGTTCAGAAGAAGGGGCGCAGCGGCGCGAGGATGATCTCGGTCAGCTTCGCCAGCGCCGAGCGCCGGTCCCACTCCTCAAGCGTGACCTCGACGCAGTTCTCCTGATCGGCGAGGAAGATGTCGGCCATCACCCGCGCGGAGTCCGGGCCCAGGATCTCGACATTGATCTCGTAGTTCCCGGCCAGCGACAGCCCGTCCAGGTTGGCCGTACCGATGGTGCACCAGACGTCGTCGATCGTCGCGGTCTTGGCATGCACCATCGCATTCTGGAACAGGAACAGGCGTACCCCGCCGTCCAGCAGCCGCCGGTAGAAGCCGCGGGACAACCAGTCGGCCACGACGTGGTTGGACTCCGCCGGCACGATGATCCGCACGTCGACCCCGCGCCGCGCGGCGGCGATCAGGGTCGCCGTCAGGCCCTCGTCGGGGATCAGATAGGCGTGCGTCATCCAGCAGTAGCGGGTGGCCCGGTCGATGGCCTCCAGGTACATCGCCCGGATCGGGAAGACGAACATCGACGGCACATTGCGGTGCACCCGCACGGGGCTCAGCCAGGTGCGCTCCTGCACGGCCGGCAGCACACGCCGGGTGTTGTCGTTCCAGAAGTCGATGAACGCGTTCTCCAGCTCCGGGACCGGCGAACCGGTGAACCGAACGTGGGTGTCGCGCCAGTCCGTTGCGTACAGGGCGCCGACGTTGTACCCGCCGACGAACGCGACCTGCGAGTCGACGATCAACAGCTTACGGTGATCGCGGGCCCAGTTCGTCGGCAGCCAGAACGCAGCGCCCCCGCGCAACAGCGGATGGGCGTGAACCCGGATCCGGTCGTCGAAGCGGAAGAAACTGCGCGGCACGACGAGATTGGCGAACTTGTCATAGATCACATACACCGAGATCCCGCGCTCGGCGGCCCGCGTCAGCGCCTCCTTGAACCGCTGGCCGGTCGCATCGGACTTCCAGATGAAGGTCTCGAAGAAGATCTCGTGCTCGGCGGCGTCGATGGCGGCGAGCATGTCGTCGTAGAGGTCCTGGCCGTAGGTGTAGATCCGCGCCTGACCGGAGTCGTCGGCGAGCGTCTGCGGCGAGCTGTGGGGGAAGCTTGCCGGTGCGCGGAAGCGTTTGCGGTAGGAATCGATCGCGACGAGCACAGCCATGATCAGTAGCTGTACGCCGAAGATCCCCAGCAGGATGCGGCGGACCCAGACCCCGATCTGCCGTACGCTCACGCCGCCATCATGACAGACGGGCGACGCCGGGCGGCGCCGTCGGTGGCAGCGGGCTGTGGCGCCTGGGCGGTGTCGGCCCGACGAACTAGGCTGGGCCGGCGATGAGCCCAGACCAGTCAGCAGCCGTCCCCGACGCCCCGGTGGAGCGCGCCCGGCGCAAGGAACCGCACGATCTGCTTGCGGGGCTGAACGATCCGCAGCGCCGCGCGGTCACCCACACCGGGGGCCCGGTGCTGGTGGTCGCGGGGGCGGGCTCGGGCAAGACCCGGGTGCTGACCCGCCGGATCGCGTGGCTGGTCGCCGAGCGGGATGTGCACCCGGGCTCGATCCTCGCGATCACCTTCACCAACAAGGCGGCCGCCGAGATGCGCCACCGGGTGGAGGAGCTCGTCGGGCCGCGCGCCCGTTACATGTGGGTCTCGACCTTCCACTCCGCCTGCGTGCGGATCCTGCGCGCCGAGATCTCCCGGTTCGGCATGGGGTCATCGTTCTCGATCTACGACGACGGCGACGCCAAACGGCTGATGCAGTTGGTTGCCTCCGACCTCGGTCTCGATCCGAAGAAGTTCGGCGTCCGTTCGCTGCTGAACTGGGTGTCGAAGGCCAAGAACGACCTGGTCGACCACGAGGAGGCGACGCGACGGGCCGCGAGCACCGGCGGCGCGGAGCAGGTCCATGCGGAGGCCTATGCCGAGTACCAGCGGCGCCTGGTCGCCGCAAACGCGCTCGACTTCGACGATCTGATCATGCACACGGTGCACCTGCTGCAAGGCTTCGACGAGGTCAGGCACAAGTACCGTCGGCGGTTCCGGCATGTGCTGGTCGATGAGTACCAGGACACCAATGCCGCCCAGTACGCCCTGGTCCGCGAGCTGTGCGGCCCGCCGGACGAGGCGGAGGCCGCGGCGGGGGAGACCGCCCCCGAGCTGATGGTCGTCGGCGACTCCGACCAGTCGATCTATGCCTTCCGGGGCGCGTCGATCCGCAACATCCTCGATTTCGAGAGCGACTTCGGCGGTGCGGAGACGATCTTGTTGGAGCAGAACTACCGCTCCACGCAGAACATCCTGAGCGCGGCGAATGCCGTGATCACCCGCAACGAGGGTCGCCCGGACAAGCGGCTGTGGTCGGAGGCGGGCGACGGCGAGCTGATCACCGGCTATGTCGCCGACACCGAGTACGAGGAGGCCGATTTCGTCGCGCGCGAGATCGGCGCGCTGCGCGATGCGGGCAAGACGACCTGGGGCGAGGTCGCGGTGTTCTTTCGCACCAATGCCCAGTCGCGGCCGTTCGAGGAGGTGCTGATCCGGGCCGGCCTGCCCTATCGGGTGGTCGGCGGGGTGCGGTTCTACGAGAGGCGCGAGATCCGCGACGCCATCGCCTACCTGCGGGCCATCGTCAATCCCGCCGACGATGTGTCGGTACGCCGGATCCTGAACGTGCCCAAGCGCGGCATCGGCGAGCGCGCCGAGGCCGCGATCGAGGCGCTGGCAACCCGGGACGGCGTACCGTTCACCGAAGCGCTCCGGCGCCATGCCGAGGCGCCCGGGCTGGCGACCAGATCGGCCAGGCAGATCGCGGGCTTCGTCGACTTCCTCGATGCCCAGCGCCAGCTCGTCGCCGACGGCGTGCCGGCCGACCAGGTGCTGACCAGCGTGCTCGACGGCTCGGGCTACCTCGCCGAGTTGCAGAACAGCAACGACCCGCAGGACGCCGGGCGCGTGGAGAACCTGCTCGAGCTGGTCTCGGTCGCCGGCGAATTCGTGTCCAGCGCCGGGGTGGTCGACATCACCGATGCGGACCTGGCGAGCGCCGACGACGGGGTCGACGGGGAGGGCCCGGCGGCACTGGCCGAGGGCGCCCCCGAGCCGGACTCCTCCCTACCGGCCTTCCTGGAGCGGGTAGCCCTGGTTTCCGACACCGACCAGTTGCCCGATGCCGAGGGAGCCGAGGGCGTGATCACGCTGATGACGCTGCACACGGCCAAGGGCCTGGAGTTCGACACCGTCTTCCTGACGGGCATGGAGGACGGGATCTTCCCGCACCAGCGCGCCCTGGGAGAGCCGGCCGAGCTCGAGGAGGAGCGCCGGTTGGCCTATGTCGGCCTCACCCGCGCGCGGCAGCGGCTCACCCTGACCCGGGCCGAGCGTCGCACGATGTGGGGCGCGCCCCAGCACAACCCCGCCAGCCGCTTCCTCGGCGAGATCCCCGACCGGCTGCTGGACTGGCGGCGGCTGGGCGGTGCGCCGCTGACCTGGGCCGCAGCCGATGCGTCGCGGCGTTCGCGCTCCCTGCGCGAGACCCTGGGCTCGGCGGCCGCGGCCCGCCAGCAGCGGGTGGAGTCGGTCGAGCCGGGCGAGAAGGTGCTGCACTCGGTGTTCGGCCTCGGCACGGTCGTTGCCGTCTCCGGCACGGGGGAGGGCATCCGCGCCGATGTGGACTTCGGCTCCTCGGGCCTGAAGCGGCTCGCGCTGCGGCATGCGCCGCTGGAGAAGATCTGAGGCCACAACCACGACGCAAAGCGGCCCCCGGCATCGTGCCGGGGGCCGCTTCGGTGGCTGGTCAGGTCAGAGCTGGACGCCCTTGGACAGCATCCACGCGTACGGGTCGGAGCTGCTGTAGACATCGCCGGGACGGACACCGGCCTTGTAGTACTCGAAGTGCAGGTGCGGGCCGAAGGTGCGGCCGGTCATGCCCACGGCGCCGATCTGCTGGCCGGCCTTGACGGTCTGGCCGGCGCTGACGCTGGTGGTGGACATGTGCGCATACAGCGTGGAACTGCCGTCGGAGGCGCGGATGATCACGTGGTTGCCGGCCCAGCCGCCACCGGTGGCGGGCATCACCACGCCGTCCACCGCGGCCCGGATCGGCGTACCGATCGGCGCCGGCAGATCCTGACCGGTGTGGTACCGCGACCACGAGCCGACCGCACCCCAGCGGGCGCCGAGCCGGTAGCTGCCCTTGGCGATCGGAGTGGTGCCGCCGCCACCGCTGACATCGCCGCTGACGGTCGTGTCGACGGGCGGGGCCGCCTGGTCAGCCGGCGGCAGGGTGCCGCCCTGGCGTGCGGCCTCCTCGGCCTTCTTCTTGGCCTCCTGGGCGCGCTTCTCCTCGCGGCGGGCGGCCTCGACCTCGGCCTCCATGGCGTCGTCGCGGGCGGAAGCGACGGCCTTGCGGGACTCGGAATTGGCCTCCTCGCTGGCGTCGGTCAGCGACGCGACGCGCTTGGCGGCGACCCGGTCCTCGACGGCCGCGTCCAGCTCGGCGCGGACGGTGTCGCGGCTCGCGCGGCCCTCACCGTCGCGGGAGAACGCCTCCAGGGTGCCGCCCTTGCGGTCGGCCTGTTCGGCACGCTCCGCGGCGCCCTTGGCGGCCTGGATGTCGGTATTGATCTGGTCGTTGCGGGGGGCGGGTTCGGCGCGGGTCGCATCCGGCTGGGCGGCCGCCGACACCGCGGACGTGCGGTTGGTCGCGCCATTGGCCTGAGCGGTAGCGGTCAGCGCGACCGAGCCGGCCACCGCGAGACCGAGCGCCGAGACCGCCAACGCGGCGATGCCCTGGGTGACGGTGGTGCGAACCGCCGAGGGGTCGCTCGAGGAACGGGTCCGGTCCTTGGTCCGGCCTGCCGCGCGCTTCGTCACTTAAACTCCCTCTTTGGCCGGCGACCTTCACCGGACCAACGTCGACTTTCGAGACCCCGCGTCGACGTCCAACCACGAACATAACGACCGGGCATCCCGAGATCAATCAGAACGTGGAAAAAACCTTAGCAATTCTCAGAATGGGCTGCCAAGTCCGGGGGGTGACGAACGGGGCGATGGGTGCGCCGAGCGCGCGGATGGCCGGCCGGCGAACCGCGGAAAACCCCGCCACGACGGGATCTCCGGCAGATCTTGGGAGCGGCCGAGGCGCGATGTGGTGTCGCTCACAGTTCTGTCAGGTACGCCGATCCGCGTGTCGTGCGACCGTCCGCCGGGTCCGGCGTACCCCCGGAACGACGCCTTCGCACGACCCCTCGCCTCAGCCCTCGTTCAGGAAGCGCCCGGGCCGCTCGTGGGGGCCGAGGGCCCGCGATCTGCCGCGGGGATCACGGGATAGGGTCACGGTGGCAGGGCGAGCGCCCGGGCTCACCGAGACGAAGGATTGGAGCGCTAGTGGATCTCTACGAATACCAGGCGCGCGACATGTTCGAGAAGCATGGCGTGCCGGTGCTCAGGGGGCAGACGGCGACCACCCCGCAGGAGGCGCGGGCGGCTGCGGAGCAGTTGGGCACCCCCGTGGTGGTCGTGAAGGCCCAGGTCAAGACGGGCGGTCGCGGCAAGGCAGGCGGCGTGAAGATCGCCAAGAGCCCCGAAGAGGCCGAGCAGCGCGCCGGCGAGATCCTCGGCATGGACATCAAGGGCCACGAGGTGCGCACGGTGATGATCGCCGAGGGCGCCGACATCGCCGAGGAGTACTACTTCTCGATCTTGCTCGACCGCGCCAACCGCGCCTACCTGGCGATGTGTTCCAAGGAGGGCGGCGTCGAGATCGAGCAGCTCGCCGAGGAGCGCCCCGAGGCGCTGGCCCGGATCGAGATCGACCCGCTGGTCGGGATCGATCAGGCCAAGGGCGCCGAGATCGCGCAGGCCGCGGGCTTCGATGCCGCGGACGTCGACAAGCTGGCCGATGTGTTCGCCAAGCTCTATGAGGTCTATGTCGCCGAGGACGCGACCCTGGTCGAGGTGAACCCGCTGGTGAAGACCGGTGCGGGGGAGATCATCGCGCTGGACGGCAAGGTCACCCTGGACGACAACGCCGAGTTCCGCCACGAAGACCACAAGGAGCTCGCCGACATCGCCGCCACCGATCCGCTGGAGGTGAAGGCGTCCGAGCTGGGCCTGAACTACGTCAAGCTCGACGGCAGCGTCGGGATCATCGGCAACGGCGCGGGCCTGGTGATGAGCACCCTCGACGTCGTGGCGTATGCGGGTGAGGAGTTCGCGGGCCAGCCCAAGCCGGCCAACTTCCTCGACATCGGCGGCGGCGCCAATGCCCAGGTGATGGCGAACGGGCTCGACGTGATCCTCGGCGACCAGGCCGTGCGCAGCGTCTTCGTCAATGTGTTCGGCGGGATCACCGCCTGCGACGAGGTCGCCAAGGGCATCGTGCAGGCGTTCGGCCTGCTCACCGAGCGCGGTGCGGACATCAAGCCACTGGTGGTACGCCTGGACGGCAACGCCGCCGAGGAGGGCCGCCGCATCCTGACCGAGGCCAACCTGCCGCAGCTCGAGCAGGTCGACACCATGGACGGCGCGGCCAAGCGGGCCGCCGAGCTGGCCGCCAACTGAGGAGCTGGAGAGATGGCTGTATTCCTGAACACCGATTCCAAGATCATCGTCCAGGGCATGACCGGCTCGGAGGGGATGAAGCACACCCAGCGCATGCTGCGCTCGGGGAGCAACGTGGTCGGCGGGGTGAACCCGCGCAAGGCCGGCACCGAAGTCGAGTTCGAGGGCGGGGTGAAGGTGCCCGTCTTCGGCTCCGTCGCCGAGGCGATGCAGGCCACCGGTGCGAACGTGTCGGTGATCTTCGTCCCGGCCGCGTTCACCAAGAGCGCGGTCGAGGAGGCGGTCGATGCGGGCATGCCGCTGATCGTCTGCATCACCGAAGGTGTGCCCGTGAAGGACTCCGCCGAGTTCTGGACCAAGGTCAAGAACTCGGACTCGCGCCTGATCGGACCGAACTGTCCCGGCCTGATCTCGCCCGAGCAGTCCAATGCCGGGATCATTCCCGCCGACATCGCGCCGAAGGCCGGCCGGATCGGACTCGTGTCGAAGTCGGGCACGCTGACCTACCAGATGATGTACGAGCTGCGGGACTTCGGCTTCTCCACCGCGGTCGGCATCGGCGGCGACCCGATCATCGGCACGACGCACATCGACTGCCTGCAGGCCTTCCAGGACGACCCCGAGACCGATGCGATCGTGATGATCGGCGAGATCGGCGGCGATGCGGAGGAGCGTGCGGCCGAGTACATCAAGGCCAACGTGACCAAGCCGGTCGTCGGTTATGTCGCAGGCTTCACCGCACCGGAGGGCAAGACGATGGGCCACGCGGGCGCCATCGTGTCCGGCTCGGCCGGCACGGCCGCGGCGAAGAAGGAGGCCCTCGAGGCCGCCGGCGTGAAGGTCGGCAAGACGCCGAGCGAGACCGCCGCCCTGATGCGCGAGATCATGGAGCAGGTGGGCGCGCAGGCCTGATCCGCAGGCGCGACGAGTCGGCGGGCCCCGGGAGACTTCCCGGGGCCCGCCTTCTTCGTTGTACTGGCCGGGCCGTCAGGTGCTGTGTGCGCCGGGCTCATCATCCTCGGCGCCCGCACCGTTCCGGCTCTCGCGGCGCGGACCGCTGGCCCGCACCGCGCAGGACGCGGATCGGCTGTCGGGCAACCCTGCGCGAGCGTCGGATCGGTGCGCCCCGCGGCGCGCGATCAGCCCGCGCGCCTCCGTGCGGCGCTCAGGCCTGGACGGCGCGCTCCGCGGCGCGGGCGACCACCGCGCGCCACTGGTTGTCGGTGAAGTCGAACTTGGCGGTGGTGTTGGCCTGGACGAAGATCACCTGCTTGCCGACCGACAGCACGCCGAGGCGGAACCGGGACTCGGTGCTCGCGTTCTGCTTCTCCACGGCGGTGAACGCCGCACCCTGCGCGGTCTCCTTGCCCAGCTCCACCTTGATGTCGCCGCCGACCTTGTTGGCCTTCGCCGTCAGCTTGTCGTCGGCGCAGCCGGTGATCCCGTCGATCAACTGCTTGCGCAGGGCGTCGGCGGCCTTGTCGTCCTTCGTGGTGATCACGACCTGGTCCAGGCCGAAGTTCTCCGGCGCCGAACTGTCGTTCGTCAGCAGCATCGTCGACTGTTGGCGCTGGGCATCGCGGCCCCCCGCGCTGGCCAGATCCTGGCTGACGCACGTGCTGGTGGCCAGGCTGACCCGATCGGCCACCGCAGCCTCGCCCCAGGCGCCGATGCCCTTGGAGATCCGCGGCACGTCCGAACCGAGCAGCAGGCCGGTCGGCTTCGCCGGCTTCGCCGGTGGGCCGTCGGTGACCTCGATCTTGCCCGAGGCGCACAGACCGCCGGCGACCGAGCACTGGCGGTTCACGGCGGACGCAAGCGCCTGCACCGTCGGCTCCATCTCGACCTGGTTCTTGATCCGGGTGACGTCCAGCACCTGCACCACGCGGCCGGTGCGGGCGATCACCACATTGTGGGTCTCGTTCTCCTCACCCTGGTAGGTCGCCTTCACCGCGGCGGCCTCGTCGCCGACGCCCTCGATCGTCGAACCGCCGGTGATCACGAAGGTGCCACCGCGCGTACAGCCGGCGAGCGCGTCTGCGTAGTTCGCGTACACCTTCTCGGCCTGCGCCGCATCGGGATAGGCATCGGTCAGGTGCACCGCCGCGGTGCCGTCATCGCCGCTGGCCTGCAACTGGCGCCACCAGCTCAACTCCGGTACGGGAAGATTCGGGTCCGTTCCGACACAGACCGGAACCGGGGTGTCGCTCGGGCGGCCCTGCACGGTCCGGGTGGCCTGCCAGCTTCGCGCGTCGTCGATCTTGGAGGCCTCGGAGTCGTTGATCAGCGACTGCTCGCTGAGCACGGGGGCCGCGCTGGGCTCGGTCGGTCCGACCGGCTGTCCGGCCACGGTCTGCCGGTCCGGCCCGAAGGCCGCATAGGCGACCAGGGTCAGCGCGGTGAGCAGGGCGGCGGCCGCGGCCACGCCCAGGGCGAGCATTCGCCGGCGGGCCGAGGTCTCGGGGCTCGCCGGCGCCCAGCCGGCGCTGCGGGAGCGGCGAGGTGGCCGGGCCGCTCCGTCGCCGGAGCCGGAATCCGCGTTGGCCGGAGTGCTCTCGGAGCTGGCGGCCGCGGCGGCGGCCGGGATGACCGTCGCGGCGGTGCCGGCAGCGGCAGCCGCCGCCGAACCCGGCCGGGCCCACGGGCTGCCCGCCGGCGGTGGCGCCGCCGCACCCTCGTCGGTGGCCTTGGGGGCCTCGGGGGTGTCCTCCGGGCGGGCCAGCGGCAGGTTGATCTTGGGCTGGATCCGGGTGTCCTCGTCCTCGTCCGTGCCGGGCGCATCGGCCCGGGTGGCTCCGGCCGCGTCGGCGGGCACGCTGGGCAGCAGCACGGTGTCGGCGTCGCGGGAGGCCGCGGTCGCGGTGCTCGGCGTCGCCGCGGCGCGGTGCACCCGCACCGACCGCGCGGGCCGCTGCTCGCCCTGGACGAGCGGGGCCGGGGTCAGCCCGCGCCGGGCCTGGATCACCGGCTGGTCGGCCGCGGTCGCGTCGGTCGCGTTGTCGGCGAGCGCGCGGCGCCCGGGCGTCGCCTCCGGGTGAGGGGTCGCCGGCGTGGGGTCGGTCGCCGAGTCGTCGGCGGCCGCCCGGCGCGGTCGATTCTCGTGCCCTTCGGTCACGTGCGGGTCCTTCCATCTGGGCATGGGACCTACCAACTTTAGCTTGGTCAGCGAGTCCCCGCGATTTCCGACGGGCCGTGCGCGAGCATGGACCGCGTCATGACTTCCCCCATCTCGCGAACGCATTCCCGGGCGTTCAGGTTCCGGATCCGCAGCGATGACGCCCCCGAACCCGAATCCGGTCCGCAACTGCCGTGGTGGGCGGTCGCGGTCGGCGGGGCACTCGCCGCCGCCGCGATCGGCTGGCTGGTGGTGAGCGGAATCACTGTTCTCGGCTGGCTCAGCGCCGGCGCGGGAGACCTCGGCGACGCGATCGCGCTGGGCACCCAGTTCTGGCTGTCCGGCAACCTCGGGTACGCCGGGATCGGTGGCGAGACCTGGACGATGACGCCGCTGGCGATCACCATCGGGGCCGGCGTGCTGATCGCCCGGTTCGCCGCTGCGGCCGCGAACCGCCGGGCGATGACCGGCCGCCACTACCTGGCTGTCAGCCTGCTCACCGGAACGGTCTACGGCGTCGTGGTCGGCGGCGTCGCCCTCGCCGCGCGCGGGGGCGGGGTGGCGGCCGGCACGGCCTGGCTCGGGGCGTGGGCGCTCGGCGTGGTCGCGGCCGCCCTCGGCGCGCTGTCGGCCCTACCGGGCGCATCGCCCAGCCGCTGGCCCGGCTGGACCAGAGCACTGCCGCGCGCCGCCGCAGCCGCCGCGCTGGTGCCGGCGCTGGCCGGGGCGACGCTGCTGGTGATCGCCTTCGCGACCCGGCTGGACCGGGTGGCCGCGCTGGCCGAGGGCATCGGCGGTGGCCCGGGCGCGTCCGTGGTGCTGTTCGCCGCGCAGTTGGCGTACCTGCCGAATCTCGTGGTCTGGGCCGGTGCCTACGCGCTGGGAGCGGGCTTCGGGCTGGGCGAGGGCTCGATCGTCGCGCCGTCGGGGGTCCAACTCGGCCTGCTGCCCGGGCTTCCGGTGTTCGGCGCGGTGCCGGACGAGGGCGTCGGGCCCCTGCCCCCGGCGGCCTGGCTCGCGGTGGGTGTCGCCGCGGGTGCGTTGGCCGCCGTGGTCGTGCTGCGCCACCGGCCGCTGGCTCCGGTCGGTGAGGCGGCCGGGGTATCGGCGATCGCCGCCGCAGCCGCCGGCCTGGGGTGGCTGGTGGCCGGGTGGCTGTCGGCCGGCGATCTCGGCACCGGCCGGCTGGTCGGGCTGGGTCCCCGGCCGATCGAGTTGCTGGTCTTCGGGCCGGGGGTGATGGTGCTTGCCGCGGCCCTCGGCGGCGCCGCGTGGGCGCTGCTCCGGCCGCGCCTGGCCGCTCGCCGGAACGGCTAGGCTGCGCGGGTGGCGTATCGCGTTGTCGTCCTGGTCTCGGGATCGGGGACCCTGCTGCAGAGCCTGATCGACGCCACCGGCACCGCCCACCCCGCGGTCGAGGAGACCCCCGCCGAGCTGCCCGGAGTGGAGATCGTCGGCGTGATCAGCGATCGTGCCGACGCCGCCGCGCTGACCCGCGCCGCCGACGCGGGCGTACCCACCGAGGTCGTCGCCCTCGCTTCCGCCGCCGACCGCGATGCCTGGAATCTCCGGCTGCGCGACGCGGTCGCGCGGCACGATCCGGACCTGGTGATCAGCGCGGGATTCATGCGCATCGTCGGGCCGCCCTTCCTGGAACGCTACGCCGGGTCCATGATCAATACGCACCCGTCGTTGCTGCCGGCCTTTCCCGGCCGGCACGCGGTACGCGATGCGCTGGCCCACGGCGTCCGGGTGAGCGGCGCCACCATCTTCATGGTCGACGAGGGCGTCGACACCGGGCGGATCATCGCCCAGCATCCGGTTTTCATACATCCGAGCGATGACTCCGAGACGCTGCACGAGCGGATCAAGGTCGTCGAGCGGCAACTCCTGATCGACACCGTTCGGCACTTCGCCGAGGAGGGACGCCATGTCCGCGACTGACCAGTCCGCCGAGCCCGACCAGCTTGATCAACAGCGCCAGCCGATCCGGCGGGCCCTGGTGTCGGTCTACGACAAGACCGGCCTCGCGGAGCTGGGCCGCGCGCTGGCCGATGCCGGGGTCGAGGTCGTCTCCACCGGCTCCACCGCCCGGGCGCTGGCCGATGCCGGGGTCGCGGTGACGCCGGTCGAGCAGGTGACCGGATTCCCCGAGGTGCTCGACGGCCGGGTGAAGACCCTGCATCCGGCGGTGCACGCGGGCATCCTCGCCGACCGACGCCTGGCCGCACATCGCGATCAGCTCGACGAGCTGGGTATCGCGCCGTTCGACCTGGTGGTCAGCAATCTGTATCCCTTCGCCGACACCGTCGCCTCCGGCGCCGCACCCGAGGAGGTGATCGAGCAGATCGACATCGGCGGCCCGGCGATGGTCCGCGCCTCGGCCAAGAACCACGCCTCGGTCGCGATCGTCACCGCGCCCGGGCAGTACCCGGCACTGGTCGAGGCGATCGCCGCGGGCGGCTTCACCCTGGCGCAGCGACGCGAGCTGGCGGCCCGTGCGTACCGGCACACCGCGGCCTACGATGTCGCCGTCGCGAGCTGGCTGGGCGATCAGATCGCCCCCAGCGACACCGACGACACCGACGACACCGCGGGCTTCCCCGAATGGTTCGGCGCCACCTGGACGCGCGCCGAGGTGCTGCGCTACGGGGAGAACTCCCACCAGGGGGCCGCGCTCTACCGTGGCGCCGAGCCCGGGCTGGCATCGGCCGAACAGCTCGGCGGCAAGGCGATGTCCTACAACAACTGGGTCGACACCGATGCCGCGCGGCGCGCCGCCGACGACTTCGCCGAGCCGGCCGTCGCGATCATCAAGCACGCCAACCCGTGCGGCATCGCGGTCGCCGACGACATCGCCGCGGCCCATCGAGCCGCCAATGCGACCGACCCGATGTCGGCCTACGGCGGCGTGATCGCCGCCAACCGCCCGGTCACCGAGCAGATGGCCAGACAGGTTGCCGAGGTGTTCACCGAGGTGATCGTGGCTCCGGACTACGAGCCCGCCGCGTTGGAGGTACTGGCCGCCAGGAAGAACCTGCGGATCCTGCGCCGGGCCGCGGGCGAGCGCGAGGCGCCGACCGAACTGCGCCAGATCAGCGGCGGCCTGCTGCTGCAGACGGTCGATCGCTTCACCGCGCCCGGCGACGACCCCGCTAACTGGCGCCTCGTGGCCGGCCAGGCGGCCGATGCCGACACCCTGGCCGATCTGGCGTTCGCCTGGCGTGCGGTCCGCGCGGTCAAGTCCAATGCCATCCTGCTGGCCCGCGACCGGGCCGCGGTCGGGGTCGGGATGGGCCAGGTGAACAGGGTCGATTCCTGCCGGTTGGCGGTACGCCGCGCCGGGGATCGGGCCCCGGGATCGGTGGGGGCCTCCGACGCCTACTTCCCGTTCGCTGACGGCGCCCAGTTGTTGATCGACGGCGGGGTGCGGGCCATCGTCCAGCCGGGCGGGTCGATCCGCGACGACGAGGTGATCGCGGCGGCGCAGGCGGCCGGGGTCACGATGTACCTCACCGGCGCCCGGCACTTCTTCCACTGACCGTCGTGGCGAGACCTCGCGGTTCCGACACCTGGGCGATCATGGTGGTGCTCGCCGGGATCGCTGCCGGGCTGGTGATCATCGCCGTCGGGCCGTGGCGGCTGGGGGTGGCCGTGGTCGGCGCGGCGACGATCCTCGCCGGCGTGCTGCGCCTGGTGCTTCCGGTGGCGTGGGCAGGGCCGCTGCGGGTGCGTTCCCGGGCGGCCGACACCACGGTGCTGCTCCTCGCCGGCGCGCTGATCATCGTCCTCTCGGTGATCATCCCGATGCCGGGCTGATCACCGAGAGTCCGATCCTCAGATCAGGCCGAGCTGCTTGACCGCCTCGGCCTCCTCGCGGAGCTCGGCGACGCTGGCGTCGATCCGAGCCCGGGAGAACTCGTTGATCTCCAGGCCTTCCACGATGCTCGCCTCGCCGCCGGCCTCGGTGACGGGGAAGGAGGAGATCACGCCGGGCTCGATGCCGTACGCGCCGGTGGTCGGGATCGCCGCGGACGTCCAGTTCCCCCCCGGGGTGCCGAGCAGCCAGTCGCGGGCATGTTCCAGGGTGGCGTTGGCCGCAGATGCGGCCGAGGAGGCGCCGCGCGCCTCGATGATCGCCGCGCCGCGCTTCTGCACCGTGGGCAGGAAGTAGGACTCGACCCACTCCAGGTCCTTGCCGATCGCGTCGAACGCGGGCTCACCGTTCACCTTCGCGTTGAAGATGTCCGGGTACTGGGTGGCGGAGTGGTTGCCCCAGATGGTCATGTTCGTCACGGCGCTGACGGGTACGCCGGCCTTGTTCGCGACCTGCGCGATGGCCCGGTTGTGGTCCAGCCGGGTCAGCGCGTTGAACCGCTCGGCGGGGATGTCGGGCGCATTGCGCTGCGCGATCAGCGCGTTCGTGTTGGCCGGGTTGCCGGTGACCAGCACCCGGATGTCATCGGCGGCGTGGTCGTTCAGCGCCTTGCCCTGCGCGGTGAAGATGGCGCCGTTGGCCTCCAGCAGGTCGCCGCGCTCCATCCCCTTGGTCCGCGGGCGGGCGCCGACGAGGAGGGCGAGATTCGCGCCGTCGAAGATGGCATTGGGATCGTCGCCGATGTCGATCGACTCCACCAGATCGAAGGCGCAGTCGTCGAGCTCCATCACGACACCCTCCAGGGCCTGCAGGGCGGGGGTGATCTCCAGCAGCTTCAGCCGGACCGGCTGGTCGGCGCCGAGCATGTCGCCCGCGGCGATCCGGAACAACAGGCTGTAACAGATCGCGCCGGCAGCTCCGGTGACGGCGACGGTGACGGGCGGCTTGCTCACTGGCTCTCCTGGCTGGTGGGATGGGTCCTGGTGCCGGTCGATTCCGACGCCACGACGCTAGCACCCGCCCACGGAGCCGGTCAGGCCTGATCGCGCGGGCGGCGCTCCACGTAGGTCTCGGTGACCGACGAGCGGCGGCGCATCGCGGTCATGATCAGGCCGAGGATGATCGACAAGATGCCGGCGCCCAGCAGGATGTAGCCGAGCGTGTCGTCGTCCATCCCCGGGATGTTTCCGTCCCAGGCGAACGCGAGGATCAGTCCGGCGACGAGGAGTACGATGCCGATTCCGATGAGTCCCATGCCGCCATCCCTTCCGCTTGACGCTCGGCCGCCCTCGCGGCCGGTCGATTCGTCACCTTGTCAGGTGCCGGTCGCGCTGGCAAGGTCTCGCCCGCCGGCCCGCCGATGAGTCGCTCGGGCATCGACGCCGAGGCGGCCCTGGTTCGCCTGCGGCCGCGGTTGCGCGAGCTGGCGGACGGGCGTACCCGCCTGATCGGCATCGACGGTTTCGGCGCGACGGGCAAGACCACCTTCGCCGACCGACTCGCGGCGCAACTGCCCGGCGCGGTCGTGGTGCACATCGACGACTTCGCCCATCCGGACCTGCCGGCCTGGGACCGTGCGCGCTTCCTGGCCGAGGTGATCGAGCCGCTGCGGGCGGGCCGGACCGCGCGCTACCGCGTCGGTGCGTGGAACGTCGGAGATCTCACCGGGGCACCTCTGCGCACGATCCCGCCGGGCGTACCGGTCGTCGTGGAAGGTGTCTCCTCGACCGATCAGCGGCTGGGGATCGACTGGGACCTGCGGATCTGGCTGGACGCCGACCGGGAGGTACGCCTGGCGCGGGCCCGCGAGCGGGACGGCGAGGCGATGCTCGACACCTGGCTGGAGCGCTGGATGCCGTCGGAGGAGGCGTACGCGAAGGCCCAGCGCCCGCGGGACCGGGCGGACATGGTGGTACGCACCTGAGCGGGCCGTCCGTGTAGCGTGGCGTCGGCACAACGCGCAGAATCGGAAGGTCACTTCATGGAGAAGATCAAGGTCGCTGGCACCGTCGTCGAGCTCGACGGCGACGAGATGACCCGGATCATCTGGCAGTTCATCAAGGACAAGCTGATCCACCCCTATCTCGACATCAACCTCGACTACTACGACCTGGGCATCGAGAACCGCGATGCGACCGACGACCAGGTGACCGTCGATGCGGCGAACGCGATCAAGAAGCACGGGGTCGGCGTGAAGTGCGCCACCATCACCCCCGACGAGGCTCGGGTCGAGGAGTTCGGCCTGAAGCAGATGTGGAAGAGCCCGAACGGCACCATCCGCAACATCCTCGGTGGCGTGATCTTCCGCGAGCCGATCATCATCTCCAACGTCCCGCGGCTGGTGCCGGGCTGGACCAAGCCGATCATCATCGGTCGTCATGCCCACGGTGACCAGTACAAGGCGCAGAACTTCAAGGTGCCCGGCAAGGGCAAGGTGATGATCACCTGGCAGCCCGAGGACGGCTCCGGCGAGCCGGTGGAGCTCGAGGTCGTGGACATGCCCGAGGACGGCGGCGTCGCGATGGGCATGTTCAACACGAATGCCTCGATCGAGGACTTCGCGCGGGCCTCGCTCAACTACGGCCTGCAGCGCAACTACCCGGTCTATCTGTCCACCAAGAACACGATCCTGAAGGCCTACGACGGGCAGTTCAAGGACATCTTCCAGCGGATCTACGACGAGGAGTTCAAGGCCGAGTTCGAGGCGCGCGGGCTGACCTATGAGCACCGCCTGATCGACGACATGGTCGCCTCGGCGCTGAAGTGGGAGGGCGGCTACGTCTGGGCCTGCAAGAACTACGACGGTGATGTGCAGTCCGACACCGTCGCCCAGGGTTTCGGCTCGCTCGGCCTGATGACCTCGGTGCTGATGACCCCGGACGGTCAGACGGTCGAGGCCGAGGCCGCCCACGGCACGGTCACCCGGCACTTCCGCCAACACCAGCAGGGCAAGCCCACCTCGACCAATCCGATCGCCTCGATCTATGCCTGGACCCGCGGCCTGATGCATCGCGGCAAGCTGGACGACAATCCCGAGCTGATCGAGTTCGCCCAGACGCTGGAGGATGTCGTCGTCAAGACCGTCGAGAGCGGCAAGATGACCAAGGATCTCGCGCTGCTGGTCGGGCCGGATCAGGAGTACCAGACCACCGAGGAGTTCCTCGCCACCCTGGACGAGAATCTGTCCCAGCGACTGAACGCCTGAGGCGACCGGCCGGGCGTTCTCCCATTCGTTGGGGGTACGCCCGGCCGTGGTCACTTCTTGATCTCGACCCGCCCGGCAACCTGGTCGGTCTCGTCCAGGAACTCCAGCGTGCCGTCGGCGCGGGGCGCATCGAAGACGACCTTCCCGGTCACGTCCTTGCCCTTCTCCAGGGTCCCGGTGCCGAGGATCGGGCCGTAGCCGTCGCGGCCACCGGTGAAGGTGAGGCTCTTGTCGCCCGCGCGAAAGCGGAGCGCTGCCGGGTTGTGGTAGCAGGTGCCGTCTGCGCAGTTGATCTTGACCTCGACCACCAGGTAGTTGTCCTTGGGCGGTACGGATCCCGATTTGGCGCCCTGGCGGTGCCAGGCGTACCCGACGATCTCGAGCGTTCCCTTGCCGGTCTGGGTGACGAACTCGGTGCTGCCGCCGCGGGTCGGCTCGATGGTCTCGGGGGTGAAGGCCGGGGTCGGGGTCGAGTCGGGCAGCGGCGGGGCGGATCCGGTGGGCGGGGCCAGGGTCGGGGAGGCGCTCTCGACGGTGGTGCCGCCGCAGGCGGTGAGACCGCACAGTCCGAGGATGATCATGGCGATGGCGGGTGCGCGCCGCACCCCGCGGCACGACAGGAACCCGGCGAGCTGCATGGGGCCGATGATGCCACGGTTGTCCGGCGTGACCGGTGATGCCGTTCGGGCGGTTCGGGCTCAGATCCAGCCGCGGGCGGCCGCCTTGGCGCCGGCCTCGAAACGGCTGTGCGCCTCCAGCCGCTCGGTCAGCTCGGCGACGATGCGCCGGATGGTGCGCACGGAGACCTGCAGCCGTCGCGCGGCCGACTCGTCGGTGTGTCCCTCGGCGAGGAGCCGCATCAACTGGGCCTCCTGGGGAGTCAGCCCGTGCACATCGCGGGGGGCGCTGTCGCCCAGTTGCACCGCCTGGGCCCATTGGGACTCGAAGAGCCGGACCAGGGCAAGGATCATCCCGGGGCTGCGGATCTCCAGAGCGCCGAGCCGGGCGTTCTCGGGATCGATCGGCAACAGCGCCACCGACGCGTCGACGACGACCATCTGCAGCGGGACCACCGGGACCGTGCGCAGTTCGCCGCCGTTCTCGGTGAGCCAACGCGCGTACTCCAGCGTCTCGGGGTCGTTGCGCAGGCTGTCGGGATAGATGCAGCGCAGCACCACTCCCTTGCCGAGCGCGAGGGCGTTCAGGGGGCGGCTGGCATCCATCGTGTCGTGGGAGACGGTGCGCTGCGGGGTGAACGACAGGCAACTGTGGATCGCGCCCTCGCTGAGCTCGGTCAACCGCTCCCGGACGGCATCCAGGGAGGTGAGCTCCACGACCGCCTCGTGGGTACGCAGTTCCGAGTACTCGCGGCTCATCTCGACCAGGTGGGTACGCGCGCGGTCCATCGTGCTCCGGCGGGCGCGCAACTCCTCCTCGGCGCCCCCGATCAGTCGGGCGTAGCCGAGCTGCGGGGGAACGGCATGCAGGCCGTTCTCGTCGTCGGTGACCAGTCCGAGAGCCACCAGCCGGCCAACGGACCGGTCCACCGTGGAATCGGAAAGGCCACCGCGGGCACCGATGACCGCGGCTGCGGCACCGGGAGTCTTGAGCAACTCCCGGTACACCAGCCGGTCATCCTCGCTCAGGTCGATCAAGAGGTCCATCCTAGGCAGGTAGCTGTCATGCAGCATCTTGCCAGCCCTCGAAGGGTGACAGCGCGGTGATCAGAACGGCATCGTAGGGCGTAAGCGGCACCCGGGGCCCGGAAAGGCCCGGAAGCACGCAGTACTGTATCCGAGCGACAGGAGCCCCCCAATGTCCGGTGTCCCGGGCCGCGCCCCCCGTATTGTCATCGCCATTGCTTCGCTGGCCGCCGCCGCTGGCATTGGCCTCGGCACGATCGGCAGCCTCGGCGTCGACAGCGCCAAGGGTGGATTCCAGTGGTCGGTCCAGCCGACGCAGACCACGACCAATGCCGGCCCCGCTGCCGGTGGATTCCAGTGGTGAACTGAGCTTTCCTACTCCCATCGCGAGCAGCCCGACCCCGTCCGGGGTCGGGCTGCTCGTCTGTCCGGCCGAGTGTGCGCGGTCAGGGGACGGCCCACAGGGTCAGGTCGGCGGCCGGCCGCCCCGGCCGGGGACCGGCCTCGCGCAGCACTCCGACGCGCCGCCAACCCGCCCGCTCGGCGACCCGCTGACCGGCGGGGTCAGCGGTGTCCACCAGCAGATGGATCGATGTCGTCCACTCGGCGAGGGCGTAGGTCGTGAGGATGCGCAGCGCTTCGGTGGCGACCCCGCGACCGCGCGCGTCCGGATGCACGAAGCCGTCGACCGAGAGGCGGCGCGCGGGCTGGTCGAGGTGGTGCAGCGCGACCCAACCGAGACAGGCGTCGGTGCGGGGATCGGCGAGGGCGAAGCGCGCTGCCGACCGGCGGGCCCGCTCCTCGCGCGCCCGCTCCAGCAGGGCGGCGCCGGCTGCGGGTGAGTCCCCGATCCGCCGGGCGTCGGTCTCGCGCGGCTCGCGCAGCACCACGCGCTCGCCGCGCAGGTCCGGCAGGCTGAGCCAGCGCGGCGCGGGCGTGGTCAGGTCGGCCGGGGTGATCGAGGCGATCCAGCCGTCGACATCGCCCGTGCGCAGATGGACGCGATGCCGGCCGATGCCCTCGTGGCGGAAGCCGGCCGCCTCCGCGGCTCGGCGCGAGCCCCAGTTGCCGACCGCGGCGTACCAGCGGATCACATGGAGCCCCTGGGTCGCGAAGGCCCACGGCACGAGCAGCCCGAGCGCCGCCCGCATGACCCCGCGACCGCGCATCGCCGGGTGGGTCACGAAGCCGACCTCGCCGCGGCCCGGTTCGGTGAACCGCAGGTCGAGCTGCCCGGCGTACCTCGGTCGCCCGTCGATCGGAACCTCGACCGCGAACCCGGCCTGGCTGCCGTCGCGCCAGCCCTTGGCCTGGATCTGCTCCAGGAATGCGCGCGCCTCGGCCATCCCGTAGGGCTGCGGGACCGTTGTCCAGCGCGCCGTGTCGGGGTCGTTGGACTGTTCGATCACCGCGGGCAGGTCGTCCTCGGTCAGCGCGCGCAGCCTGAGGCCGGTTGCGGTGTCGATCAGCTCGGGTACGTCCGCGGGGAACGCGACGCCCGGTCGTCGGCCATCCATGGGCGCATGGAAGCCGCTCGGGGGCTCGTCACGCAAGACCATTTTGCGCCCGACCAACCGGTTCGACGCCGATCGCGCGGCGGTGGAAGGATGGCGGCCATGTCGGAGTCTCGTCCCCGTGTTCTGTCGCTGTTCCAGCCGACCGCCGATTCGTTCCATCTCGGCAATTTCCTCGGGGCGCTTCGGCAGTGGGTGCCGATGCAGGACGAGTTCGACGCCTATTTCGGCATGGCCGACCTGCACTCGCTGAACGAGCAGCCCGATCCCGAGGTGCTGCGCGAGCGCACCCTGCGCAGCGCCGCGCAGATGATCGCCGGCGGGATCGACCCGAGCCGGGCGACGCTGTTCCTGCAGTCCGAGGTGCCCGAGCATGCCCAGTTGATGTGGGTGTTGTCGTGTTACACCGGTTTCGGCCAGGCGTCGCGGATGACCCAGTTCAAGGACAAGTCGGCCCGGCGCGGATCGGACGCGACCAATGTCGGGCTGTTCACCTACCCGATCCTGATGGCGGCCGACATCCTGCTCTACCAGGCAGATCGCGTGCCGGTGGGGGAGGACCAGCGCCAACACCTCGAACTGACCCGTGATCTTGCGGTGCGGTTCAATGGCCGGTTCGGGCAGACCTTCGTGGTGCCCGAACCGCACATCGTGAAGGCGACGGGCAAGATCCTCGATCTGGCCGACCCGACGATCAAGATGAGCAAGTCCGCATCCTCGCCGACCGGGATCATCGAGCTGATGGACGAACCCCGGGTGAGCGTGAAGAAGGTCCGATCGGCCGTCACCGATTCCGGGCGCGAGATCGCCTTCGACCCCGAGAGCAAGCCCGGGGTGTCGAACCTGTTGACCATCTTGTCCGCGCTGGACGGTCGGGATGTCGACGCGCTGGTCGCCGACTTCGACGGGAGGGGCTACGGCGACCTGAAGGGCGCGGTGGCCGATGCCGTCGAGGCCCTCGTGACCCCGTTCCGGGCGCGCGCCCTGGAGCTGCTGGAGGACCGGGCAGAGTTGCAGCGGATCCTCGATGCCGGCGCCGAACGGGCGCGGGAGGTGGCCGCGCGTACCCTCGCGGACGTGTACGCCAAGGTGGGCCTGCGCGGCTGAGGATCGGCCTGTCGCCTCCGCACCGCCGATCCGACGGCGGTAGGCTGCTGCGGTGGCGCTAGTGCCGGGACTGACCGCGGGTCCGCGAGACGACGGGGCCGACCTGTTGACCTCGCCGCGCGTGGGAGAGTTGCTGGCGGTTGCCGTGGAGCACGCGGGCGGGCGGCTGATCGACTGGCGCATCGACCACGTCGACGCCCAGCCCGAGCACTCCACGACCGCGACCTTCTCCACGATCGTCGACTGGCCCGACGGCCGGCGCAACGAACTGCTCGGAGTGAGCGCGCGCGCCGGGGAGACGACCGATGCCGATGCTCGCGCGGAGATCTTCCACGACGGCGACCGCGAGGTGGCGGTGTGGATACACCCCGCCGATCCCGATCTGCCGGGGCTGGCGCGGTTGGCGTACCCCGCGGAGATGGCGGGCGTGCTCGCCCCGCTGGTGGGTCGGCCCATCGCGACGGACGAGGTCGAGGTCGACCTGCTCGGCTACCGGCCGCGACGGCGCGCGGTGGCGAGGGTGCGGGTACGCGGCGAGGGCACCTGCTATGTGAAGGCCGTTCGGGCCAAGGCGGTCGCGGGGCTGCGCCGGCGGCACCAGTTGTTGTCCGGGGTCGGCGTACCGGCGCCGGAGCTGTTGGCCATCACCGATGATCATCTGCTGCTGTTGCGCGAGCTGCCGGGGCGCCCGCTCGCGACCGCGCTGTTCGATGATCAACCGCCGTGTACCGGCGAGGACCTGATCGGCGTGCTGGACGCAATGCCGCCGGCGATCGGCGCGCTCGGCAGGCGGCCGAGCTGGGTCGCCTCCCTTGATCATTATGTGGAGATGGTGGCGCGGGCGACGCCCGATCAGGAGGGCCGGCTGCGCCGGCTGGCGGCGCTGATCGATGCCGGGCTGGCCGGGGCGACGTCGGACGAGGAGCCCGCCCATGGCGATTTCCACGAGGGGCAGGTGCATGTGGACGGCGGCCGCGTCGTCGGGCTGCTGGATGTCGACACCGTCGGGCCCGGTCGGCGAGCCGACGATCTTGCCTGCCTGATCGCTCACCTGTCGACGGTGCAGCGGATGAACGCCGGGCAGGCCGAGCGGGTCGGGCGGTTGCTGGCGAGCTGGGTGCCGGTCTTCGACGAGCGGGTGGACCCGGTCGAGTTGCGGTTGCGGGCGTCCGCGATCGCCATCTCGTTGGCGACCGGCCCCTACCGGGTCCAGGAGGCGGATTGGTACGCCGAGACCGTGGGCATCATCGATGCGGCGGAGACCCTGGCCCACCGGGCCAACTGAGGCCCCGGCAACCGTGCTCAGTCCGCCGCACCGGCCAGGTCGAGAATTGCGGCGGCCGCCAGGGACGGCGTCAGGGAACCCTCGGCGACGCGGGACTCGATGGCGGCGCGGCCGTCCCGCACCCCCGGGCTGCGCTCGACCCGTTGCCGGAGCCGATCGTGCACGAGCTGCCAGGTCCAGGCGACCAACTGCTCCCGCCGCCGATCGTCGAACCGGCCGGTCTCCCGCATCCGCTCGGCATGCTGAACCACGGCCTCCCAGAACTCCGCCACCCCGACATCTTCCAGCGCGCTCATCGTCAACACCGGCGGCCGCCAGTCCGACTCCGGCGGGTGCAACAGACGCAATGCCCCCGCCAGCTCCCGCGCGGCCCGTAGGGCGTCGTTGCGATGCGGGCCGTCGGCCTTGTTGATCACCACCACATCGGCAAGCTCCAGCACGCCGCGCTTGATCCCCTGGAGTTGATCACCGGTCCGGGCCAGCGACAACAGGGCGAAGGTGTCCACCATCTGCGCGACCGCCACCTCGGACTGGCCGACCCCGACGGTCTCGACCAGCACCACGTCATAGCCGGCCGCCTCGACCAGCACCATGGTCTCCCGGGTCCGCGTCGCGACGCCGCCGAGGGTGCCCGAGGTCGGCGACGGCCGGATGAACGCATCGCGGTGTTGCGACAGCCGTCCCATCCTGGTCTTGTCGCCGAGGATCGACCCGCCCGACCGGGTCGAGGACGGGTCGACCGCGAGCACCGCGACCCGGTGCCCGCGCTCGATCAGATGCATCCCGAGCGCCTCGATGGTCGTCGACTTGCCGACGCCCGGTACGCCCGTGATCCCTACCCGGGCGGCATTCCCGGCCGCCGGCTGCACGGCCAGCAACAGCTCCTGCGCGGCATCGCGATGATCATCACGGGTCGACTCGACGAGCGTGATCGCCCGCCCCAGGCCCGTCCGGTCGCCCGCGCGCACCGCCTCGGCCAGCCGGTCGACTTCCATCAGTTCCCCGGCGCGGGGTGCCCCAGCCGCCGGGCCAGCGCCGCCAACAGCTCGACCGCGGAGTCGGCGATCACCGTGCCGGGGCCGAACACCGCGCTGGCCCCCTCGGCCAGCAGCGTCGACACGTCCGCCGGCGGGATCACCCCGCCGACGACGATCATGATGTCGTCGCGGCCGACCCCGGCCAGCGCGTCGCGCAGGGCCGGCACCAGGGTCAGGTGCCCGGCGGCCAACGAGGACACCCCGATCACGTGCACGTCGTTGTCGGCGGCCGAGCGGGCGACCTCCTCCGGGGTGGCGAACAGCGGACCCACGTCGACATCGAAACCAAGATCGGCAAAGGCCGTGGCGATCACCTTCTGCCCGCGATCGTGGCCGTCCTGGCCCATCTTCGCGACCAGGATCCGCGGGCGCCGGCCCTCGGCGACCGCGAACGCCTCCGCCAGCTCGGCCGCCCGCGCGACATTGCCGCCCTCGCCGGCCTCGTCCCGATACACCCCGCTCAGCGTACGGATCTCAGCGGAGTGCCGGCCGAAGGCCCGCTCCAGCGCATCGGAGATCTCGCCGACGGTCGCATGTTTGCGGGCCGCGTCGATGGCGAGCTCCAACAGGTTCCCCGTGCCGGGCTGTTCCGCGGCGCCGGCGAGTTGCTCCAGGGCGTCCGCGCACGCGGCCTCGTCCCGCTCGGCACGGAGCCGTTCCAGCTTCGCGAGCTGCTCACTGCGTACCCGCGCGTTCTCCACCTTCAACACCTCGACCTCGTCGGGATGCTCGGGGCGGTAGGTGTTCACGCCGATCACCGGTTGCCGGCCCGAATCGATCCTGGCCTGCGTCCGCGCCGCCGCCTCCTCGATCCGCAGCTTCGGGATGCCCTCGTTGATCGCCGCCGCCATCCCGCCGGCGGATTCCACCTCGGCGATGTGTGCCTGCGCCCGCTCGGCCAGCCGTGCGGTCAGCCACTCCACGTAGTAGGACCCGCCCCACGGGTCCGCCGGTGCCGTGGTGCCGGACTCGGCCTGCAGCACGAGCTGGGTGTTCCGGGCGATCCGCGCGGAGAAGTCGGTCGGCAGCGCCAGCGCCTCGTCCAGCGCGTTGGTGTGCAGCGACTGCGTGTGCCCCTGGGTCGCCGCCATCGCCTCGATGCAGGTCCGCGCGACGTTGTTGAACACGTCCTGCGCGGTCAGCGACCAGCCCGAGGTCTGCGAATGGGTACGCAGCGACGACGAGCGCGGGTTGGCCGGCGAGAACTGCGCCATCAGCTCGCTCCACAGCAGTCGGCCGGCCCGCAGCTTCGCGATCTCGGTGAAGAAGTTCATCCCGATGCCCCAGAAGAAGCTCAGCCGGGGCGCGAAGGCGTCCACGTCCAGCCCGGCGGCCAGCCCGGCGCGGACGTACTCGACCCCGTCGGCCAGGGTGTACGCCAGCTCCAGGTCGGCCGTCGCCCCGGCCTCCTGGATGTGATAGCCCGAGATCGAGATCGAGTTGAACCGCGGCATGTGCGCGCTCGTGTAGGCGAAGATGTCGGAGATGATCCGCATCGACGCCTGTGGGGGATAGATGTAGGTGTTGCGGACCATGAACTCCTTGAGGATGTCGTTCTGGATGGTCCCGGCGAGCTGCTCCGGCGCGACGCCCTGCTCCTCGGCCGCGACCACATAGAGTGCCAGCACCGGCAGCACGGCGCCGTTCATGGTCATCGAGACCGAGACCGCACCAAGATCGATTCCGGCGAACAGCTCGCGCATGTCCAGGATCGAGTCGATCGCCACCCCGGCCATTCCGACATCGCCCGCCACCCGCGGATGGTCGGAGTCGTAACCGCGGTGGGTGGCAAGATCGAAAGCGACCGACAGACCCTTCTGCCCGGCGGCGAGATTCCTGCGGTAGAAGGCATTCGACTCCGCCGCGGTGGAGAACCCCGCGTACTGCCGGATCGTCCACGGGCTGGTCACGTACATCGTCGGGTAGGGCCCGCGCAGATAGGGCGGCTGGCCCGGCAGCGAGTCGACGCCGGATTCCGGGCCATCCGGTCGATCGGTACGCCGAAATGCCGGCGGCACCTCGATCTCCTCGGGCATCTGCCACGGCTCGCCGGTCGGCATCGGCCCGTCGGCCGGCGCCGGCTCGGACCACGCCAGGGCGGCGAAGTCCGGCAGCTCGCCGGTGCCCGCCCGCTGTTGATCAATACTCATCGCCGCGCCTCCTCGGCGGTCTCGAAGTCGCCGAGCAGATCGTCCAGCAGGGCGGCCGCGTCGATGTCGGCGCCCCAGTCGGCGACCTCGACCCGCGGCACGCCGGCCGCCTTTGCCGCATCCCGGTGCGCGTCGGCGCCGTCGGCAAGATCATCGGGGCGGCCGGTGATCACCGCGAGCGCGGGAGCGTGCTCGGCGACCACCGCGGCGATCCCGCCCGGCTCGACCGGTCCCGGGTTGATCGCTTCGATGCCGCCGCTGGCCAGCAGGTTCGCCGTCTCGGTGGCCGCGGAGTTGTGCCGGGCGAGCGGGCCGATCGGCAGCAGCAGGGCGCGCGGGCGTACCCCCGTCGCGGCGAGCAGCGCGTCCGACCGGTCGCGCAGTCGCTCGAAGACCCGGCCCCAGCGGGCCAGCGCGGGCGATCCGGTCGGCAGGTCGGTCCGGTCGGCGATCGGCCCCGGATCGGTGGTGGGGGACGGCTCGGCCAGGTTGGGATAGTCATTCACCCCGGTCAGCCGGACCGCGCGCCGCGCCACCAGATCGTCGCGGGCGGCCGCCGCCTCCGCCAGCTCCGCGCGTACCTGCGCGGCCGCGTCCGGCAGGCCGCCCGCCGCCTCGATCCGCCGGAACGCGGCCCATCCGTCGGCGGCGAGCTGACGCGTGGCCTGCTCCAGCCACCAGGAACCGGCGCCCGGATCGAGCACCCGGCCGAGCTGGGACTCCTCCAGCAGCAGCGCCTGCGTGTTGCGCGCGATCCGGCGGGCCAGCCCGGGCGCCGCCCCCGGCTGCCCGCCGGGAATCGCCACATCGAAGGGATGCACGGTGACCAGCTCGGCGCCGCCCACCCCCGCGGCGAGGCCGGCGATGGTGCCGCGCAGGACGTTGACATAGGGGTCGCGTTGGCTCGCCATCGCCAGGGACGTGACCGCATGGATCCGCGCGCGGGCGGCCTCCGCCGCGCCCGACGCCTCGGCCACCCGCGCCCAGAGCAGCCGCGCCGCGCGCAGCTTGGCGATGGTGGCGAACTGGTCGTCGCTCGCCGCCAACCGGAAGTCGATCGCCGCGAATGCCTCGGGGAGGGTACGCCCGGAGGCCAGCAACGCCCGCAGGTAGCCGGCCCCGGCGGCGAGTGCGATCCCGAGCTCGAGCGCCTCGCCGGCGCCGGCATTGTGCGCGGCGTAGCCGTCGGCGGTGAAGATCGTGCCCGAGAGCCCGCGAGCGGCCTCGATGGCCCGCTCCGCGCTCACCGTCTCGGCGCCGGTGAGCGCGGCCGTGAGCGGCGCGGCGCCCAGCGAGACCACGTGGCCCGCGGTGGCGGCGAGGGCATCGACCGCCCCGTCGAGCAGCAGCGGCGCGATGCCCGGATGAACCCCGCGCAGCGCGCGCGTCAGCTCATCGGCACCGGGGCTGCCGCCCAGCCAGATCGCCGATCCCCCGTTGCCGAGCGCCTGCAGGATCGCGGTGTTCAACTCGGCCGGGTCGCCGCCCGTCTCGAACCGCTCGGCGACGTGCCAGCCGGTGCGTCCGTCGGGCCAGCCGGCGCCGGAGCCGCGGGTGAAGGGAAAGACGCCGGGCGGCGGATCCTCGGCGCGTTCGTCGGCGGCGGTGTAGAGGGGGCGCACGACGAGGCCTCCGGCGCGGGTGCTGGTCAGCGCCGCGGCGGGGTCGTCCCCGGCTGGCGTACCGGCCTTGGCCAGGACCTTCGCGGCGGCCTCCAGCCATGCGCGGACGGCCGGCCCCGGTGAGGCGGCGGGTGCTTCGTCGGACACCCCGACACGATATCGGTCACAGGTCGGTATCGCCGCCCCCATTGGTGCGCGCGGCCGCGGGCGACTCGGTAGTCTGCCGTCCTGCCCGCCGGGCCACAGACCATTCAGGAGATCGAGATGAAGCAGATGTTCGCCGTGTGCGCCGCAGCCGGCGCGCTCACCCTTGCCCTGGCCGGATGTGCGCAGCCCCCGGGCCAGAACACCGCCGAGCCGGGCGGCCAGGCCTCGCAGCCGTCCGCGGGTGCCGCCGACTTCAAGGCGTGCATGGTGTCGGACTCCGGCGGCTTCGACGACAAGTCGTTCAACCAGACCTCCTACAAGGGCCTGACGGATGCCGCGGCCAAGCTCGGCATCCAGACCGGCGAGGTGGAGTCGACCAATACCGCCGACTTCGCACAGAACATCCAGTCGATGATCGACGCCGACTGCAACATCGTGATCACCGTCGGCTTCCTGCTCTCCGACGACACCCTGGCGGCGGCGAAGGCCAATCCCGATGTCGATTTCGCGATCGTCGACGCCGCGCCGGAGGGCTTCGAGGAGCTGGACAACCTCAAGCCGCTCGAGTTCAACACGGCCGAGTCGAGCTTCCTCGCCGGCTACCTCGCGGCGGGGATGTCGAAGACGGGCAAGGTCGGCACCTTCGGTGGCACCAACATCCCGACGGTGACGATCTTCATGGACGGGTACGCCCAGGGCGTGCAGCACTTCAACACCGCGCGCGGCGCGAAGGTCGAGGTGCTGGGCTGGAACTCCGAGCGCCAGGACGGCCAGTTCGTGCCCGGCGACAACCCCTTCGAGAACGTCCAGGGTGGCCAGCAGACCGCGCAGAACCTGATCGCCCAGGGCGCCGACGTGATCATGCCCGTCGCCGGCCCGGCCGGCGAGGGCGCCCTGCAGGCCGTCCAAGGCAGCGGCGGCAATGCCAGTGCCATCTGGGTGGACACCGACGGGTGCGTGAGCGCCCCGAACTACTGCCCCGTGATCGTCTCCTCGGTCTACAAGGGCATGGATGTCGCGGTGGAGCAGGCGATCACCGACTCCCAGGCCGGCACGTTCAGCAACGAGCCCTACATCGGCACGCTGGAGAACGACGGCACCGGCCTCTCGCCGTTCAACGACTTCGAGAGCAAGGTCCCGGCCGAGCTGAAGACCGAGTTGGACACGCTGCGCGGGCAGATCATCTCCGGCGAGATCAAGATCACCTCGAAGGCACAGCCGAAGGGATGACCGCCCGGGTCGACGCACCTGACGCCGGGCTGAAGCTGCGCGGGATCACCAAGCGCTTCGGCCCGGTCGTCGCCAACTCCGACATCGACCTCGACATCGCACCGGGCGAGATCCACTGCCTCCTCGGTGAGAACGGTGCCGGCAAGTCGACCCTGATGAACGTCCTCTACGGGCTGCTGCAGCCGGACGAGGGCGAGATCTCGATCGACGGTGAACCGGTCAGGATCGCCAATCCGCGTGATGCGATGGCGCGCGGGATCGGCATGGTCCACCAGCACTTCATGCTGGTCGACCCGTTCACGGTCGCCGAGAACCTGATGCTGGGTCGCGAGGAGGGCCCGCTCGGGGTGTTGTCGACCGCCCGCGCGCGGCAGCGGGTCCGGGAGCTGTCCGACCGGTATCGGCTGGCCGTCGACCCCGACGCCGTGGTCGGCGAGCTGCCCGTCGGGGTGCAGCAGCGGGTGGAGATCATCAAGGCGCTGGCCAACGACGCGGACTATCTGATCTTCGACGAGCCGACCGCGGTGCTCACCCCGCAGGAGATCGACGAACTGATCGCGGTGATGAAGGACCTTCGCGGTGAGGGCAAGGCCATCGTCTTCATCACCCACAAGCTCCGCGAGGTACGCGAGGTCGCCGACCGGACCACCGTGATCCGGCGCGGCGCCGTGGTCGGGGAGGCCGAGCCGGGCGCGTCCGAGGCCGAGCTGGCCGAGATGATGGTCGGCCGCGCGATCAGCCTGACCGTCGACCGGGAGCCCGCGCAGCCGACCGGGGTACGCCTGGCCGTGGACAATCTGACCATCACCGCCCCGTCGGGCGTCGTGGTCGTCGACGATGTCAGCCTCGACGTCCAGGGCGGGGAGATCCTCGGCATCGCCGGCGTCCAGGGCAATGGTCAGTCCGAGCTCGCGGAGGCCCTGATCGGTCTGGTCCCGATCACGGCCGGCACGCTCACGCTGGACGACCGCGACATCACTCGGTTCGATCCCAAGCAGGCCATCCGCGCCGGCATCGGGTACGTCCCCGAGGACCGCAAGCACGACGGGTTCGTCGGGTCCTTCTCGGTCGCGGAGAACCTGATCCTGAACCAGTTCGACGAGCGGCCCTACGCGCGCGGGCCCGCGCTGGACGGGCGGGCCATCGCGGCGAACGCGGCCCAGCGGATCGAGGAGTTCGACATTCGCACCGGCTCTGCTGCGACTCCCGTGCAGACCCTGTCCGGCGGCAACCAGCAAAAGGTCGTGCTGGCCCGCGAACTGTCCCGCCCGCTGTCGTTGCTGATCGCCTCCCAGCCGACCCGCGGCGTCGATGTCGGCGCGATCGAGTTCTTGCACAAGCGGATCGTCGCCGAGCGCGACCGCGGCACCGCGGTGGTGATCATCTCCACCGAGCTGGACGAGGTGCTCGCCCTCTCGGACCGGATCGCGGTCATGTATCGCGGCCGGATCGTCGGCATCGTTCCGGGCGGTACGCCGCGCGACGTGCTCGGCCTGATGATGGCCGGCGTCCCCTACGAAGAGGCCACCGCGACCAGGAGTGACGATGCCTGAGGCCGCCACCACGTCCAGCGCCAGCACGCGCTCCCGACTCTCCGGCACGCTGACCGAGGCGGCGACCACGCTGATCGCCATCGTGCTCGCCTTCGCCGTCGGCGCGGTGTTGATGATCGTCTCCGACCCGGCGGTGATCGGACAGTACGCCTACCTGTTCACCGCGCCGCAACTGCCGCTCGGCGCATCCTGGGCCAAGGTCTCCGGCGCCTACGCCGCGCTGTTCGCGGGCTCGCTCGGCGGGCTCGGGCCGCTCACCGAGACGACGGCCCAGGCGGCGCCGCTGATCTGTGCGGGCCTCGGCGTCGCCATCGCCTTCCGCGCCGGGTTGTTCAACATCGGCGCCCAGGGACAGGCGATCGTCGGCTCCATCGTCGCCGCCTGGGTCGGCTTCTCGATCACCGGGGTGTGGTATCTCTCGCTGCTGCTCGCCATCGTCGGCGGCATCCTCGCCGGTGCCGTCTGGGGCGGCCTGGCCGGCTGGCTGAAGGCCCGCTTCGGCGCGCACGAGGTGATCGTGACGATCATGCTGAACTACATCGCCGCCGGTCTGCTCGCCTGGCTGCTCACCACCACGGCCTTCCAGCGGCCGGGGCGTACCGATCCGATCGCGCCGGTGATCGACTGGTTCGCGACCATGCCGCGAATCGAGGGCACCCGCCTGCACCTGGGCTTCATCCTGGCCCTGATCGCCGCCGCCGCGTGCTGGTGGCTGCTGGACCGATCGACCCTCGGGTACGCCATCCGAGCCGTCGGCGCCAACCCGAATGCCGCGGCGACCGGAGGAATCTCGGTGCCGCGGGTGATCATCGCCGCGATGGCCATCGCCGGCGGACTGGCCGGGCTGGCCGGGGCGCAGGCCGCGCTGGGCCCGGCCGCCGGCGGCACCGCCGTACCGCTCACCGCCGGCCTGGTCGGATCGATCGGGTTCGACGCCATCACCGTCGCGCTGCTCGGGCGATCGCGGCCGCTCGGGGTGGTGCTCGCCGGGCTGTTGTTCGGCGCCCTGAAGGCGGGCGGGCTCGCGATGCAGTCGGTGGCCCAGACCCCGCTGACCCTGACCATCGTGTTGCAGGCGCTGATCGTGTTGTTCGTGGCCGCGCCCGCGCTGGTCCGCAAGATCGCGCCGTTCCTGCGCCGCCGCCCCGTGCGCGCCCCGGCCGGACCCGCCCAGGGAGGTGCGCTGTCGTGAGCACGTCGTTCCAGTCCTCCGCCGCGGCGCCGGAGCCGTCGGCGCCCCGTCCGGGCGACCTGGCCGCAGAGGACGAGCCGGCCCGCCTCGAGTCGCGCGAGGCGCGCACCCAACGCCGTTCGGTCGGCGTCCTGGTCGGCGTCGTCGGTGCGCTGCTGTTGGTGCTCGCACTGGTCAACACCACCGGTGTCGCGCGATTCGCGCTGTCCAACGCCTTCGACGCGGTCCAGTTGCCGACCGTTGGCCTGCCCGGCCAGCCCGTGGTGATCACCTGCGCGCTGGCGCTGCTGGGAGCGGCCGCCGGCTATCTCGCCGGCGGGCGCATGCGCCGGTGGCTGCCGTTGCTCGGCACGATCGCCGGCATCGCCGTCGTGTTGGGCTTCCTGACCTGGGCCGCCGCCGGACGCGCCCTGCCGTTCCCGGTCAGCAACCAGCTCAACGGCACCCTCACCCTCGCCACCCCGCTCGTCCTCGGCGCCCTCTGTGGCGTGTTGTGCGAGCGCGCCGGGGTGGTCAACGTCTCGATCGAGGGCCAGTTCCTGACCGGCGCCTTCGCCGCCGCGCTGACCGGCTCGATCGCGCGCGGTGCGGGCATGCCGGCGGCCGTCGCGATCGTCGTCGCCCTGGTCGCGGCAATCCTCGCCGGCATCGCGATGTCGGCGCTGCTCGCGGTCTTCGCCATCAACTTCAGGGTCGACCAGGTCGTCCTCGGCGTGGTGTTGAACCTGCTGGCGGCCGGCATCACCGGATTCGTCTTCGACCAGCTCGTGCAGGAGAACGCCCGCGCGTTCAACTCACCGCCGATCATGAGCCGCCTGTCCATCCCGCTGCTGTCCGACATCCCGTTCCTCGGGCCGGTCCTGTTCGAGCAGACGCCGCTGGTCTACATCGCCATCGCCGCGGTGATCTTCGTCTGGTTCGTGGTCTTCCGCACCAAGTGGGGGCTGCGGGTGCGGGCGGTCGGCGAGCACCCGCAGGCGGCCGACACGGTCGGGATCAGCGTACCCGCCGTGCGCTGGTCGTCGGTGCTGCTGGCCGGCGTCTTCGGCGGACTCGGCGGCGCCTTCTTCACGATCGGCTCGACCGGGACCTTCGTCAAGGACATGACCGTCGGCAACGGCTTCATCGCGCTCGCGGCGCTGATCATGGGCCGCTGGCACCCGATCTGGGCGGCCGTGATGGCGCTGTTCTTCGGCTTCGTGACCCAGCTCGCGGTGCAGGTGCAGACGCTGGGTACGCCGGTGCCGAGCCAGTTCTTGTTGCTGCTGCCCTATGTCGCGACGATCATCGCCGTCGCCGGCCTGGTCGGCCGGGTACGCGCGCCCGCCGCGGACGGCAAGCCCTACGAGAAGAGCGAGTGAGCGTGGACTTCTCGGCCCTGCGCGAGCGGGCGCGCGAGCTCGCCGGGCGGGCCTATGCGCCCTACTCGGGCTTTCCGGTCGGCGCCGCGGCACTGGTGGACGACGGCCGGGTGGTGGCCGGTTGCAATGTCGAGAACGCCGCCTACGGCGTGGTGCTGTGCGCCGAATGCGGGCTGGTCTCGGAGTTGATCGCCACCGGCGGCGGGCGGCTGGTCGCGTTCGCCTGCGTCAACGGCGACGGTGAGGTGCTGATGCCGTGCGGGCGCTGCCGTCAGTTGTTGTGGGAGCACGGGGGCCCGCAGTTGCTGGTCGACACCGTCGACGGGCCGGTGCCGATGACCGAGATCTTGCCGTACGCCTTCGGCGCGCACGACCTCGAGCGCTGATCCGGCTCAGGCCAGCGCGCGCTCGCTCAGCTCCCACAGCCGGGTCGCGGCATCGGGGTCGGCGGCCCACGACCGGACGCCGCGATAGGGCTGCTCGCCCGCCGGTTCGGCGATCTCGACGTCCTCGCAGTAGGCGCCCGGCCGCTCGCTGAGCCGGGGCTCGACGGCCGCCCAGACGCTCGTCGCGGCACCCTGCTCCGGCGTCTTGAACGACGGATCGACCACCGCCCCGGACGCGTCGATCCAACCCCGCTCGATCATCTCGGCATCGCTCATGTGCCGCTGCAACGGGGTGCGGATGTTGCCCGGATGCACCGACCAGGCGCCGATCCCGTCCGCTGCGCCGCGTCGGGACAGCTCGAGCGCGAACAGCGCATTCGCCGTCTTGGACTGCCCGTAGGCGAGCCACGGATCGTAGGGTTCGCGTTCGAACGCCGGATCGTCCCAGCGGATCGGCGAGTTGTGGTGACCCGCCGAGGACACCGCGACCACCCGGGCGTCCCCGGCCGCCGCCAGCAGCGGCCAGAGCGCGCCGGTCAGCGCGAAGTGGCCGAGATGGTTCGTCGCGAACTGAGGATCCCAGCGCCCGATCCGGCGCAGGGGTGCGGCCATGATGCCCGCATTGCAGATCAGCAGGTCGACGGGCCGCCCGGCGGCGCGTAGCTCACCGGCCAGCGCCTCGACGGAGGACCGGTCGCCGAGGTCCAGCGCCGCCGTCGACGCCCGCGGTACGCCCGCGAGGGCGTCGCGCGCCCGGTCCGGGCGTCGTGCCGGCACCAGCACGTCGGCTCCGGCGCCGGCCAGTGCGGACGTGGTGGCCAGCCCGATCCCGGAGTAGCCGCCGGTGATCACGGCGTACCGTCCGGCCAGGTCGATCCCGGACAGGACCTCCGCGGCGCCGGTCCGCGCGTCGAATCCGGAACCCAGTGGACGTTGTCGTTCGATCCCTTCGATCATGGTCGCGACGCTACGACCTGGACCGCGGTCCAGGTCAAAGCCATGACCCTCGCGCTGCATAGGGTCCGTGACACCGGGCCGACGGAGGGGGAGATTGATGGCGGACGGGCGGGGGATCTGGTTCACCGACCGCTGGGGCATCGAGTTCGACGACGACACCACGATCGAGCGCTTCGGCGCGCTGCTGGACGAGTTGGCCGACGGCGACGACCCCGAGCATGCCTGCGTGGACATCACCGATGTCGGCGGCTGGAATCTCGAGTTCACCACCGATCGGGCCTGGTTCGAGAATGTCGAGGACGGCGGCGAGCAGGTCGGCCAGCTCCGGATCGACGATCGAGAAGACGCGCTCGCGATCGCGGCCGACTTCCTGAGCGGCGACTTCGCCGCCCTGCGTGCCCGCCCGTGGATCTCGGCCGTCGCCTGAGCCCGGCGACTAGTCTGGCCGGCGATGAACGATGCGACCCGGGCGATCGGAGAGGTGGCCGAACAGCTCGGCCTGAGCGCCGATGCGCTGCGCTTCTACGAGCGCGAGGGCCTGCTGATCGGCCCGGTCGTCCGCGACGCGGCCGGCCGGCGTCGCTATGCCGAGCGTGACGTGTCGTGGCTGGGCGTGTGCACCCGGCTCCGGGACACGGGGATGCCGATCGAGAAGATCCGGCGCTACGCCGCGCTGGTCCGCGACGGCGGCGACAACCATGCCGAGCGGCTGGCGCTGCTGCGCGAACACGAGGCAGCCGTCAGCCACGACATCGACGAGCTGATCGCCGCCCGCGCCGTGATCCGGTCCAAGATCGACAGCTACGCCGAGCAGCTCGCGCACGGCGCCGCCGATCGGCTCTGGGACAACCCCCGCTGACGCCGGCGCACGGCCTTGCGGGCGGAGCGCCCGGTCAGGGCAGGAACAGCCGGGCGGCCGTGATCAGGGTCTGGGACACGCCGTAGCCGAGCAGGATGATCGCCAGGCCCCAGCCGATGACCAGCGACACGGTGCCGCCGCCGGTCCCCGCGGCGGCGGGCGCGCCCGCTGCCTGCGGCCCGGCCGACGCCCGGGCCGCCGCGCCCGCTGTCTGCGGCGCCGCCTCGGGCTCGTGGAATCGTTCGTTGACCGGGCGGACCAGCAGGTTGGCGATGAACCCGATCGCGAGCAGGCCGACCATCGTCAGCAGGGCCGGGCGGTACGCCGCGGCGGTCAGCTCGCCCGGCGTACCCTGCGCGTCGAGGAAGCCGTTGATGATCAGCGGCCCGACCACGCCGGCGGCGGACCAGGCGGTGAGCAGGCGGCCGTGGATCGCGCCGACCTGGAACACGCCGAACAGGTCACGCAGGTACGCCGGGATGGTCGCGAAACCGCCGCCGTAGAAGGAGATCGCGATGGCGGCGAGTAGCACGAACCAGGCGACGGCGAGATTGCCGGTCATGGCGAGCAGGGCGTACAGCACCATGCCCACGCCGAGATAGATCATGTAGATCGGCTTGCGGCCGATCTTGTCCGAGGCGGTCGACCAGCCGAACCGGCCCGCCATGTTGAACAGCGACAACAGGCCGACGAAGCCGGCGGCCGCGCCCGAGGCGACCAACGAGACACCGGTCGGCTGGCGGAAGAAGTCGGTGATCATCGGGCTGGCCTGCTCCAGGATGCCGATGCCTGCGGTGACATTGCAGAACAGCACGATCCACAGCAGCCAGAACTGCGGTGTCTTGATGGCATTGGTCGCCGACACGTTGCCCCGCGAGACAAGCGGCTTGGCGGCGACGGTCGACGGGTCGAAGCCCGCCGGCGCCCAGCCCGGCGCCGGGACGCGGATCGTCCGGACCCCGAACATCATGATCACGAAGTAGGCGATGCCGAGGGTGACGAAGAGCATCGTCAGGGCGTACCCGTTGGCGATCGAGCCGGACACCGTCGGGTCGTAGTTCGGGTCGTACAGGCTCATCAACTGCCGCTCGGCCGGGCTGGCGACCAGCGCGCCGCCGCCGAAGCCCATGATCGCCATGCCGGTGGCCAGGCCCGGGCGGTCGGGGAACCACTTGATCAGCGTGGACACCGGCGAGATGTAGCCGATACCCAGCCCGATGCCGCCGATCACGCCGTAGCCCAGGTAGAGCAGCCACAACTGCGAGGTCGCGATGCCGAGTGCGCCGACCAGGAAGCCCGCCGACCAACAACAGGCGGCCGCGAACATCGCCGCGCGCGGGCCGACCCGGTCGACCCAGGTGCCCAGCACGGCCGCGGACAGGCCGAGCATCACGATGGCAATCGAGAAGACGATGCCGACCGCGGTCTGGGTCGAGCCGAAGTGTTCGACCAGCGAGGTCTTGTAGACGCTGGTGGCGTACGCCTGGCCGATGCACAGGTGCACGGCGAGCGCCGCCGGGGGAATGAGCCAGCGGTTGTAGCCGGCCGGGGCGATGGTGTGTGCCCGGTCGAGAAAACCCATCATGTGCCTCCTTGCGCCAACTGATCCTCGCGCAGCATACGCACGCTGGGTAGGAATTGCTGGCAAAGGGGCAATGTGCGACACCCCCGTGGTCGCCCGGTTGTCGGTTCACCCGCCAAGGCCGCCCCGAGCCGCGGCGCGGCGAGTAGGCTGCCGCTGTGATCGATTCCGTTCTGCGCGCCGCGCCCAAGGTTGCCCTACATGATCATCTCGACGGCGGCCTGCGGCCCGGGACGGTGATCGAGCTCGCGGCCGAGGTCGGTCACGAACTGCCGGTGGGCGGCGACGCGGAGGCGCTCGGCGACTGGTTCTTCGCAGCGGCCGACTCGGGATCGCTGGTGCGCTACCTGGAGACGTTCGAGCACACGGTTGCGGTGACCCAGACCGCGCAGGCCCTGCGGCGTGTCGCCCGGGAGTTCGTGGCCGACCAGGCCGCGGACGGTGTGGTGTATGCCGAGGCGCGCTGGGCGCCGGCCCAGCACACCCGCGGCGCGCTCAGCGAGGAGGACGCGGTGATCGCCGTCCGCGACGGCCTCGCCGAGGGGATGGCGGCCGCGGCCGCCGGGGGTAGCCCGATCATCGCGCGCCAGTTGATCACCGGACTGCGCCACCACGATGACGCGCTCTCCATCGCCGAGCTGGCGGTGGCCTACCGGGACGACTCGGTCGCCGGCTTCGATGTCGCCGGCCCGGAGGACGGTTTCCCGCCGAGTCGGCACAGCGCGGCGTACGAGCTGCTGAACCGGGCACATGCCCGCTACACGATCCACGCCGGCGAGGCCGCCGGGGTGGATTCGATCCGCGAGGCCGTCCGCGAGTGTGGCGCGCAGCGGATCGGCCACGGAGTGCGGATCATCGAGGACATCGAGGTCGACGGCGACGAGCTGCGGCTCGGCGAGGTCGCCAGCCACCTGCGCGACGAACAGATCCTGCTGGAGGTCTGCCCGTCGTCGAATCTGCAGACCGGCATCGCGGCGACCATCGCCGAGCACCCGGTGCGCACCCTCGACCGGGCCGGCCTCAAGATCACCATCAGTTGTGACAACCGACTGATGAGCCGGACCACCCTGAGCCGGGAGTTCGCGCTGTTGGCCGATGCCTTCGGCTACGGGCTCGACGATGTCGAACGGTTCACGATCAACGGCGCGGAGGAGGCCTTCCTGCCCGAGGCGGAGCGGCGTGCCCTGATCGATGACGTGATCATCCCGGGGTACGCCGCCCTGCGCTGACCGCCGCGGCGATCAGTCCAGCAGTCGGCGCAGCGCCGCAAGCTCGCCGGCGCTGACCCCGTTGGCCGTCAGGTACGCCCGCGCGCCGCCGAGCTCGTCGAGGCGGCGCAGCGTACCGATCATCACCGCGGCCGGACTGCCGGCGAGCAGGGCTCGCACCCGCGGCGTGTCGGGCACCCCGAGCGGCGCGAGCCGGCCGAGCGTCGTCTCGGCCCATTCGCCCACCAGACCCTCCTCCGAGCGTGCGTAGTCGGCGGCGATCGCCTCGGCATCGACCCCGAGCGCGGCCAGCACCGTGCCGATCACCAGGCCGGTGCGGTCCTTGCCGGCCGAGCAGTGCACGAGCACGGTGCCGGGCGCCGCGCCGGCGATCAGGCGTACCGCCTGCGCCAGCTCGGCACCGCGCCGTTCCAGCAGCGTGTGGTTGACGTCGAGCAGTTCGATTCCCTCGATGCCGTGCTGCTCCGCGGCCGCGGCCAGTTCGCCGCCGTCGAGGTCGATCGTCTCGGTCCGCGCGGCGAGGCCGTCGATGCTGGGGTCGACGGTGCGCTCCCAGTCGGCACGCAGGTCGATGATCAACTCGAGCCCGAGGCGGCGCACGGCGTCGCCGCCGGACTCGCTCAGGGCGTGCAGGGCATCGGAACGATAGAGCCGGCCCGCCGGTAGGTCGCCGCCGTCGGCGTGCTGCGGTCCGACATCGCGAAGGTTGTGGACACCGTGGCCCGGCTCGATCGGAACGTTCATGGGCCCGTGTCTACCAGCCGGCCGGGGCGCGGGTTAGCGTGTTCGGCATGAGCGAGGCGATGCTGCAGGCCGTGGACGAGGACTGGCAACGGGCGCTGGCGGTCGTCGCCCACCCCGACGACATGGAGTACGGCTCGGCGTCGGCGGTGGCGCGCTGGACGGGGCAGGGCAAGGAGATCGCCTACTGCCTGGTGACCAGGGGCGAGGCGGGCATCGACGGGATGGACCCCGACGAGGCGAGGGGAGTCCGGGAGACCGAGCAGCGCGCCTCCTGTGCGGCGGTCGGGGTGGACGACGTGACCTTCCTCGGGCTGCGGGACGGGGCCTTGGAGTACGGGCTCGCGCTGCGCGGCGCCATCGCCCGGGTGATCCGCGAGAAGCGGCCGGAGATCGTGATCACCAACAGCTTCCGCCTCACCTGGCCCGGCGGGATCACCAACCAGGCCGATCACATCGCCACCGGTCGCGCCACCCTGGACGCCGGCCGCGATGCGGGCAACCGCTGGATCTTCACCGAGCAACTGACCGACGGCCTGGAGCGCTGGGACGGGGTACGCCAGGTCTGGGCCGCCGGCTCGCCCGAAGCCGGTCACGCGGTCGACGTCACCGAGTCGCTCGACGCGGGGGTGGCCTCGTTGCGGGAGCATCGCGCCTATCTCGACGGGCTCGGCTCGGCCGACTTCGATCCCGATGCCTTCCTGCGCGATCTGGCAGCGGCGGCGGGCGAACGGCTCGGCACCCGGTACGCGGCCACCTTCGAGGTGTTCTCGCTGAAGTGAGTGGGCCCGGGAGTTTCGCCGCGGCCGAGGTCCCGCGCGACCTGGCCGGGCATCGCGAGCTGGGGGAGGGCTGGCCGGACTGGCTGGACCGGTTGCCCCGGCTTGCCGCCGACCTGCTGGCCGAGTGGGAGCTGACCCGCGACGGCGCCGAGGTCTGGCACGGCTTCGGCTCGCTGGTCCTTCCGGTGCGCGACCGCGACGGCGTACCCGGCGTGTTCAAGATCGCCTACGACGGCGACGACGAGGGGCTGCACGAGGCGCTCGGCCTGCAACGTTGGGCTGGCAACGGGGCGGTACGCCTGTTGCGGGCCGACCCACGCCGCCGCGCGCTGCTGCTGGAGCGACTGCACCGACGCGATCTCGGCGAGCTGTGGGACGTCGAGGCGTGCGAGATCGTCGCGGGTCTCTATGCCAAACTGCACGTCCCCGCCGGCGCCCCGCTGCAGTTGATCACCGATCACGTCGCCCGCTGGCTGGACGATCTTGCTCGGCTGCCGCGCGATGCGCCGATCCCGCGCCGCCACGTCGAGCAGGCGCTCGCGCTGGGCCGCGAGCTGGTCGCGGACCCGGCGAGCACCGGGGTGATCATCCACGGCGACCTGCACTACGCCAACGTGCTGGCGGCCGACCGGGCGCCCTGGCTGGCGATCGACCCGAAGCCGATGTCCGGCGATCCGCACTACGAGCCGGCGCCGATGCTGTGGAACCGGTTCGACGAGCTGGGCACCGGGGCGGCGCTGCGGTACGGGCTGCGTACCCGGCTGGAGACCTTGGTCGATGCCGCCGGGCTGGACCATGATCGTGCCCGCGACTGGGTGATCGTCCGGATGATCATCAACGCCCACTGGTCGATCCAGGATGCCGAGCGGGCGGGGCGGTCGCTGAACGCCGAGGAGCGGGAATGGATCACCCGGTGCATCACGATCGCCAAGTCGGTGCAGGATTGAGGGCACCTGCGGACCCAGGAGAAATCGTGAAGAAGCTGCTCAACAACCCCGACGACGTGGTGACCGAGGCGCTGGAGGGCACCGCGCTGACCCAACCGTGGCTGGCGCTGCTGGCCGGCCGGACGATCGCGGTCCGCCGCGACCGGCTGGTCACCGACGACAACCGCGCGGAGCTGCCCGTCGCCCTGATCTCCGGTGGCGGCGCGGGCCACGAGCCCGCCCATGCCGGCTATGTGGCGCCGGGCATGCTGACCGCCGCGGTCTCCGGGGCCGTCTTCGCCTCGCCGAGCGTCGACGCGATCTGTGACGGCATCCGGGCCGTCACCGGGGACGCCGGTGCCCTGCTGATCGTGAAGTCCTACACCGGGGACCGGCTGAACTTCGGGCTGGCGGCCGAGCTGGCCCGCGCCGACGGGCTGGCGGTCGAGATGGTGGTGGTCGCCGACGATGTCGCGCTCACCGATGACGACGGCAACGCGGGCCGCCGCGGGCTGGCCGGCACGATCCTGGTGCACAAGATCGCCGGCGCGCTGGCCGAGCGCGGGGCCGGTCTGGCCGAGGTTGCGGCCGCGGCCCGCCGAGTCGCCGAGACGGTCGGCACGATGGGCGTCGGGCTCGGCCCGGCGACGGTGCCCGGAGGGGCGGCGGGATTCGAGCTGGGCGGCGACGAGATCGAGCTCGGGCTGGGCATCCACGGCGAGCCGGGGGTGTCGCGGGAGAAGCTGCCCGCGGCGGACGAGCTGGCGGCGACCATGATCGACCGGATCGTTGCCGATCGCGGCCTGTCGGCCGGTGACCGTGTCGTGTTGCTGGCGGGCAATGCCGGCGCGACGCCGACGATGGAGCTGATGATCATGGTACGCGCGGCGGCACGGGCGCTGCGCGAGCGGGGGATCGAGGTCGCCCGGGTCTGGCAGGGGCCGGTGCTGACCAGCATCGACATGCCCGGTGCCTCGCTGAGCGTGCTGCCGGTCGACGACGAACAGCTCGGGGCGCTGGATGCCCCGACCGCGGCGCCCGCCTGGCCGGGCGGCGGCGGGAGCGAGCCGGCCGGAGCCGACGAGGTGTACGTGCCCGTGCCGCAGGCGGGCGAGGCCGGGGCCGAGCTGGGCGAACCGGATGCCGGCGTACGGGCCGCCGTCGATCGGGCGACCGAGGCCCTGCTGGCCGCGGAGGCCGAGTTGACCCGGCTGGACGCCGAGGTCGGCGACGGCGACCTCGGCCAGGCGCTCGCCCGCGGCGCGCGGGCGTGGCAGGCGGAGCCGGTGGACGGTTCGGCCGCGGCGATCCTGCGTACCCTCTCCGCGATCGCCCGCCGCGAGATCGGCGGCACGTCGGGGCCGCTGTATGCCGCCGGGTTGTTGCGCGCCGGCGAGGCCCTGGCCGAGGGCGCCGGCTGGCCGGACGCGTTCTCCGCCGGGGTGGACGGCGTGATCGAGCTCGGCGGCGCGCAGGTGGGCGACCGGACCATGGTGGATGCCCTGGTCCCCGCCGCCGAGGCCTCGCGCCGCGGCCTGGACGCGGCGATCGAGGCCGCGCGGACCGGCGCGGCGGGCACCGCCGAGCAGACCGCGCGCCGCGGCCGGTCCAGCTACCTCGGCGAGCGGGTGCACGGGCACCCCGACCCCGGCGCCGTCGCCGTGGTCATCTGGCTGGAGGCCCTGCGGGGCTGAGCTGTGGGATGTGCGGTTTGTCGTCACTTCCGTCGGCCGGAAGACGACAAAGCGCACAGAGGCGGACCGGTGTCGGGCTGCGGGCAGGAACTTCCTGTGGACAACCTCCGTCCGCGGCCCGTTCGTGCCGCCCGCCGCGCGAGGATCGTTGGGTGGGACACGGCGAGCTGGCCGCGCTGAATCGGCCCTTCACGGTTGCCGAGGCGGCCGCGCATGGCGTCAGCCGGACGATGCTCGATTCCGCGCGGTACGCCGGTGTGCTCCCGGGCGTGCACGTGGCCGTCGGCACGACGGTCGAGGCAACCGGCCTGGCGGCTGCGATCCGCGGCCTGCTCCGCTCGCCGGTGCTGTTCGACGGGCTGACCGCCCTGCAGTTGCGGGGACTCGACCTCGGCCGACCCCTGCCCGTCCGGCTCGCGGTGCCACCCGCTCGGGTCATCCGGCGTCGCGGGATCGTCGCGCGTCGCGTGGTCCGGCTGCCCGAGGCCGATGGTGACGTTGCGGTCGTCGCCGATGCGTTCGCCAGGGTCGGGGCCGACCACAGCGCAACGGACACGGTGATCATCGGCGATCGGTTGTTGCACCTCGGCCTCGCCACACCCGAGGAACTGGCCGGCGTGCCGCTGGTGCGCGCCGGTGCGGAATCGCCGCGGGAGACACTGCTCCGGCTCGCCCTGGTGTTGGCCGGGCTGCCGGAACCGCAGTGCAATGTCTGGATCCGCGACGGCGCCACCCGGGTCGCCCGGGTCGATCTGTACTACCCCCGGTGGCGGGTTGCGATCGAGTACGAGGGTGATCATCACCGCACCGAGCGCCGCCAGTGGAACCGCGACATCGAGCGCTACGCCGAGCTCGGCCGGCTCGGCGTACACACTGTTCGGGTCACGGCCAGCCATCTCAGCCGCGCGAACAACGTTGCCGTGGATGTCTATCGGGCCATCGCCGAACGCGGATACGACGGGCCGCCACCCCTGCTCGGCGACGCGTGGGCCGCGACCTTCGCGCGGCCGTCCGGCGCCGCGCTGTCCGAGGTGCCGGTGACAGAGCTGTGAGCGGCAGAATGTGCGGACTGTCGCCGTCTTCGTGGCCCGATCGACGACAAACCGCACATCCTGCCGGCCGTCGCAAGATCGGAGAAGCGCGGCGTCGGCGCCCGGGCCTAGCGTGAAGGCATGCGAAACGACAAACCCTGGCCCGCGGGTACGCCCTGCTGGGCAGATTTGACCGCCAGCGACCTCGACCGGTCGATGAAGTTCTATTCCGAGCTGCTCGGCTGGACGTTCGACGCGCCGCAGCCCGAGTTCGGCAACTACACCAATGCCCGCCTCGACGGCCTCACGATGGCCGGGATGTCGCCGCCGATGAGCGACGACGACCAGCACCACTGGGTCCTCTACTTCGCCACCGACGACGCCGCGGCGACGGCCCAGGCCGTGCGCGACGCCGGCGGTCAGGTGATCGTCGAGCCGATGCAGGTCGCCGACTTCGGCACCATGGCGCTCGGCACCGACCCGACCGGCGCGTTCTTCGGCTGGTGGCAGTCCGGCACCCATACCGGCTTCGGCGTGGTCGGTGAGCCCGGCGGCTTCGCCTGGGACGACGGGATGACCCGCGACCCGGCGGCCAGCCAGGACTTCTACGGCAAGGTGTTCGGCTGGACGTTCCAGCAGTTGCCGATGGGCGACTACGAGTACTACGTCTACACCACCCCCGACGGCACCGAGCCCGCCGGCGGCCTCGGCAAGCTCGGCCCCGAGACGCCGGCCGAGGTGCCCTCGCACTGGCACGTGTACTGGTCGGTCGCCGACACCGACGCCGCCTGCGCGAAGGCGGCCGAGCTGGGCGGCGAGGTGTTCCGCGAGCCGACCGACACCGAGTACGGCCGGATCGCGACCCTGACCGGCCCCGACGGCGAGCGGTTCACCGTCTCCGGCCCGGTGGCCGGGGGCGCCTGAGCGGTGCCGATCGCGCGGCGGCTCGCGACGGGCCGCCGCGCGATCGATGAGTAGGGTGCGGGGCATGAGTTCTCCCGTGCTGACCGCCGTGGCGTGGCCGTACGCCAACGGCCCGCGCCACATCGGACACGTGTCCGGTTTCGGCGTACCCGCCGACGTCTTCGCCCGCTACCAGCGGATGATCGGCAACGACGTGCTGATGGTCTCCGGCACCGACGAGCACGGCACGCCGATCCAGGTGCAGGCCGAGTCGGAGGGGCTGAGCACGCGGGAGCTCGCGGACAAGTACAACCGGGTGATCGTCGAGGACCTGGCCGGCCTCGGCCTGTCCTATGACCTGTTCACCCGCACCACCACGGCCAACCACTACGCGGTGGTCCAGCAGATCTTCACCGCGCTGCACGACAACGGCTACGTGGTCGCGCGCAAGTCCCTCGGCGCGGTCAGCCCGAGCACCGGGCGTACCCTGCCGGATCGCTTCATCGAGGGCACCTGCCCGATCTGCGGGTACGCCGGCGCGCGCGGCGACCAGTGCGACAACTGCGGCAACCAGCTCGACCCGGCCGACCTGATCGACCCGCGCTCGCGGATCAACGGCGAGACGCCGGAGTTCGTCGAGACCGAGCACTTCTTCCTCGACCTGCCGGCGTTCGCGAACGCGCTGTCGCAGTGGCTGTCCACGCGCGCCGACTGGCGCCCGAACGTGCTCAAGTTCTCGCAGAACTTCATCGACGATCTCAAGCCGCGCGCGATCACCCGCGACCTGGACTGGGGCGTACCGGTTCCGCTGGAAGGCTGGCGCGATCAGCCGATGAAGCGGCTCTATGTGTGGTTCGACGCGGTGATCGGCTACCTGTCGGCCTCGATCGAGTGGGCGCGGCGCACCGGCGATCCGGAGGCCTGGCGCAGGTGGTGGACCAATCCCGACGCGCGCGGCTTCTACTTCATGGGCAAGGACAACATCGTCTTCCACTCGGTGATCTGGCCGTCGCTGCTGCTCGGCCAGAACGGGCAGGGCGACCGCGGCGGGCAGCCCGGCCCGTTCGGCGTACTCGATCTTCCCGACGAGGTGGTCTCGAGTGAGTTCCTGACCATGAGCGGCGCGAAGTTCGCGACGTCGCGCGGCATCGTGATCTATGTCCGCGATTTCCTCGCCGAGTTCGGGCCGGATGCGCTGCGCTACTACATCGCCGCCGCCGGTCCGGAGAACGCGGATGCCGACTTCACCTGGGAGGAGTTCGTTCGCCGCAACAACTCCGAGCTGGCCAACGAGTGGGGCAACCTGGTCAACCGGTCGATCTCGATGGCGCACAAGAACAACGGCGCGATCCCGGAGGCAGGCGAGCTGACCGAGCTTGATCAACGACTGCTGACCGCCTCGCGCGACGCCTTCGGCACCGTCGGTGACCTGCTGGGCCGGCGCCGGTTCAAGAACGCGCTGGGCGAGGCGATGCGGCTGGTCGGGCAGGCGAACGCGTACCTGTCCGAGACCGAGCCGTGGAAGCTCAAGGACGACCAAGATCACCCGGAGAACGCCGCACGCCGCGACACCGTGCTGCACGTCGCGCTGCAGGTGGTCAGCGATGCGAACGCGCTGCTCACGCCGTTCCTGCCGCACGCCGCGCAGAAGGTGCACGAGGCGCTGGGCGGCGACGGGGTGTGGGCGGCGCAGCCGCAGATCCGCACCGTCGGCGAGGACGGCGGCCCCGACTACCCGGTGCTGATGGGCGACTACGCCGACGAGCAGGCGGTCTGGGAGTCGCGGCCGATCAAGGCGGGTACGCCGTTGGCGAAGCCCGTGCCGCTGTTCGCCAAGCTGGACGCCGAACTCGGCCGCACCGGGCCCGTGTGGGCGCCGATCGCGGGTGCGGACGCATGAGCGTGCAGGTGCTGGTGGTGATGGGGGTCTCCGGCACCGGCAAGACCACCCTCGCGCAGAACCTGTCCCGCACGCTGGGCTGGCCGATGGCGGAGGGAGATGATCTTCACTCCGACGCCAACCGGGCGAAGATGGCCGCCGGAATCCCCTTGACCGACGCCGATCGCTGGCCGTGGCTGCGCCGGATCCGCGCGTGGATCGATTCCCGGCTCGAGTCCGGCGAGCCGGGCGTGATCACCTGTTCGGCGCTGAAGCGCAGCTACCGCGACGTGCTGCGCGCGCCCGGAGTGGTCTTCGTCCACCTCGACGGCGACCGCGCGGTGCTGGCCGACCGGCTCGGCCGCCGCCGCGGCCACTACATGCCGCCGTCGCTGCTGGACTCCCAGCTCGCCACCCTGGAGCCGCTCGGCCCGGACGAGGACGGGATCGTCGTGCGGATCGGCGGCACCCCGGAAGAGGAGCTGGACCAAGCGCTCGACGCCCTGCGCGGCCGCCTGGGCTGACGGCCGCGCCGATCCTCCTCAGTGGGCGGCCGCCACGTCGAACAGGTTGCCCTCGGGGTCGCGCAGGGTCACCCAGTTGAAGCCGTGTTCGTCCACCCGCCGGACGAACTCCGCGCCCAGCCCGACGATCCGGTCCACCTCCGCCAGCCAGTCGCCCTCCGCGGCGAGATCGACGTGGATCGGGGTCTTGTCGGCGGTGTGCTCGTCGACCCGGGCGAAGAACCATGCAGGCCCGGCCGAACTGCGGCCCAGGGTGGCGAACCACTCGTTGGCCCCGTCGTCGATGTCGATCTTGGTCACGGCGGACCAGAAGGCGGACGTGCGGGCCACATCCAGGCAGTCGAAGGTGACGGCGGCTAGTCTGCTGGTCATGATCATTTCCTTTCGTCGGTGCGGGGCCGGACGGGCCAGCACACCTCGGTGATCCATTGGGTGGGGTCGTGGGTCTTGTCCGGACCGACGAGATAGATCTCGCGGACCGCGCCGGCCGCCGGCTCGACGCCGAGCGGGTGGGAGTCGTCGTGCAGGGCGCGGCCGAGCGCGGCGTACGTCCGGTCGAAGCTGTACGCGCCGCGGTGCACCGCCACGGCGTACCGTCCGCCGGGCAGCTCCTGGGTCGCGGCACGGCCCGCGCGCGTCGGCTCGGCGACCGGCAGCCACGCGGTCACCGCGCCCGCATTGTCGGCGAAGAACGGTTCGGCGTAGTCCGCGCCGGCCGGCCCGGACGGCCACGCGCCGGCGCGCGCGGCCCGCTCCGTCAGCTCCGGATAGGTCGCCGCGCACCAGGCGTCGATGTCGTCGCGCGCGACCCGCGCCCGTGCCGCCAGCACCCGCTGTGCGGGCGCCGCGCGCAACTCGACGGCGGGCGCGGGCGTACCGGCGAGCTCCTCGCGCAGCTCCGCGATCGCTGCCCCGTGATCGCGCACGGTCCGCTCCAGCTCGGCGAGGTGCCGCTCGATGGCCGCCGTCCGATCGCCGTCCAGCGTCTCGGCGACCATCGCCACCGGCATCTCGACCGCGCGCAGCATTCGGATCGTCCGCGCCCGCTCCACCTGGTCCAGCGCATAGCTGCGGTAGCCGGTGACCGGATCGACCGCGGCCGGCTGCAGCAGCCCGGCCTCGTGGTAGTTGCGCAGCTGCCGCACGCTCAGGTGCGTCATCTTGGAGAACTCGCCGATCGGGATCAACACGGTGCCGAGTCTGAACCCTCCCCGCGGGGGAGAGTCAATGCCCGCGCCGTGATCGACGCCTAGGCTGAGCAGGTGAAGAAGCCGGATCCCGCGATCGTCCTGGTCGCCGATACGTCGTCGGAGCCGCTGCGGCAGGCCCTGCAGCGGTACGCCGGGGAGTACCGCGTCGAATCGGCGGACAGTCTCGCCAGCTCGCTGCCGCTGGTGCAACGGCTGCTCGCGGGCGGGGTGCCGATCGCGATGCTGATCGTGGAGAGCACGCTGCCCGACGCTTCCGGGTTGATCACCATGGACTGCCTGCAGGCGCTCAGCCCGACCAGCAAGCGGGTCGTGTTCACCACCGTCGGGGACTACCTGGCCACGATCGGGCAGTTGCGGACGGCGATGTCGGAGGGGCGTCTCGATCTGGCCGGCGTCGCGCCGCGCGGGCCGCGCGATGAGGAGTTGCACGCCGCGTTGACCGATCTGTTGTCGGACTGGGGCTGGAGTTCCGGGCGCCCCGTGGTCGAGGCCCTGCGGGTGGTCGCGCCGGCCAACAATCCCGACGCCGCCCGGATCCACGACTTCCTCGACCGGCTCGGCATGCCGCACGGGATGTGGTCGCCGGAAAGCCCGCCGGGGCGCGAGGTGCTGGACGAGCTGGGGGAGGATGCCGGCGGGCCCGATCAGGCGTACCCGGTGGTGCGGATGCATGATGCCCCGCCGATGGTTCGGCCGACGATGGCCGAGATCGGCGCGGCGATCTACAACCCCGAGACGCTCGGCGACCGGGTCTTCGATGTCGCCATCGTCGGCGGCGGTCCCGCCGGGCTCGGTGCGGCGGTCTACGGCGCATCGGAGGGGTTGGAGACGGTCGTGATCGACGCCGATGCGATCGGTGGCCAGGCCGGATCGAGTTCCATGATCAGGAACTATCTCGGCTTCCCGAACGGCATCTCGGGGATGCGGCTGACCCAGCGCGCGAGGTTCCAGGCGCTGCGGTTCGGCGCGAAGCTGCAGGCGGCGCGGCCGGTGCAGGAGCTGCGGCTCGGCGATCCCGCCGGCAACGGGCACGTGCTGCAGACCCCGGCCGGCGAGATTCGCGCGCGCAGCGTGATCATCGCCACCGGGGTGAAGTATCGCCGGCTCGGCGTACCGGCCCTGGAGGACCTGGTCGGTCTCGGCGTGCACTACGGCGCGGCGACCTCGGCGGCGCGCGACCTGGCGGGGCTCGATGTCCATGTCGTCGGTGGTGGCAATTCCGCCGGTCAGGCGGCGATGCACCTGTCGAGGTACGCCCGCTCGGTGACCATCGTGATCCGCCGCCCCGACCTGACGGCAACCATGTCGGACTACCTGATCCGCGAGATCGTGGCGAACGCGCGGATCACCGTGCGCGGCGAGTCCGAGGTGATCGACGGTGGCGGGAACGGCCGGCTGGAGTGGCTGATGATCCGCGACAACGCGGCCGATGCGGTGTCCAAGGTCGCCGCGGGCGGGCTGTTCCTGCTGCTCGGCGCCAACCCGCACTGCGGCTGGCTGCCTCCGGAGATCCTGCTGGACGAGCACGGCTTCGTGCTCACCGGGCGGGACGTGCCGAAGGGCTACTGGCGCGACGGCGTACCGCCCGCTTCGCTGGCCACCACCGCGGCCGGGGTGTTCGCCGTGGGCGACGTGCGCGCCGGCTCGATGAAGCGGGTGGCGGCCGCCAGCGGCGAGGGGTCATCGGTCGTCCCGCTGGTGCACGGTTTCCTCGCGGGCATCGACCGCGGCTGACCCCGGTCGAGCACGCGGGCTGGGGTACGCGGAGCCTCCCGCCGAAAGCGACCACTCGTCCGGGTTTCGGCCGCCTCGGGGGCGAGATGGTGGCCAGAACCCTGGCGAGTGGTCGATAACGGCGGCACGGCGTGACGGCGCCCGCCGCGGTCAGCGCCGCGCGAGCCCGGCGACCAGGCGGCGCGCCGAGGCCATCCCCACCGGACGAAAGCCGAGCGCCAGGGCCTCGCGCCGGCGGCGGCCCTCGTCTCGCCACAGCGCGATCCCGCGAAAGATCAACACGTGGGCGGGTTTGCGGCGCTCGGCCAGATCGCGCGCCAACCGGCGTACCCCGTTCAGCGTTCGCGACCTGTCCAGCCACAGGGGAACGACCCGCAGGCCCGCGGCGCGCAGGGGGCCGAGCGCCTGCGGGGCGAAGACCCCCTCCGCGACCACCGCCGAGGCGTCGCCGAGCTCGATCGCGCGCTCACCCACCGCGGCATTGGCGGCCAACCGGTAGACGGGCGCGCGCACCCCGCCGGTCCTGATCAACTTCTCGATCGCGGCGACCGCCGCCGGGCAGTTCCAACTGCGCGGATCGTCCCAGTCGATCACCCGCTCGCCGCCGAGCTCGGTGACCGGCAGCGCCGGATGATCACCGTCGAGATAGAAGTCGTCCAGGCTGACGTGCGGTACGCCCGACAGGGCCGCGAGCCTGGACTTGCCGCTGCCGGAGGGGCCCGCGACCAGCACGACCGTCGCCGACGCGCTCACAGCCCGAGCGCCGCGGCCATCTCGTCGCGCAGCCGTAGCAGCCGACCGGCGGCGGCACCGGCATCGGCGCCGGGGGCATCCCAGACCTCCAGATAGCACTTCAGCTTCGGCTCGGTGCCGGACGGCCGGACGACCGCTCGCACGCCGTCGCCGGCCAGCAGCACGCCGTCGGTCGGCGGCAGCTCGGGCGTACCCTCCGCCAGATCGGTCACCCGCACCGGCCGGCCCGTCAGCTCCGCGGGCGGCGCGGATCGCAGCCGGGTCATCGCCTCGGCGATGATCGACTGGTCCTCGACACGGACGGACAACTGGTCGGTCAGGTGCGGGCCGAAGACCCGGGCCAGCTCGGCCAGCCGGCCCGCCAGGGTTTCCCCACGCGACTTCAGCTCCGCGGCCATCGCGAGCACGGTGACGAGTGCGGTGATGCCGTCCTTGTCCGGCACGTGCGCGGGATCGCAGCAGTAGCCGATCGCCTCCTCGTAGCCGAACGCCAGCCCCGGCACCCGGCCGATCCACTTGAAGCCGGTCAGCGTCGGCACGAACGGTTGATCATGGGCCGCGGCCAGCTCGGCCAGCAGCACGCTGGACACCACCGAGCAGGCGTAGGCGCCCTGCACCCCGCGGCGCAGCGCATCGTCGGCGAGCAGCCAACCCAGCTCGTTGCCGCTCAGCATCCGCCAGCCGCCGGCCGCCTCGGGGGCGGGGATCGCCACCGCGCACCGGTCGGCGTCCGGATCGTTGGCGACCACCAGGTCGACCGGCTCACCGCCACGACCCGCCTCGCGGGCAGCGGCCAGCGCAAGATCGATCGCGCCGGGCTCCTCGGGGTTGGGGAAGGCGACGGTCGGGAAGTCGGGATCCGGGGACGCCTGCTCGGCGACCTCGACCGGCGCCGGGATCCCGGCACGCTCGACGACCGCCCGGACGATCTCGGTGCCGACGCCGTGCAGCGCGGTGTGCACCCAGCGCAGGTCCGCGCCGCGGGCGCGTTCGCCCAGTTCGGCGGCGCGGGCGATGTAGCCATCGCGCAGCCGCGGATCCCAGGTACGCCAGGAGTCGGCGCGGGGAAGATCGGCCAGCGGCAGGCGCGAGACCTCCTCGATCGCCGCGGCGATCTCGACATCGGCCGGCGGCACGATCTGCGAGCCGTCGCCGAGGTAGACCTTGTAGCCGTTGTCGGCAGGCGGGTTGTGCGAGGCCGTCACCACGACCGCGGCGACGGCGCCGAGCGCCCGGATCCCCCAGGCCGCCAGCGGTGTCGGCACGGGGCCGGGGGAGAGCAGCACCTCGAACCCGGCGCCGGCCATGATCTCTGCGGTGTCGCGGGCGAAGCGGTCCGAATTGTGTCGTGCGTCGTGACCGATGATCACCGGCCCGCCGGTCAGGCCGTTGTCGCGCAGATACTTCGCCAGGCCCGCCGCGGCGCGCGTCACGACGACCCGGTTCATCCGGTTCGGCCCGGGGCCGAGGCGCCCGCGCAGGCCGGCCGTGCCGAATTCCAGCGGGCCCGCGAAGGCGTCGGCGAGCTCGGCCACCGCGCCGGCGTCCCCGGCCTGCGCGGCGGTGATCACCTTCGCCAGCTCGGCGGCCGTCGCCGGATCCGGGTCGGCGCGCTGCCAGGCATCGGCCGCGCTCAGCAGCTCGGCGCTCACAGCTTCTCCGCCAGCCCGCGGAGCAGGGCGCGCAGCTTCGGCGCCGCGGCATTGCCGGCCTCGATCACCTCGGCGTGGTCGAGCGGCTCCGGCGAGATGCCCGCCGCCAGGTTCGTGACCAGGGAGATGCCGAGCACCTCCAGCCCGGCCTCGCGCGCCGCGATCGTCTCCAGCGCCGTCGACATGCCGACCAGATCGCCACCGATGGTCGCGGCCATCGCCACCTCGGCCGGCGTCTCGTACTGCGGGCCCCGGAACTGCACATAGACGCCGTCCGGCAGGCCCGGGTCGACCTCGCGGGCCAGCTCGCGCAGCCGTGGCGCATAGGCCGCGGTGAGATCGACGAAGGTCGCCCCGCGCAGCGGCGTCGCGCCCGTCAGGTTGATGTGGTCGCTGATCAGCACCGGCGTACCGGGTCCCCAGTCGGCATTGAGGCTGCCGCAACCGTTGGTCAGCACGAGCGTCCGGGCGCCCGCGGCGGCCGCCGTGCGTACCCCGTGCACCACCGGTTCGGCGCCCCGGCCCTCGTAGAAGTGGGTACGCCCGGTGAAGACCCCCGCCACCTTCCCGGCCGGCGTGCGGACGATACGCAACTGTCCGCCGTGGCCCGCGACCACGGGCTTGCTGAACCCGGGCAGCTCGCCGAGGTCGAAGCTGTGCAGTTGCTCGCCAAGATCATCGGCGGCGGCCGACCAGCCCGAGCCGAGCACCAGAGCGAGGTCCAGACCGTCGATGCCGGCCCCGGTCCGGACGGCGTCGGCCGCGGCGTTCGCGAGCGCGGAGGGATCGTCGAATGCGTCGTTCACCCCCGCACTATGGCACGCCCCGACCACCGAGGTTCGGCGTCCGGGGCACGTGCTGGAAGATTGCGCGTGCTGGAAGAATGCAGGCGTGACGCGCGTGGTGATCGTCGGTGGTGGACCGGGTGGGTACGAGGCTGCGCTGGTGGCCAGCCAGCTCGGCGGTGAGGTGACCCTGGTCGAGGAGGTCGCTCCGGGCGGATCCTCGGTGCTGACGGACGCGGTCCCGTCGAAGACGCTGATCGCCACCTCCGATGTGATGGACATGGTGCGCACCGCGGGCACGCTCGGCATCCGGGTCCGCGAGGACGCGGCCGCCGAGGGCGACTCCCCGCTGGAGGCCGTCGAGGTCGACCTGGACCGGGTGAACACCCGCGTCCGCGAGCTGGCCAGGGCCCAGTCCCGCGACATCGCGCGCTCGCTGGGCGCCGCGGGGGTGACGGTGATCGCGGGCCGCGGCCGGCTGGCCGACGCGCACACCGTGCAGGTACGGACCGAGGACGACGAGCTGGAGCTGCCCGCCGACGTGATCCTGATCGCGACGGGTACGCACCCGAGGATCCTGCCGACGGCCCAGCCGGACGGCGAGCGGATCCTGACCTGGACCCAGCTCTACCACCTCGACGAGCTGCCCGAGCGGCTGATCGTGGTGGGATCGGGGGTCACCGGGGCGGAGTTCGCGAGCGCCTACGACGCGCTCGGCAGCGATGTCGTGCTGGTCTCCTCCCGCGACACCGTGCTGCCCGGGGAGGACTCCGATGCCGCCAAGGTGCTGCAGGACGTCTTCGAGCGGCGCGGGATGGAGGTGATGTCGCGTTCGCGTGCCGAGTCGGTCACGCGCGACGGCGACGAGGTCGTGGTGACGCTCACCGACGGCCGCGAGGTCCGCGGCAGCCACTGCCTGATCGCGGTCGGCTCGATCCCGAACACCTCGGGCATCGGGCTCGTCGAGGCCGGTGTGGAGCTCGACGACAACGGCTTCGTCGTCGTGGACAAGGTCTCGCGCACCACCGCGCCCGGGGTGTACGCCGCGGGTGACTGCACCGGCGTGCTGATGCTCGCCTCGGTCGCGGCGATGCAGGGCCGCAAGGCGATGTGGCACGCGCTCGGCGATGCCGTCACCCCGCTCGATCTGGCCAAGGTCGCCTCGAACGTGTTCACCGCACCGGAGATCGCAACGGTCGGCTTCACCCAGAAGCAGTTCGACGAGGGGGCGCTGCCGGCCGAGCGGGTGATCTTGCCGCTGGCCAGGAACCCGCGCGCCAAGATGCAGGCCATCGACGATGGTCTGATCAAGCTCTTCGTGCTGCCGCTGACCGGGATCATCGTGGGCGGTGTCGTGGTCGCGCCGAAGGCGAGCGAGCTGATCCACCCGATCTCGCTCGCGGTGTCGGCGCGGATGACCGTCGACGACTTCATGAGCGCCTTCACCGTCTATCCCTCGCTCACCGGGTCGCTCGCCGAGGCCGCGCGGCAGTTGCACCGGCGGGGCCAGGTCGGTAGTTGATCATGGAGCCCGGTGGCGTCGCCGAGCTCGCGGAGCTGATCGCGGGCCGCCGCTGGGTCGCGCTCACCGGCGCCGGGATGTCGACCGATTCGGGTATTCCGGACTATCGCGGGCCGACGTCGCCGCCGGCCAACCCCATGTTGTACGCCGACTTCGTGCGATCGGCCGACAACCGGCGGCGCTACTGGGCGCGATCCTTCCGTGGCTGGCCGCGGATGCTGCGGGCGCGGCCGAATGCGGGCCACGTCGCGCTCGCCTCGCTCGCGGGGGCGGGCCTGGCGGGAGTGCTCACCCAGAACGTCGACGGCCTGCACACCGCCGCCGGCAGCCCGGACGTGATCGATCTGCACGGGAGGCTGGCCGAGGTGATCTGCCTGGCCTGCGGCGAGGTCAGCGACCGCGCCGATCTTCAGGTACGCCTGGCGGCCGCCAATCCCGACGCGGCCGGACTCGACATCGCTCCCGGACAGGCGGAGCTGCGTCCCGACGGCGACCTCGAGGTCGATGATCACCGCTCGTTCGTGGTGCCGGACTGTGAAACCTGCGGTGGCGTACTGAAACCGCATGTGGTCTTCTTCGGCGAGTCCGTGCCGCGGGAGCGAGTGACGCGGGCCTATGCACTGGTCGACGGCGCGGAGGTACTGGTCGTGCTCGGGTCCTCGCTGGCCGTGATGTCCGGCCTGCGGTTCCCGCGGCATCTGGTCCGCACCGGGCGGTCGGTGGCGATCGTCAACCGCGGCGCCACCCGGGGCGACGAGCTGGCGACGGTACGCCTGGCCGCCGGGACCTCGGAGACCCTCGGCGCGCTCGCCGCCGCCTTGTCCGCGCCGGCCTGATCTCGTCGAATCGCTTGACGCGCATCTGCGTCGCTGGTGGGCTCGTCCCGAAAGATCCAATCATTCGGACGAACTCGACGGAGAGCAGACATGGATGAGGACCTCGGGACCACGAGCAGGCGGATGGTGCTGGGCGGTGCGCTGGCGGTCGGTGCCGTCGCGGGGCTGGGCGCGCAACGGGCCCAGGCCGCGCCGGTCGAGCGCAGGCGACCGCGCCGCAAGGGACAGAAGTCGATGATCGGCGTCCCGTACGCCCAGCGCGACACCGTGCGGGTGGGCGTGATCGGGCTCGGCAACCGCGGCTCGGGCATGGCGCTGGGCTGGGCATCCATCCCCGGCGGCGAGGTGACCGCGGTCTGCGACATCCGGGCCGATCGCGCGAACCGCGTCGCTGATCGCTTGCAGGCGGCCGGTCACGATCGCCCCGCGACCATCGGCGGCAGCGAGAGCTCCTATCTGGAGCTGTTGCGCCGCGACGACGTCGACTACGTCTACATCGCCACGCCGTGGGAGTTCCACTTCAGCCAGGGCCGCGACGCGCTGCGCCACGACAAGGACGCGGCGGTCGAGCTGCCGATCGCGATGGAGCTGGACGAGCTGTGGGAGCTGGTCGATGCCAGCGAACAGTCCCGCCGCCACCTGATGCTGGCCGAGAACTGCAACTACGGCCGCAACGAACTGGCGATGCTGAAGATGGCCCGCGCCGGGCTGTTCGGCGAGATCACCGACGCCCACGGCGGCTATCTGCACGATCTGCGCGAGCTGTTGTTCAGCGACACCTACTACACCGATGCCTGGCGGCGGAAGTGGCACACCCGCTCCCGGGCCGCCTTCTACACCATGCACGGCCTGGGCCCGATGTCTGCCTGCCTGGACATCAACCGCGGCGAACGCTACGTGTCGCTGGTCGCCATCGACACCCCGGCCGAGGGCCTCGCCGATTACCGCGAGCGGTTCGTCCCGCGCGATCATCCGTCCTGGCAGGAGGAGTACGTGCACGGGGACGTGCAGACGGTGCTGCTGACGACCAATAGCGGCAAGATGTGCCGCGCCGTGCACTCGGTGTCCTCGCCGCGCCCCTACAGCCGGATCAACTCGCTCCAGGGCAGTCGCGGGATCGTCGAGGACTATCCGGAGCGGATCTATGTCGAACCCGACCACAAGGGCCACGCCTGGGCCGACTTCGGCCCCTATCGCGACAAGCACGAGCACTGGCTGTGGCGCAAGCTGCGCGAGGACGCCGAGGGCGGCGGGCACGGCGGCATGGACTGGATCATGCAGTGGCGGATCGTGCAGCAGATACGTACCGGCCAGGTGCCCGACATCGATGTCTACGATTCCGCGGTCTGGTGCTCGTCGGTGCCGCTGTCGGCGGAGTCGCTGAAGAAGGAGAGGGCCGTGGCGGTGCCCGACTTCACCCGCGGCGACTGGGACGACTCGTCGCGCGGCGGGCTGGACTCGGCGGAGTCCGACATGCCCGGCTGAGACGCGACGAACGGGCGGCCCCGGGTTCGTCCGGGGCCGCCCGTTCGTCTGTCGCTCCGCCCGTCTGTCGGTACGCCCGGCTGTTCGGTACGCCCGTCTGTCGTACGCGGCCTCAGTCGCCGAAGATGTCCCCGAACATGTCGCCGATCCCCTCGCCGATGTTGCCGAAGCCCTCGCCGATGCCCTCGAAGCCCTCGCCGATCCCTTCGCCGATGGCGCCGATCCCCTCGCCGATACCGCCGAAGATGTTGCCGCCGCCACCGAACAGCAGGCTGCCGATCAGCATGCCGGACACCAGATCGGAGCCGCGCCAGGAGTTGTAGTACCCCTGTGCCCACGGTGCGTAGGCCTTCCCGCCCTCCCAGTAGGGCACGCGGCGCGAACCGACCGGAACCGTGCGCACGTAGGGATCCGCGCCCGCCTCGACGCGCTCGGCGTCCGCTGCGCAGGCCGGGATGTCGCGGGCGGCGCCGCCGGGCGGGGCCCAGCTCACGTTCTTCACCGACGGACCGTGGGCGGGGTTGAAGAAGCACGGCGGTCGCTTCTGCGGCAGCGGCTCGCCCGCGATCCGGGCCTTCACGCAGGCGATGGCGTACCGCCCGTCCTCGAGGATCTCGGTGACATTGCGGATCTCGTTGGGCTGCTGGACAGCGGCGAGAGAGGTCTTGGCGTCTTCGTAGGCATCGAGCGCGCGCTGGTAGTCCTGCTGCATCGGCTCGTCCAGCGGGTGCCCGGCGACGTCGGTGTCGAGCGTCTGCAGCTCCTCGCCGAAGCGGGTCACGTCCTCGTCCGCGACGCGGCGAGAGGCGGTCAGTTGGGACTCGAGCTCGGCGCGCCGCGCACGGTCCTGTTCGAGGGCCCGTCGGCGCAGGATCACGGCGATCACCGCCGCGACCGCCGCGATCAGGATCACGGGCAAGAGGAATTCCACGTGGTCCATCATGTGCGACGCCGCCCGGCGACAACACACCGGGCAGGCATTTTCAGCACATTCTTTGTGTTCTCGGCCGGATGCTTGTGTGAGACTGAGTGGTTGACGTCACTCGGGGTCGACGATTTCGCACACGACGGCGCCGCTGCTCACGGTCTGGCCGACCTCGGCCGCCAGCTTGCGGATCACGCCATCGCGATGCGCGGCCAGGGGTTGCTCCATCTTCATCGCCTCGAGCACGACCACGGGATCGCCCTGGTTCACCGTGTCGCCGTCGGCGACGTTCACCTTGACGATCGTGCCCTGCATCGGGCTGGCCAGCGCCTCGCTGGAGGACGAGGCGGCCGCCGCCCCGCCACCGCGCCGGCGGGTGGGTCGGCGGGCGGCGGCCCCGCCGCCACCGGCAGTGCCGACGGACAGACCGGCCGGCAGGCGTACCTCGATCCGCTTGCCGTTGACCTCGACCAGCACGGCCGTCTTCTCCTCGGCCTCGGGGGCCTCGCCGCTCGGCCCGGCATAGGCATCGAGCTGGTTGTCCCACTCCGTCTCGATCCAGCGGGTGTGCACGGCGAAGTCGCCGTCGGCGGCGGTGAACGCCGGGTCGTCGAGGACGGCGCGGTGGAAGGGCACCACCGTGGGCATGCCGGCAACCACAATCTCGTCCAGCGCCCGGCGGGAACGGGCCAGCGCCTGCTCGCGATCGGCGCCCGTGACGATCAGCTTGGCGACCAGCGAGTCGAAGGCGCCGGGCACCGTCATTCCCGCGACATAGCCCTCGTCGACCCGGACCCCGGGCCCGCCGGGGGCGCGCCAGTCGGTCAGGGTGCCGGGAGCGGGCATGAAGTTGTTGGCGGGTTCCTCTGCGTTGATCCGGAACTCGATCGAGTGGCCGGTCGATGCCGGGTCGTCGTAGCCGAGCTCCTCGCCGTCGGCGATCCGGAACATCTCGCGGACCAGATCGAGCCCGGTCACCTGCTCGGAGACGGGATGCTCGACCTGCAGGCGCGTGTTCACCTCCAGGAAGGAGATGGTGCCGTCGGTGCCGACCAGGAACTCGCAGGTGCCGGCGCCGACATAACCGGCCTCGCGCAGGATCGCCTTCGACGAGTCGTAGAGCGTGGCAAGTTGATCATCGCTGAGGAACGGCGCGGGTGCTTCCTCGACCAGCTTCTGGTAGCGGCGTTGCAGCGAGCAGTCGCGGGTGGAGACGACGACCACATTGCCGTGCGAATCGGCCAAACACTGGGTCTCCACGTGCCGGGGCCGGTCGAGATAGCGCTCGACGAAGCACTCGCCGCGCCCGAACGCCGCGGTGGCCTCGCGGGTCGCGGACTCGAACAGCTCGCGGATCTCCTCGGGCCGGCGGGCCACCTTCATGCCGCGGCCGCCACCGCCGTAGGCGGCCTTGATCGCGATCGGCAGACCGTGCTGCTCGGCGAAGGCGACGACCTCGTCGGCATCGGCGACCGGGTCCGGCGTGCCGGGAACCAGGGGCGCGCCGACCTTCTCGGCGATGTGGCGGGCCTTGACCTTGTCGCCGAGGGAGTCGATGGCGGCCGGCGGCGGGCCGATCCAGGTCAGCCCCGCATCGATCACCGCCTGGGCGAAGTCGGCATTCTCGGCGAGGAATCCGTAGCCGGGGTGCACGGCATCGGCGCCGGACTTCTGCGCGGCGTCGAGGATCTTGGTGATGTCGAGGTAGGAGTCGCCGGGGGTCGCACCCCCGAGGGCGTACGCCTCGTCGGCGAGCTGGACGAACAGGCCGTCGGCATCGGGCTCGGCATAGACGGCGACACTGGCCAGTCCGGCATCGCGGGCCGCCCGGATCACCCGGACGGCGATCTCACCCCGGTTGGCGACGAGGACCTTGCTGATGGCCATGTGCACTCCTCCTGTGATCGGGCGTCCGTGCCCAGTGGGGGAGTCTATGGCCGGTCATGGCCCGGGTCACGTCCGGCCGGGCGGGCCCGGCCGGACGCTGCGCGTCGAGCATCGGTCAGCGCTGCTCCGCGAATTCCGTCAGCGCGTCAGCGCTGCTCCGCGAATTCCGTCAGCGCGTCAGCGCTGCTCCGCGAACTCCACGTGCCGCCCGGCGACCGGATCGAACTTGCGAATCCGCAGCCGGTCGGGGTCGTTGCGCCGGTTCTTGCGCGTCACGTAGGTGTAGCCGGTGCCGGCGGTCGAGCGCAGCTTGATCACCGGGCGTAGTTCGTTTCGCTTGGCCATGGTTCCTCCTCGCGGTTCTGAGTTGATCAACGCCGGGCGGGGCGCGGCTATTCCGGTGCGGGTACGCCCGGCGCGCGCAGGCCGACCGCGACGACCGCCGCACCGAGCAGCCACGCGACGATCGCCACGGTGGCGAAGCGGTGCGCGCCCGCGGCGATCGCCCCGGGGGTGTCGGCGGAGGCGACCAGCACGCCCGCGAGCGCCACCCCGAACGAGGTGCCGAGCTGGCGGCAGGTGTTGCCGATGCCGCCGGCCAGGCCGGGGCGCCCGGGCAGCGCAGCGAGCCCGGCGGCGACGATCGCCGGCGTCAGTGCCGCCAGCGCCACGCCCACCCCGAGCAGGGGAGGCACCAGCGCGGGCCAGTCCGCGCCCGGGGTGGCTGCGTACAGGCTGGCCAGCATCGCCGCTCCGGTCACGAATCCGACCATGATCATCACCCGCGGCCCGAACCGGGCGAGCGCCCGGCCGCCGAGCGGGGAGAGCGCCGCGAACGGCACCGTCGCGACGAGCAGCAGCGCGCCACCGGCCGCGACCGGCAGCCGGTACGCGCGCTGGGCGAGCCAGGTGATCGTCAGCAAGGTGCCGTTGCCGACGGTGTTCATGGCGAACGCGGCAACGCTGGCCGCCGCGAGCCGGCCGGGCAGCACGCGCCGGCCGGCCGGCTCCTCGCCCCCGCGCGGATCGCGGACCAGGACGACCGCACCGACCAGCGCGAGCGCGAGCGGCGCCAGGTTGATCAAGAAGATCATCCGCCAGCCGGCCAGGCCCGTGAGCAGCCCGCCCAGGCCCGGGCCGAGGGCGGTGCCGGCGGCCGAGACGCCCGACCAGATGCCGAGCGCCCGCGCCCGGGCGGGCCCGGCCCAGTCGTGCTGCAGCACCGCGAGCCCGGCGGGCAGCATCGCGGCCGCGCCGAGCCCCTGACCGACGCGCCCCGCCAGCAGCACCGCGGCGCCGGGAGCCAGCGCGCACGCCAGCGACGCCGCGCCGAAGACCGCCAGCCCGGCGACCAGCGGCCGGCGCGGACCCAGCCGGTCGCTGGCCCAGCCGGCCGGCAGCAGGGCCGCGGCGAGCGGCAGGGTGTAGGCGTCGATGGCCAGCGCCGGCTGGGCGAGCGCGAGGTCGGCGCCCAGCTCCGGCAGCGCGACATTGACGATCGTCACGTCGAGCAGCACGAGGAACATCGGTACGCAGATCGTGGCCAGCGTGAGGCCGCGTCGGGCGCCAGGCGGCGCGGTGGTGGGGGACGGCATGTGGCCCAGTCCATCGGGCGGAGTCTTCGCCGGGCGCCGAAGCGTCGGCGCAGCACAATGGCGGGGTGAGTGCACCAGCCCCGGACCCGTTGAGCCCCGACATTGCGCCGATCGCCGCGCTGTTCGCCGACCGCTCCCGGGCCAGGTTGTTGTCGGCGCTGCTCGACGGGCGGCGATTGCCGGCCTCGCGACTGGCCGCCGAGGCCGGGGTGTCGGCCTCCACGGTGAGCGGACATCTGGCCAGGCTGACCGCCGCGGGCGTGGTCGAGGTCGAGGCCTCGGGCCGCTTCCGGTTCTATCGGCTCGCCGGGCCCGAGGTGGCCCGGGTCATCGAGTCGCTCTCGGTGCTCGCCGGCCTGCCGCCCGTGGCCTCGTTGCGCGGTCACACCCGGGCGGCCCGGCTGCGCGCCGCGCGTACCTGCTATGACCATCTCGCGGGACGGCTCGGCACGGCGGTGCTCGCCGCGCTGGTCCGTGACGGCGCCCTGGTTCGCACCGACGGGACCGACGGACTGGAGCGGGCGCCGGGCGAGCGGTTGTCCGCGGTGGTGGCGAAGGCGCCGTGGGCGCTCGGCCCCCGCGCGGAGCAGGGCTTCCGGCGCTGGGGCGTCGATCTTCCCGTGGTCTGCGCGGCCAGGCGGGAGCCGATCCGGAGTTGCCTGGACTGGACCGAACAGCGCCACCACCTCGGCGGCGGCCTCGGTGCCGCGCTGCTGGACGCCGTCCGTGGCCGGGGCTGGATCGCCTCCGGCCCCCGACCCCGGGAGGTCGTGATCACCGAGTCCGGCGAGGCGGCCCTGACCGAGCTGCTGGGCGAACTCTCCTGACCTCGGCGCCGGAGCGACCCAGCTCGGCGAGATCGGCGCGGCAGCGCGCCTCCACCTCGGCCAACTCGGCCAGCGTGGTGTCGATGTCGGCGCGCCGGGACTCCAGCTCGGCGCGCCGCTCGGCGATCTCGGCCAGCAGGTAGCGCAACTGGCCCGCCTCGCCCGGCGCGGAGTCGTACATGTCGACGATCCGGGCAATCTCGTCGAGGGCGAAGCCCAGCCGCTTGCCGCGCAGGACCAGGCGCAGGCGTACCCGCTCCCGCTCGCCGTAGATCCGCCGCTGCCCCTCGCGGCGCGGGGCGAGCAGGCCCTTGTCCTCGTAGAACCGGATGGTCCGCAGCGTCGTGTCGAACTCCTCGGCGAGCTCGGAGATGCTCCAGGTGCGCGCGGCCATGGGCTTACGTTAACGTAAGCGTCACCGAGCAACCGCCGAGCCGGCCCACGAGGAGTGACGATGTCGTCCGACCTGCTGCAATCTGCCGAGCACCGCGAGTTCCGCGCCGCGGTCGCCGCCTTCGCCGACGCCGAGATCGCCCCCCATGCCGAACGCTGGGACCGCGAGCACCACTTCCCGCTGGAGGCCGTGCGCAAGATGGGCGCCATGGGCCTGTTCGGGCTGAACGCGCCCGAGGCCTACGGCGGCTCGGGCGACTTCACCAGCCTGTGCATCGCCATCGAGGAGCTGGGCCGCGCCGACCAATCGGTCGGGATCACCCTGGAGGCGGGCGTCGGCCTGGGCATCAATCCGATCGCGGCCTTCGGCACCGACGAGCAGAAGGCGCGCTGGCTGCCCGACCTGATCGCCGGCCGCGCGCTCGCCGGCTTCGGGCTGACCGAGGCCGAGGCCGGCTCCGATGCCGGCGCCACGCGTACCAGGGCCGAGCTGGTCGACGGCGAATGGGTGATCAACGGCGGCAAGCAGTTCATCACCAATTCGGGTACGCCGATCACGTCGGTGGTGACGGTGACCGCGCGTACCGGCACCCGTGAGGACGGCCGGGCGGAGCTGTCGACGATCATGGTCCCGTCGGGTACGCCCGGCTTCACCGTCGAGCCGGCGTACCGCAAGCTGGGGTGGTATGCCTCGGACACCCATCCGCTGACCTTCACCGACGCCCGGGTCAGCGAAGATCATCTGCTCGGCACCCGGGGACGCGGCTTCGCGCAGTTCCTGGCGACGCTCGACGACGGCCGGGTGGCGATCAGCGCGCTGGCGCTCGGCTGCATCCGGGCCTGTCGCGATCTTGCCGTGGCCCATGCGGGGCAGCGCACGACCTTCGGTGTACCGATCGGGGCGAAGCAGGGGGTGGCCTTCCAGCTCGCCGATCTTGACGCGATGGCCCACACCGCGCACACGCTGGTCTATTCCGCGGCCCGGATGAAGGACGCCGGGGCCGACGCCGCGGCATTCAAGCGGGCCGCCGCGATCACCAAGCTGCAGACCACGGAGATGGCCGTCACGGCGACCCGGATCGCGACCCAGGTCTTCGGCGGCTACGGGTTCATGGAGGAGTATCCGGTCGCCCGGTTCTACCGCGATGCCAAGATCCTGGAGATCGGCGAGGGCACGTCGGAGGTGCAGCGGCTGCTGATCGCCCGCGGCCTCGGGCTGCCCGTCGAGTGATGCCGGGTGGAAGGATGAGCGCATGAGTGAGGACAGTCAGTCCCCGGTGATCAGCGACGACGCGATGATCCGGTCGGCGCGGGAGGCCACCCTTGCCCCGTCGGAGAAGGCCGCCGCCAAGCTCGCCGACCAGAACAAGCTCTTCGTCCGCGACCGGCTCGCGCTGTTGTTCGACGACGGAACCTTCGTCGAGGACGGCCAGCTCGCGAATGCGGCGGCGGGCAACCTGCCGGCCGACGGCGTCGTCACCGGCCGCGGCCTGGTCGCCGGCCGCCCCGCGCTCGTGGTGGCCAACGACCCGTCGGTGAAGGCGGGCTCGTGGGGCGCCCGGACGGTGGAGAAGATCATCCGGGTGACCGAGACCGCGCTGCGCGACGAACTCCCGGTGTTCTGGTTCATCGATTCCGCGGGTGCCCGGATCACCGATCAGGTGGAGCTGTTCCCGGGCCGCCGCGGTGCGGGCCGGATCTTCCACAACCAGGTCGCCCTGTCGGGCAAGGTGCCACAGATCTGCTGCCTGTTCGGCCCGTCGGCGGCCGGCGGTGCCTACATCCCGTCGTTCTGCGATCTGGTGATCATGGTCGAGGGCAATGCGTCGATGTATCTCGGCTCGCCCCGGATGGCCGAGATGGTGGTCGGGGAGAAGGTGACGCTGGAGGAGATGGGCGGCGCGCGGATGCACGCCTCGGTGTCCGGCTGCGGCGACCAGCTCGCCACCGACGACGCCGATGCGATCGAGCAGGCGAAGGCGTACTTCTCCTATCTGCCGGAGAACTGGCGCGCCGAGCCGCCGGTCTATGCGCCCGAGCCGCCGGCGCGGGAGTTCGCCGCCGATCTGGTGCCGGCCGAGGAGTCGGCCGGCTATGACGTGCACACCGTGATCGAGGCGATCGTCGATGCCGACAGCTTCTTCGAGGTGAAGCCGCTGTTCGCGCCCGAGCTGGTGGTCGGATTCGGGCTGCTGGAGGGTCGCGTGATCGGCATCGTCGCCAACCAGCCCGCGGTGAAGGGTGGCGTGCTGTTCGTCGACTCCGCCGACAAGGCCGCACGGTTCATTCTCGAGTGCGACGCCTTCAACGTGCCGTTGCTCTATCTCGCCGATGTGCCCGGTTTCATGATCGGCTCGGCCGTCGAGCGCCAGGGCATCATCCGGCACGGCGCAAAGATGATCACCGCCGTCTCCGAGGCAACGGTGCCGACCGTCTCGCTGATCGTCCGCAAGGCCTACGGGGCCGGGCTGTACGCCATGAGCGGACCCGGTTTCGGCCCGGATGCCACGCTGGCGCTGCCAACCGCGAAGATCGCCGTGATGGGCCCGGAGGCGGCGATCAATGCCGTTTATGCCAACAAGATCAACGCGATCGCCGACGATGCCGAGCGCGAGGCCTATGTCGAACGGCTGCGCACCGAGTATGAGGCCGATATCGACATCCTCCGGCTGGCCAGCGACCTGGTGATCGACGCGATCATCGAGCCGGCGGAGGTACGCGCCGAGCTGGTGGCGCGGTTCGCCGCCGCGGCCGGCAAGGACCGGCACTTCTCCCAGCGCCGGCACGGCGTACCCCCCGTCTGATCCGGGCGGCCGACCCGGCTCAGCCGGTGTGGACCGGGCGGCCGACCCGGCTCAGCCGGTGTATACCGGGCGGATCGAGACCGACTCGACCATCGCGTCGGGAGAGGCATCGACCGCGGCCCGGACGGCGGCCGCGACGGACTCCGGGCGCAGGTACTCATCGCCCCGGTAGCCGGTATTTCCTCGCTGGTGCTGGATCTCTCGTTGCATGTCGGTGTCGACCCGCCCCGGATGGATGCTCGCCACCCGCACCTCGCCGCGGACCTGTTCGCGCAGCGAGTCGGTCAGTGCCGTCAGCGCGAACTTCGAGGCCGAGTACATCGCCCCGCCGCGGCCGGCCATCAGCCCGGACCCCGAGTTGATCATGATTACCTGGCCGCCCGCGGCCCGCAGGGCCGGCAGCAGGTCGCGGGTCAGGTCGGCGACCGCGATCACGTTCAACTCCATGATCGTCCGCCAGTCCTCGCGGCTGGCGTCCTCGACGATCGCCAGGTTCGAGATTCCGGCCGAGTGCACCAGCACGTCGAGCCGGTCGATCCCGGCAGCAGCTTGCCGCGTGGACTCCTCGTCGGCCAGGTCGGCGACGAAGACGCCGGCATCGGGCAGCTCGGCGGCGACCCGTGCCGCCGCCTCGGGGTCGCGCCCGCCGATCAGCACGCGGTGATCGCGGCCCAGATCGCGGGCAATGGCCAGCCCGATGCCGCGGGTGCCCCCGGTGACGAGCGCGGTGGGTCGAGACGTGTCGCGTGCCGTCGCAGTCATGGTTCCAACCTAACCGGCCGGGTCGTCGGCGCCGTCACGGCCCGCGGGGCGCCAACGGGTGCGATGCCGCTCGGGATCGTGGGTGGGCGCGGTCTCGCCGTCCCCGGCGGGCTCGTCGACGGGCGTTTCCACCAGCTCGAAGCCGGCCCGGGACAGGTCCTCGGCCAGGTCGTCGACGTCCAGCAGATCGTCGCGGAACTGATGGGTGCGGTACGCGGTCCGCCCGACCATGTGCGCCGCCACCGGCGCGGTCGCCAGTTGCAGCAGCATCGCCAGCACCATCACGCCGATCACCCGCGGTTCGCGCAAGGTCAGGCCGAGCCCGGCGAGCACGCACAGCAGGCCGAGGGTCTGGGGCTTGGTGGCCGCGTGCATCCGGGTCAGCACGTCCGGTAGCCGGACCAGCCCGATGGCCGCGGTCAGGCAGAGGAAGGAACCGGCGAGCAACAGCAGGGCGCCGGCGATGTCGAGGACGGCGTTCATCGCTGGTCCTCCCAGCCGCGGCCCTCGTTGCCACCGTCGGGATCGCGCCAGGAGATCGCCTGGTCACGGTCGGCGGCGAACCGGGCGACGCTCAGCGAGCCGGCGAAGCCGAGCAGCGCGAGCACGAGGATGACGGGCAGCGTGGTGACGTGCCGATTCAGCGCCGCTTCCAGCGCGAGGCCACAGATCAGGATCGCGATCACCACATCGCCGGCGACCACCCGGTCGAGGGTGCTCGGTCCCCGGGCCAGCCGGAACAGGGTGAGCACGGCGGCGGCGCTCAGCATCGCGGCGGCCACCGCGATGATCACCGTGACGATCATGGGGCCTCCTCCTCGTCGCCGGGCGATTGCCGGATCGCGGCCTGCTCCTCGCGGCTGCCGAATGCCGCCAGCACCGCATCCTCGGCGCGCCGCACCTGGAGCCGCGCCTGTGCCAGGTCGTCTGCCGACGTGGCCTCGAGCACGTGCAGATAGAGGGTGCGGTTCGACCGCCGGGCCTCGATCACCAACGACCCGGGGACCAACGAGGCCAGCTCGCTGACCAGCGCCTCGTACAGGTCGTCATCGACGCGCAGCGGCACCCGGATGATGCCGCTGTGCAACGGGGGTCCGGGTCGCAGGATCGCGCGGATCACGTCGATGCTGGCCACGGTCAGCGATCCGAGCAGCCGCACCAGCAGCCACGCCACCCGAAACGGCCGGAAGCGGCCGGCGAAGCGTACCGGTGGCATCGGGAATGCCAGCGTGATGATCAGGCCGACCAGCAGGCCCATCAGCGCGGCGAAGATCGACAGGTCGCCCCACAGCACCATCCAGACGATCGCCAGCGCCAGAATCGTGCGCCACTGCAATCCGCTGCGCCGCGGCGGCAGCGCCGGGTTCGCCGGGTCGGTGTTCGGCTCCCGTTCGCTCATCAGCGCACCCCCGGGGGGAGGACGGACTCCAGGTACGGCGTGACCGCGAGCAGGTCCTGTGCGGCGCGCTCGGAGTAGCCGTAGAGGGGTCCCGCGATGAAGGTGATCCCGAGGCCGACCAGCACCAGGAAGCCCGCGGTCACCACCATCCCGAGCGGCAGGCGTACCCCGCGGCGCCGGATCGTCAGCGACGCCCCGCCGGTGCGGACCTCCTCGGGCACCTCGCGCCAGAACGCGCGATTCCAGACCTTGGCCATCGCGTACAGGGTGAGCAGGCTGGTCAGGACGCCTCCGGCGACGAGCAGGTACGCCAACGGCGTGCCGTTGGCCACTCCGGCGCCGAGCAGGCCCACCTTGCCGACGAAGCCCGACAACGGCGGGATGCCGGCGAGGTTCATCGCCGGCACGAAGAACAACACCCCGAGCACCGGCGACAGGGCGGCGAGGCCGCCGAGCCGGTTCAGCGAGGTGCTGCCGCCGCGCCGCTCGATCAGCCCGGTGACCAGGAACAGGGTGGTCTGGATGGTGATGTGGTGGGCGGTGTAGAAGATCGCGCCGGCGTACCCGGCCACGGAGGCGAGCGCGACCCCGAAGATCATGTAGCCGATGTGGCTGACCAGGGTGAAGGACAGCATTCGTTTGATCTCGGACTGGGCGACCGCCCCGAGGATGCCGACGATCATCGTCAGCAGCGCCGCCCACATCAGCGGCACGGTCAGCGGCGAGTCGGGGAACAGCGTGGTCTGGGTACGGATGATGGCGTACACGCCGACCTTGGTCAGCAATCCCGCGAAGACGGCGGTGACCGGCGCGGGCGCGGTCGGGTAGGAGTCCGGCAGCCACGCCGAGAGCGGGAAGACCGCGGCCTTGATCGAGAACACCACCAGCAACAGCAACTGCAGGATCAGTTGCAGCGGTCCCGGCAGCTCGGCGAAGCGCAGCGACAACTGCGCGAAGTTGACCGTGCCGGTCGCGGCATAGACGACCGCGATCGCGATCAGGAAGAGCAACGAGGACATCAGGTTGACCACGACATAGGTGCTGCCGGCGCGGACCCGCTCGCCGGTGCCGCCGAGGGTGAGCAGCACGTAGGAAGCGAACAGCAAGATCTCGAACCCGACGAACAGGTTGAACAGGTCGCCGGAACTGAACGCGGCCGAGACGCCCGCCGCGAGCACCAGGAAGGTCGGGTGGTAGATCGAGACCGGCGTCTCGCGCTTGCGGGCCTCGAGGTCGGTGCCGATCGAGAACACCAGCACGGTGAACGCGACCAGCGAGGAGACGAACAACATCAGCGCCGAGAACCGGTCGATCACCAGGGCCAGGCCGAGCGGCTCGGGCCAGGCGCCGATCCACAGCGACATCGGTCCGGTCCGGTCGGTGATCCCGATCAGGAATCCCTCGATGATCAGCACGGCCAGCAGGACCACCACGGAGACGGCGCGCTGGGCCCGCGGCCAGCGGCTCAGCGCCAGCGCCAGGCCGGCGCCCAGCAGCGGCAGCAGGACCGGCAGCGGAAGCAGATTGTTCACCGCTCGTCCTCCTTCGCCGGGTCCTCGTCGTTCTCGGGCTCGTCGTTCTCGGGCTCGTCGTTCTCGGGCTCGTCGTTCTCGGGCTCATCGTTCTCGGGCTCATCGTCCTCGGGGGGCGGCTCCTCGGAGACGATCACCCGCTCGTCCTCCGAGGGCAGCGAGGAGTCGGGCTCGTCGAAGGACTGGGAAGCAAGATCGGCCCGGGCCAGGCGCCGGATCTGGGCGTCCTCGACATCGTCGGGCACGTCGTCATTGCCGTCGAGCTGGAAGCTGCGGTAGGCCAGGGTGAGCACGAACGCGGCCGTACCGAGGGTGATCACGATCGCGGTCAGCACCATCGCCTGCGGCAGCGGATCGCTCATCTCCTCCGCCGGGGTACGCCCGATCAGCGGCGCGCCGCCGCCTCGCCCGGAGGCCACCAGGAACAACAGATTGATCCCGTTGCCGGCGATCAGCAGGCCGATCAGGATCCGGGTCAGCGACCGCTCCAGCATCAGATAGGCGCCGGCCGCGAACAGCGCGGCGCCACAGATGACCAGGGTCAGGTTGGGCGCCATGTCGGGATTGATCATCGATCACCCTCCAGACTGGCCGCATAGGCCCGCGGCCCGGTGGTGCGCGGGCCGGGGGTGTTGTCCTCGGCCTCGTGCTGGTCGATCCCCGAGCCGAGGCTGCGGATCAGATCCAGCATCACGCCGACCACCACCAGGTAGACGCCGATGTCGAAGATCATCGACGTGACCAGATAGGGCTCGCCGAGGATCGGCAACTGCCCGAACGGGGTGGCCACCGAGATCAGCGGCTCGATGGTCAGGTCGATCTTGTAGGACTGGCCGATCCGGCCGCCCCACAGCGCCGGCGCCAACACGCTCGCCCCGGCGAGCAGCAGGCCGCTCCCGAGGACCGTGCCCGCGTTCACCGGCGCGGCCTCGTCCAGCTCGTCGCGGCCGCCCGCCAGGTAGCGGATCGCCAGGGCCAGGCCGGCGACCAGGCCGCCCGCGAACCCGCCGCCGGGGTCGTTGTGGCCCGCGATCAGGAAGTAGATCGAGACGACCATCATCACCCCGAACAGCAGCCGGGTGACGACCTCGAAGACGACCGATCGGTTGGCCGGCGACAAGGCGACGCCGCCGCGCAGCCAGACCGTCGGCCCCTGTGCGGCGCGCCGACGCCGCTCGCGCCGAGTCGCCCGGGTCCGGTCCGGTGTGGTCAGCCGCGCATTGCGGGTACGCAGGAAGATCAGGCTGGCCACGCCCGTGGCGGCCACCGCGAGCACGGCGATCTCGCCGAGGGTGTCCCAGGAGCGGATGTCGACCAGGGTGATGTTGACGATGTTGTCGCCGTAGCCGAACTCGTAGGCATAGGTCGGGTAGGTCTCCGAGACGGGCGCCGCGGTCCGGGAACCGGCGGCATAGAAGGCGATTCCGCCGACCACCACGCCCGCCGTGCCGGCCACCGCGATTCGCCACCAGCGAGCCGAGCTGCGCGGGCGATGGGTGAAGGAGCGGGGCAACTTGCGCATCACCAGGACCAGCACGACGAGCGTCACGGTCTCCACCAGGACCTGGGTCAGCGCCAGATCCGGGGCGCCGTGCAGCAGGAACAGCAGCGCCGCCCCGTAGCCGACCACGCCGACCGCGACCACCGCCTTCATCCGGCCGCGTGCATTCGCGGCGATCACCGCGGCCGCGATGGTCAGCGCGCCGACCACGACCTGGGCGGCCGAGGTGGCGATCACGAACCGGTCGGGAAAGACCTGGGTGGTGGCCAGCACCAGGCCTGGTCCGGCGATGACCACCACGAGGATCGTGCCGAGGTAGTTGGGCAGCGAGCCGCGCTGGGTGAGCGCGGTCGTCTCGACCGCGATCCGGTCCACGCCGCGCATGATCAGCCGGTAGACGTCGGCGGCCTCCGGCACCCGGGGCAGCGAGCCGTGCATCTGCTCGACGCGTCCCCGGGTCCAGAACAACAGGCCGCCGACCACCAGCACGGCGGCCGACATCGCCAGCGGCGCGCCGAATCCGTGCCAGAGCGCGATCCCGTGGCCCGGCTCGCCGACCCGGCCCAGCGCGACATACGGTTCGAGTGCCGCGGTCAGTTGGGGTCCGAGAAAGCCGCCGACGAGCGACAGGACGGCCAGCAGCAACGGTGCCGCCACGAAGCCGCCGGGGCGGGGTGCGCAGGCGGTGGTGCGGCCGTCGGCGGGGGAGTCGTCCTCGCCCGCGCTCTTGGTGGCGAAGGTGCCCCAGAGGAACCGCAGCGTGTACGCCACCGTGAGCGCCGAGCCGAACAGCAGGGCGCCCGTCAGCGCCAGCGCGGGCAGCGGCGGCACCCGCGTACCGTCCGAGCCCGCGACCAGATAGCTCAACGACTCGAATGCGCTCTCCTTGGTGGTGAAGCCGATCAGCGGCGGTACGCCGGCCATCGACGCTCCGGCGAGCACCGACGCCACCAACACCACGGGCATCGCCCGCCCGACGCCGGACAGCTCGCGGATGTCGCGGCTGCCGGCGCTGCGGTCGACGACCCCGACGATCAGGAACAGCGCCGACTTGAACAAGGCGTGGGAGATGATCATGCCCACGCCGGCCAGCATGGCCGAGCGGGTGCCGAGGCCATTCATGAACATCAGGAAGCCGAGCTGACTGACGGTGCCGTAGGCGAGCAGCACCTTGATGTCGTGTTGCCGCAGGGCGCGCAACGCGCCGAGGACCATGGTCACGGCGCCGAGCGTGAGCAGGATCTCCCGCCAGCCGGGCAGACCCGCGAAGAACGGCGACAACAGCGCCACCAGATAGACGCCGGCCTTGACCATCGCTGCCGCGTGCAGGTACGCGCTGACGGGCGTCGGGGCCGCCATCGCGCCCGGCAGCCAGAAGTGGAAGGGCACCTGCGCGGACTTGGTCAGCGCGCCGAGCAGGAGCAACAACACCGCGATGATCACGATCGGCGAGGCCGTGGCCGGATCGTCGATGGCCGCGCGGACGACGGGGGATGCGAGCACCCCGGACAGCCGGAACGTGCCGGCGGTGACGCCGAGCATGACGATCCCGACCAGCATCGCCAGCCCACCGAAGGTGGTCACGATCAGCGCGGTCAGGGCGGCCAGCCGGTTCGCGCTGCGGCCGGGATTGTGACCCCCGACCAGCAGGTAGGAGAAGACCGTCGTCAACTCCCAGAAGATGTAGAACACGATCAGGTCGTCGGCCAGAACCAGACCCAGCATGGCGCCGGCGAACGCGGTGAGCACGGCACCGGTGCGTGCCGCGGGATCCGCGGTGGTGAAGTACCACCGGCAGTACGCCAGGATCAGCGCGCCGACGCCGGAGACCAGCAGGGCGAGCACCCACTGCAGCGTTCCCATCCGGAACGACAGCTCGATCGCGAGCGCCGGGATCCACGGCAGAGACTCGACGACCGAGCCTCCGGCCAGCACGGTGGGCGCCTGGGCGACCAGCCAGACGAATGCGACGAGCGGGCCGAGCGCGAGCAGCAGGTACGCCCGCCGCCCCAGGACTCGGACGAGGGCGGGGGCGAGCGCGGCCAGCGCGAACTGCACGGCGATGAGCGCTGCCACGGATGCCCTCTCGTCGACGGGTTCTCGGACGCCCCCGGGGATCGCGTGACGACCGGCCTCGGGAGCGCACAGGCTACCGAAGAACGTCCCGCGACCGCGCGGCCGCCGTGCGCTCGACCGCGGGCCTCGTCAGGCGGGCGGCGGATTCGTCAGCGGCGGCGGAAGGTGAGCAGGATGAAGGTGTAGTCGAGGCCGACCCGGGTCCAGTGCACCGGGCGCTCGGGGTGGGTCAGCGAGTCCGGGCTCGACAGGTCGCCCACCAGCTCCAGACCCGCCGCATCGGCCAGCAGGACCAGGTCTGCGATGTCGTCCGGTCCGAAGATCCGGACCTCTGCGCCGTACGCGGTCCGCCCGGTGGTGTCCGGGGGCACCTCGTCGTAGTCGGTGGACACGACGAGGATGCCGCCGGGGCGCAGAACCCGCGCGGACTCGTGGAGGAACGCCTCGAGCGGTACGCCGTGCTCGATCACGGACATGCAGGTGATGGCGTCGAGCGATGCGTCGGGCAGCTCCGTGGCGGTGACGTCACCGTGTCGGAAGGTCACCCCGTCGTGGCGTACCTCGAGGCCGAACTCGAGATTGATCCCGAGCAGCGAGTCCCGCTGGGTCCCGAGTCCGTACAGTCGCAACCAGGGCAGCACCGGCGAGTATCGCGCGCTGCCCGCGTCCATCACCCGCGCCGTGCGCGTGCCGTCGTCGGCGAGGCGGAGCACCGCCGCGACGGCGCCGAGGGCGTCCCAGTTCTTGGGCAGATCGCGGTGCAGCGGCAGCCGGAGCCGCTTGGCCTCCTCGACCGCCCGCTGCCACTCGGCGTCGCTGGGCAGCACACCCGTCGGGCCAACGCTGCGCGGGACCGGTCGGCGCACCGCGGTGCCCTGTCGCGCCTCGGCCCGCCGCTGCAGGGCGACGCGGGCCCAGAGCGCATGCTCCGCGACGCGTTTCGCGATGGCGAGCAGGCGCCCGCCGGGCGGGGCGGCTACCTGAACCGGAGACTCCTCATCGTCTGCGCTGGCCATTCGGCAAAGGTAACCATCCCGCCCGCGAGCACCAAGGGCGCTGGGCCTTGACGGGTGCCGATCAGTCGCGGCGCCGGCGGATGAGCGCGGTGCCGGTCGCGAGCAGCGCCGTCGCGGCGACGAGCGCGCCCAGGCCGGTGGCCGCGCCGGTGTCGGCGAGCGGGCTGCCGCCCGCGCCGGATCCGGTGCCGTCGCCGCGGGGACCGCCCGGGGACACGCTCGACGGTGGTGCCGACGAGGTGCTCGACGGGCGCGCCGGTCCGGGCGTACCGGACGGCTCGGTGGACGGGCCGGTCGGCTCCGTGGACGGGCCGGTCGGCTCGGGGTTTGCCGCCGTGATCGTGATCGGTGCCCAGCCGATCAGGCTCTCGTCCTCGGCGTACACGGCGATCCGGTGCTCGCCGGTGGTGTTCGCCGGCAGCGTGACCGCGATCGTCGAGTCCGGGCCCACGGTCGCGGTGCCGAGGTAGCTCGGCTGGCTGAACAGCCAGACGCCGACCCGGTCGCCGGGGGTCCCGTTCGTGATGGTGATGGTGATGGTGCTGCCGGCAACCGCGCTGTCCGGAGCGGTGATCCCGCCCTCGGTGTCGTCGGTCAGCTCGTCCGCGCTGGGCGGCGTCGCCGGGATCGTGTCCCCCGGGGTCGTCGTCGGGCTGGGCGTCACTGCCGGGCTGGGCGTCGGTGACGGGGTCGGGCTGGGCGTGGGCGTAGCGGTCGGGCTCGGGGTCGCGGTCGGCGTGGGCGACGGGGTCGGGCTCGCGGTCGGGCTCGGCGTCGGTGTGGGCGACGGGGTCGGTGTGGGCGACGGGGTCGGTGTGGGCGACGGGGTCGGTGTGGGTGTCGGTGTGGGTGTCGGTGTGGGGGTCGGAGTCGGCGTCGGTGTGGGCGTCGGCGTCGGCGTCGGTGTGGGGGTCGGAGTCGGCGTCGGTGTCGGGCTCGGAGTCGGCGTCGGGGTCGGGCTCGGAGTCGGCGTCGGGGTCGGGCTCGGCGTGGGTGTGGGCGTCGGGCTGGGCGTGGGCGACGGCGTGGGGCTGGGCGTCGGGGTCGGCGTGGGCTGCGCGCTCACCTGTGCGGTCCAGGTGAAGCGGTAACCCTGGCAGCCCAGTTCCGGCATGCTGGCGTACCCTTCGCCGCTGGCGGAACCGTCCGCGTTCAGCAGGAAGTCCATCTCGTAGCGGACGATGGCGCCCGGGTCGCCGAGCTCCCAGATCACCTTCTGCCGCACGCCGGCCTCCATCGTCGTGGGCGGAATCCCCGCCCACTGCATGGCCGTCGGGTACAGGCCGCACTGGATGTAGCTCTCGGTGAAGAAGTCCGTCAGCACGCCCGCGGAGTCGACCTTGAACTCCACCACTGCGCCGTTGTACGCCGAGCTCGGGCCCGTGTAGGTGCCGGCCGGCGGCGCCGCCTTCGCGAATGCCACCGGTTGTGCCAGGACCGTCAGTCCGAGCAGCGCGGTGATGGCTCCGAGGAACAGCAGCCAACTCTTGCGCTGGCGACGCCGATGGGCGCTGGATGACATGGGCGAGGGTCCTTCGCTCGTGCTCGACAGGTGGCGCCGACGGGCGCCCGGCCAACCTATGAGCCAGATGTGTGCCCGGGGTACCCGTGGTACTACGGGTCTTGGCCCGGCGCGAGGTCTCGCCCCGGCTTCGGCCATGATGGGCGCGTTACGGGCGCGCGCCCGTGCCGGACGGAAGCGAGCAGGAAAACGATGGCCAGGCGGCAGGCACAGGCGTCACGGCTGCGGGCCGCGCTGGATGCGACCGGGCGCACGCCCGGGTCGTCACGGGTGTTGCTCGTCGAGGGCGGCATGGGCATCGGCAAGACCTCACTGTTGACCACGGCCGCCGCGGCGGGCTTCGACGTGGTGCTCGCCCGGGCGGATCGACTGACCGGGGGGTCGCCCCTGTCGGTCGCGCGGTCCGTGCTCGAACATCTGGACCCCGACGTGGCGGTCGGGGCCGAGGAATCGGTCCGGGATCTTGCTCGGCGGGCCGCGCGGGTGCTCGACGCGCGACCGGTGCCGATCGTCGTCGATGACGCCCAGTGGCTGGATCCCGCATCGGCGGAGTTTCTGCAGGGCCTGTTGCTCGGCCGGGTCACGACCTGGCGCACCCTGGTTCTGGCCCATCGCACCGGCCGGCCGCCGCTGTCGATCATCGACATCGCCCACCGGGTCGGCGCGGACGTGGAACATCTGCAGCTCGAGCCGTTGCCCGACGAGGACATCGCGGCGATCGCGGCCGATCTGCCGGCGTGGCAGGGCGCCGAGGTGGTCGCGGGCGCGCGCGGCAATCCGCTGTTCGCGAGCGTCCTCAGCGCGCTGTTTCGCCGCCGACCCGAGCTGGCGACCACGGCCGAGGCGCTGCGCGCCGAGCCGGCCGATGCCGGCGCGGCGCTGTACCGGGCGGTGGCGGCCGATCTGGCCCAACTCGACGCCGACGAGACGGCCGCCCTCGAGGCCGTGGCCGTGCTGGACTCGCTGGACGTGGCCGCGCTGGCGGTGATCGCCGATCGCGAGGAGGAGCGGGTGAGCGCCCAGCTCGGCCGGCTGCGTTCGCTCCAGTTGTTGTCCCAGAACCCGGGCGAGGCGATCCATCCGGTGATCAGGTCCAGCGTCTATCACGCCATCCCGCCCGACCGTGCGGTACGCGCACACCGCCGCGCCGCGGCGCTGCCCGGCCTCGCCCCCTACCAGCGGGCAGAACACCTCGCGATGTTGCGCGAACACGCCTCCGCCGCGGAGATCGACCGCCTGGTCGAGCTTGCCGAGCCCGCCATCGGCACCGACCCGGGCGCCGTGCGACGCTGGCTCGAACCCACCCGGCATCACCGGGTCAGCCCGCGACGCGATCTGCTGCTGGCCCGGGCGCTCGTGCTCGACGGGCGCCCCGACGACGCGGCCGGCCTGCTCGAGCCGCTGCTGACCGACAGCGCGGCCGACGCTGCCGAGGCGCGCAGCCTGCTCGCCCAGGCCTGGCGCGCCTCCGGGCGGACCGCCGAGGCACACCGGCTGCTCGCCGAGGCCCCGCTCACCGAACCGGCCACCCTGATCGACGCTGCCGCGCTGGCGGCGCTGGCGGGCGAGATCGACACCGTGCGGGACACCGTCGACCGGCTGGCCGGCTCCCCGCCGCAGTTTCAGCTCGCCGGCCGGGCACTGCGCGCGGTCGCGCTGCTCGGATCCGGCGACATCGCGGCCGCGCGGCGGGCGCTGGCCGGTGTGCCCGACGCGTTGCGTGCGCTGGGCGACGACCGGTTGCGCGACATCCTGGACGCCTGTGCTGCCGCGGTGTGGAGCGCGTACCTGCTGGATGACTTCCATGCCGCGATCGCTCTCGGTGAACGCGCGCTGTGGGTCGCCCAACGTCACGGGCGCGGGCACGTGCTGGCCAATCTCGGCGCCGCGACGGCCCATGCCCTGGCCAGCGTCGGTCGGCTGTCCGAGACCGACGAGCTCGGCGAGCAGGCCGTCGCGGATGCCGAGCGCTACCAGACCCCCGATCCGATCCCGATGGCCCGGCACGCCCAGGTGCTTGCGGCATTCTGGGCCGACGACCCGGCGCTGCTGCGCCGGCGGTTCGATCAGCTCCGGGCCGCACCGTCGCCGGGCGTGGAGTGGTGGCGGCGCGCGACCCGGTCGACCCGCGCGCGCATCGCTGCCGTGCTCGGCGAGCCGGAGCCGTACGCCGTGCTGCTGCCCCCGCCCGATGTGGCCGCCGGACTGCGGCATGCCGACGCCGCCACGGTCGCTGCACTCGGCGGTGACCAGGCCACCGCCCAACACCTGCTGGCCGCCGGTCTCGACCACGCCGAGCGGCACCGGCTACGCAGCCAGGGTGCGCTGCTGCGCCTGCTGACGGCCATGCTGGTCGCCCGGCCCGCCCGGGACTGGCCGCGGGCAGCCGAGCTGGCCGAGCAGGCCGTTGACGAATTCTCGGCTCTCGGCATGTCCTGCCACCTGCGACTTGCCCGGCAGACGGCGGCAGAGATCACGCGCGATGCCGCGGCCTCGCCCGCGGGCACGCTGACCCGCCGCGAGCTGGAGATCGCCCGCCTGGTCGCCGACGGGCTGTCCAATCAGCAGATCGCGGACCGGCTGGTGATCAGTCGACGCACCGTCGAGGAGCACGTCTCGAAGGTGCTGCGCAAGCTCGACGTCTCCTCCCGCGCGGCCGTGCGGCCGGTGCTGCACAGCTAGCTCCGGTCAGTGCGCCGCCAGGTGCAGCAGCACCAGTTGGTCGGGGTGCAGCACCGGTGCCGCGATGCCGACGGACGTCAGTGCTGCACCGGCGAGCGTCACGCCGGCGCCCGGCCAGCCGGCCGGGTAGCCGGCGAGGTCGGGACCCGGCGGCGGTGTGATGTCGCGGACCAGGTAGCGGCGATCCGGATCCAGGCCGCGCAACCGGATCCGGCCGGCGGGCTCGGTGGCGCGCGATCCGGTGCTGACCACCGCGAACAGCGCCTCCGATCGATCGGGCGCGACGACGCCGTGCACGTCGAGGTTGTCGGTGTGCGGGTCCAGGCGGACGACGCGTCCGCGGTGCAGGAGCGCGCGGTGCTCCTTGTGCAGGGCGACCCACGCGCTCAGTTCGGCCAACTCGCCGTCGGTCGCCCCGGTCAGGTCCCATTCGATGCCGAGGTGCCCCCAGAACGCGGTGCCCGCCCGGAAGTGCAACGTGTGCCGACGCCTCGTGGTGTGCGAGTGCCCCGAGGCGATGTGGGCGCCCATCAGCTCCGGGGTGATCAACTGGGTGGTCCAGCGGTGGATCTGTTGGCGTTCCAGCGGGTCGATGCAGTCGCTGGCCCAGACCCGGTCGGTGTGGGCCAGTACGCCCAGATCGACCCGGGCACCGCCGGAGGAGCAGGACTCGATCTCGAGGCCGGGGAAGCGATCCTTCAGCTCGGCCATCAGCCGGTACGCGGCGAGCGTCTGCTCGTGCACTCCCGGGCGGCCGCTCGGCGCCGTGCCGGCGTCGATCAGGTCGCGATTGTGATCCCACTTCAGATAGGCGATGGGGTACGCCTCGAGCACCGCGACGAGCTGGTCGCGGACGTGGGCGTAGGCCTGGTCGATGCCGAGATTGATCACCTGCTGGTGACGCGACTCCACCGGCAGCCGGTCACCGGTCGCCATGATCCACTCCGGGTGGGCGCGCGCCACGTCGGAATCGGCATTGATCATCTCCGGCTCGACCCAGAGACCGAACTCCATCCCCAGCCCGCGCACATGATCAACCAGCGGTCCGAGCCCGTCGGGCCAGACGTCGGGGGAGACCACCCAGTCGCCCAGCCCGGCGCGATCGTCGCGGCGCGCACCGAACCAGCCGTCGTCCAGCACATAGCGCTCGGCGCCGGCGGCAGCCGCGGCATCGGCGAGCGCGCGCAGCTTCGTCAGGTCATGATCGAAATAGACGGCCTCCCAGACGTTGATCGTCACCGGCCGCGGGCGCCGGGGATGCTCGGCGCGCTCACGGAGGAAGGCGTGCAGGCGCGCGGCCTGGTCATCGAGCCCGTCGCCGTAGCTGGCGTACAGCCACGGCGTCGCGTAGCTCTCGCCCGGCCCCAGCACCATCTCGCCCGGCAACAGCAGTTCCGCCGCCCCGATCGTGCGGTGCCCGTTGAACAGCCGCTCCGCCCAGTGCCGATGGTTGCCCGACCAGCCGAGGTGAACGCCCCACACCTGCCCGGTGGCGAATCCGAAGCCCGGTTCGCCGGCGCTCAGCAGGTACGCCGCATCGGGGCCGGTCCGGCCCTTGCGGCCCTCCCGCAGATGCACGCCCACCCCCAGCGGCGCGCGCTGGGGCACGCGCTCGTTGCCCCAGTGGCCGGCGAAGTCCAGGACCTCGGCGGCCCGGTCGGGGACCGGCAGGGTGAGGCCGAGCTCGTCGAGGAAGTAGTCGTCGGTGCCGGTATTGGTGAGCCGGGCCGCGGTCCGGAGCAACCCGGACGGGGCAAGTGCGACGGTGAGCGCGAGGGCCAGGCCGGCGCTCTCGTCGCGGGCGTCGACCTCCAGGGTGGTCTTGTCCGGATCCAGCCGGGCGCCGATGATCGCGAATCTGGGCGACCAGTCGCGCCCGCCCGTGCGGTGGCCGACCAGGCCCGGGCGCCCCGTCCAGCCGGTCCAGTGCCCGGGGACCAGCGACGGCGTGACGGGAAGATCGACATTGTTCTGTGCGACCGGCGGCTCGGTGGTCCGGACCAGCTCCGCGGCCTCCGCGGGAGCAAGGTCGCCCGGCAGCTCGGCGCCCCAGTGGGTGATCCGGGGCAGGTCGGCGGTCAGGTCCACCAGCACCGAGACGCCGCCCGAGCGCAGGTGGGCGAGACCGGGGAATGAGGCGTTCATCGCAACCGAGCATAGGGCGGATAACCGGTTGCCGGGCGATCGCGCGATGCCGTTGACTCGCGGCATGATTCCGCCCGACTGGATCGCCCATCACCGCGCCGACGACGACGAGCTGCTGGGCTACCTGCGCCCGGAGGATGACGGGTTCGTGCCGGTCACCGTGTTCGGGTATCCGCTGGGCGAGCGGGGCGACCGCGACGGCGCGGCCGAGACGCTGGATTCGCGCGGTCTGTCCTATCTGGCCGAGCCGTGGTTGCTGCGCGCGGCCGACGGATCCGAGCGCAGGGTCGCGATCATCGAGGCCAGCCCGGAGCGGGTGGTCGTCAGCGGCGCCGACTACGCCTTCGCCCTGGCGGTCGGCGCGAACGTCGGCGAGCCGATCGAGCTGGCGGTGCCGACCGATCGGCTGCGCCCCGCCTGAGTGCCGGCGAGGCTCAGGCGGGTGACTCGATCACCTGGCGCCAGCGCCCGTCCCGGAGCGTGGCGTCCACCCGCCGCGCGACGGACGAGCCGGGCGTGCGGTGTCGTTCGAGGAACAGCACGCGCAGCGAGGCCTCGGCGTCGTCCAGCACCTCGACCTCGGAGATCTCGATCATCAGCTCCGGCGCGACGCCGCCCGCGCGGTCCAGCTCGGCGGCGAGCCCGGCCAGCTCGAGCTCGCGCCCGTCGAGGGTCTGCAACCGGAAGTCGGGGCTGTGCGCCGCGAGGAACGCCTCCAACGACGTCCGGTCGGCTCGGGTCAGCCAGGCCTGGAGCAGGCGGTGGTGCTCGATCAACAGGTCTCGCGCCCGCTGGTCGGGTTGCGGCGTCTGCTGGGCATCGGACATGTTCGGCAGCCTAGCGACCACTGCTCGCCGAGCGAGTGCCGCCGTTCCGCCGGCGCGGCCGGTCAGTCCAGCCGGGTGAGGCCGGTGGCCAGTACGATCGCGGCGCCGGCGGCATCGCTGGCGGCGAGATCGAGGGTCGCGGTGATCGCCCAGTCGTGATCGCCGGCGGGATCGGCCAGTACCTGGCGCAGGTCCCAGCGACCCGGCTGTCGGTCGATCTGCAACATCCCGGGGGCCCGAGCCGCGGCGTCGATGCCGATCTCGTCGTGATCGTCGTAGTAGTCGTCCAGCGCATCGGCCCACGCGTCGGCGTCCATGATCACCGTGCCCGGCGGGTCGGTCAGCGCAGCCACGCGCTCCTCGACCGCGCCGAGCGCGTCCGGGTCGTCGCGCCGGGCGAGCTCGACGCGGTGGAACATGGCATTGCGCACCGCCACGGTGAGGGCGCGCTGGTTCGCCGTGAAGGGGCGCTCGGGCCGCGGCTCGGCGGCATCCGGGCGTACCGGATCGGGATTCGTCAGGGCCTCCCACTCGTCCAGCAGGCTGGAGTCGGTCTGCCGGATCACCTCGCCCAACCACTCGACGAGATCGTCGAACTCGTCGTTGCGGGCCCGCTCGGGCACCGTGTGCCGCAGGGTGCGGTAGGCATCGGTCAGGTAGCGCAGCAGTACGCCCTCGCTGCGCGCGAGCCCGTAGACGGAGACGTACTCGGCGAAGGTCATCGCGGTCTCATACATCTCGCGGACGATCGATTTCGGCGACAACGCCTCGGGCGCGATCCACGGATGGGTTTCCCGGTACGCCTCGAGCGCCGTCTCCAGCAGGTCGGCAAGCGGCTGCGGCCAGGTGATCTCCTCGGCCAGCTCCATCCGCTCGGTGTAGTCGAGTCCCTCGGCCTTCATGGCGCCGATGGCCTCGCCGCGCGCCCGCCGCTGCTGGGCGAACAACACGGGCTTCGGGTCCTCCAGGATGGATTCGATCACCGAGACCACATCGCGGGCATGATCGGGCGAATCGGCATCGAGGGTGTCGAGGGCCGCCAGCGCGAACGGGGCGAGCGGTTGGTTCACGGCGAAATCGCGTTGCAGGTCCACGGTCAGGGCATAGCGGCGCCCGTCCTCGCGCGCTGTGGGCAGGCGTTCGACCACACCGGAGTTGATCAACTCGCGGGCCAGCACCAGCGCGTGTCTGCGCAGCCGCCGTCGGCCGGCGTCGTCATGATGATTGTCGGTGATCAGCCGGTACGCCGCGGCCACCGGATTGCCCTGCCGGGCGAGCAGGTTGACCAGCATCGCGTGCGACATCCGCAGGCGCGGCTGCAGTGGCTCGGGCGGCGCCGCGATCAGCCGGGTGAAGGTCTCCTCGGTCCAACTGATCTGTCCCTCAGCGGGCTGCTTGCGCTTGATCTTCTTCTGCTTGGCGCGGTCGTCGCCCGCCTTGGCCAGCGCGCGCTTGTTCTCGATCACGTGCTCCGGTGCCTGGGCCACCACCCAGCCGCGGACATCGAAGCCGGCCCGGCCCGCCCGGCCGGCGATCTGGTGGAACTCGCGGGCCCGCAGCAGGCGCATCTTCGTGCCGTCGAACTTGGTCAGCCCGGTCAGCAGCACGGTGCGGATCGGCACGTTGATCCCGACCCCGAGCGTGTCGGTGCCGCAGATGATCTTGAGCAGCCCGGCCTGGGCGAGTTGTTCGACCAGGCGACGGTACTTGGGCAGCATGCCGGCGTGATGCACCCCGATGCCGGCGCGGACGAGGCGGCTCAGGGTCCGGCCGAAGCCGGCGGCGAAGCGGAAGTTGCCGATCTTGTCCGCGATGGCGTCGCGGTCGGCGCGGGAGACCAGGTTCAGGCCGACCAGGGACTGCGCGCCCTCCAGCGCGGCGGCCTGGGAGAAATGGACGACGTAGACGGGTGCGCGGTCGGCGTCCAGCAGCGCGGTGAGCTGTTCGCCGATCGGTTCCTCGGACCATTCGTAGTCCAGCGGCACGGGCCGTTCGGTGCCGGTGATCACCGTGGTCCCGCGGCCGGTACGCCGGTCCAGGTCGGCCGCGAAGCCGTCGACCTCGCCCAGCGTCGCCGACATCAGCACGAACTGGGCCTGCGGCAGCTCCAGCAGCGGGACCTGCCAGGCCCAGCCGCGGTCCGGCTCGGCGTAGAAGTGGAACTCGTCGGCGATCACGCAGCCGGCATCGGCCAGCACGCCCTCGCGCAGCGCGATGTTGGCGAGGATCTCGGCGGTGCAGCAGATGATCGGCGCGTCGGCGTTGACCGAGCCGTCGCCGGTGACCATCCCGACATTGTCGGCGCCGAAGGCGGCCACCAGGTCGAAGAACTTCTCGCTGACCAGCGCTTTGATCGGGGCGGTGTAGAAGCTGACCTCGTCACGGGCCAGGGCGGCGAAGTGCGCGGCGAGGGCGACCATCGACTTCCCCGAGCCGGTGGGCGTGGAGATGATCACGTTCTCGCCCGACACCAGCGCCAGCAGCGCCTCCTCCTGGTGCGGGTAGAGCGGCGTACCCCGCTGCGCCGCCCAGTCCGCGAACGCGTCGTAGAGCGCCTCGGGTGTGGGGTCGGTCGGGATCAGGTCGGTCAGTGTGGCGGCCATGGCGCTGGCCAGCCTCTCACAGGGGTCTCGCGTGGGCGACCGGCCCGCCCGCGCCGCCGTTACCGACCACTCGCCGGGATTCCGGCGGCGGTTCGGTGAGTTCCCGCGCCGTTGGCGACCGCTCGCGCGGGTTTGGTCAGCGCAGCGGGACGGCGCGCGGCGCCTCCAGGTAGTCCGGCTCGCGGTCGAGGCCGTCGATCTTGGGCGGCAGGCCGGTACGGCGCGCGGAGATGGTGTCGTCCAGGCCCGCCCAGGAGCGGACCAGCGCCACCGCCCGGTCGCGCTCGGCCGGGGGCAGTTGCTCGATGTTCGAGCCGTGCGTACCGCCGTCGACGAAGAACCGGAAGCACTCGCGGCTCGCGCCGGACGTTCCGCAGGTGAACGGCTCGGCGCTCCACGGGTCGTTGCCGCCGTAGACGTAGAGCATCCGTTCCGAGGAGGTACGCACCCAGCGGTCGATGTCGCGCATCGCCGGCCAGTCGAAGCGGTTCGGGCGTACCGAGCGCGGCACGAAGTTCCGGGCGATGTTGGTGCCGGGGTATTGCAGGAGATCGCCGATCCGGTCCTCGTACGGTTTCGGCGAGCCGAGCTGGTAGGCGGCCTGGAAGTAGTAGGGCACATAGCGCTCGAGGTTCTGGTCGGCGTACCCGGTCAGCGGTGACGTCGCCTCGTAGAAGTCCCACACCTGATCATCGGTGGCGGTGTCCGGATCGGGCACCGAACCGCATTCCGACTGCGGGGTGTACTGCCAGAACGCGAAGTAGAGGTCGATCACGCCCGACTCGATCGCCTGCCAGCGGTTGCCGACGATCCGATAGGTCAGGCCGGCCTGCGCCGACGCGTCGGCCACGCGCGCGTCCCAGGTGTCGCGATCGGACAGGACGCGGCGCTGCAGCCCGACCAGCCGGTCGCGGCAGGCGGGATCGGTGCCGACGCCGGCGAGGAAGCTGTCGTAGGCCTCGTCGCGGCTGTCGAGCACGTCGTTCGGGGCGACATAGGGTACCGAGCCGTTGACATCGTCGGGGAAGAAGCGCCGATGATAGGTGGCCGTCATGCCGCCCTTGGAGCCGCCGGTGGTCAGCCAGTTCTGGTCGTAGAGCTGCTTGAAGGACTCGATGATCACGTGCTGGTCGGTCGCGGCCTGCTTGATGGTCAGCTCGTCTTCCCAGTCCGGGTTGCTCGGGCGGGAGGGGGTGAAGAAGCGGTACTCCATGCTGAGCTGGTTGCCGTCCACGATCCGGGCCGGCTCGCTGCGGCCGGGATTGGTGGAGACGTTGTAACCGCTGGTGTACATGATCATCGGGCGGTCCTCCGACCGATGCAGCAGTGTCAGCCGCTGGGTGAACGTGCCCTTGCCCGGGTCGTCATGATCGACGCGCTGGGTGAAGCCGATCACGAAGAACCGGAAGCCCTCGGCCACCGGGCGCTCCTCGACGGAGGCGACCCCCGGCAGCGCGGCGATCCGGTCGGCGAGATCGGTCGGCGCCGAACGCGCGGCCGGGACCAGCGCCAACCAGGTCGTCAGCGCGATGGCGAGCGCGGCGATGCCGCTGAGCAGGCGACGAGGCATGATGGGGGGCCCTTTCGGTCAGACGTCGTCGTCGTGGTCTGCGGACCACTGCCGTTCAACCTAGGCCAATTCGACGGCCGGTACGCCGAATTCGGCTCAACCGGCATCGGCCCGGAAGCCGAGCTCCGGATCCTGGGACTCCTCCACCTCGCGTGGCCGCGGCGTGAACGTGCCGCGGATCATCGAGAATGGTCGCACCATCTGATTGCCGATCCGGTAGCTCCAGGACTCTCGGAGCGCCTCGACCTCGACGGCCAGACGATGGCCGTCGGCGATCAGGTCGGTCTCGCGGGCACGGGCCGAGGACAACTCTGCCTCGAGCCGGGCCGACCGATCGCGCTGCGTCGCCAGCTCCTGGCTGAGCACATGGATCTCGGCGCGGGCCTGATCGCGTTCACCCCAGAACTGGTAGAAGCGTGCGGCAAAACGCTGTGCGCTGCGGGTGGCGAGACCGAACGCGGGCGGCCAGGCGAGTGCCGGGCGATCGGTCCCGGCCTCGCGCAGTACCTGATCAAGTACCGGGCCCAGCGCGTACGCGGAGCGGAACGCGGGTCGGTTCGCCGACTGGAAGTCGCGTGCGGCCGCGTACCCGGTGAGCACGCGCTCGGCGATCGTTCGCGCCGCCAGCCGTTCGCCGCCGCGCCCGGAGAAGTTGCGGTCGGCCGCGGCGGCCAGGTTTGCCTGGTCCAGATAGCCGAATCCGCCGAAATGATCGTAGACGAACACCGGAACGCCGGCGACCAGCGCATACTGCACTGTCTTGCCGATCGTGATCACCACATCGAACTCGGTGATCAACTCGGCAGTGAGCAGGCGGTAGTTGGTCTGGCCCTGGCCGAACACCTCCACCTCGTGGCCGCGCTCGGTGAGTAGCGTCGCCGCGGTCAGAACCTCTGCCGGCGGGTGATTCGAGACGACCAGGATTCGCTCGGGTGAGTCCCGGTCGCGGGGTATCGCTGCGGAGAAACCGTCCGGCACGGGATTGGGGAAGAGCGCGGTTGGGGTCTCCGGATCCAGGAAGGGGGTCAACGTCCGCCGCGCTTCCGCCGAGACGAACAACGAGATGCCGGCCAACCGGTCCTCCAGGCCCGCCATGTAGGGATGCTCGTCGGCGGCAAAGTCCAGCGCGGACATGTGCAGGAAGACGAAGATCGGCAGGTTCGCCCGGTGCCGGGCGTCCTGGCTGTTGAGATCATCGATCAGCGAGGCCGGGAGCACCTGGCTGTGCACCCAGATCACATCGAAATCGTCCAGCGACAACGACTTTGCCGAGACTTCGTCGAGCACCGGGAGACCCCGCGCGGCGAACTCGTCGGCCATGGGTGCTGCGACATGACTGGCATAGACCGTGACGTCCGCGCCGGAGGCGAGAAGATGCTCGGCAAGCTCCAGCGCGACGACGGTGGAACCCATGATGTCTCGGATGATCGAATGGGTGATGAGGAAGCGGCGGCCCCGGATCCGGTCCATGACGCGATCCTGCCAGTCGATCATGGACCGATCCGGTATTGCGCCCGGCGTGGCACTCTGCTTGCTGACCCGCCGATGATCACCTGCTCAACCGGCGCCGCGCTCGGCATCGGAGGCGAGGGCGAAGGTGCCCTGGGCCCGGCGTACCCCCTGGACCCGGTGCCGGGGCAGCAGGTCGGCCAGGAAGGCATAGTCGTCGCGGGTCCGGGCGGCGGCCGGATCCCCGGCGTCGGCGTGCTCGCGGGTCTGTGACCACCAGTCGGAGATGTCGCCCCAGCCGGGCGCCGCCAGCGATCCGCCGAACTGTTGCACCGCGAGTGCGGAGCACAGCGAGGCGAAGCGCAACCGGTCCAGCAGCGGCCAGCCGGCCAGCGCGCCGAGCAGCGACGCGGCGGCGAACACGTCGCCGGCACCGGTCGGGTCGATGGCCTCCACCCGCAGCGCCGGACAGTGGGCCTGTTCCCCGGTGCTGGAGTCGATCGCGTACGCCCCCGCCGCACCGTCGGTGACGATGGCGAGCGGAACCAGTTCGGCGAGCGCCCGCACCGCGTGCTCGGCGGAGTCGGTACGCGTGTAGCCCATCGCCTCGGTCGCATTCGGCACGAAGGCGTAGCAGTGTGCGAGCGGGGCCAGGGTTGCCGGATCCCAACGCCCGGACGGATCGAAGCCGATGTCGGCGAAGATCTTCGTCCCTCGTGCGGCGAGATCGCGCCACCACGCCACCTCACCGGCGAGGTCGACCAACGCGGCCCTGGCCGCCGGTGCGGCCGCGATCTGCGGCCCGAGCGGCTCGGGCAGCGGGTGCCCGTGGGTGATCATCGAGCGGTCGCCGCCGTGCGCGATGGACACCGTCACCGAGGAGTGGAAGTCGGCGAAGCGACGCGAGGCCGACAGATCGATCCGCTCCTGCCCGGACAGGGTGTCCCACATCCAGTCGGCATACGCGTCGTCGCCGAAACCCGCCACCAGCCCGGTGCGCAGGCCGAGCCGGGAGGCCGCCACCGCCAGGTTCGCGATGCCGCCCGGCCCCGACCCCAGACCACTGGTCCACAGCTCCTCGCCGGGCTGGGGCATCCGGGACAGCCCGGTGAAGATCAGGTCGAAGAACACGGTCCCGGACAACAGCACGTCCAGCGGCGGGTCGCTCGGCCGCCGGCCGGCGGCGAGCGGATCCCAGGCCCAGCAGGTCGGGCAGAACTCCTCGGCGTGATCATGCTGCTCGTGGTCGTGAGCGTCGACATCGTCGGGCTGGGGCGTGTTCATTCCTTGCTCGCTCCTTCCAGCATCCCGCGGATGAAGTGGCGCTGGAGAACCAGGAAGACGATCACGATCGGGGCGGCGACGATGATCGCGGCCGCGGCGAGCAGCGCATTCTCGGCCGTGTACTGGCCCTTGAAGATTGCCAGGCTGAGCGGCGCGGTACGCAACTCGCCCGCCGGCGCCATCAGCAGCGGGATCAAGAACTCGTTCCACGTCCACATGAACACCAGCACGGCGAGCGTGGCCAGCGCCGGCAGGGAGGCAGGTAGCAACACCCGCCACAGGGTGCGCAACGGGCCCGCCCCGTCGATCGCCGCCGCCTCGGTGAGCGAACGCGGAAGGGCGCGGAACTGGGTACGCATCCAGAACACGCCGAAGGCCACCGACTGGGCGATCTGCGGCAAGGCGATCGCGGCCAGCGTGTCGGTCAGCCCCAGTGTGCGCAGGTCGAAGAACAGGGGGATGACGATCGCCTCGGTCGGCACCATCAGCCCGAACAGGAACAGGTAGTAGATGACTGTCGCGCCCTTGAACCGCATCGTGCCGAAGGCGTACCCGGCAAGTACCGAGGCGATCAGCGCACACACCACCACGATGACCGCAACCAGCGCCGAGGTCTGCAGATAGCGGGCGAACTCGCCGATCCGCCATGCCTCGACGAAGTTCTCCGGGTGCGGGCCCGGGACCTGACCGGTGCGCGGGGACAGCGCGGTGATCACGATGGAGGCGATCGGTGCGAACGCGAGCACCGCGAAGCCCAGCAGGATCAGATGATTGGCGAGCCGCTCGCCGGCAGAGATCCTCATCGCTCGGCCTCCCCGATCCGGGTGACCAGCAGATTGATGGCGAAGATCAGCAACGCGAGGACCACCGCGACCGCGCACGCCGAGCCCACGTCCTTCAGCTCGATGGCGCGACGGTAGACCTCGAAGCTCGGCACGGTGGTGGCGGTGCCCGGGCCGCCGCTGGTGATCACATAGACCAGATCGAAGGTCTTCAGCGCCGCGATGATCGTCAGCACCAGCGAAACCACGATCTCTCCGCGGACGGCGGGCAGCGTGATCGCGAAGAACTCCTGCACCGGACCCGCGCCGTCCAGGCGGGCGGATTCGTAGAGCTCGTCGGGGATGCGGTTCATCCCGGCGAGCAGCAACAGCATCACCAGACCGGTCTGCAGCCAGGTGCCGATCACCCCGATGGCAACCAGCGCCCAGACGGGCTCGCCGAGCCAGCCCCGCGCCAGCGCGTCCAGCCCGACGGCCCGGAGCAGCGTGTTCAGCGCACCGTCCGGCGCGAAGATCTGGCGCCAGGCCACCGCGACCACCACCAGCGCCACGACCTGGGGCAGGAACAGCAGCGTGCGGAACACCGGTTGGCCGAGGATCGAGCCACGGCGCTGGATCGCAGCCAACAGCAGGCCCAGGACAAGGGGAATGAGCGCATAGAAGATGATCAGCACGAAGGCATGCAGCATCGCCTCGCGGAACCGTTTGTCGCCGGCCAGGTCCACGTAGTTGGCGAGCCCCACGAAGGTCGACGGACCGATCCCGCTCCAGGAGTAGAGCGAGTACTGCGCGGCGCGGAACAGCGGGAACAGGGTGAAGCCCGCGAATACCAGCAGCGCGGGCGCGACCAGGAGATAGGGCACCAGCGGCGAGCGGACCACGGCCGACGGCGCCGAGCGCGGGCGCCGGTCGCCGGGTCCTCGCCGATGCTCGGTCGGGACCCGGTCGGCGACGGCTTGGCGAGCGATCATCGACGACTCAGCCGCCGACGAAGGCGCCGTAGTCGTCGGAGAAGGCGGCCAGCACCTGCTGCGGATCCTCGCGCCCGGCGATCAGCTCCTGCAGGTTGTTGCCCGCGGTGTCGGCGAACGTCGGGGTCGCATAGTCGAGATAGGGCAGCAGGGAGCCCTTGGTCGAGACCTCGTCGAATGCCCGGAAGATCTCCGCGCTCGCACCGGAGGCGGGCGCCAGTTGGGCGGCGTTGCGTACCGGCAGGCCGTCGTTCTCCGCGATCAGGGACATGGCCTCGTCGCTGGTGATGAAATCGATGTACGCCGCCGCGACGTCGCGCTGGGCCGCTCGGGCGGGCACGGTGAACGGCAGGCCGGTGCCGCCCGTGCTGACCGGCGCCCCGCCGGCCTCGCGCGGCGGCGGGACCATGAAGTGCAGGTCATCGCCGAGCACCTTGATCATGTCGGCCGCCAGCCAGGAGCCGCCGGGCAGGAAGGCCCCCTTCCCCTTGGTGAAGTCGGTCCAGGCGGCGTCGTAGTCCAGGCCGTTCGGCGAATCGCCGAAGTACTTCTTGGTCGACCAGTCGGCGAATGCCTGCATCGCCTGGGCATTCTCCGGGCTGTTCCAGTCGGCGCCGGCATTGCCCATCCCGAGCGCGATGATCTGATCGGCCGGCACATAGGCGCCCTGCAGGGGGCCGAAGACGTGCAGCGCGGGCCACTTCTCGATGTTGCCCAGGATCATCGGCTGGGTGCCCTTGGCCGAGGCGGCATCCAGTGCCGCCAGGTACTCGTCCCAGGTCTGCGGCACCGCGATCCCGAGCTCGGCGAGTCGCTTGGCCGAGTAGAAGATGCCAACGACCTCGCCGGTCTGTGGCAGGCCGTACAGATTCCCCGAGCCGAAGGTCACCGCGTCGGCGCTGTAGCTGGACTTGGCCAAGACATCGGCGGGGTAGCGCTCGGCCCAGCCGTACGCCGCGGCGTACGGCGTGAGGTCGGTCAACTGTCCGGCCTTGACGAACTCGCCCATGTCGGCGCGCGCGTTGTTGACCTGGACCACGTCGGGCACGTCGTTGCCGGACAGGGCGAGCGCGACGGTCTTCTTCAGGTCGTCGAAGGACTCCGACTTCCGTTCGATCGTCACATTGGGGTACTTCGCCATGAACCGGGAGTTGAGTTCGTCGAGCGCGGCCTTGGAGCCGCCGCGGACCTCCTGGTCCCAGACCCGGATCGTCACGGTGCCCGCGGCCGCGGGGTCGGTGACGACGGCGTCCGGTGCCGGACCGGCGGGTGCGGGAGCCTGCCCCGAGCCCGGTGCGCAGGCGGTGAATCCCGCGAGCGCCCCGGCGGCCAGCGATCCCGTCAGGAAGGTTCGACGATCGATCACGTCATCTCCTCAAGCGTCATTGCCGCGGGATCCGCGTGAACCCCGCCCGGAGTCGCAGTCTGACATGTTCTGAAGGAAAGTGATAGCCCATGAACGAAGGTGACGGAATCTGATCCCTTGGTGCTAACGTGACGCCGTGCTGACCGATGAGCGACGCCGCCGGATCGTGGTCGGCGTGCGCCGGCACGGATCGTGCTCCATCGCGGATCTGTGCCGGGAGCTGGGGGTCTCCGAGGCCACCGTGCGGCGCGATCTTGATCAACTTGCCGCCGACGGAGCGATCCGGCGGGTACGCGGGGGCGCGAGCGACCCGCGGGTCTCCATCCGGCCGGAGGCGGATTCGCAGCCCTTCGCCGAGGTCGCGGCACGCGGCGAGCCGGCCCGGCGTGCCATCGCCGAACGGGCCGCGGGGCTGGTCGACGACGGCGACGTGTTGATCATGGACATCGGGACGTCGGTGGCGGCGATGTGTCCGTTCCTCCGGGACCGCGACGTCACGGTGATCACCTCGTCGCTGGCCGTCGTGAATGCGCTGGCCGACGCACCGGCCGTCGATCTGCTCGTCCTGGGCGGCATGTTGCGTCCGAACTACGCGTCGTTGGTGGGTGCGATGACGGAGGCCAATCTGCGCCAGGTGCGGGCCGGGCTCGCGTTCCTCGGCGCGTCGGGGATCCGGCCCGACGGGGCGGTGCTCGACACCACCCCGAGCGAGGTTCCCGTCAAGCGCGCGGCGCTGGAGGTGGCCGCGCAGGCGTACCTGCTCGCCGATGCGGAGAAGTTGCCCGGCAGCGGCTTCCTGGAGGTGGCGCGGCTCGATGCCTTCGCCGGGTTGATCACGGACGCGAAACCGGCCCGGACGGTGCTTGACCCAGAACTCGACGTGGAGGTGATCGTGGCATGAGGCTGGTGATCCTGGGCGGGGGCGGATTCCGCGTACCGCTCGTCTACGAGGCGGCGGCGGCGCGCGCCGGCGGCGTCGCGGTCGACGAGATCGTCCTGCATGATTCCGACCCGGGCCGGCTGGCGGCCATCGGAGCCGTCGTGGGCGAGCTGGCCGACGGCTACGGGCGCAGTGCCCCGGCGTACCGGACCACGACCGACCTGGCCGACGCCCTGCGCGGCGCGGACTTCGTGTTCAGCGCGATCCGAGTCGGTGGCGCACACGCGCGCACGGTGGACGAGCGGGTCGCGCTCGACCTCGGCCTGCTGGGGCAGGAGACGATCGGCCCGGGCGGGCTGGCGTACGCGCTGCGCACCATCGGTCCCGCCCGACGGATCGCCGAGGCGGTCGCCGAGATCGCACCGCGTGCCTGGGTGATCAACTTCACCAATCCGGCAGGCATCGTCACCGAGGTGATGCGCGGGGTGCTGGGCGAGCGCGCCGTCGGGATCTGCGACACCCCGATCGGTCTGGTCCGCCGGCTCGCCCGCGTGCTCGATCTTGATCTCGACGCCGATGCGGGACGAATCGGTTATGACTATCTCGGGCTCAACCACCTCGGCTGGCTGCGCTCGTTCACCGTCGACGGCACCGATCGGCTGCCGGGCGTGCTCGCCGATGATCACGCGCTGGAGCGGATCGAGGAGGCTCGGCTGTTCGGCTTCGACTGGGTGCGCGCGCTCGGGTCGATCCCGAACGAGTACCTCTTCTACTACTTCTTCACCGACGAGGCGCGGCGCCGGATCGAGCAGGCGGGGGAGACCCGCGGCGAGTTCCTGGTCCGGCAGCAGGACGCCTTCTATGCCGGCGCCGGCAGGGATCGGCTGGCCGACTGGCGGCGGGTCCTGCGCGAGCGTGAGGAGAGCTACATGGCCGAGACGCGCGACGAGGAACGCGAGGCAGCCGATATCGCCGGCGGCGGCTACCAGGAGGTCGCCATGCGGTTGATGGCGGCGCTGGCCGGCGGGCCCGAGCAGCGGATGATCCTGGATGTCGGCAACCGTGCCGGTGATCAACGACTGGTCGCCGCGCTGCCCGATGATCTTGTGGTCGAGGTGCCGTGTGTCGTCGACTCGGCCGGTGTGCATCCGCAGCCGGTGGCGGCGCCGGATCTGGCGCAGCTCGGGATGATGGCGCGGCTGCGCGGGTCGGAGCGGCTGATCGCCGAGGCGGCCCTGACCGGTAGCCGGGAGCGGGCCTGGGAGGGCTTCGCGCTGCATCCGCTGGTGGACTCCCCGGTGCTCGGTCGCCGACTGCTCGACGGCTACCTGACGGCCGAGCCGCTGCTGGCCGAGGTGCTGCCGGCCGGATCCTCGGCCAGATAGACCGCGGTCGCCTCCCGGGCGATCCTGATCATCATCGCGCGCAGGGCGGGCGGGGCGAGCGCCTCGACCCCGTCGCCCAGGCCCAGCAGCACGGCGACCGCCTCGCGCAGCCCGTGCACGCGCATGATCAACACGGTCCGCCCGCCGCGGGTGGTCTCCTCGATCGGCGCGGTCAGGTTCATCGCCATCAGCCGGCGGATCAGCGCGACCCGGTCCGGGCGGGTGGCCACCTCGATCCGGATCCCCGGCCGGTCGCGGTAGCTCTCGCGCAGCCGCCGCCACAGCGCCCGCAGGTCGATGCCGTCGGGTCGGGCGGCACGCTGGGGGAGCAGGGTGGCCCGGTTGATCCGCTCGACTCGGAACGACTTCACCTGCCCGCGGTGCGCGGCGAGCAGATACCAGGTGTTGCCGGCGAGCACCAGGCCGTACGGATCGACGGTACGCCGGCCGCGCCGCGACGGGTCCATCGGCGTGTAGTCGAGGACGAGACGCCGGCGCTCCAGGACGGCGAGCTGGACGGTGGGCAGCTCGGCCAACCGCGGCGGCGCGCCGGCGAAGCCCTCGGCGTCGACGATGATCAACTCCTGCAGCCGGCCGAGCTCGCGGTCGGTCTCCTCCGGCAGCCGGGCGGCGAGCTTGCGCAGCGCCGAGGTCATCTCGGCCTCAACGCCGAGCGCCGACGCCGCCCCCTCGCCGCCGGCCAGGAAGAGCGCGCGTGCCTCGTCGGGGGTGAGATCCTCGACGCCGGGGCGATAGCCGGGCAGCAGGGCGTACCCGCCGTGCCGTCCGCGTTCGGCATAGACCGGTACGCCCGAGGCCGACAGCGCCTCGATGTCACGGAGCACGGTGCGTTCGGTGACCTCGAGGCGATCCGCGAGCTGCGCGGCGGTCAACTTGCCGTGCCGGCGCAGCAGGCCGACCAGCCTGAGCAGACGGTCCGCGCGCATGGCCCAAGTTCAGCACAGAAATCACGACACAGGATGTCGGGTATACCCGGAATGCTCGTGGACATGAACGAGACACAGCAACTGGTGGACAACCGCGACAACCTGAACCGGGCCCGGGCCTGGGTGACCGAACTGCTCGGCAACGTCGAGCCCGGCCAGCTCAGCGACCCGACGCCGTGTTCGGGCTACGACGTGCGGGCGCTGATCGAGCATCTGTACGCGGTGGTGGGCAAGACCATCGGGATGGCGCAGGGTCACGCCGCCGTCGACCTCCCCTCGTCCGTGCCGGCCGATGCCGACGACCTGGCCGGCGGCCACGCCCGGCTGGTCGAGCAGGCGAGCGCCGCCTGGGCCGACGACGCCTCGCTCGCCACGATCGTGGAAGCCCCGTTCGGGCGGGTGCCGGCGGCGGTGATGATCAGCGCCTTCGTGGGCGAGACGCTGACGCACGGCTGGGATCTCGCGGTCGCGACCGGGCAGGACGCCGAGGCCGATGCCGATCTGGCCGAGGGTGCCCTCGCGGGCGCGCAGCGGGTGCTGCCCGGCGGGCGTGAGGACTTGCCGTTCGACGAGCCGGTCCCGCCCGCGGCCGCTGCCGGTCTGACCGAGCGGTTGGCGAACTTCATGGGGCGCCGGTCGCGCTGAGCGGGTCGCCGGTCCGGCGGTGGCCTAGCCTGTGCGCCGTGGCCGCCACGAATCGCCGGATGCACCGCCGCGCAACGGGCTCGCCCCGCTGTATGCGGCCGGGTTCACGACCGCATTCGGCGCGCATGGCGTGGCCGCGGCGCTCGGGGTGGAGTCGGGCGAGCTCGGGGTCGGGTTGTTGGGCTTCGGGCTGATGCTCGCCGTGTACGACCTCGCCGAGGTGGTGCTGAAGCCGGTCTTCGGCGCGCTCAGCGATCGGGTCGGCGTCCGGCCCGTGATCATCGGCGGTCTGCTGGCCTTCGCGGCCGCGTCGGCGGTCGGGGTGTTCGCGGCCGGGGTGGTCGGGCTGACGCTGGCGCGCTTCGGGCAGGGGATGGCCGCCGCGGCATTCTCGCCGGCGGCCTCGGCGGGGGTGGCGCGGATCGGCGGCGGCGCGACCACGGGTCGGCGCTTCGGCCGGTACGGCTCCTGGAAGGGTCTGGGGTACGCCTTCGGCCCGATCCTGGGGGCGGCGCTGGTCTGGGCCGGCGGCCTGCCGGCGCTGTACGCCGCGCTCGCGGTGCTCGCCCTCGCCGTCGCCGGATGGGTGGTGGCGGCGGTGCCCCCGCTGCGTGTGCTGCCGCGCTCGCGCGCGACGGTTCTCGATCTTGCCCGCGAGGTCGCCCAGCGATCGTTCCTGGCTCCGGTCGCGGCGATGGCGGTGGCGACCGGGGCGCTCGGCGTCGGGGTGGGCTTCCTGCCGCTGCTCGGCACGCGGCTGGGCCTGGGGGAGTTCGGCGCGGTGGCCGCGGTGACGGTGCTCGCGCTGACGCTGACCGCCGTGCAGCCGTGGGCCGGCGCGCGCCGCGATGCGGGCCGGCTGGCGACGGGCACCGGGATGATCATCGGGCTGGCGTTGGTGGCGGCCGGGCTGGTGGTGGTGGCGGTGCCGCTGCCGACCGTCGCGGCCGCGATCGCGCTGTACCTCGCCGCGGTGCTGCTCGGCATCGGCATCGGCGTGGTCACCCCGCTGGGATTCGCGGCGATCGCCGCCGCGACCCCGGAGGATCGGATGGGCCGGACGATGGGCAGCGCCGAGCTGGGCCGCGAGCTGGGCGATGCCGGCGGCCCGCTGCTGGTCGGCGGGCTCGCGGCGGTCAGCACCGTCGGGGTCGGGCTGGCCGCGCTGGCCGGTCTGGCGCTCGCCGTCGGGGCCGGGGCAAAGGTCGCGCTGCGCGGCTGAGCGGGATCCTTCAGCATCCCTTCCGCAGGTGATGCCGCCAACCCGCGTGGAGAGCGGCCGGATCTGCGGAAGCGATCGGGTGGAGGCCGATCATCCGCGCGGGAGGAGTCCCTCGAACACGCAGGCCCAGTCGGTGTCGCCGGGGAGGGTGTCGGCGGCGCGGGCGGACGCGGCCCGGACGAGGGCCGGCAGCGCCGGGTCGATGCCGCGGTCCGTGCTGGCGACGACGACCTTGTCGAGGAAGGCGAGGCACATGTCGAGCCGGGCCTGGCCGGCGTCGTAGCGGCGATCGGACGCCGCCCGCGCCAGTCCGGGCAGCGTCTGCCGCAGGGTGCCGACGATTCCCTCGGATAGGGCAGGTGGTTCGGCCGGAACATCGACCGCGGGCCGGGACCTCCGACACCGGCTCACGCAGGGAGATCCGGGAACTCTCACGGGTCGTCCGATTCGGACGCACGCCTACGACCCAAGGCACGTGGACGGAACCGGGGGTGCCGGAGCGGTCGGCGCGCGGCGTCGACGCGAGTCGGCGGCAGTAGTTCCGGTAAACCGTCGGTGCCGATCCGCACGACCCACTGCTCGCCCGGCGGGGCCTGCGGGCGTGGCTCGATCAGGCCGTGGTGGTGTCGGCACAGCAGCACCAGGTTGGCCAGGCTGGTGGGCCCGCCGGCCTGCCAGGGAACGATGTGGTGGGCCTCGCAGCGCTCCGGCGGCCGGTCGCAGCCGGGCATCACGCAGCCGCGGTCGCGCACCGTGAGGGCCGCGCGGACAGGTCCGGTGACGAGCCGGTGCTCGCGGCCGACATCAAGAGGCTGACCCGCGCCGCCGAGCACCACCGGCAGCAGATCGCAGTCGCACGCGAGCCGGCGTAGCGCGGCCGCCGAGATCCGGGCCCCGGTGCGCAGCGACTCCGCCCGCGTGCCGCCGATCCTGTGATCATCGACCCCGTGCGCATCGACCCCGTGCGCATCGACCCTGTGCGCATCGACCCTGTGCGCATCGACCCTGTGCGCATCGACCCTGTGCGCATCGACACCGTGTGCATCGACCTCGTGCCGGACCTGCGCCAGCAGCTCGTCGTGGGCGATGGTCACGACCAGGCGCGGCCGATCGCCGCCGGCACCCGGCGCGGTGGCGCAGCCCTGGATGTGCTGGACCATCGCGGCCAGCCCGTCCGCTCGCCGTTGCTCGGGTGAGCTGAGCTCGGCCGCGAGCGGATCGCGCGCCGCGACGGAGGCGTCGCGCGTGGCGTACGCGTCGACCACGGCTACCAGCGCCTCGCCGTCGAGTTGCGGCAACCGTCCGCGGAACCTGATCGAGCCGTGCCCGTCGTCGGCGAACGTGAGCGAGCGTGCCTGCTGGGCCCGCCGCTCCGCGCGCTCCAACGCGGCGCTGTCGTGCGCGTCGGCGACGTCGGGGGCGATGATCTCCACCAGATGGTTGCCGAGCCGGCGCAACATGGCCGGGTCGAAACGCTGGGTCGCCGCGTGGTCGATCATGGTCGCCTCGCCGGCGACCAGCTCGGCCGGCGACAGCCCGGCGGGCAGCCGGTCCAGGGTGTCGGTGATGGCGCCCGCCTGCGCCGGGCCGACCCGGGCCTCCGCGAGCGCCTCGGCGACCCCGGCGAATCGACCGAGGCGGTGGGCGTCCTTGATCAACCCCGCAGCCTGCCCCGCGGTCATCCGCCCGGTCTGCGCCAGCCAGGTCCGCGTCGAGACGCCGTGGGCGAGCATCGTGTCGCCCGCCTCGTCGACCGCCCGGACGCCGGCGGCGATCACCGCCTCGAGTCGGGCCTGCAGCGCGAGCCAACCCTCCAGTTGCGCCAGCCGCTCGGTCGGCTCGTCGGCGCTCACCGCGCCGCCGGCGAGCGCGTCGGCGAGCACCTGTTGCGCCCGTTTGACGACCTCGCGGGGATCCGGCTTCATGGGACTCAGCCTAGGGATGGCCACCGACATTCCCCTCCGCGCAGATCGCCCGCAATGCCCTTTTCCACAAGGGATCCCCAATGTCGTCACCTGTGGACAACTGTCCTGGGAATCGACGCCGCGCGCGGCGTCACGGGCGCCCGGCTCACCGCTCGGCGTCGCCACCCACCACACTCTCCCGCACCCGGGCCAACAGATCCCCGCGCACCGGCCACGGATTCCACTTCGAGGATCCGGCCGGATTCGCGAAACTGATCAAGGAATTTCCCTGATCAACAGATCACGATCAGAACGGCAGCTTGCGGAAGATCGGCCTCGGCACCAGCTTGAGCACCAACATCACCAACTGGAACAGCTTCGGCGACCAGATCTGTTCCTTGCCGGCCCGCACCCCGTCGACCACCTGCTCGGCCACCGCCTCCGGGGTGGTCGCGAGCGGCGCCTCCTTCAGACCCGCGGTCATCTTGGACTTCACGAAGCCCGGCCGCACGACGAGCACCTTGATCCCGTGCTCGGCCAGCGCATAGGTCAGTCCCGTGTAGAAGGCGTCGAACCCGGCCTTGGACGAGCCGTAGACGAAGTTCGACCTCCGGGCGCGCTCGCCCGCGACGGACGACAGTGCCACGATCGTTCCGTGCCCCTGGGCCTTCATGGCGTTCGACAACAACACGCCCACCTCGACGGCCGAGCCGTAGTTCACGTCGGCCAGCTCCCGCGCGGAGCCCGGGTCGGTCCAGTCGCGCTCGTTCTCGCCGAGCAGACCGTACGCCACCACCGCCACGTCGACATCGCCCAGCGCGAACGCCTCCGCGATCGCCTTCGCCGGCGAGCCGGGGTCGCCGGCGTTGAAGTCGATCTCGGTGACCTCCAGGCCAACCCCGCGCAGATCCGCGGCGGCCGCCTCGCGCCGCTCGCCCGGCCGAGCGGCCATGATCACGCGCGGCCGCGACGTCTGGGCGTACCGGCGCGCGATCGCCAGCGCGATGTCGGACGTGCCGCCGACCAGCAACAGGTTCCTCGGGTTACCGACTGCGTCGATCATGGTTCTCCTCGCGGTTGGTGGTCATGATCAGATACCGAGGCGCCGGGCCTGGTCGGAGACGAAGATCCCGTGCGGGTCGAGCCGCGCGCGCAGCTCGCGGAACTCGTCCAGTCGCGGATACATCTGCGCGAACGTCGCGGCATCGACCCGGGAGTCCTTGGCCAGGTAGAGCCGGCCACCCGCCCCCAGCACGACCTGGTCGAGCGCGTGCACCAGCCGGTCCAGGCCGCGCCTGATCGGCAGGTCGACGGTGAACGTCCAGCCGGGCCGGGGGAAGGACAGCAGCCCGCGGTTGCCCTCCCCGAATCGCTTCAGCACGTTCAGCCCGGAGATGTGCCCCGACGACGTGATCATCTCGACGGTACGCCGGAACGCGGCCTCGGCATCGAACGGGATCTGGAACTGGTACTGCAGGAACCCCGCCGGGCCGTAGCCGCGGTTCCAGTGATCGAAGACATCCAGCGGCTGGAAGAACTGGGTGATGTTCTGCACCTCGCCGACGCGATGCTTCGGCGCCTTGCGGTACCAGAACTCGCTGAACGCCGCTCCGGTGATCTTGTTCAGCATCCCGTTGGGGAAGACATCGGGGACGGTGCCGAGCTTCGGTCCGACGAACCGCAGCGGCTCACCGCGCAGCTTGTCCGGCAGCTCGCACCGGGTGGCCTTCTCGCCGCGGGTGTAGACCGCGCGGCCCATCGACCGCCCGCTGGTCACCGCGTCCATCCACGACACCGTGTAGGTGTAGTTGTCGTCGTCGCGGGTCATCAGGTCGATGGTCTCGTCGAGATCGGCGGTCCGGTCGGTGTCGACGGTGAAGTAGCCAGTCTCGCAGCGCTGCATCGCGATGGTGGCGCGGAGCACGATCCCGGTCAGGCCCATCCCGCCGACCGTCGCCCAGAACTCGGCCGAGCCCTCGCCGTCCGGGGTCAGCGTGCGGATCTCGCCGTCGGCGGTGAGCAGGTCCAGGCTGCGCACGTGATTGCCGAAGGAGCCCTGCTTGTGGTGGTTCTTGCCGTGCACGTCGGCGGCGATCGCGCCGCCGATGGTCACCTGCCGGGTCCCGGGCAGGACCGGCACCCACAGCCCGAGCGGGAGTGCCGCCCGCATCAACTGGTCCAGCGAGACGCCGGCCTCGACCACGGCGAGCGGCGGCTCGGCCTCCGCGTCCAGCGAGAGGATCTGGTTGAGCTGGGTCAGATCCAGCGTCAGCCCGCCCGAGTTCTGCGCCGGGTCGCCGTAGGACGAGCCCAACCCGCGCGCGATCAGCCCCCGCGCGCCCGGTTCGCCGGCCCGCGCGGAGGCCTCGCGTACCGCCTCGACGGCGTCGTCGACGGTCCGCACCGGGCGGACCAGCCCGCGGGTGCGCATCGCCCGGCCGAAGCCGTGCAGCTCCTGCACGCTCACGCGAACACCCCGACGGCGACCAGGATCAGCCACACCGCGCCGGTCACCTGCAGCGAGCGGTGCCGCAACACCACGTCCTCCGGCTCGCCGGCATCGCCGGAGTCGACCTCGCGGGCGTACTGCAACAGGCCGAGCGTCAGCGGGATCACCGACAGCACCGCCCAGGGGATGTCCCACAACTGCGGATTCGCCCGCGTCTGCTCGAAGGCCCACAGGGCGTACGCCATCACGGTCACGCTGGCCGCGAGCATCCATGCGAACCGCAGATAGGACGACGAGTAGCGCTCCAGCGAGCGCCGCGTACCCGCCTCCGCGCCGAGCGCGACCATCTCCGAGTAGCGCTTTCCGGCGACCATGAACAGCGAGCCGAACGCCGCGACCAGCAAGAACCACTGGCTGAGCGGGATGTCGGTCGCGACGCCGCCGGCGATCGCGCGCAGCAGGAAGCCCGAGGCGACCATCGCCAGGTCGATCACCGGCTCGTGCTTGAAGAACAGCGAGTACAGGATCTGCAGCACCGCGTAGACCACCAGCACGATGCCGAGCTGGATCGAGGTGGCGAAGCCGATCACGAGCGCGAGCACGCCGGTGATCGCGGCGAGCACCCAGGCGGCGCCGACCCGCAGCTCGCCGGCGGCGATCGGCCGGTACCGCTTGCGCGGGTGCAGGCGGTCCTCCTCGACATCGCGGATGTCGTTGATCAGATAGATGCAGGCGCTGATCAGACAGAACGCGACGAAAGCCAGCGCCGCTCGGCCCAGCACTGCCGGCTGGAACAGGCTGCCGTCGGCCAGCGGCGCGGTGAAGACCAGGACGTTCTTGGTCCACTGCTTGGGCCGCATCGCCCGCAGGGCGGCCGGGACCCGGGAGCGTCGCGGGCTGGCGTCCTCGACGTCCTGGCCGGTCTGCCCGACGAGGCGCTCGCCCGGGGCGGGTGGCTGCTCGTCGAACCCCGAGGGGTCGCTGTCGCCGGGGGCGTCGCCGGGGCGCGGGGCAGTCGGATCGGTGCTCATCTCGGCATCGAGCGTAGCGTGACTATTCTGGCCCGCGTGAAATCGACGCCGGGCCGCCGGCTCCCCGCGGCGGCCGTGGGCGTGGTGCTCGCCCTCGGTGCACTGGCCGGTTGCTCGGCGGCGGCGCCCCCGTCCCGACCCGCTCCCAGCAGCGCGCAGCCGGCACCGAGCTTCGGGCCGGATGTGGTGACCCTGGCCGAGCTCGGATTCCGCAACGGACCGGTCGATCGGGTGCCGCTGCCCGCGGGGGTACGCCTTGCCGAGCGCATCGACCAGCCCAATGTGGTCACCATCGTGATCACCGCCCCGCCCGGGGAGGAGTTCATCGCGTTCCTCGCCGACCGGCTGCCCGAGGCCGGATTCGAGGTGCGCGCGGCCTCGGCCAGCGGGATCGTGTTCTCCGGATTCGGCTGGGACGGGGGCGCGACCGCCGGCGAGGCCACCGCGCTCACGCTGCGCCTGCGTGACGGCTGACCCGGACGGACGAAATACTCGCGCCATGTCCTCCGAGCCCAGCGGCATCGTCGGCCCCGACGGCAACCTGCCGCCCCAGCCCGCCGCGGCGCAGCCCGGGGTGCCCCCCGCGTACCCGGCACCGAACGTGCCGGACCGCGGCCTCGGCACCGGCGCCCTGATCCGCCTGCACCTGCAACCGGGGCCGCACAACTACCGGCCCGCCTGGACCGTGGACGGCGTCACCCAGCTCTCCGAGTGGGGCACCCAACTGATCCCGGTCAGCCCCGGCCGCCACGTCGTCGCCGCCGGGTACGCCGTCGCCAGCAACGGCCCCGCGCAGTTGCCGGTCCAGCTCGCCCCCGGGCAGGCCGTGGACGTCTACTACCGGCCGGGGCTGTGGGGGACCAGCCGGATCGGGTTCGCCCCGCACCGCGGCACGGGGGGCCTGACCTGCCTGATCGCCGTGCTGGTGCCACTCCTCGTGCTCGCCGTCCTGTTCTTCGGCCTGGCGATGGTCGCCATGATCAACTGAAGGCGGGCCAGGCCACACCCAGCGCGGCCAGCTCGGTGCGCAGCAGCGGCAGGCCGATGCCCACGACGGCGTGCGGGTCGCCCTCGATGCCGCTGATCAGCGGGCCGCCGAGCCCGTCGAGCGTGAAGGCGCCGGCCACCGCCTCGGGCTCGCCGGTTGCCGCGTAGGCGGCGATCTCGGCGTCGTCGGCGTCGGCGAAGTGCACGATCGTCGAGGCGACGGCGTCGCGGCGGCGTACCCCCGGCGGACCGAACCGACCGCTCGGGTCGTCCAGGGTCAGCGCGTGACCGGTGTGCAGCGTCCCGGAGTTGCCGCGCAGCCGCCGCCAGCGCTCGATCACGGCTGCCGGATCGCCCGGCTTGCCGTGCGACTCGCCGTCGAACTCCAGCAGCGAGTCACACCCGATGATCAACAGCGGTTCGTCGTCGCCGGGGCCGCGCTGCGCGGCGAGGCGCTCGTGCACGGCGTCGGCCTTCAGCCTGGCCAGCGCGCCGACCAGCCCGGGCACCGTGGGCGCGTCGATCCCCGTCTCGTCCACGCCGGAGACGATCACCTCCGGCTCGATGCCCGCGCGGCGCAGGGTCGCCAGCCGCGCGGGCGAGGCCGAGGCGAGGACCAGCCTCAACTGCGCCGGCCCCCGCCGAGCAGGTCGTTCAGCAGGCCGCCGAGGATGCCGCCCGGAATCGGGCCGGACTGCTGGGCCGGCTCGGGTGCGGTCTGTTCCGGCGCGGGCGCGTTCGGCGCCGGCTGACCGGGCGCGGGCTGGCCGGCCGGCGGCTGCGGGTCCTTGCCGCCGAGGACCTGGCCGAGGATGTCCTGCAGGGGGCCGACCGCCGTGCCGCCCGCGGCGCCGGCGAGGATCGGGCCGAGCAGGTCGCCGTACTTGGTGCCCTGCACCTTCTTGGCGAGGTACGCCAGGACGATCGGCGCCAGGATCGGCAACAACTTGTTGATCAGGTCCTGCTGGCCGCCGGAGCCGCCCAGGCGCTGCACGACCGCCTCGGTGTTGTCGCCGAAGACGTTGGAGACGATCTTCTCGCCGTCGGCGGTGTCGACCGCCTGCAGCTTGAACGTGCCGCCGTCACCGGCGACCACCGGGGAGTTCTCGTGCTGCTGCACCGCGGTGGCGAGGGAGCGTGCGCCGCCCTCGTCGTCGGCATTGGCGCTCATTCCGCCGAGCAGGGCGGAGACCGCCTGCCGGGCTGCCTGCTCGGTCTGGGCCGGATCGCTGCCGACCTCGGAGGCGAGTTGATCGATCGGGACGGCGTTCAGGATTTCATCGACGGCGCTCACGGCGGCTCCCTCGGGTGGTTGGTGTCGGGTCGTTGGGGTGACCCGGGTCGGATCTGGCGACAGCCTGCCATGAGCCGGGGCTCGCCGACAGGGCGACGGGTCAGCGCGGTGTACCGGCGGCCGCGCGCGGGCGGTCGGGCGGGATCGCGGCGAGCAGCGCGCGGGTGTAGGGGTCCCGCGGCCGGTGGAAGACATCGTCGGCGCTGCCGTGTTCGACCGCGCGACCATTGCGGAGCACCAGCACCTCGTGGCTCATCTGTGCGACCACGGCCAGGTCGTGGGCGATGAACAGGTAGGTCAGGCCCAGCTCGGCCTGCAGTTCGCGCAGCAGGTCCAGTACGCGCGCCTGGATCGACACGTCGAGCGACGCGGTCGACTCGTCGAGGATGATCACGTCCGGCTCCAACGCGAGCGCCCGGGCGATCGACACCCGCTGGCGCTGGCCGCCGGACAACTCGTGCGGGAACCGCGAGGCGAAGTCGCCGGGCAGCCCGACCAGATCGAGCAGTTCGGCGACCCGCGCCGCCGGGCGCCCGCCGAGCCGATGGACGCGCAGCGGTTCGGCGATCGAGTCGGCGATCGACGCGCGCGGGTCCAACGAACTGAACGGATCCTGGAACACCATCGCCAGCCGGCGCCGCAGTGCCCGCCCGGCCGAGCCCCGCGCGCCCAGCACCGATGCGCCCGCCAGGGTCACGGTGCCCGCGCGCGGCCGGACCAGCCCGGTGAGCGCGTTGGCGATCGTCGACTTGCCCGAGCCGGACTCGCCCACGATGCCGAGCGTGTGACCGCCACGCACGCAGAAGCTGACGTCGTCCACGGCATGCACCCGCAGCGGGCCCGTGGGCGTGCGTACCGAGAACTCCACGTCCAGGCCGGCGACGTCCAGCAGCGGGGCGGCCGCCGGGTCGGCTCGCGGCAGCTCGACGTCGTCCAGCCGCGGGCGGGCCGCCAGCAGCTCGCGGGTGTAGGCGGCCTGCGGACGGTCGACCAGGTCCAGGATCGGCGCCTGCTCGACGACCCCGCCGGTACGCAGCACGACCACGTCGTCGGCGAGTTCGCCGATCACCCCGAGGTCGTGGCTGATCCACACCACGGCCGTGCCACGCTCTGCCTGCAACGCCCGGACCAGGTCGATGATCTGCGCCTGGGTCGTGACGTCCAGCGCCGTCGTCGGCTCGTCGGCGATCAGCAACGCCGGATCGCAGGCCAGCGCAATCGCGATCATCACCCGCTGCCGCTGTCCCCCCGACAGCTGGTGCGGGTAGCTCGCGATGCGCCGGCCCGGATCCGGCAACCCGACCGCCTCCAGCAGCTCGCCGGTGCGGGCCAGTGCCGCCTTGCGCTCCACCCCCCGATGTGCCTGGAGCGGTTCGGCGATCTGTTGGCCCACGGTCAGGATCGGGTTGAGTGAGGTGGCCGGATCCTGGAAGACGAATCCGATCCGGTCGCCGTGGACCGCGCGCAGGGTCGCCGGCCGCGCGCCGACGAGCTCAACCCCCGCGGACCCCGTCGTGCCGAGCACGCTCGATCCGCGCGTGCCGAGCACGCTCGATCCGCGCGTGCCGAGCACGCTCGATCCGCCGACCCGCGCGCCGGGGGCGTCGAGCAGGCCGGTCGCGGCCAGCACGGTGACCGACTTGCCCGAGCCGGACTCGCCGACGATCCCGAGGGTCTGGCCGGCGCCGACCTCCGCGCTCACGCCGTCGACGATCGTGCGGCGGCCGATGCTCACCCGCAGGTCGCGCACGGACAGCACGGGCTCGCTCATCGCTGCCTCCTCGTCTCCATCAGCGTGCGCTGCTTGGGATCCAGGACGTCGCGGAGCCCGTCGCCGACAAGATTGAACGCGAGCGCGGTCACCAGCACCGCGGCGCCGGGAAACACGCCCATCCACCACGCCTGGCCGAGGAAGTTCTGGGCGTCGGCCAGCATCCCGCCCCAGGACGGGTTCGGGGGCTGGATGCCCAGCCCGAGGAACGACAGCGCCGCCTCGGACAAGATCGCGAACGCGAGGGACAGCGAGACCTGGACGATGATCGGACCGGTCACGTTCGGCAGGACGCGACGCAGCAGGATTCGCCACCACGGGCTGCCCATCGTCCGCGACACCTGCACGAACGTCTCCTGCCGGACCGACAACACGCTGGCCCTGGTGATGCGGGCGAAGATCGGAATGTAGACGATGCCGATCGCGATCATCGTCGTCGCCTTGCTGGGCGCGAGGATCGCCACGATTGCCAGCGCCAGCAGCATCACCGGGAAGGCGAACATCACATCGACGAGGCGCATCAAGATCACGTCGACCACGCCGCCGACATAGCCGGAGACCAGCCCGATCAGTACGCCCGCGATCGTGGCGATCGCCACCGATACGATCGCGACCTCCAGCGAGGCGCGCCCGGCGATGATCACCCGGGTCGCGACGTCGCGGCCCAGCTCGTCGGTGCCGAACCAGTGCGCCGCCGACGGCGGCCGCAGCGCGTTCGGGACGTCCACGTCGTTCAGCCCGTACGGCAGCACGAACGGGCCGATCACCGTCAGGCCGACGATGAGCACCAGCACCACTACGCTGGCCGCTGTGACCGGATTTCCGGCCAGCAGCCGCCAGGCGCGGGTCCGGGTCGGCGCCTCCTGCGCGACGGCCGCGGTTGCGGTGCCCCGGTCGCGGTCGGTCATGACAGCCGGATCCTCGGGTCGGCCACCGCGTACAGCACATCGACCAGGAGATTGATCAGCAGGAACATCGCGGCCACCAGCAGCACCGCGCCCTGGATCACCGGGTAGTCGCGCGACGCGACCGCGTCGTAGACGAGCCGGCCCAGCCCGGGCCAGGCGAACACGACCTCGACCACCATCACCCCGCCGAGGACGGTTGCGAGCTGGATCCCGGCGATGGTCAGGATCGGTACCAGCGCGTTGCGCAGGATGTGCCGTCCGATCACGATCCGGTCGGGGAGCCCCTTGGAACGGGCCGTGCGCACGAAGCCCGCGGAGGCGACCTCGAGCACGGCCGAGCGGACATAGCGGGTCATGATCGCTCCGGCGACGATCCCGACCGTGGCCGCGGGCAGGGCAACCTGCCGTAACCATCCGACGGGGTCCTCGGTGATCGGCACGTAGCCCGACGACGGAAGCCAGCCCAGGGTGGCGGAGAAGGCGGTGATCAACAACAGGCCGACCCAGAAGTCGGGGATCGACACGCCCACCTGGCTGAAGATCCGGATGATCGCATCGGCCACGCCGCCGTGGGAGAGCGCGGAGAAGATCCCGGCCGGGATTGCGATGAGCAACGCGATCGCCAGGCCGGTGACCGCGAGCGAGATGGTTGCGGGCAGCCTGCTCAACAAGATCACGGTGACCGGATCGCCGTTGCGAAAGCTCACCCCGAGATCGCCGGTGACGGCGTGGCCGAGATAGCTGACGAACTGCTCCCACAGCGGGCGGTCCAGGCCGCTCGCGGTGCGCAGCGCATCATAGGCCTCCTGGGTGTACCGGGTGCCGAGCGCGAGCCGGACCGGGTCGCCGGGGACCAGATGCACCAGCGAGAACGCGACCACCATGACGCCGAACAGCACCACCGCCGTGTAGGCCGCGCGGCGTAGCAGGAATCCCAGCAGGGGAGGGAATCCGCGCCGGGTGGCGCCCGTCGTCGGTGTCGCGGTGGCCGTCATGATCGCGCGATCATGGCGCGAGCGAGGCGGTCCGGAACCGCACCGCCCGGTCGGACCGGATCGCATAGTTCGACAGCTTCGGGCTCCACACCTGCAGCACCGCGGGGTTGTAGAGGTAGATGTAGCTGCAGTCGTCGGCGATCGTGGTCGCGGCCTGGGCGTAGGTCTGCTTGCGTCGGGCGACGTCGGTCTCGGTGCGGCCGGCATCGAGCAGCTTGTCCACCTCGGGATTGGAGTACCCCTGGGCGTTGTTCGCGCCGTCGCTGTGGTGCTGGGCGTAGTAGAAGTCGTCCGGGTCGAGGTTGCCCAGCCAGCCCATCATCAGCAGGTCGAACTTGTGCGCGCTCTGATCGTCGAGCCAACTGGAGAAGTCCGGCTGCCGGATCTTGACCTCGATCCCCAGCGGTTCGAGATTGGCGGCGACGATCTGCGCCACGGTGACCGTCTCGGGGTAGTCGCTGGTGGCCATGAAATCGATCGTTCCGCCGGAGAAGCCGACCTCGCCGAGCAACTGCTTGGCCCTGGCCAGGTCCGTGCGGTACGTGCCGTACTCGGTGTACCACGAGCTGGTCGGCGGGATCGCGAGCTGGTTGAGCTGCGCGGTGCCGTAGCTGACCGCCTGCACGATGGCGTCGCGGTCGATTGCGTACGCCACGGCCTGCCGGGCGCGCGGATCGTTCCACGGCTGGTTGCGTTCGTTCAGCGCGAGGTACCAGTAGTCGCTGCTCGGCTCTTGTCCCAGCACGACGCCGGAATCGGTCGAGAGCGCCTGCACCTGCTGCGGGGGTACCGAATCGGTCCACTGGATCTCGCCGCTCCTCAGCGACGCCAGCGCGGTCGACGCTTCGGACACGAAGGTGTAGCGGACCTCGCCCAGCCCGGGTGCCCCACCCCAGTAGGTGGGATTCGCGGCGAGGGTGATGTGGTCGCCGTTGACGTACTCGGCGAGCGAGAACGGACCGGTGCCGATCGGCTTGGTGGTGATCGCCTTGGACTCGACATTGTTCTTGCTGACGATCGCCACGCCCTTGAAGCTGCCGAGGCTGGACAGCAGGTTCGGCGCCGGCTGTGACAACGTGATCACGACCGTCGCGGGATCGGCGGCCTTGACGTCCTTCACGGCGGCGAACTTGTAGGCGTTGGCGAGCTTGTCGTCGATGATCCGGCGGTAGGAGTAGACGACGTCGTCGGCGGTGAACGGCGAGCCGTCGTGGAACGTGACGCCCTGACGCAACGAGAACGTCCAGGTCAACTGGTCGTCGCTGGTGGTCCACTTCTCGGCCAGCGCCGGTTGCAGCTCGAGGTTCTCGTCGGGCTCGACGAGGGTGTCGTAGACGTTTTCCAGCACCTCGAAGGAGAAATAGGAGGTGGTCTTGTGCGGGTCGAGCTGGTCCGGCTCGCCGGCGATCGCGGCGTTCAGTACCGCGCCGGCGGCGGATCCGCCCGACGGGCCCCCGGCGCCGCCGAGATCCACCGACCTGCCGGTGGAGCAGCCGCCGAGCACCCCGGTCGCCGCGAGCGCGCCCGCGGTCAGGAGGGTTCTGCGCTTCATCGCTGCCTCGCAATCACTTCATTGATGATCTGATCAGTATGGGGCAGACTGGCGGCGTGCGACAAGGTTTCGGTGCGGGTGGGTTTCGCCGCCTCGGCCACGCGGAGGTGGTCCGGTGACCTACACCCTGCTCGCGGCCGGGACCGGCGGCGCGCTCGGCGCCGTCAGCGCCAGCCGCAGCCTGGCGGTCGGCGCCTCCACGATCGGGATCGACCCGACGTGCGGGGTGGTGGCGAGCCAGGCGTGGACGAACCGGCGCCTTCGCGACGTCGCCCTGCGCAGCCTGCCCGCCGGGGCCGAGGCGGCCGTGGCAGATGCGGTCGGCGCCGACCCGGACCCGGCCTGGCGGCAACTGGCCGCGCTCGCTCGCGACGGCGGCACCGCGCACTTCACCGGGCAGCGCTGCGGATCGTGGGCGGGGGCGCTCGCCGAGCGGGGCGTGGTCGCGGTCGGCAACCTGCTGGCGGGCCCGGCCGTTCTGCGCGGTCTGGTCGACGGTTTCGCGGCCCCGGACCCGGACGCCTTCTCGCTGGTACGCGAGGCCGCCGCCGACGAGTCGGACACAGGCCCGATCGATGCGGGGGGTTCGCCCGATCGCGGGGTGCCGGGTGGCGCGGCCGAGCTCGCGATCCGGCTGCTCGCCGCGGCGGGCGCCGCCGAAGCAGCCGGCGGCGACCTGCGCGGGCGGCAGTCCGCGGCCATCGTGGTCGCCGAGCCCGCCGAGCGACGGCTGCAGCCACCGGAGTTGATCATCGACCTGCGCGTCGATGATCACGCCGAGCCGGTACGCGAGCTCGCCCGGCTGTTGGCGCTGCGGCTCGGCCACGGCGCGGACCGGGCTGAGGAGTTCGCCCGGAGCTTCGGCGGCGTGCTCAGGGCTCGATCGGGCTGACCGCCCCGAGGACGACGGTTTCGCCATCGTCGCCGTTGGCCCACCAGTGCGGCACCGAGCATGGGTAGGTGATCGAATCGCCCGCGGCGAGCCGCACTCGCCGCTCGCCGTGCACGACGATCAGCACCCCGCTCTCGACGGTCACCGCCTCGGTCCCGAGATGCCGAAACGGTTGCTCCTCGTTGGAGAAGCCCGGCGGCAGGGTCGATCGGATGAGCTGGATCACCAGCGCCGTCCGCGGGGTCAACAGCTCCCGGACGACGCGCATCGACGCCGGGGTGCCGGGCGCCACCGGGATGTGGGTGCGCTGGTCGCCGCGTACCACCATGGCGTCGTCGGCGCGCGGACTGACCAGGGCGGCCAACGGCATGTCCAGCGCGGCCGCGAGCCGGCTGAGGGAGGAGAACGACGGATTTCCCTTGCCCCGTTCGAGTTCGCTGACCAGGCCGAAGCTGACGCCGGCGCGGGTGGCGAGGTCGGCCACGCTCATGCCGAGCCGTTTGCGCGTCGTGCGGATGACGGCGCCGAGGTCGGCGACGGTCACGGCGTCGACCTCTTCGCTCACGCGGCTCCCTCGGGTCATCTGCCGGGTCGTCGAGTGGCCCGGGTCACGGTCTGCCGACAGCCTGCCACGACCCCGGACCCGGCGACAAAGCTGCGTCGCGGGTGAGCGGGGAGCCGGCCAACCGCCAGCGCCGCGCCCAACCGCTGGACCCCTCGCGATCATGACCGGCCCGATCACCGCGGGCGGGCAGCGCCCGGAGCACCGCGATCACCGCGGCGACCTCCTCGGGCGTGGGGTTGCCCCGGAACTCGATCTTGGCGGTGTCGTCGGTCATGGCGTACCTCTCGGCGGGCGGGGGTGGTTCAGAGCGGGATGTTGCCGTGCTTCTTCGGTGGCAGTTGCTCGCGCTTGCTCTCCAGCAGCCGCAGCGCGCGGGCGATCTCCAGCCGGGTCCGCCGGGGATGGATCACCTGGTCGACGTAGCCGCGCTCGGCAGCGATGTAGGGATTGGCGAGCTGGGTCTCGTAGTCGTCGATCAACTCCGCCCGGCGGGCTTCGGGATCGTCGGCCTCGGCGAGGGTGCGCCGGTGCAGGATGTTCACGGCCCCCTGGGCGCCCATCACCGCGATCTGCGCGGTCGGCCAGGCGAGGTTGAGATCGGCGCCGAGGTGCTTGGAGCCCATCACGTCGTAGGCGCCGCCGTAGGCCTTGCGGGTGATCACGGTGATCAGCGGCACCGTCGCCTCGGCGTAGGCGTAGATCAACTTCGCTCCGCGACGGATGATCCCGTTCCACTCCTGGTCGGTGCCGGGCAGGAAGCCGGGCACATCGACGAAGGTCAACACGGGGATGTTGAAGGCATCGCAGGTACGCACGAAGCGCGCGGCCTTCTCGGAGGCGCCGATGTCGAGGCAGCCCGCGAACTTGGTCGGCTGGTTGGCGACCACGCCGACGCTGCGGCCGGACACGCGCCCGAAGCCGCAGACGATGTTCTCGGCGTACAGCGGCTGCACCTCCAGGAACTCGCCCTCGTCGACCACCGCGGAGATCACGTCGTGGATGTCGTAGGGCTGGTTCGGCGAGTCCGGGATCAGCGTGTCCAGCGCCAGGTCGGCCTCCGTCGGCTCCGGCGAGGTCTCGTCGGCGAAGCGCGGCGGGTCGGCCAGGTTGTTCTGCGGCAGGTAGGACAGCAACTCCTTGACGTAGTCGATCGCGTCCTGTTCGTCCGCGCCCAGATAGTGCGCATTGCCCGATGTGGCGTTGTGGGTACGCCCGCCGCCGAGGTCCTCCATCGTGACGTCCTCGCCGGTCACGGTCTTGATCACGTCCGGGCCGGTGATGAACATCTGCGAGGTCTTGTCCACCATCACGATGAAGTCGGTCAGGGCGGGGGAGTAGACGTGGCCGCCGGCCGCAGCGCCCATGATCAACGAGATCTGCGGGATCACGCCCGAGGCGTGGGTGTTGCGACGGAAGATCTCGGCGTACAGGCCGAGCGAGACGACACCCTCCTGGATCCGGGCCCCGCCGCCCTCGTTGATCCCGACCAGCGGGCAGCCGGTCTTCATCGCGAAGTCGATGATCTTGACGATCTTCTCCCCGTAGACCTCGCCGAGGCTGCCGCCGAAGACGGTGACGTCCTGGGAGAAGATCGCCACCGGCCGGCCGTCGACGGTGCCGACGCCGGTCACCACGCCGTCGCCGTAGGGCCGGTTCTTGTCCAGGCCGAAGTTGGTGGAGCGGTGCCGGGCGAGCTCGTCGATCTCGACGAAGCTGTCCTCGTCGACCAGCAGTTCGACGCGCTCGCGGGCGGTCAGCTTGCCCCGGGCGTGCTGCTTCTCCACGGCCTTGGCCGAGCCGGCATGGACGGCCTCGTCGATGCGGCGGTCGAGGTCGGCGAGCTTGCCGGCCGTCGTGTGCAGATCTGGTTCCACAAACTCGGACCCTAGCGTTCGGCCGCCCGGGCTAGGCTCGCGGCCGTGTCAGCATCCCCGCCCGGGGCGGTCGTCGACCCGGTACGCCTGCGCGCCGCGCTGTCGGAGCGTGCCTGGCCCGCGCTGTCGGTGGTGGACGAGACCGGCTCCACGAATGCCGACCTGGCCGATGCGGCGGCGAGTGGGCGGGCGGGGCCGGGGACGGTGCTGGTGGCGGGTCATCAGACGGCCGGGCGGGGTCGACTGGCCCGGGCCTGGACGGCGCCGCCGTGGACCTCGGTCGCGACCTCGGTGCTGCTGGCGCCGCGGCGCCCGGTCGAGGACTGGGGGTGGCTGTCGATGATCGTCGGGCTCGCCGTGGCGACCGGGATCCGGGAGGCGACGGGCCTCGCGGCGCGGCTGAAGTGGCCGAACGACGTGCTGCTGGACGGGCGCAAGGTCTGCGGCATTCTCGGCCAACGGGTGCCGGGCGAGCGGCCGGCCAGCGTGGTCGGCTTCGGCCTGAACACCACGATGACCGCCGCCGAGCTGCCCGTGCCCACGGCGACCTCGCTCGACCTGGCCGCGGCGGCGGGCGACATACCCGCTCCGGACCCGACCGACGTCCTGGCCGCGATCCTCGGCGACCTCGCCGCGCGGCTGGCCCGCTGGGACGACGGCGCGGATCCGCGCCCGGACTACCTCGCGCTGAGCGACACCGTCGGGCGCCGGGTCCGGGTCGAACTGCCGGGAGGCGCGCCGCCGGCCGAGGGCGAGGCCACCGGCGTCGACGCCGGCGGGCGCATCGTCGTCCACACCGTCGCGGGCCCGCGCGCCTTCGGCGCCGGCGACATCGTGCACCTTCGCCCCGGGGAGTAGCCGCGCTGGTCTCGACAGGCTCGACCGGCGCCTATCGGCAGGTCTCGCGCCGAAAGTGACCACTCGTCGGGGTTTCGGCTGTGTCGGGGGCAGCGTGGTGGCCAGAACTCTGGCGAGTGGTCGGTAACGGCGGTTGGGTGCTGGGTGTTGGCGTGCTGGGTGATGGCGTGCTGGGTGGTTGTGGGGACTCGACAGGCTCAACCAGCGTTGGTCTCGACCGGCGGCGCGCCCGCGCTGTGTCAGCATGGGGGCCGTGGGTGGCAGGCGCTGGCTGGCGGCGGGGGAACAGGAGATCGTCACGCTGCGCCCGCACGCGAAGGTGATCGCCTGGCCGGTGATCCTGCTGCTGATCCTCGCCGCGCTGTTCGGCGCCGGGTTGCGCGCGATCCCGGAGGATCGGCCCGAGCTGTTCTGGGTGCTCGCGGCGGTGCTGGGCAGCGCGGCGCTGCTGTTCGTGCTGCGGCCGCTGCTGCACTGGCGTACCACTCGTTATGTGTTCACCGACCAGCGCATCCTCACCCGCCGGGGGGTGTTCGGCCGGGTCGGCCGGGTGATTGCGCTGCGCGGGATCCGCGAGGTCGGCTACCGGCGTACCCTCACCGACCGGCTGCTGGGCTGCGGCACGCTGCGCCTGACGACGTTCGACGGGCTGCCGCTGCAGATCTCCCACGTCCCGGACATCCGGCGGGTGCAGCTCGTGCTGGACGAGCTGTGCCGCGCGCAACTGCCCGCGATGCCCGCCCGCTGGTGATCCGGCGGGTACGCTGACCGCCCGTGACCGACCCGTCCCAGGCCGCGGAGGACCCGCACCCCGCCGAGCTGCCGCAGCCGATCGAGCTGCCGCTGGAGGAGCGGGGGAGCGCGGCGCCGCTGGGTACGCAGCTCGTCCGGTTCGTGGTGACGGGCGGCCTGTCGGCGGTCGTCGACTTCGGCACGCTGCTGGCGCTGACCCACTTGCTGGGGTTCAGCCAGCCGGCGGGCAAGGCGGTCTCGTTCGTGCTCGGCACCACCACGGCGTACCTGATCAATCGTCGCTGGACCTTCCGGGCCGAGCCGAGCAAGCGGCGCTTTGCCGCGGTGGTCGCGCTGTATGCGCTGACGTTCGCGCTGCAGGTCGGGCTGTACTCGCTGACCTTCCCGCTGGTGCTGCGTGCGCTCGGGCACGGGGCCGAGGTGCCCACCCAGGTGATCTGTTTCGTCTTCGCCCAGGGAGTCGCGACCGCGGTGAACTTCGTGGTCCAGCGATTCGTGATCTTCCGGCTGATCTGAGCGAGAGTTCAGGCGCCGGGCCAGGGGATCGAGGCGATCAGGTCGCGCAGCCACCGATGTGCGGGATCGCCCTCGTCGGCGACGCGCCAGAGCAGCGTGATCGCGAAGCTCGGCATCGGCATCGGCGGCGGGCTGACGGTGAGGCCGGCGGCATGGGCGAACTCGTGCGCGGCGAAGCTCGGCAGCGTTGCCACGGTCGGGGTGCGGCGCAGCGACGTCAGCACGCCGGCGAAGTGGGTGAACGAGCCGATCGCGGGACGCTCGTGGCCCATCGCGTCCAGCAGATCGTCGACGAATCCGCGCTGGGCGTCGTAGGAGATCCGGACGTGGCGCAAGGAGACGTAGTCCCGCAGCGACAGCGGCGTCGAGATGCCGAGCCGCGCGCCGTCGTAGAGGCAACTGTAGGAGCCGGAGAACAGCGGGCGGCGCTGGTACGCGGCGGGCACGCTGCCCGGGTCGGCGCAGATGACGGCGTCCACCCGCGGGTTCGCCAGGGCATCGCGCCACAGGTGGGAATTGGTTTGTCGGAAGGTGAACCGCACGCTCCACTGTCGCTGGCCGGCCGCGGCGAGCAGGCGCGGTGCGAGCCAGGCCTCGAGGTCGTCGGAGAGCGCGATGATCATGGTGCGCCGCGATGCCTGCGGTTCGAAGACCTCGTCGCCGAACAGCGCTCCGGCGATCTGGCCCAGGGGCTGACCGATCCGCGAGGCCAGCTCCAGCGCCCGGGGCGTGGGCTGCATCCCGGAGCGGGTGCGGACGAACAGGTCGTCGTCGAAGGTACGCCGCAGGCGCCCGAGCGCGGCGCTCACCGCGCCCTGACTGATCTGCAGGGTGGCGGCGGCGCGCGTGACGTGCCGCTCGCGCATCAGCACGTGGAACACGACCAGCAGGTTGAGATCGACCCGCCTCAAATCAATGACGTTGATGATGCCCACTGTAGTCATTACTACTGGTGGTCGGTGACCGTCCCGGGTACCTAGCTTCGGTCCGCAAGGAGGCCGGCACCGGAGCCGGAGTGATCATGAATCAGGCCAGCACCCAGTCGCCCACCGCCGCGAGCGCCGGCGTGGACCTGCGCAAACGCGGCCTTGCCGTCGGCATCGGCAACTTCATGGAGTGGTTCGACTTCGCCATCTACGGCTACTTCGCCGCCGTCATCGGGGCGCAGTTCTTTCCCTCCGACGATCCGAGCGCCTCGTTGCTCGCCTCGCTCGCCACCTTTGCCGCCGGCTTCCTCGCCCGCCCGATCGGGGCGCTCGTCCTCGGGCCGCTCGGCGATCGGCTCGGCCGGCGCGCGGTGCTCGTGATCACCGTGTTCGGGATGGGGGTGGCCACGGCGCTGATGGGCCTGCTGCCCACCTTCGACCAGATCGGGATCTGGGCGCCCGCGCTGATGGTCGTGCTGCGGCTGGTGCAGGGCATGATGGTCGGCGGCGAGTGGTCCAGCGCCGCGGCGTACCTGATCGAGAGTGCACCGGGCACCCGGCGGGCCCGGACCGCGACGATCCTGACCACCACGGCGGGCCTCGCCTTCCTCACCGGCACCGTTCTGGCAACCCTGCTGACCGCGACGCTGTCCGCGGAGCAGGTCGCGGCGTGGGGCTGGCGCCTGCCCTTCCTCGCGTCGTTCGTGATGGCCGTCGTGGCCATCTACATCCGGCGACGGCTCGGCGAGACGCCGGTCTTCGAGCAGGTCGCCGCGCGCCGCGCGGCGGGGGAGACCGCGCCCCTGCGGGCCGACGCGGTGGCGCGTGCGTTCGTGCTCGCCCTGACGTTCTCCGCGCTGTTCGGCGTCAGCTTGTACTACCTGATCACCTACGCCAACAATCACCTGTCCGGCGTGGTCGGGATGGCGCGCTTCGACGCCCTGCTGGCGTGTTCGATCGGCCTCGGCTGTTACGTGTTGGTCAATCCGCTGATCGGCATGATCGCCGATCGGATCGGTCGGCGACCGGTCGTGCTCGCCTCGGCCGCCGGGCTGGTGCTGCTCGGCCTGCCCATCTTCTGGCTCTGGGACACGGGTTCGTTCCCGCTGGTCCTGCTCGGGCTGGTCGTGCTCGGTGTGCTCGTCGCGATGGCCGGTGTGATGAACGTCGTCTTGCTGGTCGAGGTGTTCCCCGCATCGATCCGTTCCAGCGGGGCCGCGCTCGGCCACAACATCGCGTTGGCGCTGCTCGCCGGCCCTGGCCCGTTCATCGCCGCGCTGCTGATCCGGCTCACCGGCAACTCGCTCGCGCCGGCCGGCTACCTGGTCGCGGTGGCCCTGCTCGCCGGCATCGTGTTGGCGACGCTGTTGCCGGAGACCCTGCGCCGGGACATCTCCGAATGATCATGGCCCGAGTGATCATGGCCCGAGTGATCATGGCCCGAGCGATCATGGCCGCACGTGCCCGGCGTACCCCATTTCACCCGCATCATCGACCGAGGAGCCGATCAATGACCCGTGTAGCCGTCGTGCAGGCCGGATCCGTGCCGTTCGATTCCGCCGCCGCCATCGACAAGACCGCGGACCTGCTGCGCGAGTGCGCCGCCGGCGGGGCCGAGCTGGCCGTCTTCCCCGAGGCATTCATCGGCGGATACCCGAAGGGATCGACCTTCGGCAGCGTCGTCGGGGCGCGCTCGCCCGAGGGTCGCGAGCTCTACCGCCGCTACGCCGACGCGGCCGTCGCCGTGGACGGCCCGGAGGTCGCGCGGCTCGTCGAGCTGGTCGCGGAGTCCGGTGTGTTCACGGTGATCGGCGTGATCGAGCGCCGCGGGAACACCCTCTACTGCACCGCGTTGATGATCGATCCGGGCGCCGGCCTGGTCGGGATGCACCGCAAGCTGATGCCGACCGCGCTGGAGCGGCTGGTGTGGGGCTTCGGCGATGGCTCGACGCTCGACGTGGTCGACTCGCCGGCCGGGCGCCTGGGTGCGGTGATCTGCTGGGAGAACTACATGCCGCTGCTGCGCCAGGCGATGTATGCCCAGGGAGTGCAGATCTGGTGCGCTCCCACCGCCGACGACCGGCCCACCTGGCAGGCGACGATGACCCACATCGCCCTCGAGGGGCGGGTGTTCGTGTTGTCGGCATGCCAATACCTGACCCGGGCCGACTTCGGCGAGGACTACCGGGTCGAGTACGAGGCCGACGGCGACGTGCTGATGCGCGGCGGGAGCATGATCATCGATCCGGGTGGGCAGGTGCTGGCCGGGCCGGTCTTCGACGCCGAGGAAGTGCTCTTCGCCGACATCGACCTCGCGGCGAAGACCGAACGGCATCTCGACTTCGACCCGGTCGGGCACTACGCGCGGCCCGACGTGTTCGAGCTCGTCGTCGACAGCCGGCCGCGCGACGGGGTCAGGTTCGACTGAGGCCGACGGCCGACGGCCGACGGCCGGCGGCGGCTAGGCTGAGCGGCCGTGAGTGAATCGGTACGCCCGTTCGTCGTCGGCATCATCGGCGGCGGCCAGTTGGCGCGGATGATGTACGCCGCCGCGATCCGGCTCGGGCTGCGGGTGCGCCTGCTGGCCGAGGGGCCGGACGTGAGCGCCGCGCAGGTGGTGGCGGACGTGACCGTGGGCGACTACACCGATCCGGCGACGGTACGCGCGTTTGCCGAGGGCTGCGATGTGATCACCTTTGACCACGAGCACGTGCCGACGCAGATCCTCCGCGAGTTGGAGGCGGCCGGCGTGGCGGTGCGGCCCGGGCCGGACGCGTTGGTGCATGCACAGGACAAGGCGGTGATGCGGGAGCGGCTGACCGCGCTCGGCGTACCGGTGCCGGCCTGGCGGGTGGTGGCGAATGCGGGTGAGTTGCGCGCGTTCGGCGACGAGCACGGCTGGCCGGTGATCGCCAAGACCTCCCGCGGGGGCTATGACGGCAAGGGCGTGTGGAAGCTGGACGGGGTGGAGGTCGCGGACGAGCCGTTCGCCGGGCTGGGCGAGGGGGTGCAGGTTGTCGCGGAGGAGTTCGTCGACTTCGAGCGCGAGCTGAGCGCGCTGGTGGTGCGCTCCCCGTCGGGCCAGGCCGCGGCGTACCCGATCAGCGAGTCGGTCCAGCGTGACGGGGTGTGCGTCGAGACCACCACGCCGGCGCCGGGGCTGACCGAGGAGCAGGCCGTGGGTGCGGAGCGGCTCGCGCTGGGGATTGCTCATGATCTTGGTGTGGTGGGGGTGCTGGCGGTGGAGCTGATGCAGCGTCGCGACGGTTCGGTCGTGGTCAACGAGCTGGCGATGCGCCCGCACAACACCGGGCACTGGAGCATTGACGGGGCGGTCACCTCGCAGTTCGAGAACCACCTGCGCGCGGTGGTCGATCTGCCGCTCGGCGATCCGGCCGCGCGCGAGTCGTGGACCGTGATGGGCAATGTGCTCGGTGGAAGCGAGCCGGATCTGGTGTCGGCGCTGTTGCACTGTTTCGCCCGGGACCGCGAGCTGCGCGCGGAGCTGTACGGCAAGGAGGTGCGCCCGGGCCGCAAGGTCGGGCACGTGAATGCCTACGGTGATGATCTTGAGCAGGTACGCCGTCGCGCCCGGCACGCCGCCGGGTACCTGATGGGTGATCCTGCCGAGCGGGGCTAGGGGTGGAGATGTCGGGTGGGGAGTACAACGCGTTCGTGTTGGGTCATGTTCGTGGTGGCCGAGCGGGGGCGGTGAAGTCGTATCGCAGTTATCGGAGTCGGGTGGCCAAGGTCCGGTCTGAGCGGGCGTATGCGAACCACCGCCGCGGGGAGCGGCAGTCGTTGACCGAGGGTTGGTCGCGTCAAATCCCGAGTGGGCGGCGCGCGGTCCGGCGCGGGACGTGGGCTCATCCGCATCCTGATCGGTACGAGGTTGCGAAGTCTCGTAACGGCGGGGTGACGCCGGTGGGCTGGGCCAATACCTACAATCCGGAGAACCGGCCGTATGTCAGCGCTGGTTGTGGCAATGCTGACGATCCGTACGCGTGTTCAGAACTCCAGTGTGAGATCGCTTTGACCGCGCTCACCTTGCTCATCCCCGGTGGGGGCACCGTTCGAGCGGGCACTTGGGCCGCCCGGAGCGGGGCGTGGGGTGTGCGGGCCACACGCGTCGCCACGTCAACCACACGCGCCGCAAACGGGGCGTCGCGTCTCGCAGAAGCGTCGAGCTCGGCCTTCCGCGCGGCGGACAACATTGATGATTGGACAGTTTCTGCGAAGTACCTGCCTGGCGCGGGTGGTCGCTGGAACAAGTGGGCGGAGGGCGTCGACATCGACGGTTCCGTCGCGGGCGCGCTGAGATCTGAAGGAGCAAGTTTCCTTCCCAACGCTGGGACGGCGACCGACCGATTCGTCGTCCGAACCAACATGGGTTCGATCGTCGGAAGGAGGGGCGAGACCTTCGTCAAGGTTGTCGTCTCGAACGATGGCCGCGTCATCACCGCCTACCCGGTGAAGTAGTGATGGCTACCATCTCGCTCAGCTTCAGCGACACAGCGTTCAGGCGCGGTTCAGCGCGCAACAAATTCGACCTCCTCCTGGGCGTCGAGGGCACGCTTCAATTGGCAGTCGGGGATCGGCTGGTCTACAGCGAACCGATGTTCCCAGTTGTCGAGTTGCGCCACGCATTGGCGTCTTGGCTCCGCTGCGCGGACAGCGACTTTGAATTCATTTCAATGGAATCGGATGAGCCGGGCCTCCTCTGGTTCCGACAGCAGCCTTCCGGCCGCTGGAGGGCCGGCTCGATCCACCAGGACGACATCGCTGTGACGGAGCTCAATCTCCCCGCGGTCGAGGCGGGCTGCTATCGCTTCATCGAGGCAGTTGATCAGTGGGTTCGCGAAAACCTTGGGGTCGAGGTCGAAGACGTCTTGGGGGCCGACGATGTGTAGATGGCTGGTCTCCTTCTTCGGTGCGGTCGCGGCGGTGATGGCGAGTCTCGGATTGTTGTTCGGCTGTGCGGCTGCAGCGGAGGCGACAACCGTCCTTATGTCAGCGCTGGGTGTGGCAATGCTGACGATCCGTACGCGTGTTCAGAACTCAGCGTGGGATCGCGCTGACCGCGCTCACCTTGCTCATTCCCGGCGGGGGTGCTGTTCGAGCGGGCTCCTGGGCCGTCCGCGGCACCCGCGCAGCTAGTGTTTCGGTCGCGTCGCGAGCGGGGCTGATAATGTTGCGAACGGTGTGCGATTAGGGCGGCAGTTGGCGCGCGAATCAGTCGAGTCACTATTCGTTTCGGGCGGAGGGTTGAAGTCTGAGGCGGTTCGTGAATCGCGTAGGATTATTCTTGGTGCCCGATTGAACAGCAAGCAAGTGATAAAGCACCTGACATCTAATGGAAGTAGGATGGCGACTGGGGGAAATATATTCCCACCCGCGTTCATCAAGGCCTGTCCGGCGACTTCCAGGTCTATTTTTACAAGAGTTGGAGGACGGGAGAGATCAATTAGAATGTTGACTAACAAGTCAGTTTTTGCGGGCAGCCGATGATAGTGGAATGCGTAGTCAATCCGGTCGCGTCTGACACCGAGCCACCGGGAGCGAGCCCTTGGATCACGGTCGGTGCCAATTACCGTGTTGCCGCACTGCTTGCGGTTCCAAACAGCCGTATCGAACTGCAGATAATAGCCGACGACGGATTCTCGTTAGCTTGGTTCGACTCATCGCTCTTCTTGACTGTCGACAGTTCGATTCCCAAAAGTTGGACGGTTCGCGTCAATGATGCAGGAGCCGTCGAATTTGCGCCCGCAGCGTGGCTCGTAGACGGATTCTGGGAATCTTACTACGGCGGCGACGCAATCGCGGCCCGCGCAGTGGAGTCGGAGCTTGAGAAGCTGCTGAGGCCGTGACATTCTTCCCGACCGCTTGGCTGGATCTTTGCCAATTTGGAGTCCGGTGCGTGGGAGAGAATCCGAGCGCGCGCGGACCCTGACCACGACGGCCCCAAGGGTGCGGGCATCAGTGGGGCGGGTGCAGTCGTGATCTGGTGGTCTCGTCGGCGGGGAGGAAGGTCTCCAGGTGCAGCTCGTCGATGGTGGCGTCGTGTGCGGTGAGCACGGCGCTGACCACGCTGAACAGCCGCAGGGGCGGCGCGTCGTCGGCTACACAGAGGACGAGTTCGGCGACAGGGCCGGATGGTGTGGGCGCCGTGCCGTTGCTCGGGTACTGCCGGCACTCGGCGTACAGCGCGGCCAGTCGCGGGTCGGCGGTGTGGTCGGCTCGGGCGGCGACCTGGTGCAATAGGTGTTCGCGCCACAGGGTGAGGTTGATGATGCGTGGGGCCAGCCCGTCGGGGTGCAGGCTGAGGCGGACGACGTTGACCGGTGGTTCCAGCAGGCGCGGCGCGCAGTCGGCGAGCAGCGGGGCGACGGCGTCGTTGGCGTCCACGAGATCCCAGTATCGGTCCAGGAGCACGGCCGGATACGGCTGGTGTGCGTCGACCAGGGTGCGGAAGGAGGCGAGGACTTCTGCGGTGTCCTCCGGGTGTGCGTGCCGCGGGGCGAAACCGGCGGCGATGAGGAGGGTGTCGCGTTCGCGCGGTGGCACCTCCAGGTGGTCGGCGAGGCGTAGGACCATGTCGGCGCTCGGCCGCGATCGTCCGGTCTCGACGAAGCTCAGGTGTCGCCCGCTGACCTCGGCGCGGCCGGCGAGTTCGAGCTGGCTGAGCCGTCGGCGCTGGCGCCAGGCGCGCAGCAGCGTACCCACCTCCATCGTGGTCATGGTCGCGAATCTAGGCCGCGTGCGGACGTGCTGCCATTACCTACGGGGTAATCGCCACCGGTTCGTGGCCGGGGCAGGCTGGGCGTCGATCGAATTGACAGCACGAGACCGGAGGACACCATGAACAACATCGTCGACGCCTACCTTGCGACCTGGAACTGCACGGACCCGGAGGCCCGCCGCGACCTGCTGACGCGGCACTGGTCGCCCCAGGCCACCTACACGGATCCGATGGCCGACGTTGCCGGTGCCGAGGCCATCGGCGCCGTGGTGGCCGGTGTGCAGGAACAGTTTCCGGGGTTCGAGTTCAGCCTGGTCGGCGAGCCTGACGCGCACCACCGCCAGGTGCGGTTCCGGTGGGGCCTCGGTGCCTCGGGCGCGGAGCCGCTGGTGATCGGCTTCGACGTGGTCACCGTCGACGCCGACGGTCGAATCGCCACCGTTGCCGGCTTCCTGGACCGCGTACCGGCCTGAGCGAGGGAACTCGCGCGCTTGATCGTTGGTCGTTGGCAAGACCTGGCGGAGATCATGTGCGACTCTGGTCAAGAGCCGTGGTCTGCCCGGGATGCGACGTCAATGAGGGTGGAATGGTTGATGAAACTGCGGTAGACGGGAATGGGCTGGACGGCATCGCGACTGTCGGCGGTCGGCTCGGCGTCTGCGTGGTCATCGCGGTCGTGCTGTGGGTTCTGGGCGCCATTCTGGTGGTGTATGCGACACCGCTCGACGCGCTGGTTCCGTTCGGCGGCTGTACCCGAGCTGAGCGGATCGGTCAGGACACCGACGTGCTCGCGTGCAACGACCGAATCAAGATCGGCATGTTCGGCATGCTCCAGGCGCTCTCGGTGGCAGTGGCGATCGTCGCCGTCGTTGTCTTCGCGGTCCTGACGGCACACGCCCGCCTGCATCGACGACCTCCGCGAAGCTGACGGGCCCCGGCCTCACTCGCGCCCGGACGAGCGCCGCCGATAGGCGACCACGCCCAGGGCGACGGCGGCGAGCAGGCAGATCAGCCCGAAGATCCACATCAGCGCGCCGTAGGAGCTGACCTGGCGACTGAGCGCCGCCAGCACGATCGCCGCGATCAGCAGGACGGCGACACCGATCCACAGGCCGATCGCTCTGGTTCCGCGCACGGTCGGACGATAGCGTCCGGACCGAGCAACGAGTAAGGGGCGGCGCGTGGGTGTGTTCGAGATCCTGGTGATCATCGCAGGTGTCGGCGCAGGGCTCGGGGCCGGATCGTTCTTCGTGTTCTCGGTGATGGTGCTGCCGGCGCTGGACCGGCTCGCGCCCGTCGATGCGGTACGCGCGATGCAGCAGATCAACATCGTCGCCCCGCGGCCGCTGTTCCTCTCCGTGCTGTTCGGCTCGATCCTGCCCGCACTCGCCGTGCCGGCGCTGGTGATCGGCCGCAACGGCCTCGACCCCGTCGCGCTCGGCGCCTCGCTGGCCGCCCTGGCCCAGCTCGGCGTACTCGTGATCACCGTCGTCGGGAACGTGCCGCTGAACAACAAACTGGCCACCGCCCACCCCGAGAACGCCGAGCGCGAATGGGCCGAGTTCCGCGAGCCGTGGGCGCGCTGGAACACCTTGCGTACCCTGTCCGGCACCCTCGCCCTGATGATGTGGTTCGTGCTGCTCGCCGGTCCCGCCCGCGGCCCCGCGCTCGGCGGTCTGTGACCCACTAGTCTGCCGACCATGAGCGCGCGCGTCGGCATCGTGATGGGATCGGACTCCGACTGGCCGACCATGTCCGCGGCCGGCGAGGCACTGGCCGAGTTCGGCATCGACCACGAGGCCGATGTGGTCTCCGCGCACCGGATGCCTGAGGCCATGATCGACTACGGCCGCCGCGCCCACTCGCGCGGCCTCGAGGTGATCATCGCCGGCGCCGGCGGCGCCGCGCACCTGCCGGGCATGCTCGCCGCGGTGACCCCGCTGCCCGTCATCGGCGTACCCGTCCCGCTGAAGTACCTCGACGGCATGGACTCGCTGCTCTCCATCGTGCAGATGCCGGCCGGCGTGCCGGTCGCGACCGTCGCCATCGGCAATGCCCGCAATGCCGGGCTGCTGGCCGTCCGGATCCTGGCCGCCGGCGACCCCGACCTGACCGCGCGGATGGTCGCCTTCCAGGACGACCTTCGGGCGACAGCCGAGGCCAAGGGCGAGCGAGTACGCCGCGGCGAGTGACCCGTAGCCGGCCTAGCCTGCGGCAATGATCGCGCGATCGGCCGACCGCGCGCCCCGCAACGGCCTCCTCGTCGCGCTGGCCGTCGCGGTCGGCCTGGCCGTCGTCGCCGCTGCCGTCGTGCTGCTCGGGCGGGCCGGTGGATTGTGGCCGCGCTCCGCCGGTCGCCTCGTCGTCATGATCCCCGACACCCGCCCGATGGGGCGGCCGGTCGACTGGGCGGGCCTGTATCGCGACGACTTCGGCATCCTCGCCGACCGACTCGCCGACCAGGGCGCCGACACGGCGCCGGTGCTCGCCGCCGGTCCGGGCGACGGCTTCTTCTATGCCTACCAATACGATGCCTGCGGGCTCGACTTCGACGGCTGGCGAATCGCCCGCGGCCAGTTGGAACCCGCCATGATCGAATTGAATCGCGCCTGCGCCCGCCCGCAGTACGCCGTCGCGGTGACGTGGTTCGACTGGACGGAGCTGCCCGGCGAGTTCACCGTGCGGGGCACGCCGGTCCGGCGCTAGCGTTGGCCCCATGGACCGTGACATCCGCGTCAGCGCCGTCGTGATGCGCGACGCCGCTGGCCGCGTGTTGACGGTACGCAAGCGCGGCACCGACCGTTTCATGCTGCCCGGCGGCAAACCCGAGCCCGGCGAGGACCCGGCGGCCGCGGCGATCCGCGAGTTCGCCGAAGAGCTGTCCGGGCAGCTTGATCACCGGATGCTGCGCCCGCTCGGCCGGCACACGGCCGCTGCGGCCAACGAACCGCGGCATCGCGTGGTGGCAACGGTCTTCGAACACCCGCTTATCGAACCGGTCGCGCCCGCCGCCGAGATCGCCGAGCTGCGCTGGGTCGATCCTGGCGCCGCGCCGGGCGCCGATCTCGCCCCGCTGCTCGCCGACGCGGTCTTTCCGATGCTCGCGCAGGCGGCGCGATGAGGTCAGTCTTCACCGGCGCGGGCTTCCTGTTGCGTGGCGCCGGGATGATCATCCGCCGGCCGAAGCTGTTCTGGACCGGTGCGATCCCGCCGATGATCACTTCGGTGCTGTTCGTCGGCGCGCTGGTCGGCCTGTTCTTCGGTGCGCCGACGCTGGGCGGCGCGCTGACGGCCTTCGCCGAGGGCTGGGATCCAGCGGTACGCGAGGTGCTGCGCGGCGTCGCCGCCCTGCTGATCACCGCGGCCGCCGTGCTGATCATGGTCGTCGCCTTCTCCAGTATCACGCTGCTGATCGGCGGCCCGTTCTACGAGCGGATCGCCGCGTCGGTGGAGCGCGAGCTCGGCGGGCCGCCCGAGGGCCGGGCAGTCGACGTGCCCCTGGCCCGTTCGATCGGCCAGACGATCGCCGTCGTCGCGATCACCGCGCTCGGCGGTGCCATCTTCTTCGTGATCGGACTGATCCCGGTCGTCGGCACCATCGCGGCCGCGGTCGGGGGAGCGATCTTCGGCGGCTGGATGATCGCCCTGGAACTCGTCGGCCAGCCGCTCGCCCAGCGCGGGGTGGTCAGCCTGCCCGCCCGGGACCGGGTGCTGCGCGGCCGTCGGCTGGCGACGCTCGGCTTCGGCGTACCCACCTTCTTGTTGTTGTCCGTGCCGCTGCTGGCCATCGTCGTCTTCCCCGCCGCGGCCGCCGGGGGAGTGCTGCTGGCCCGGGCCCAGACCGGCGAGCCGCTGGCCGCCGGCCGGGGGACTACCAGCCCTGCTTAGCGAGCGCTAAGCTGCCTCGGTGAGCGACTTCACCGATATCTATCGCCCGACGGAGGACCACGAGGCGTTCCGCGCGGCCGTGCGCGAGGTCTGCGACAACAAGGTGGCGCCCCATGCCGCCGAGGTCGACGAGCTCGCCGAGTTCCCGCGCGCCTCCTACGACGCGCTGCGCAAGGCCGACTTCCACGCCCCGCACATCCCGGAGGCCTACGGCGGCGTCGGTGCCGACGCGCTGGCCACCGTGATCGTGATCGAGGAGGTCGCGCGCGCCTGCGCGTCCAGCTCGCTGATCCCGGCGGTGAACAAGCTCGGCTCGATGCCGGTGCTGCTGTCCGGCTCGGACGAGCTGAAGCAGGCCGTCCTGCCGCCGATCGCCGCGGGCGAGGCGATGTTCTCCTACTGCCTGTCCGAGCCGGACGCCGGCTCCGATGCCGCATCGATGAAGACCCGTGCGGTCCGCGACGGTGACGGCTGGGTGCTGAACGGGGTGAAGCGCTGGATCACCAATGCGGGCGAGTCGGAGTACTATACGGTGTTCGCCGTGACCGATCCCGATGCCCGGTCCAAGGGGATCAGCGCCTTCGTCGTGCGCAAGTCCGACGAGGGCGTCGACTTCGGCGCGCCGGAGAAGAAGCTCGGCATCAAGGGCTCGCCGACCCGCGAGGTCTACCTGGAGAACGTCCGCCTCGGCGACGACCGGCTGATTGGCGATCCCGGCACCGGCTTCGCGACTGCCATGCGTACCCTCGACCACACCCGCGTCACCATCGCGGCCCAGGCGCTCGGGATCGCGCAGGGGGCACTGGACTACGCGCTCGGCTATGTCAAGGAGCGCAAGCAGTTCGGCAAGGCGATCGCCGATTTCCAGGGTCTGCAGTTCATGATCGCCGACATGGGCATGAAGCTGGAGGCGGCCCGCCAGCTCACCTACGCCGCCGCGGCCAAGTCCGAGCGGGGCGACGGCGACCTGACCTACTTCGGCGCCACCGCCAAGTGCTTCGCCTCCGATGTCGCGATGGAGATCACCACCGACGCCGTGCAACTGCTCGGCGGCTACGGCTACACCCGCGACTACCCGGTCGAGCGGATGATGCGCGACGCGAAGATCACCCAGATCTACGAGGGCACGAACCAGGTGCAGCGGATCGTGATGGCTCGCCAACTTCTGGCGGGGCTACCGCAGGCCTGAGGAGTCAGGAGTCGGCCCGGAAGCGGTCGAGCTTGGAGGTGTCGCCGGACTTGATGTCGGCGAACATCTCCTCGGCCTGCTCGATGTCCCAGATCATCGAGCTGCCCGCGCTCGTCCGCGCATTCGCATCGCTGATCGGGATCATCAGCGTCAGGCCGTCACCACCGGACGTGCCGAGCATCGCCTGGCCCATCAGCCCCACATCGATCGGGCTGGCCTGCTCGTCGACGCCGAACGAGCGCGCCGCCGCCATGTTCACCCCCCAGTAGCGGACCGGGTTGACGAAGGTCACCGGCGAGGCCACCTTCTTGGCGATCTTGCCGATCACCTCGCGCTGCCGCTGGGTCCGCGCGATGTCGCCCGTCGCGTCCGTGTAGCGGGTGCGGACATAGCCGAGCGCCGTCGGCCCGTCGACGTTCTGGCAACCCGCCTTGATGTCCAGGCCCGCCCGACGGTCCTTGATCGCCTTCTTCGGGCACACCTCGACGCCGCCGACCGCATCGACCATCCCGGCAAATCCGGCGAAGCCGATCTCGGCGTACCGATCGACGCGCAGGCCGGTGTTCTGCTCGATCGTCTCGATCAACAGTTGCGGGCCGCCGAAGGCGTACGCGGCATTGATCTTGTTCTTGCCCTTGCCCGGGATGCGGACGAAGGAGTCCCGCGGCACCGAGATCAGCGCGGGTTTCCCGATCGTCGGCCGGTAGAGCAGCATGATCGTGTCGGTACGCCGCCCCTTGCCGCCGCCCGTGCTCAGCCGCTCGCGCTCTGCCTTCGACAGGTCCTCGCGGCCGTCGGAGCCGACCAGCAGCCACAGCGTGCCCGGCTGATCGTCGGGCCGGTTGCTGCCGCTCGGCATCGCCTCGATCTTGGTCGTCTGCGTCCATGCATAGATCGGGGTGGCGATCAGGAAGACCAGCCAGGCGATCAGCAACGCGAGCAGGGTACGCCGGACCGGGTGGCCACGCCGTGGGCGACCGGCCGGGCCCGGACGGGCCGGGGCGGGCCGGGGCGGGGAGGCCGGCGGGCGCGGCGGCGGCGCGGCCGGCGGAAGGGCCGACCTGCGCCGCTGCGCCGGGCCGGCCTCATGGGGGAGCCCGGACTCGGTGCGGGAACGGGCCGGGCCGCCGGGGTCGCCGAACGACGCCCGGCGCCGCCCGCCTCCTGCCGGCGGATCCGCGGGCGCATCCGGGCCGAACACCCGGGTCGGTTCCGGAGGGGACGGCTGCGGTGCGGGCTCGTCGTCGCGGCGATAGAGCCAGTCCATGTCGTCGCGGTCCTCGGGGCCGGGGCGCCCACCACGGTCGGTACCTGCCATGGCGTCCACGGTAGCCAAGGCGTACCACCGAGACCCGGTGCGGCGGCCCGGGCAGCGGGTTTCGAGACCGTGGTGCCACGCCGGTGCCGGATTGCGGACCGAGGTTCGGTACGCCGGGCCCGCGGATCCGCCACCGTCACGGCGTGGCTGGTTCCCCGGCCGTGCGCGAGCTTCCATACTGGCCAGCGGGTGTCTAACCGCCGGGCACCACTTCCCCCGCACGAAAGGCGCAGCGTGAGCGATCCCACTCACCGTCCCGCAATCTCCCGTGCCGGCAGCCGCCGGCCCGGGCCCGATGACCGCGGCTCGGAGGCCGCGGGTCGCAGCGACGGCATCCGGCTGCGACGTGGCATGGGACTGCTGCTGATCACGCTGTTGGTGCCCGGATCGGCCCAGATTGCCGCCGGCAACCGCCGGCTCGGCCGCCTCGCCGTGCGGTGCTGGCTGATCATGCTCGGCGTGGTGGTGCTGTTCGGGACCGGGCTGCTGCTGGCCCGCGGCGCGACCATCGCCGTGCTGGCATTTCCGCCGGTCACCGCCGCGTTGTGCATCGCGGTCGTGGCGGCCGGCATCGGCTGGGCCCTGCTCTTCGCCGATGCCTGGCGGATCGCGCGCCCGCCCGAGCTCGCGCGCCAGCACCGCCCCGCGTTCGCGCTGATCGCGCTCGTCCTCGCGCTCGGGGCGCTGCTCGGTTCGGCCGGCACGGCCCGCACGGTCTGGGCCCAGGGCAGCCTGCTGTCCAGTGTCTTCGTCGGCGGCGGGCAGACCGCGCCGTCGGCTGGCCGGATCAATGTGTTGCTGCTCGGTGCCGACGACGGGAAGGGGCGCGTCGGGTTGCGGCCCGACTCGATGACCGTGGCGAGCATCGACGCCGAGACCGGGCGTACCGTCTTGTTCTCGATCCCACGGAACCTGCAGGGCGCGCCGTTCCCCGACAGCTCGCCGCTGAAGCAGTTCTATCCCGACGGGTTCCGCTGCGCCGAGGAGAAGTGCATGATCAACGGCGTCTACACCGAGGCGACCGAGGTGCACAAGGGGCTCTATCCGGAGTCGGTCGGCGATCCCGGGCTGCAGGCCACCCGCGAGGTGATCGGCGAGCTGCTCGGGCTGCAGATCAATTACTACGCGATGATCGATCTGGCCGGCTTCGAGCAGCTCATCGACGCGGTCGGCGGCATCCGCCTCGACATCAACAAGCCGATCCCGGTCGGCGGCGGCAGCTCGAAGATCAGCCGCTACATCCAGCCCGGAAAGAACGTCTTGTTGAACGGTGAGGACGCGTTGTGGGTCGCCCGCTCTCGCGCCGAGAGCAGCGACTACGACCGGATGAGCCGGCAGAAGTGCGTGATGAACGCGATGCTGCAGCAACTCGATCCGGTCACGGTGCTGACCAAGTTCACCGCGATCGCGGATGCCGGCAAGGAGATCGTCGAGACCGACATCCCGACCGACAAGGTCGACTCCATGATCGAACTCGCCCTGAAGGCGCGCTCGACCAAGATCAGCAGCGTCGCATTCGTGCCGCCGCTGATCAAGCCGGCCCAGCCCGATCTGGCGCTGATCCGGGCCACCGTCCAGGAGAAGATCGCCGCCGCCGAGGCCGCGGACGTGCCAGCCACCAGCCCGCCCGCACCCGCGGACAAGCAGTCCGATGGCGCGAAGCCCAGCGGTCCGGTGGAGTCAAGCAAGGACAAGAGTGGCTCGGGCAAGGACGACGCCGGGAGCGACCGGGAGGGGTCGGGCAAGAAGGACCGGGCGGATACCGGCGACGCCGCCGAGCCCCAGCCCGCCAATGACGACCTGGGAGAGGTCTGCAGCGCCGCCTGATCCGCGAGCCGAACCGGCAGCCGCGAGTGTTGCCAGGCCCGCGTCTGCCGGTTGGGTTCGCGGATGCGGGGTGGCGTACCTTCCGCGGGCTGAACCGGCACCCGCGGGCTGAATCGGCGCCTGCCGGGTGCAGCGGTGGGGGAGTCGGTCGGTGCAATGGTCGGGAATGCACTTTTCTGGCTGGGAGTGCGCGGCGTCGGCCGGGCCAGCGCGTCATGCCGGGGATCGGTGCGCGGGGCCGGCAGCTCCCGACCAGAAAAGTGCGGCCGAACGAGCCCTCGCCACCCAGCTTCCGGGCCACCCCCGGCCGCGACCAGGCTGACGGCCGCCCGATCCGCGGGCCGAACCGGCAGCCGCGAGTGTTGCCCGGCCCGCGTCTGCCGGTTGGGTTCGCGGACATGGGGGTTGTGTACCGTCCGCGGGCTGAACCGGCACTCGCGGGCTGAACCGGCACTCGCGGGCTGAATCGGCACGCGCGGGCTGAACCGGCAGCCGCGAACCGGCGCGGTCAGGCGATCCGTTCGGCGGCGCGGATCCGGTCGAGTTCGGCGGCGGGTACGCGGGGAGCCAGCACCGCCGAGCCGCCGCCGAGCAGCGGCGCGAGCAGCCCGTCGCGTACCGCCGGCCATGGGCCCGCGGGTTCGCTGATCAGCACGGGCCCCGGCGCCGGTGCCACCCCGTCCAGCAACTCGCCCAACGACCGCGCGCCCGGTGCCCCGGCCCAGGCCGCGCGGGACGGATCGTCGGCGACGGCGAGATGGACATCCGGCTGGGCGCGTACCTCCGCGGCCCAGTCGAGCACCCCGGGCGCGGGATCCCCGGGCATCGCGAGCGGGTGCAGCGAACACGCCACGGTGACCGGCCCGCCCGCGCCGGCACCGGGCCCGCCCACGCGCAGCACCGCGCCCTCGGCCGGCCCCGGCGACACCGCGAGCCCCGCCTGCCAGGCGGCCATCAACCAGGCGAAGGTCATCCAGTGCGCCGGCTGATCGGCGGCCAGCTCCAGGGCCAGCAGCGGCGCCGGCGACGGCGGGTCGTACAGATCCGCGATCCCCTCGTCCTCCAGCCAGTTGGTGGTCTTGTCGACCCAGTTGGCGAAGCTGGCGGCGGACAACTCGGTCCGCCCGGCCGCCGCGTACTGCGTCAGCAGGGGCTGCGCGGGCGCCTCGCGGACCCGCGCGGCCAACAGTTCGGTCGGGTTCGTCACCGCGCCAGCCTACGGGCGCCCCGGCAGCGGCCCTGCGCGACGAATCGGCGTCTCGACGCCCCGCTGGTTAGGCTGTCCGCCATGCGTTATGTGGTCATCATGGCGGGCGGTTCGGGGAAACGCCTGTGGCCCCTGTCCCGCAAGGGCATGCCCAAACAACTGCTGCGGCTGGTCGGCGACACCTCGCTGCTGCGCCTGGCCTACGACCGGGTGCAGGGCAGCGTACCTACCGAGAACATCCTGGTCTGCACCGGAGCGCAGTACGCCGCCGAGGTCCGCGCGGAGATCCCGGAGCTGTCCGACGACCAGATCCTCGGCGAGCCCGAGGGCCGCGATTCGCTGAACGCGGTCGCGTGGCCCGCCGCCGTGCTCGCCGCGGCCGACCCCGATGCGACCGTCGCGATGGTCACCGCCGACCAGATCATGCAGCCGGTGGAGGCATTCCGGGACGCGCTCGACGTGGCCTTCGACGCCGTCGATGCCGACCCGACGGCACTGGTCACCTTCGGTGTGGTGCCGACCTCCGCGCACACCGGCTACGGCTACCTCAAGCGCGGCGCCCAGGCGGCCGGGCTGACCGACGTCTACCGGGTGGACGGATTCCGCGAGAAGCCCGATCTCGACACCGCGCGGGAGTACCTGGCCGACGGCAACCACTGGTGGAACTCCGGCATGTTCGTCTGGCGGGCGGCCACCCTGCTGGAGCAGTTGCAGCGACTGGTCCCCGACTGCCACGAGATCGTCACCAGGATCGCCGCCGAGCCGGCGCTGCTCGGGGAGCTGTTCGGCAAGCTGCCGAAGATCAGCATCGACTACGCGGTGATGGAGCCCGTCGCGGCCGGCCGCGGCACCGCGCACGTGCTGGCCGTCCCGTTGCCGGTGACCTGGCACGATGTCGGCGGTTTCGCCGCTCTCGCCGAGCACCTGCCGAGCGACGACCAGGGCAACAGCGTCGAGGGCCGCGCGGTGCTGCTCGACGCCCGCAACAATTTGGTGATCAACCGGGCCGCCGACGACACCCTGGTCGCCGTGTTCGGGATGGAGGGCGCCGTCGTGGTGCACAGCGGCGACGCGATCCTGGTCTGTTCCGCCGCCGAATCCGAACGGATCAAGGAGATCGTCGCGCTGGTCGAGAACGAGGCCGCCCAGTTCGCCTGAGACGCACGTTCGCCGGAAACGTCCCGTTCGCCGGAAAGCCCGTCGGTCAGGCGATCGTGCCGACGATGGCCCGCACCGTCGCCGGGTCGCCGTCGACGGCCTCGGTCACGGCCTTGATCAACTCCTCGCCGTCCAGTTCGACCAGCTCGGCGTACCGCTTCGTCGATCGGTACGCCGACAGCACCGCCCACAGCACCGCCTCCCGGCTGCCCCGGGCGAACAGGTCCTGCTCGGTCGGGCGCTGCAGCTCCCGTGCCGAATGCTCGGCGTCGGTGATCAACTCCGCCAGGCCACGGATCACCGCCACCGGCCGGCCGGCGAGCTTGCCCTTGGCCAGGTCGGCGGCCGCGGCCAGCTCATCGGCGACCGCCATCTCGGTGACCCGAAGATCGTTGCCATAGGAATCGCGCAACCCGGCATGATCAAGAGTCGGTCGTACGCCGGCCAGGCCGATGGCATGGTCGGTCTGCCCGATTCGCCAGGCGCGGCCGGCGGTGTCGGTGATGATCACGCCGAGCCGGAGCCCGGTGCGCGCCCCGAGCTCGCGGAGCAGTGCCGCGGCACTGGCGTCGGGGTCCTGCGGCAACAACAAGATCGTGCCGACCTCGACATTGGAGGAGTCGATGCCGGCCGCCGCCTGGGTGATGCCCTGCCGGTTGCGGACGATGCGTACCCCGCCCCGCCGGGCGACCACGGCGACCGACTCCGCGGCGGCCGCCTCCGCGGCCCGCTCGGCCGGCACGGCACGATCCTCGGCCTTGCTGATGATCTTGGACGTCACGCAGACCAGATCACCGTCGGCGAGCGGCCGGCCCGCCGCGGCACAGGCGTCGCTGATCAACTCCGCGAGGTCGGCGCCCGGGTTGACCTCGCCGATGCCGTCCGGGGCGAAGATCGTGATCATCAGGCCGCGGGCCGGGGTGGCCGGGCGAAGGCGGCGCCGGCCGTGACGAAGCGCGCCGTCGCCGCCGGGTCGGTCATCAGCAGCGGCATCGGCAGGGTGGGCAGGCCCTCGGCAGCCAGCGTCGCCGCGGCCGCCTCGTCGGCGGCGTCGACCAGCCACGCGTCCAGGATCCCGGTGCCCGACCGCGGGCCGTAGTGCCGCCCGACCCCGGCGGCGCTGACCTCGACGCCGATCGCCGGCAGCAGTTTGTCGGCCATTCCGAGCACCGGCGCGCCGCCCAGGATGCCGGAGAACCCGACCACCGGCGCGCCGGCCGTGCGCAGGGCGCCGCGGATGCCCGGTACCGCGAGGATCGGGCCGATCGAGACGACCGGGTTGCTCGGCGCGAGGAGGATCAGGTCCGCCTCGGCCAGGGCGTCCAGCACGCCGGGGGCCGGGCTCGCCTGTTCGATCCCGACGAAGACGACCTGCTCGACCGCCGGGGCGGCGTGCAGGCGTACCCAGAACTCCTGGAAGTGCACCGCGCGCCGGCCCGACGCCGTATCGGAATCGGTGATCAGCACATGGGTCTCGACGCGGTCGTCGGTCATCGGGAGCACCCGCAGCCGGGGCAGGTCGGCCAGCCAACGCGCCGCCAGCACCTCGGTGACCTGGCTGAGCGGATAGCCGTTGCCGAGCATCTGGGTGCGGACCAGATGCGTTGCGATGTCGCGATCGCCCAGGCCGAACCAGGTCGGCTCGGCACCGTAGGCGGCGAGCTCCTCGCCGATCAGCCAACCCTCGTCGCGCCGCCCCCAGCCCTTGGCCTCGTCGATCCCGCCGCCGAGGGTGTAGAGCATGGTGTCGATGTCCGGGCAGATCCGCAGCCCGTGCAGGGTGATGTCGTCCGCGGTGTTCGCGATCACGGTCACCTCGGCCTGCGGCCAGGCCGCCAGCACCCCGCGGGTGAAGCGCGATCCGCCCACGCCGCCGGCCAGTACGACGATCCGGCGGGGGGCGGGCTGCGGTGTGGTCGATTCGTCGGCGGGCACCCGCCCAGTCTGGCAGGGCCGGGTGACCGGATCGGTGGCGTGTCACATCGCGTTCCTCGCGGCAGCGCGATCTAGGCTGGCGCCGGTCGAGCACCGCCGAGCAGAACCGGCGGGGTAGGAGCGAGATGGGAAGCGTGCGGCGGTTCCGCGAACCGGTGGCCTGGGTGGTGTTCGTCGTCGTCGTGCTGCTCGCCGCCGGCGCGATCGCGCTGCACACGGTCGCCTCGTCGGCCGACGAATCCTGGCTCGCCGCCGCCGGTGCCATCTCCGAGCGCCTGTACAACCCCCTCTCGGCGATCGCCCTGACCATCGTCGTCGGCGCCTGCGTGCTCTGGCAGCCGCCGACCCGGCACGCGCGGGCGCTGACCTTCCTCGCTGCCTGGTTCGCCCTGATCGCGACCGCTCTGGTCCTCGTGCTCGGGGTGATCGGGCTCTTCGGCGCCGGCTCGGTCCTCGGCGCCCTGATCGATCTGGTCGGGCTGATCACCATCGCCTTGCTGCCCGCCCTGTCGGCGTGGTTGTTGTGGCGCTTCCGGGAGGCCGCGCGGACCGGTGAGGCGGGGTTGCCCGACCTGCGCCGGGCCCGCGCGAGCGTCGGCCTCGCCCGGGACGAGCCGGCCGAGGTGATCGACGACGGTCAGGCCGAGGGCGATGCCCCGCCCGTCTGGCAGCCGGGCGAGGCCTCCGGCGCCGTCTGGCACCGGGCCTCCGACGCGGCGGGCGGTGCGCCCGCCAGCGAGCGCGGCGGGAACCCGTCGCAGGCAGCAGCGCCGGGCGGGGCATGGCGTCCCGCGCGGCCACCGGCCGGTGGGACGGCGCCGTTGGCCACTCCCGAGCGTCAGGAGCCGGAGTCGCGCGGCCCGAAGGGGCCCGGAGAGGACCCGCCGAGCGCTTGACTTGATCGAACAACAGGCATGTAATTTCAGGCAGGGACCGGGCTCGAGCCGGTCCGGGTCGAGGAGGAATCATGCTGGAGCTGCATTCGGAAGAGCCCGCAGAAGACGACGAGGGCGCCCTGGGTTGGCAGGAGCGTGCCCTGTGCGCGCAGACCGACCCCGAGGCCTTCTTCCCCGAAAAGGGCGGGTCCACCCGCGAGGCCAAGAAGGTCTGTCTGTCCTGCGATGTCCGCAGCGAGTGCCTCGACTATGCGCTCGCCAACGACGAGCGGTTCGGTATCTGGGGCGGCCTCAGCGAGCGCGAACGCCGCAAACTGAAGAAGCGCGCCGTCTGAGCGCGGCACCGCGACACCGTGCGGCCTGAAGCCGAGCCGGGGCAGGATCCTCCTGCTGCGCGCGTACCCACTGCCCAGGACTGGTCCTGGCTGCACGAGGTGACCGACCGTCCCACCGTCGACCCCGGTGCGACCACGGTCACCGCAGTTCTCGTCGCACACAACGGCGCCCGCTGGCTGCCCGACGCCCTGGCCGCGATCGCGGCGCTGACGGTACGCCCCGGCCGGATCATCGCCGCCGACGCCGCCTCCACCGACGAGACCCCCGGACTGCTCGCCGCGGCCGCCGCATCCGGCGTGGTCGATGCCGTGCACACCGTCTCCGACGCCGGGTTCGGCCTGGCCGTCGCCGAGGCGCTCGAGGCCGACGAGGCGCCGCCGGGGCAATGGCTGTGGCTGCTGCACGACGATGCCGTTCCCGAGCCCGAGGCGCTCGCCGAGTTGATCACAGCCGCGGTGGGCTCCGAATCGCCCGACTCGTCAGAGTCATCGGAATCATCAGAGTCATCGGAATCATCCGAGTCACCCCCGGCGCACCGACCGTTGGATGTGATCGGGCCGCTGCTGTTGCGGCCGCGGCTGCGCGGGCACCCGGTCGCCATCGGCGAGCTCGGGGTCTCGATCTCGGACACGGGGCGGCGCGAGCTGGGGCTGGAGCCCGGCGAGATCGACCAGAAGCAGCGCGAGGCGTCCGATGTGCTCGGCGTCGGCACCTGCGGGATGTTCGTGCGGCGTACCGTCTTCGACGGCCTGGGCGGCCTGGACAGCGAGCTCGGGGTGTTCCGGGACGGCGTCGCGTTCGGGTGGCGGGCCAATCTGGCGGGGCATCGCGTCGGCACCGCGCCGCGCGCCCGGATCACCCACCGGCAGGCCGGGCGCGAGGGCGAGCGCGAGTCCTGGGTGATCGGCGAGCACCCGGCGGCCACCGATCGCGCGCTCGGGATGATGGTGATCAGCGGGCACCGCTCGGGTCCGGCGGCACTCGGCACCGCGATCCGGCTGGTCTGGGGCGTGCTGCTGCGCGCGATCGGGTTCCTGCTCGGCAAGGACCCGGCCTCGGCGGCCAACGAGTTCCGGGCGCTGCGGCACTGGGCCGGCTCACGCGCGGTCATCGACGCCGTCCGCGAACGCAACGGAGAGGCGGCCGCCAGCCCGGCCGATCGGCAGCGCACGCGCGCGCTGCGGCCGCCGCCGCTGGATTCGTGGCGGGTCGGCGCGGACGCGGCCGGCCGCTCGATCACGAACCGCTGGCGGCGGCTGATCGGCGAGGGCGAGCGCAGCTCGATCGACGAGCTGACCGGCGATGCCTACGCCGAGCACTCCGACAGCACCCGCCCCGCGTGGCAGAACCCGATCGGCATCACCTTCGCCCTGCTGGTGCTGGCCAGCCTCGCCGCCGGGCGCGAGCTGATCGGCCCCGGCGTGCTGTCGGGCCCGCAACTGCTGCCGAGTCGGCCGGACCTGGCCGCCGCCTACAGCGCCTATCTCGATGCCATTCCCGGCTCCGCGGCGATGGCGCCGCCCTGGCTCGGCCTGACCGCGCTGGCCGCGACCCTGACCCTCGGCCAGCCGGAGCTGTTGACCAGCCTCCTCGCCTTCGGCTGCGTGCCGCTGAGCTTCCTGACCGGCTGGCTGTTCGTCCGGCCGATCCTCGCCTCGCGCGCCGCGCGCTGGGGCGGCCCGCTCGCCTATGCCGCACTGCTGCCGGCGCTGGGCGGCCTGAACCGGGGCGCCCTCGGCGCCGCCGTGGTGTCCATCGTGTTGCCGCTGTTGGCGATTTCGGTACGCCGGATGGTCCGCCCCGCCGACGACAGCAGCGCCGCCGAGCGCTGGCGGCCGGCCTGGTCGGCGGCGGTGTTCTCCTTGATCATCATCGCGGCGCTGCCGTCCTTCGTCGTGCTGACGGTGCTGGGGGCGCTGGTGCTGCTGATCGTGGCGCCCGGCGCACGTGCCCGCGCGGTGGCCGCGCTGGTGGCGCCACTGGTCTTGCTCGCGCCCTGGCTGCCCGGGCTGGCGGCGGGCTGGGGGCGGCTGCTCACCGGCCCGGACGGCGCGCTGGCGTTGCTCGAGCCGACCGCCGGGGGCTGGCCGCTGCTGATCGGGCAGACGCCCGGCGCCGGCGCGGCCCCGTGGTGGTTGGCGATCGGATTCTTCGGGCTGATCTGGCTGGCGGCGCTGGTCGGGGTGGCCGGGGGACCGAGCCGCCTGCTGCTGGTCGGCCTGGGCGTCGCGCCCGTCGGTTTTGCGATGGCCGCGCTGCCCGCCGGCTGGCTGCTGCGACTCGGCCCGGGCGATGCCCAGGCCCGCGCGGATGCGCTGACCTGGCTGCTGATCGCGTTCGCGGGGCTGGTCCTCGCCGGGACGGCGGGCGCCAATGCGCTCAGTCGGGCCGGGACCGCGCATCCGCTGCGCGGGATCGGCAAGGTGGCGGTCTCCGCGGGTGCGGCGATCGCCGCGGCGGGCGTGCTGGCGGGCGCGGGGTGGTGGGTCGCCGGCGGGCTGACCGGACCGATCCAGCGCGGCCCGGCGGGGGAGTTGCCGCCGTTCATGGTGAACGCCATGCGGTCGGAGGTCGGGGTGCGGGTGCTTGCCATCGACCTGACCGGAGCCGAGCCCGCCTGGTCGCTGATCGAGGGGGAGGCGTACCGGCTCGGCGATGCCGACCGCGGGTATGCCTTCGGCGGCGATCCCCAATTGCGGGCGCTCGCGGCCGGGCTCACCGCGCGGCTGCTCGGCGGCAGCGCCGACGAGGCCATCGTCGGCGACCTGAATCGGCTCGGCGTCGGCTATCTGTGGGTACGCGGCGCCGACGGCGACGAGGTGATCGCGCAGATCAGCAACGTGCCCGGGCTGGGGCCGGGCAGCGGGGAGCGGGGGACGCGGGTCTGGACCGTGCCGAGCACCGTCGGCCGCGCGGTCCTGATCGGCGCCGCCGATCCCCAGCCGATCGGTCGGACCGGCACGGTGATCGCGCCCGGCGGCGAGCGGACGCTGGTCCTGGCCGAGCCGGTCGACCGGCGCTGGGTAGCCGAGATGGACGGTCGCCTGCTCGCGCCCGTGCCCGGCCCCGCGGGGCAGCCCGCCTTCGCGGTCGGTACCCAGGGCGGGCTGTTGACCTATCGCCTGGACAACGGGCTGCTTCCCGGCCTGGCGCTGGCCCAGCTCATCGCGCTGTTGCTGCTCATCGTGCTCGCCGCCCCGACCGCGCGTCGCGGCCGCGCCGCCGCCCCCGAGGTACGCCCCCGCCGGGTAGCCGACGACACCGGCGACGCCCGCGAGGCGCCCGAGTCGGCCCGACCCGCGCCCGCGGCGACACCGGCCACACCCGAACCGGTCACACCCGCACCGGCCGCACCCGCACCCGCACCCGCGGCGACGCCGGGCGCCGCACCGGCGGCCGCAGCCGGCTCGGCCACCGAAACCGACCACGAGGGTCGCCTCCGCGCGGGAGACGGGCCCGAGGCACGACCGGAACCGACCACCGAGGGCGCTTCCGGACCCGCCGATGCGCCGCGACCCCGGCGCGCGGCCCGCCGGGCACTGGCCGAGGACGAGCCGTCGGCGGACACACCGTCGTCGACGCCTCCGGCGCAACCCCCGACTGAGCCGCCGGCAGCGCCCAGCCGCCGGGCCCGGGGCGGGCCGGATCCCGGCGTACCCGCCGAGACCGAGCCGCCCCGGCCCAGGCGCGCGGCCCGCCGGGCGATCACCGAGGAGGACGAGTGATGACTGCGCCGATCCGGGCGATCTACGCGCTGGTCGCGGTCGCGCTCACCCTCGGTGCGGTGCTGCTCGGCCAGGGCCTCGGCGCCACCCCCGCCGAGCCGGACCGGCTGACCGTGACCACCGGGGCCAGCACGCGGGTCTGCCCGGCGCTGACCTCCGGAGGCTCCGGCGGAACGGTCGTGATCGACGGTCGCGCCGCCGAATCCGGCTCGGAGATCCGGCTGCAGCGCGGCGACGGGACCGATCTTGGCGTCGTCCCGGGCGGTCAGATCCGCGGCATCGGCGTGGACGAGTCGGCCACCACGCTCGCCCGCGCCGGCGTCGGCGCGGCCGACCGTTCCGGCCAGTCGGCCGTCGCGCGGATCGCCACCGGCCCGCAGCGCGGCCTGTCGCTGACGCCCTGCGCCGACCCGGGCACCGACGGCTGGTTCGTGGGGCTCCGCTCGACCGACCGGGACCGGGCCACGGTGCTGCTGACCAACCCCGACCGCTCGCCCGCCGAGGTGTCGCTCGCGGTGCACACCAGCCAGGGCGTGCAGTCGGTCGCGGGCGCCTCGGGCCTGACCCTGCAGCCCGGCCAGACCCGCGCGGTGGGTCTGGAGCCGCTGCTCACCTCGCCCGACCCGCTCGCCGTGCAGGTACGCGCCACCGCCGGTCGCGTCGCCGCGGTCGCCACCATCGAGTCGGGCACCGGCGCGGAGCCGGCCGGGGCCGACTGGACGATCCCGGCGGCCGAGCCGGCGACCAGCGTGATCATTCCCGGCGTACCCGGCGGCGACGGGCCACGCGAGCTGTCCGTGGTGAATCCGTCCGACGTGCGTACCACGGTCCGGGTGGAGGCGATCGGCGCGCAGGGCGCGTTCGCGCCGGCCGATGCCGACACGATCGAGCTCGGGCCGCAGAGCGTCGGCCGGGTGGCGCTGGAATCCGCGCTGTCGGGCGAGGCGGTCGCCATCCGGCTGACCGCCGATCAGCCCGTCACGGGCGCCGTGGTCTCGCGCAGTTCCACCGACACCGCCCGCGCCGACCTCGCCGTGGCACCGGCGGCCGCGCCGGTCACCGGGCTGGGCATTGCCGCCGTCGCGGGGTACGCCGAACACCGGGGCACGCTGGTGGCGACCGCGCCGGGCGCGGCGGCCGGCTATGCCTGGGAGGTCTTCGACGGCGAGGGGACATCGGTGGCCAGCGGCCGCGAGATCGTCGCCGCCGGCGCCACCGCGGCGATCGAGCTGCCCGCGGGGGAACAGCTCAGCCTGCAGGTCGTGCCGGATCCGGGCGCCGAGCTGTACGCCGGTGTGGTGCTGGCGGGCGACTGGGAGAACATCGCCACGCTGTCCGACGCCGCCGTGATCTCCCCCGAGGGCGTCGCCGGCCCGGTGCCGCGGTTCGATCCCCGGGTCGGCTGAGCGCGACCCCGCAGCCAGGTCGAGCACGCGCGCGAGACATCAGGGCTGGTCGAGCTGGGGATCGATCTCGTGCAGCGGGATCGTCGTCAGCGCCGACAACTGCTCCACCAGCGCGCGATGCACCAGCAACCGCAGGTCCGGCCGCGAGATCGCGCGATACTCCAGCGGCCGCCGGTACAGCACGACCCGGGCCGGCTCGTCGCCGACCGGTTCGACGGCGGCAGCCAACGGCGCCTCGCCCTCCTGCCAGGCGTCGGTGATCTCGGGGACGTCGACGACCCCGACCTGCACCCCGGCGATGGCCCGCGGGCAGGAGGCGCGCACCCGGCGTACCGATTCGGCGACGGCATCGTCGAAGAAGGCCGCCCGACCGGGCGGCCGGCGGGGCGAGGCGGGCCGTCGGGTCAGCGGATTCGGCGCCGCGAGCGGCCCGCGCAGCCCTCGCTCATGGCGGTCGCGTCGCATGCCGCCGACCCTACCCGCGGGTCGGCGGGGCCGATGGGCCCTCGCTGGTGTGTCGAACCCGGGCCCGCGCCCGCCGCGCCACTAGCCTCGAATGGCCGGACGTAGCCGGGGGCGCGTCGGTGTCGGCACCACGAGGCAGGGGAGCAGTCATGGCACGCAGGCGCTGTACGCGTACCGCATGCACAGGTTGGGCGGTCGCCACCCTGACCTACGTCTACGCCGACTCGACCGCGGTCCTCGGGCCGCTCGCCCTGCGTGCCGAGCCGGGCTCCTACGACCTGTGCCGGTCGCACTCGACCGGGCTGTCGGCGCCGCGCGGGTGGGAGATCATCCGGCTGCCCGACGACACCTCCGAACGCGAGAAGGCGGCGAACGACGATCTGCTCGCGCTCGCCGATGCGGTGCGGGAGGCCGGTCGCGGTTACGACGACGAGCGCCCCGCGCGCCGCGACGACCCCGCGCGGAACGGACTGGTCGAGGTCGCCCGGCGCGGTCACCTGACCGTGCTGGCCGAGCCGCCGACCGGCGCGGAGGCCGATGGGCCCGGCGGGGGCGATCGCGGCTAGTCTTCGCGCGTGCTGCAGGACGGAATCTTCAAGGCAAATGACATCCGTGGCGTGCTCGGGGGAGCAACTGCCGAATGGGACGCCGACGGCGCCCGCGCCGTGGGCGCGGCGTTCGCCGACGCGATCGGGCTGGGGCCGGGCAGCTCGTGCGTGATGGGCCGCGACATGCGGCTCAGCGGCCCCGAACTCGCTGAGGCCTTCGCGGCGGGGGTGATCTCGCGCGGCGCCGATGTGATCGACATCGGGCTGGCCAGCACCGATCAGCTCTGGTACGCCTCGGGCAGCCTCGATCTCCCCGGCGCGCAGCTCACCGCGAGCCACAACCCGGCCCGCTACAACGGCATCAAGTTCTGCCTGGCGGGCGCGCGGCCGGTCAGCTCCGAGCTGCTTCGCGACGTCCGCGACCGTGCGTTCGCGATCGAGCGCGGCGAGACCGGCGAGACCGGCGCGCCGGGCGTGACCCCCGGCCGGGTGATCGAGCGCGACGTGCTGGACGGGTACGCCGAGCACCTGCGCTCCCTGGTCGACCTGTCGGGCCTGCGGCCGCTGCGGGTGGTCGTCGATGCGGGCAACGGCATGGCGGGTCTCACCGCGCCGGTCGTCCTCGGCCCGCTCGATGTCGAGGTGGTCGGTCTCTTCCTCGACCTGGACGGCAGCTTCCCCAACCATCAGCCGAACCCGCTGGAGCCGGAGAACCTGGTCGACGCCCAGCGGGCCGTGCGCGAGCACGGTGCCGACTGCGCGCTCGTCTTCGACGGCGACGCCGACCGCTGCTTCGTGGTCGACGACACCGGCGCCGTGGTCGACCCGTCGGCGATCACCGCGATGATCGCCAGCGCCGAGCTCGGGCGCGAGCCGGGCGCGGCGGTCGTCCGCAACACGATCACCTCGCGCACCGTCGCCGAGGTGGTCGCCGAGCAGGGCGGGCGCAGCGTGACCTCGCGGGTCGGGCACACCTTCGTCAAGGCGGCGATGGCCGACAACGACGCGATCTTCGGCGGCGAGCACTCCGCGCACTACTACTTCCGGGACTTCTGGTTCGCCGACACCGGGATGCTCGCCGGGCTGCACGTGCTCAGCCAGCTCGGCCGCAGCGACCGTCCGCTGTCGGAGCTGGTCGAGAGCTTCCGCCGCTACACGCCGTCGGGGGAGATCAACTCCACGGTCGCCGACGCCGACGCCGTGCTGCGCCGCTTCGCCGACGCCTTCGCCGGGCGCGGGGAGATCGAGTGGGGCGACGGCGTGTTGATCAACGCCGAGGACTGGTGGGTCAACCTGCGCCCGTCCAACACCGAGCCCCTGCTGCGGTTGAACATCGAGGCCCGCACGCCGGAGCAGATGACCGCGCTGCGCGAGGAGGTGCTGGAGATCATCCGCGGTACGCCGTCGCGGCCGACCGGCTAGCGGCACAATGCCGCGAACGCGATGCGTCGCTGCGCCTAGACTGCCCGCATGGAGTCCGGACCCGACGACGGCGTGGCGCTCAGCGCCGATCTGCTCGACATCCTCGCCTGCCCGCGCTGCCGCCAGCGGTTGGCGGTCGATCATGATCGCGGCGAGTTGATCTGCCTCGGGCCGGAGTGCGGTCTGGCGTACCCCGTCCGGGACGGGATTCCCGTGCTGCTCGTCGACGAGGCGCGCCCCACGCTCGCCGGCCGTCCCGCCTGAGGGGCAGCGGTGGCAGAGTTCGACGACGCCCGACTGGAGAATCCGCTGGCGCTGGGTCGCGCCGACGATGTGCTGCGCCGGCTGGCGTCGGCCGGGGCGCGGGTACGCCGGGAGGCCGAGGGTGCCGAGAGTGGGCGCGCGGCGCTGCGCGACCTCCCGCGACCGCGGGCGGTGATCGCCGCGGGCGGCGAGGCCCGGCTGATCCGCGCGCTGCTGGAGCCGACCTGCCCGGTGCCGTTCCTGGCCTGGCCCCGCCCCGGCCTGCCCGGCTGGGTCGGCGCGCTCGATCTGGTGGTGGTCAGCGCCTCCGACGGCGGTTCGCCCGACCTGATCGCCACCGTCCGCGAGGCGGTACGCCGCGGCGCCACCCTGATGATCGCCTGCCCGGTGCCGTCCGCGATCGCCGAGTTCGCCGGCGGCCGTTCCAGCATCGTGTTGCCGACCGTGACCGGCGACCCGCTGGCCGCCGTCGTGATCGCCCTGGCCGGCCTGCACGACGCCGGGCTCGGCCCGTCCACCTCGCCGGAACAGGTTGCCGACGCCATGGACCGGGTTGCCGAGGACTGTTCGCCGCACGAGAGCATCGCCACCAACCCGGCCAAGGACATCGCGCTCGGCCTGGCCGATGCGCAGCCGCTGATCTGGGGCGGGTCGGTACTGGCCGCGCGGGCCAGCCGCCGGATCGCCGAGGCCATCCGGGCCGCGACCGGGCGGGCCGCGCTGGCCGCCGATGCGGGCGAGCTGGCGCCGGTGATCGAGGCGGCCGGCCGCCGAGACCCGTTCGCCGATCCGTTCACCGACGATGCGCCCGCCGATCGACGCCCGGCCCTGATCGAGCTCGACGACGGCTCGGCCGACGAGCACGTCAGGCTGGACCGCAACCGGCTGACCGGCGCCGCGGCCCGCCACGACGTCCGGGTCTGCCTGATCTCGGCCCAGCACGGGTCCGACCTGGAGCGCTACGCCACCGTCCTGCAGACCGGGCTCTTCACCGCCTGCTATCTCGCCGTCGGCCTGGATCGGCTCCAGTGATGGTTCCCATCTTCGGCGGCGCTGGCACAATGGCGTCTCGTGAGCGCTGAGGGAGGGACCAGGGCCGTCGTGGCGGCCCTGACGGCGAATCTGTCGATTGCCGTCGCGAAGTTCGTCGCCTGGGGGCTGACGGGTGCCTCCTCGATGCTGGCCGAGGCGATCCACTCGGTCGCCGACTCCGGCAACCAGGTGTTGTTGCTGATCGGCGGTCGGCGCGGCCGGCAGCCGGCCGACGCCGAGCATCCGTTCGGCTACGGCCGGGTCCGCTACCTCTATGCCTTCGTCGTGTCGATCGTGCTGTTCTCCGTCGGCGGCCTGTTCGCGCTCTACGAGGCGTACCACAAGTTCGAGGAGGTACGCACCGGCCACCCGAACGAGCTGCTGGAGAGCCAGTGGTGGTGGGTGCCGCTGGCGGTGCTGGGATTCGCGATCATCGCCGAGTCGTTCTCCTTCCGCACGGCGCTCAAGGAGGGCAATGCCGCGCGCGGCCGGCAGAGCTTCCCCGCCTTCATCCGCAATTCCAAGTCCCCGGAGCTTCCGGTGATCCTGTTGGAGGATCTGGCGGCCCTGATCGGTCTGGTCCTCGCCCTGTTCGGTGTCGGCCTGACCCTGCTCACCGGCAACGGGATCTTCGACGTGATCGGCACCGCCATGATCGGCGTCCTGCTGGTCGTCGTCGCCGCCGTGCTGGCCTGGGAGATGCGCTCCCTGCTGATCGGCGAGTCGGCGAGCGCGGAGGACATCGAGGCGATCACCGAGGCGATCACCGGTACGCCCGGGGTCGACCGGCTGCTGAACCTGCGTACCCTGCAGCTCGGCCCCGACGACGTTCTGGTCGCGGCCAAGATCTCCGTTGCCGATGCGACCAGCGCCGACGATGTCGCCCGGGTGATCAACGCCGCGGAGGAGCGGATCGCCGCCGCCGAGCCGACGGTCACCCACTGCTACCTCGAGCCCGACATCTACGCCGCCGACTACCGGCCGGCACCGCGACCCGACGGCGCGGAGCACTGATGCGCGTACTCGTTCTGAACGGCCCCAATCTCGGCCGCCTCGGTCGCCGCGAACCGGAGATCTACGGGTCGCTCACCCATGATCAACTCGCGGCACAACTGGTGGACTTCGGGTCCGGACTGGGCCTGGGTATCGAGGTCCGGCAGACCGACGCCGAGGCCGAGATGATCGGCTGGTTGCACGAGGCCGCCGACGAATCGCTGCCGGTGGTGCTGAACCCGGCGGCGTGGACCCACTACTCGATCGCGATCGCCGATGCCGTCGCCCAGCGCACGGCGGACCTGATCGAGGTGCACCTGAGCAATGTGCATGCCCGCGAGGAGTTTCGGCGACACTCCTACATCACCCCCTACGCCACCGGTGTGATCGCCGGCCTCGGCGTCGACGGCTATCGGCTCGCGCTGCGTGCCCTCGCCGACCGCATCGCGCGCCGAGACGAGGAACAGGAATGACGATGACCGACGAGCTGCTCGACGACGAGGTCGTCGACACCGATCCCGAGCCGCTCTCCCGGCGAGCACTGGGGCTGATCCTGGTGATCTGCTCCGCGGTCGGGCTGTTCTGCGCGATGGCGCTGAGCATCGAGAAGATCACCTTGCTGCAGAATCCGGACCAGGCGCTGGTCTGCGACATCAACGCGCAGATCCAGTGCGCCGAGGTGATGCGCTCGTGGCAGTCGAACGCGTTCGGCTTCCCCAACCCGTTCCTCGGCCTGGTCTGCTTCGGAATCACCATCGCCGTCGGCATGGGGCTGCTGGCCGGGGCGCGGTTCGCCGAGTGGTTCTGGGGCGGCCTGCAGGCGGGAGTGATCTTCGGCGCGGTCTTCGTGCACTGGCTGATGATCAACACGATGTTCGACATCGGCGCCATCTGCCCCTACTGCATGGCGGTCTGGGCCATCACGATGCCGATGTTCTTCGCGGTCACGGCGCGCAACCTGCATGCCTGGCGTGGCTCGATCCCGGCCGGGCTGCGGGGCGTCACCGACTTCGTCTCCCGGATGGCGCTCCCGCTGACGGTGGTCTGGTGGATCGCCGCCGCCGCGCTCGTCGTCTCCGTCATCTTGTTCGTGCTCTGAGCTGCTCGGCGCCCCGGCGCGGCTTCGTGTGCCGGCCCGCGGGGCCTAGGATGTCCGCGGACACGACGAAGGGAACCCTGTGACCACGACCACCGATGCCAGCACCGACTTCCGGGTCGCCGACCTCGGGCTCGCCGACTTCGGCCGCAAGGAGATCACGCTCGCCGAGCACGAGATGCCGGGCCTGATGGCGATGCGCGAGCGGTACGCCGAGTCGCAGCCGCTGGCCGGCGCCAGGATCGCCGGGTCCCTGCACATGACCGTGCAGACGGCCGTGCTGATCGAGACGCTGGTCGCGCTCGGCGCGCAGGTGCGCTGGGCGTCGTGCAACATCTACTCCACCCAGGACCATGCCGCGGCGGCGGTGGCCGTGGGTTCGGGTACGCCCGAGGCCCCGGCCGGCGTACCGGTATTCGCCTGGAAGGGCGAGACCCTGGAGGAGTACTGGTGGTGCACCGAGCAGATCCTGAACTGGCCGGACGGCGAGCACCCGAACATGATCCTCGACGACGGCGGGGACGCGACGATGCTGCTGCACTCCGCGGTCGAGTACCTGAAGGCCGGGCGGGTGCCCGAGGCCGGCGAGGACGACCCGGAGGAGCTGCGGGTCCTGCTGGCGCTGATCGCGGACAACCTTGCCGAGCAGCGCACCGACTGGGTGGCGCTGGCCAACGAGATCAAGGGCGTCACCGAGGAGACCACCACCGGCGTGCACCGGCTGGCCGAGATGGCCCGCGATGATCAACTGCTGTTCCCGGCGATCAACGTCAACGACTCGGTGACCAAGTCGAAGTTCGACAACAAGTACGGCTGCCGGCACTCGCTGATCGACGGCATCAATCGCGCCACCGACGTGCTGATCGGCGGCAAGGTCGCGGTGGTCTGCGGCTACGGCGACGTCGGCAAGGGCTGCGCGGAATCCCTGCGCGGGCAGGGCGCCCGGGTGATCGTGACCGAGATCGATCCGATCTGTGCGCTGCAGGCGGCGATGGACGGCTACCAGGTCGCCCGGCTCGAGGACGTCGTGGAGACCGCCGACATCTTCGTCACCGCCACCGGCTGCAAGGATGTGATCACCGCCGACCAGATGTCGCGGATGAAGCACCAGGCGATCATCGGCAACATCGGCCACTTCGACAACGAGATCGACATGGCCGGGCTGGCCCGGATCGACGGGGTGGTCAAGGACGAGGTGAAGCCGCAGGTGCACACCTGGACCTTCCCCGACGGGCGCTCGATCATCGTCTTGTCCGAGGGCCGGCTGCTGAACCTCGGCAACGCGACCGGGCACCCGAGCTTCGTGATGAGCAATTCCTTCACCAACCAGGTGCTGGCCCAGATCGAGCTGTTCACCAAGCCCGACGAGTACCCGGTCGGCGTCTACGTGCTGCCCAAGCACCTCGACGAGGAGGTCGCCCGGCTGCACCTCGGCGCCCTCGGCGTGGAGCTGACCGAGCTGACACCGGAGCAGGCGAGCTATCTCGGCGTGGAGCAGTCCGGCCCGTACAAGCCGGAGGCGTACCGCTACTGACCGCGGGCGCGCCCGCGATCCGACCCCGCGAGCTGAACCGGCATCCGCGAGCTGAATCGGCATCCGCGAGCTGAGTATCGTTCGCGGCTGCCGGTTCGGCCCGCGGATTGTGGGTTGCCCTTGTTACCGCGAACGGAACCGGCATCCGCGGGTCGGGCGTACCCGCATGGCCGATATCGACCGCTCGTCAGGGTTTTGGTCATCGATCTGGGTCGGCGGGCGCCAATATCCGGGCGAGTGGTCGGTTGTGGCGGACGGTCGGCGGGTCAGGCGTGGACGCGGCGTCGATGAGTGCGGTCGGGGCCGCGCGTTGCGGTGGGTCCGTGCGGTGGCTGAGGTCGGGCGTACCCGCATCGCCGATATCGACCGCTCGTCAGGGTTTTGGTGGGCGATTTGGGTCGACGGGCGCCGATATCCCGGCGAGTGGTCGGTATCGGCGAGGGGGTACGCGAACTGCCGCGCGGCGGGCGCCGACATCCCCACAAGTGGTCGGTTGTGCCGAGGGGTACGCGAACGACCTCAGTCCTCGCCGTCCTCCGGGCGCAGGGTCTCCCAGATCTCCTTGCACTCCGGGCAGACCGGGAACTTGTCCGGGTTGCGGCTCGGGACCCACACCTTCCCGCACAGCGCGATCACCGGCGTACCCATCACCATCGCCTCGGTCAGCTTGTCCTTCGCGACGTAGTGCGAGAGCCGTTCATGATCACCCGGCTCCACCGGGGTGGTGTCGGTGCGCTCGTCGAGGATCGTCTCCGCGCCCGGGCTCAACTGCTGCTGCGTCATGGGCGGGAGTCTACGTCGGCCCCGTTGCGCCGACCTGGACCCGCGTTGCGTTGACGTGAAGCGGGGTCGAGGTGGTTGCATGACCCTGTGCCCGACCGTCCCTCCGATGTCACCGCGTCGACGTCCCGATCGGTCGGCGGCGTGTCCGTGCGGGCGGACGGCACGATCCGACCCACCCCGATGCTGATCATCGGCATGGTCTCGGGGGTGTTCAGCGCCGCCTTCGAGAACATCGCGGTGGCGACCGCCATGCCGGAGGCGGCGCGCGACCTCGACGGCCTGACCTACTACGCCTGGGCGTTCACCTTGTTCGTCATCGGTCAGCTCGTCGGCACGGCGGTCGGCGGCCGGGTGAACGACCGGATCGGGCCGCTGCGCCCGATGCTGATCGGGTTCGCCCTGTTCGCCGTCGGGCTCGTGGTCGCGGGGGTCGCGCCGGTCTGGCCGATGCTGCTCGTCGGCCGGCTCACCCAGGGGCTCGGCGCCGGCGCGATGTTCGTCAGCCTGACCGTGGTGATCGCGCGGCTCTTCGACGATGCGGACCGGGCGCGGGTGATGGCGTGGATCTCGGCCGCCTGGGTGGTGCCGGCCTTCGTCGGGCCGCCGATCGCGGGCTGGCTGGCCGAACGGCTGTCCTGGCACTGGGTCTTCTTCTCCGTGCTGCCGCTGCTGTTGCTCGCGGCGGTGCTGGTGATCCCCATCGTGGTCCGGGTGGCGCGCGCCGGTCTGCTCGACGCCGATGCCGACAATGCGACCCCGATTCCGCTGTGGGCACCGGGGTTGGCGGCGGCGGCCGCGGCATCCCTGCAGGCGGCCGGCCAGTCGTGGGCGGCCGGGATGGCGCCGCTCGCCGGGCTGTTCGCCGCCGTCGGGGTGGTGCTGCTGGTGATCGCGCTGCCGAAGCTGATGCCGGAAGGGTTCGCGCGGATGCGGCGCGGCCTGGCCTCGGTGGTCTGGTGCCGGATGATCTTCCCCGGCGCGTTCTTCGGTGCCGAGTCGTTCCTGCCGCTGATGCTGGTCGAAACCCGCGGCCTGAGCCTGACCCTGGCCGGAGCGATCCTCACCGTCGGCTCGCTCGGCTGGGCCCTCGGCGCCTGGGGCCAGTCGCGCCCGTGGGTGCGGGGGAGCCGCAATCGGCTCGTCGTGTTCGGGGTGATCGCCGTCGCGGTCGGGGTCGGCGTGGCTTCGATCGCGTCCTGGCTGCCGGCCGCCTGGCCCGGGATCGTCGCCCTCGGCTGGGTGATCGCCGGCCTGGGGATGGGGCTCGCCGTGGCGAGCACCAGCCTGGTCGTGATGACGCTGTCGCCGACCGCGCAGCAGGGCCGCAATGCCGCCTCGCTGCAGATCGCCGAGGGCATCGGCGTCAGCATCTTCGTCGGCCTGTCCGGCACGATCTTCGCCGCGCTGCACCCGTCGGGAAACCTGCCGCTGACCTTCGGCACCGTCGCCTCCGCGATGATGGTCGTCGCCGTGTTGGCCCTCCCGTTCGCCCTCCGGATCGGCCGCGTCAGCGAGACCGTCCCCCTGCGCTGACGCGCGCCCGGTCACCGAAGCGGCTCATCTCGACGGCGGTCCGGGCGGCCTCGGCGCCGACATTGTGGCCGCCGGCGCCCTCGCTGCGGGCCAATGCCTGGTCGATGTTCTCGGTCGTCAGTACGCCGAAGACGACCGGTACGCCGGTGTCCAGCCCGACCCGCATCAGCCCGGCCGCCGCCTGCCCGGCGACATGATCGAAATGCGCGGTGTCGCCGCGGATCACGCAGCCGAGTGCGATCACCGCGTCATGATCAACCGCCAGCCGCCGACAGGCGAACGGCAGCTCGAACGCGCCCGGCACCCAGGCCTCCACGGCCGGTTCCCCGCCGAGGCCCGCCAGCTCGCGCCGCGTACCCTCCAGCAGCCGCATCGTCACGTGATCGTTGAACCGCCCACACGCCACGGCGATCCGCAGACCCGTCGCGTCGAGGGCGGGCTCGACCCGCCCGGCGTACCTCACATCCGTGCCCATGCCAGCCTCTCCTCCAGGTGTGCGGACAGTTCCGCGATCGTGATCATCGGTAGGGCGTGCCGGGCGGCGAACCGACGCAGCTCGGGCGCGCGGGCCATGCCCCGCTTGTCCGCCGTCACCACCTCGCACAGCACACCCGCGGGCGCCCGCCCCGCCAGGCGCGCCAGGTCGACCGCGGCCTCGGTGTGCCCGGGCCGCTCCGCAACCCCGCCCGGCCGCGCCCGCAGCGGCACCAGGTGCCCGGGCCGGCGCAAGGCCTCGGGCCCGGCCGACGGATCGGCCAGCGCCCGGGCGGCACCCGCGCGCTCCGCGGCGGAGATCCCCGTCCCGGCGTCCGCGACGTCGACGGTGACCAGGTACGCCGTGCGCAGCGGGTCCTCCTGCGCGCTCGTCATCGCCGGCAGCGCGAGCTCGTCGGCCCGCTCGGGCGTGATCGCGCAGCAGATGAAGCCCGAGGTGTGGGCCAGGAAGAACGCCAGCGACGACGCGTCGGCCGCGTCCGCGGCCATGATCAGATCGCCCTCGGCCTCGCGGTCGGCGGCATCGAGCACCAGCGCCATCCCGCCCGCCGCGATGGCGGCGACCGCCTCCTCGACCGCGCTCATCGCTCGTCCCGCCACGCGAGCAGCCGCTCGTCCCGCCACGCGAGCAGCCGCTCGTCCCGCCACGCGAGCAGCCGCTCGACATGCTTGGCGGTCACATCGGCCTCCAGATGCACCGCATCGCCCGGCGCCCGGCGGCCGAGCGTGGTGACCGAGGCGGTGTGCGGGATGATCGCCGCGCCGAAGGAATGATCATCCGGCTCGACCACCGTCAGGCTCACCCCGTCCACGGCGATCGAGCCCTTCGCCACCACATAGCGCGCAAGATCATCCGGCAGCGACACTCGCAGGTCCGGGGCGGGGGAGAGGACTCGCCCGATCCCGTCGACATGACCGGTGACCAGGTGCCCGTCCAGCCGTCCGCCCAGCCTGGCCGGGCGCTCCAGATTCACCACGTCGCCCGCCACCAGCTCGCCCAACGCGGTACGCCGCAGCGTCTCGGCGCTGAGATCGGCGCGCCACCAGTCGGCACCCCGCTCCACCACGGTCAGGCAGCAGCCGTTGACCGCGATCGAGTCGCCGAGCCCCGCATCGGCCAGCACCTCGGTGCAGGTGATCACCAGTCGGCCGGCCCCGGCCTCCACCACGGTGCCCAGCTCGGCCACGATTCCGGTGAACATCAGGCCACCCCCTTCTCCAGCTCGACCACGAGATCGCCGCCGAGATGGCGTACCCCGGCGATCCGGCCGCGCCACACCTCGTCGATGCTGCGCGCCCCGCTCCCGCGGAACAGCGGCGCCGCATCGTCGCCGCCGAACAGCGCGGGCGCCAGGTGCATCAGGTAGCGGTCGACCAGCCCCGCCCGGTGGAAGTCGTGGGCGACCCGGGAGCCGCCCTCCACCAACAACTGCAGCACGCCGCGGCGGCCGAGATCGTCCAGCACGCCGGGCAGCGGCCCGGACAGCTCCAGGCACGGGTGCACCCGCGCCCCCGCCGGCGCCCGGCCGAGCACCACCCGCAGCGGATCTCGGCCGGCGACCGCCCGCACCGTCAACTCGGGATCGTCGGTGCGCACCGTGCCCGCCCCGACCAGCACCGCGTCGCATTGCGCCCGCAGCCGGTGCGCCTCCGCGCGGGCGGCGTCCCCGGTCACCCAGCGCGAGCTGCCGTCGGCGGCCGCGATCCGGCCGTCCAGGCTCGCCGCGAGCTTCATGATCACGAACGGCCTGCCCGTCCGCCGATGGGTCAGATAGGGCCGCAGTTGATCCGTCGCTCGATCCGTGCAAACCCCTTCGGTGACGGCGATCCCGGCAGCTCTCAGCCGTGCGGCGCCGCGCCCGTCGACCCGCGGATCCGGGTCGCCGACCGCGAACACCACGCGCGCCACGCCCGCCCCGATCAGGGCCTCGGTGCAGGGCGCGGTGCGGCCGTGATGATCACACGGCTCCAGCGTCACCCACACGGTGGCGCCGGTCACGTCGGCGCCCCCGGCCCGCGCCGCGTCCAGCACGACCTGTTCGGCGTGCCGGCCGGGCGGGGGCTCGGTGGCCCCGGCGAACTCCCGGCCGTCGCGGGTACGCAGGATCGCGCCTACCCAGGGATTGGGTGAGGTCAGGTGGCGAACCCGATCAGCCTGTGTGATCGCTCGCCGCATGCCCCACTCGTCGGACTCAGGTGCGAAGCTCGCGCCCGTCATCGGTCCTCCAGCGGTCCATGCGAGCGCGCGCTGCCGCGTACCGTGCTCCGCACGCGCGTACGCTGCCGCGCACCCTCGCTCTCATCCGGACTGACGATCGCCTCGAGCGACCGAACACCGTCGGTCCCGGAATTGCGCCGGGTCGGCCAGGGTCGCATCGGGCGACCGAGGTTCGCGGACTGTCACCGCCGGTCAGGAATTGCACCGTGCCCCGCGAGGGGTCGACGCACACCCTAGCGCCGGCCCGGTGGGGTGCGTCGGGTGTCTCGACGGTCGGCCGCTCCCCCTAGGATGGGGCCAGTGAGCTCGCCCGATCCGCAACCGCTGGTCGTCCATGCGGACAAGCTCTCCCCGGCGTTCCCCGATCGGGCCGCGTGGGGCACCGTCAAGCAGTTGCGGGCCTGGCAGGCCGCGGCGCTGGAGGCCTATCGCGAGACCCAGCCGCGCGACTTCCTCGCGGTCGCGACCCCGGGCGCGGGCAAGACCTCGTTCGCGCTGACCCTGGCCGCCGAGCTGCTCAACCGGCGCATCGTCGAGCGGATCACGGTGGTCGCGCCCACCGAGCACCTGAAGACCCAGTGGGCGCAGGCGGCCGCCCGGATCGGCATCCAGATCGACCCGAACTTCGGCACCCGGCAGGGCCGGACGTCGGCCGACTTCCAGGGCTTCGCGCTCACCTATGCCGGCGTCGCCGCCAACCCCAACGCCCTGCGGATCCGCACCGAGCAGCGCAACACGCTGGTCATCCTGGACGAGATCCACCACGCCGGCGACGCGCGCTCCTGGGGCGAGGCGGTACGCGAGGCGTTCGAGCCGGCCCGGCGCCGCCTGGCGCTGACCGGTACGCCGTTTCGCTCCGACGCCAACCCCATCCCGTTCGTCCGCTACGAGCCCGACGGCACCGGCGCGCTGCGCTCCCGCGCCGACTATTCCTACGGCTACGGGCCGGCGCTCGCCGACGGCATCGTCCGCCCCGTCCTGTTCCTGGCCTACTCCGGCGACATGCACTGGCGGACCAAGGCCGGCGACGAGCTGACCGCCCGGCTCGGCGGGCCGCTGACCAAGGACCTCGCCGCGCAGGCGCTGCGCACCGCGCTCGATCCCGGCGGCGCCTGGATCCCCGCGGTGCTGCGCGCCGCCGACACCCGACTGAGCGAGGTCCGCTCCGGCGTACCCGATGCCGGCGGCCTGGTGATCGCCGGCGACCAGACCAACGCCCGGGCGTACGCGAAGATCCTCACCCAGCTCACCGGCCGCAAGCCGGCGCTGGTGCTGTCCGACGAACCCGGCTCCAGCAAGCGGATCAGCGACTTCGCCGAATCCGACGAGCGCTGGATGGTCGCGGTCCGGATGGTCTCCGAGGGTGTGGACGTGCCGCGGCTCGCCGTCGGCGTCTATGCCACGCCCACGCTGACCCCGCTGTTCTTCGCCCAGGCGGTCGGCCGGTTCGTCCGCGCCCGCGCCAAGGGCGAGACCGCGTCGGTGTTCCTGCCCAGCATCGCGCCGCTGCTCGGCCTGGCCGCCGAGCTGGAGGCCGAGCGCGACCATGCCCTGAAGCCGCCGACAGCGCAGGACGAGGCGGCGCTGCTGGCCGAGGCCGAGCGGGAACAGACCGAACCCGATGCCGACCTCGACGAGGGCGCCTTCACGGCGCTGGCGAGCGAGGCCGACTTCGAGAAGGTGCTCTTCGACGGCGGCGAGTTCGGGCTGCAGACGATGGCCGGCAGCGACGAGGAGCGCGACTATCTCGGCCTGCCCGGGCTGTTGGAGCCCGATCAGGTGAAGGACCTGCTGCGCCGCCGCCAGGCCGATCATCTGGAGCGTTCCGAACAGCGAGGTACGCCGACCCAGCCGCGGCCGGTCGCCGGGCACCAGCAACTACGCGAGCTGCGCAAGGAACTGAACGGCCTGGTCGGCGCCTGGCACCACCGCACCGGCAAACCGCACGGCGTGATCCACAACGAGCTGCGCGAGGCCTGCGGCGGCCCCGCGGCCGTGGCGGCCGATGCCGAGCAGCTCACCTCCCGGATCGAGCGGATCCGGGCCTGGGCCACCCGCGCCTGATCAGGTCAGGGAAAAATAGATCCAGCCCAGCAACACGGCGAGCAGGAACGCCCCGATCGCCAGCAACAACCACATCAGCACGCCACCGCGGCGGCGCTCCGGCTCCGCTGCCGGGCGCGCCGCCGGCAGGTAGCTCCAGTCGTTGACCATCTGCCCGTGCGCCGGCACGTTCGGCACCGGCGGTGCCGGTTGCGCGCCCTGCGGATGTGGGGCCTGCGTGGGTGCGGCCGGAGGCTGTGGGGTACGCGTCGGCTGGGCGGCGGGCCGCTCGGACCAACTCTGCCGCTGCCGGGCCGCGGACTGCTCCGACCACGACACGCGCTGCCGCGACGCGGGCGGCAGCGAGCCCGGCGAGGGCGCGGAATGCGAGGGCGCACCCTCGGCGGGACGCTCCGGCAGGGTCGGCCAGGCCGGCGGGGCCGTGACCCGGCGTACCCGCGTCAGGTCGACCGCGGTCGTGCTCGGCTCGGCACCATCGGCCTCGATCTGCCCGGCGATCCGGTCCAGCCGGTCCGCCAGGGCCTTCGCCGACGCGGGCCGCGCCGATGCGTCCCGGGCGAGCGCGTGCCGCAGCACATCGTCCAGGTCGGTCGGAATCCCGAGCCGCTCGGCGATCGGCTCCGGGTGCTGGTCGGCGGTGCGGTTCAGCAGGTCGGCGAGATTGCGTACCCGAAACGGCGGCCGGCCGGTCAGCAGGGCGTAAGTCACGCAGCCGATCGCGTAGATGTCGGCGCGATGGTCGAACCCGGCGCCGGTCGCCTGCTCCAGCGCCATGTAGGACGGCGTACCCGCCGTCATCGTCCCGCCCACGTCGTCGACCATCGACTTCGCGACGCCGAGATCGGACAGCCGGATCACCAACGACCCGTCCGCCCGCGTGTCGAGCAGCAGATTTCCCGGCGTGACGTCGCGGTGCACCACCCGGTGATCGTGCAACACCTGCAGCGCCCGGCAGGCCTCGGCGGCCGCGCGGATCGCCTGCGCCGGCGCCCGCAGCTCCCGCCGCCACTGGTCGAGCGAGCCGGCATCGCAGTAGTCCATGACGAAATACGGCCGACCGTCGTCCAGCTCGCCGATGTCGTAGACCCGGATGATCCGGTTGTCGGAGATCCGGCGCATCAGCCGGGCCTCGCTGACGAACCGGCCGCGCACGTCCTCGCGCGCCGACCAGTTCTCCGCCAGCACCTTGATCGCCACCGGCACGTCGAGATCGTCGTCGTGGCCCTGCCAGACGGTCGCGAACGAACCCGCGCCGATCCGCGCGACGAGCCGATAGCGTCCGATCCGTTCCATGGTCCTCCTAGTGTCGGCACGAACGGGGCCAGAAGCCAGCCCATCGGCCGCTCCCGGCCGGATTCGACCGATTCTCCCCGCCGGCGGCCGAGAGGGGACAATGGCCGGGTGAGTGACATTCCCGTCGGCCGCCCGCCCGCCCCGCCCGGCCGTCACGCCGCACCGGCCGGCTGGTACCCCGATCCCGTCGACCCGCGGCGCGCCCGCTACTGGGACGGCTGGCAGTGGAGCCGGGACACCCGCGAACAGGACCCGGGTTCCGCCGCGCCCGGTACGCAGCAGCCCGGTTTCCAGCAGGCCGGCAACCACCACGTCGGAGGGCAGCCGGGGGCGTCGTCCTTCGGTACGCCGGGTCGCGGCGGCAAGGCCGTCGCCACCGCCGACGGCGTACCGCTCGCCGCCTGGGGCGCGCGTCTCGGCGCCTGGCTGCTGGACCTGGTGATCATCGGCGTGGTCTGGGTGCTGATCACGCTGCCGATCTGGCAGCGGCTCTTCGCCCGGGTCGGCGCCTACTACAACGAGGCGCTGGCCGCCGAGCAGGCCGGCCTGCCGATCCCGCCGCAGCCCGATCCGGAGACGCTGCTGTCGCCCGACGATCAGCTCTGGCTGTCCGGGGCGCTGCTGCTCGCCGCCATCGTGATCCACGTCGGGTTCCTGGCCTGGCGCTCGGCCACGCCGGGCCAGTTGCTGGTCGGGATCCGTGCGGTGCCGGTCGATCGCGGCCGCGAGCCGGGCCGACTCGGCGCGGGCGCCGTCGCCGCGCGCACGGTCGCGCGCGGGCTGCTGCCGCAGATCTGGCTGCTCTGGCCGCTGGTGATCATCGACGGTGTGGTCGCCGCGACCGACCCGAAACGCCAGTCGGTGCACGACAAGATCTCTCGCACCCAGGTCATCCGCACCCGCTGATGAGCACCGCCTCCCCGCTGCACGAGCTGGCCGTCGCGCACGGCATCGCCACCGAGTACCAGGACTGGCGGCAGGTCCGGCGTACCGCCTCCGACGCGACCCTGCGCGCGGTGCTCACCGACCTCGGCGTCGACGCCTCCACCCCGGAGCGGATCGACGCCGCCCTGGCGGCCGCGCGCGCCGCCGCGGCCGCGCTGCCGCCGGTGATCATCGCCCGCGAGGGCCGACCCGGCACGGTGCCCGCGCCCACCGGAACGCTCGCGGAGCTGGTCACCGAGGACGGCGCTCGCCGCTCGCTCGGTCCCGCCCGGTCCGGCGAGCTGGCGCTGCCGGGGGACCTGCCGCTCGGCTATCACCGGCTCGACCTGGCCTCACCCGCACGCCGGATCGCGCGGACGCTGATCGTCGTCCCCGAGCGCATCCCGGTGCCGCCCGCGCTCGCCGCGACCCGCCAGTGGGGCACCGCGACGCAGGTCTACTCGATGACATCGGCGCGCTCGTGGGGGATCGGCGACCTGGCCGATCTCGCCGACCTGGCCCGCTGGTCGGGCCGCGAACACGGCGCGGGATTCGTGCTGGTCAACCCCCTTCAGGCCGGCGGGGTGGTGCCGCCGCTGGAGCCCTCGCCGTATCTGCCGGCCAGCCGGCGGTTCACCGATCCGCTGTACCTGGCGATCGATCGGCTGCCCGAGTACGCCGCCCTGTCCGCCGCCGAGCGTGCCGAGGTGGACCGACTCGCCGACGCCGCCCGTGCCTCGCTGGGCGAACTGATCGATCGCGATGCCGTCTGGAACGCGAAGCTGGCCGCCCTGCGCATCCTGTTCGGACACGTCGACCGGGCGGGCGAGGCGCTCACGGCGTACCGCACCGCGTGGGGACGCCCGCTGACCGATTTCGCGACCTGGTGCGCGCTGGCCCGCGAGCACGGCCCCCGCTGGCAGGACTGGCCGGCCGGCCTGCGCAGTCCCGAGCTGCCGGACGTCGCGGGGTACGCCGACGCGCATCGCGACGAGATCGACTTCTGGTGCTGGGTGCAGTACGCGGCCGACGCGCAGCTCGGCGAGGTTCAGGCCGGAGCCCGCGCGGCCGGGATGGCGCTCGGGGTGATGCACGACCTGGCGGTCGGCGTCAGCCCGGACGGGGCCGACGCCTGGGGCCTCGGTGACGTGTTCGCCCGGAGCTGCCGGGTGGGCGCGCCGCCGGATGCGTTCAACCAGCTCGGGCAGGACTGGGGCCAGCACCCCTGGCGCCCGGACCGGCTGGCCCAGGTCGCCTATGCGCCGTTCCGGGACATGGTCGCCGGGATCCTGCGGCATGCGGGTGGTCTGCGGATCGATCACGTGATGGGCCTGTTCCGGCTCTGGTGGGTGCCCGGCGACGCGGCGCCCACCGAGGGCACCTATGTGCACTACGACCATGAGGCGATGCTCGGCATCCTCGCGCTCGAGGCGCAGCGGGCCGGCGCGGTGATCGTCGGCGAGGATCTCGGCACCGTCGAGCCCGAGGTGCGGACGGAGCTCGCCGGCCGGGGTGTGCTCGGCACCTCGATCCTGTGGTTCGAGCAGGACTGGGACGCCGGCGTACCGCTCGAACCGGGGCAGTGGCGGCGTGACTGCCTGGCCTCGGTCACCACCCACGACCTGCCGCCGACGGCCGGCTATCTCGACGGCGTACACATCGCGCTGCGCGACCGGCTCGGCCTGCTGACCATTCCGGTCGCCGACGAGGAGGCTGCCCTGGCCGCCGACATCGCGCGCTGGCGGGAGATGCTGGCGCGGCACGGCCTGCTGGCGCCGGGCGCCGGCCCGGACGCGATGATCGAGGGCCTGCACGCCTTCCTCGGGCTCACCCCCGCACGTTTGCTGGGGGTGTCCGTCTCGGACCTGGCCGGCGATCGTCGGGCACAGAACCAACCGGGCACCAGCGACGAGTACCCGAACTGGCGGCTGCCGCTCGCCGACGCCGACGGGCGCACGGTGCTGCTGGAGGAGCTGATCGCCTCGCCGAGGGCCAACGCTCTGGCCGAGGTGATGCGCGCCGCGTCGGCCCGCGACGCGTCAGCCGGCGCCGCGTCAGCCCGCGACGACTCCCCGTAGCGAGACGCCGGCACCGGCCAGCTCGTCACTGACCTGCTGGACCCGATCGGCGGCGACCGCGGCGGTCAGATCCAGCAGCACGGTCGTCGCGAACCCCTCGCGGGCGGCATCCAGCGCCGTCGCGCGGACGCAGTGGTCGGTCGCGATGCCGCAGATCTCGACCTCGCCGATCCCCTGCGCCCGCAGCCAGTCGGCCAGCCTCGCCCCGCCGGGTTCGGTGCCCTCGAAGCCGGAGTAGGCGGCGCTGTACTCGCCCTTGTCGAAGATCGCGGCGAAGTCGCGAAAGGTGAGTTGATCATCGAACTCCACCCCGGGCGTACCCGCCACACAGTGCGGCGGCCAGGAGTCGACGAAGTCGGGTTCGGTGGAGAAATGATCACCGGGGTCGATGTGATGATCACGGGTGGCGACGACGGTGGCGTAGCCGTGCTGGTCCGCCAGCAGCCGGGAGACGGACTCGGCGACCGCGTGGCCGCCGGACACCCCGAGCGCGCCGCCCTCGCAGAAGTCGCGCTGCACGTCGACGACGATCAGGGCCCGACCGGAAGTGGTCGGCGCGGCGGCGTTGATGTCGGCATGGGTCATCGTCGGCTCCGATAGGGGCTCAGAAGTTGATCACCGTCGGGTTCGACGTAGATGGTCTCGATCACCGGGCCGCCGCGCGACATCTTGCGCGCATCCAACGGCAGCTCGGCCCGCGCGCGGACATGCCGCTCCCGCGCCGCGGTCAGGGGTTCGTCGCCGACGATCTCGCCCTCGCGAACCAGCGGCACCAGCAGCGGGCGGTCGTTGTGATCACCACGCGCGGGCTCGCCGATGCCGATGACCTCCGCCTCGGCCACGCCGCGCTCGTCCAGGCGGCGCAGGGCGTACTTGCGCCCCCCGATCGAGGTCTTGTTGGTGGACTTCTTGGCCACCGGGACGAGGGGAGAGGCGGGGTCGGCGTCGACGGCGCGCGCGACCAGCTTGTAGACGAATCCCGACGTCGGGTGGCCCGATCCGGTGACCAGGGCCGTGCCGACTCCGTAGCCGTCGACCGGCGCCCCGGACAGGGCGGCGATGTTCCACTCGTCGAGATCGGAAGTGACGATGATCTTGGTCTTGGTGGCGCCGAGTTCGTCGAGCTGTCGGCGTACCCGGCGGGCCGCCTCGGCCAGGTCGCCCGAGTCCAGCCGGATGGCGCCGAGCTCGCCGCCCGCGAGCTCGATGCCGGTGCGTACCGCCTCGGCGACGTCGTAGGTGTCGACCAGCAGGGTCGTGCCGGTGCCGAGTGCGTCGAGCTGGGCGCGGAACGCCTCGCGTTCGGAGTCGAACAGCAGGGTGAACGAGTGCGCCGCCGTGCCGGCCGTGGGTACGCCGTAGCGGCGCCCGGCCTCCAGATTGGAGGTGGTCTCGAAACCCGCGATGTAGGCGGCGCGGGCCGCCGCGACCGCGGCCAGCTCCTGGGTACGCCGCGAACCCATCTCGATGCACGGCCGGCCGTTCGCCATCGCCGTCATCCGCGACGCCGCCGATGCGATCGCCGAGTCGTGGTTGTAGATCGACAAGAACACCGTCTCCAGCAGCACCGCCTCGGCGAAGCTGCCCTCGACCACCAGCAGCGGCGATCCCGGGAAGTAGATCTCGCCCTCGGGATAGCCCCAGATGTTGCCGGAAAAGCGGTAGTCGGCCAGCCAGTCGGCGGTCACATCGTCGACGACCTCGCGGTCGCGCAGGAACGCCAGCGACTCGTCATCGAACCGGAAGTGCCGCAGCGCCCGCAGCGCTCGACCCACGCCGGCGACCACGCCGTAGCGGCGGCCCTCCGGCAGGGTGCGCCCGAACAGCTCGAAGACGCTGTGCCGCTGCGCGGTGCCGGCCTGCAGCGCGGCGCGCAGCATGGTCAACTCGTACTGGTCGGTCAGCAGGGCGGTGGTGGGAACGTCGCTCGGCCCCCAACTGGCCCGGGGCGCGGGATCCGGCGCCGCAGCGGCGCGTGGCTCGGTCACGGTCGCAGGGTAACGCGGCCCGTCGGCATTTCAGGTGGCGGCCCGGCTTTGCCACAATGAACCCCATGCCCGCCACCATCTCGTGTTCCTCGCCGGAGGTGACCCCGGCCGGTGGCGCCGCCATCGCCGAGCGTCCCGCCGAGGGCGGACTCGACGCGGCCCCGTGGGTGACGATCGTCTGGGACGATCCGGTCAACCTGATGTCGTATGTCACGCACGTCTTCGTCACCTACTTCCACTACTCCCGGGAGAAGGCGCAGCAACTGATGATGCAGGTGCACTCCGAAGGCAAGGCAGTGGTCTCCTCCGGGGGCCGGGAGGAGATGGAGCGCGACTGCAATGCCATGCACGGCTTCGGGCTGTGGGCGACGCTGGACAAGGCCGACTGACCGGGCATGCCCGGACGGTCCGGGCGACGGCACGGACGGCGAGAAGGAGACGATGAGAAGGTTCACCCGCAAGGGCTCGGTGCTCACCGCGCGGATGTCGGAGGCGGAGGTGGCGATGCTCGCCTCGCTGATCGGCCAGTTGGTCGAGCTGACCACCGACGCGCTGGGCGAGCCGGCCGCCGAATCGGCCGATCCGCTGGAGCGGTTGTCCGCCGAGCTGTCGGCCGAGCCCGACGAGCCGGAGCAGTCCGGTGATCCCGTCATCCAGCGGCTGTTCCCGAATCCGTATCCGCACGACCCGCAGGCCGCGTCGGACTATCGGCGCTACACCCAGGCCGATCTGCGCGACCAACTCGTGGCCCACGCCCGGCAGGTGCTGGACGACCTGGCGGCCAGCGGGTCCGGGTCGCGGCCGGTCGCGGTCGCGGAGGCCGATGTCGATTCCTGGCTGAAGGTGCTGACCGCGCTGCGGCTGAGCCTCGCCGCACGGCTGGGGGTGAGCGACGCCGAGGGCGTGGAGGAGCTGGCGGCGCTGCCCGAGGACGACGCCCGGGCGTACCTGTATTCGGTCTTCGAATGGCTGGGCTTCGCCCAGGAGACGTTGGTGGGGAGCCTGTGAGCGGCAGCGAGGAACGGGCAGTGGTCGACACCGAGGCGCCGATCGGGATCTTCGACTCCGGTTTCGGCGGGCTGACCGTGGCGCGCGCTGTGGTCGACCAGTTGCCCAACGAGGACATCATCTATCTGGGCGACACCGCCCGCGCCCCCTACGGCGTACAGACCATCGGGCAGGTACGCGAGAACGCCCTCGAGTGCCTGGATCACCTGGTGTCGTTGGGCGTCAAGGCGTTGGTGATCGCCTGCAACACCGCCTCCGCGGCCATGCTCCGCGACGCCCGCGAGCGCTATGCGGTGCCGGTGGTCGAGGTGATCGTTCCGGCGGTACGCCGGGCCGCCGCCGCCACCCGGTCCGGGCTGGTCGGGGTGATCAGCACCGAGGCCACGGCCACCTCGGGCGCCTATGCCGACACCTTCGCTGCCGTGCCGCAGGTCGAGGTGATCAACCGCGCCTGCCCCAAGTTCGTCGAGTTCGTCGAGGCCGGGATCACCGGCGGCCCGGAGCTGCTGGCCTGCGCCGAGGACTACCTGGCGCCGCTGCGGGCCGCGCAGATCGACACGCTGATCCTCGGCTCGACGCACTTCCCGCTGCTGACCGGCGTGATCTCCTATGTCCTCGGCGAGAACGTCACGCTGATCTCCAGCGCCGAGGAGGGCGCGAAGGAGACCTATGCGACCCTGACCCGCCGCGCGCTGGTCCACGATCGGCCCCGCGCGCGCAACCATCGCTTCCTGACCACGGGCAACCCCGAGCAGTTCGCGGGCGTCGGCCGACGCCTGATGGGTGGATTCGTCACCGACGTCGAGCAGTTCTCCTGATCGGGGCCACCTGCGAAATCTCGTTGAACGTCCCGCTCGCGCGACATACGGTGGACAGCACGCGAGAGAGGAGGTGGTCCGAGTAATGAATGACTTGTGGACACGTGAGGTGGCTCGCCGCTGACCAGCGGCATCGCCAGGACCGCGCCGGGTGACCGGCGCAGCTGTTGGTAGCAGCGAATCCCAGCGAGCTACCCGGACCCGCAGGCGCCGGAAGAGTCCATCCGGCACGCCTCCTTCGCGAGGCAGCCTGCGGGTCTGTCCATGCCCGGTAGGGTCTGGCCCATGAGTTCCCAGCCTCGTGTCGACGGTCGTGCCCTTGATCAACTTCGCGAGGTGCGGATCACCCGCAACTGGCTCGACCATGCCGAGGGTTCGGTGTTGGTCGAGTTCGGCGCGACGCGGGTGCTGGTCGCCGCCAGCGTCACCGAGGGCGTACCCCGCTGGCGCAAGGGAAGCGGCCTGGGCTGGGTGACCGCGGAGTACGCGATGCTGCCCCGGGCCACCCACGACCGCTCCTCCCGCGAGTCGGTGAAGGGCAAGATCGGCGGGCGCACGCACGAGATCAGCCGCCTGATCGGGCGCAGCCTGCGAGCGGTCGTCGACTATGCCGCGCTGGGTGAGAACACCATCGTGCTCGACTGCGACGTGCTGCAGGCCGACGGGGGTACGCGTACCGCCGCGATCACCGGCGCCTATGTCGCCCTCGCCGATGCCGTGGAGTGGCTTCGCGGCCGCAATGCCCTGGCCGGTGAGCCGCTGACCGACTCGGTCGCTGCGATCTCCGTCGGCGTCGTCGGTGGTACGCCGATGCTCGACCTCGCCTACACCGAGGACTCGGGCGCCGACGTCGACCTGAACGTCGTGATGACGGGCTCCGGGCGTTTCGTCGAGGTCCAGGGCACCGCGGAGGCCGAGCCCTTCGACCGTGACCTGCTGAACACGCTGCTCGACCTCGGCGTCGCCGGCTGCGCCGAGCTGACCACCCTGCAGCGCGCCGCCCTGGACACCGAACCGGCCGCGCGGTGACCAGGCTGCTGTTGGCCAGCCACAACGCCAAGAAGCTGGCCGAGCTGTCGCGGCTGTTCGCCGGCCGCGGCATCGAGGTGGTCGGGCTCGGGGATGTCTCTGCCGAGCAGCCGCCCGCGGAGACCGGCGGCACCTTCGAGCACAATGCGCTGATCAAGGCCCGCGCGGCGGCACGCTCGACCGGGCTGCCGTCGCTCGCCGACGATTCCGGGCTGGCGGTGGACGTGCTGAACGGCATGCCCGGCGTCCGCAGCGCCCGCTGGTCGGGTCCGGAGGCCACCGATGCCGACAACCTGGCGCTGCTGTTGCGCCAGCTCGACGATGTGCCCGAGCCGGACCGCGGCGCCCACTTCGTCTGCGCGCTGGCCTACGTCCGGCCCAGCCCCGCCGGTGAGCTGCGCGAGGATGTCGCGATCGGCGAGCTGCCCGGCACGCTCACCCTCGCCCCTGCCGGGCGACACGGGTTCGGCTACGACCCGATCTTCCGCGCGGCCGGACATAGGATGACCCTGGCCGAGATGGCGCCGGAGGAGAAGGACGCGATCAGCCACCGGGCCCGGGCGCTGGCGCTGATGGCGCCGCTGGTGGTCGAGGAGCTCGGGAAGACGGACCCGCGGGAGAACTGATGCAGCAATACCTGGAGCTGTTGGACAAGGTGCTGAACCAGGGGGTACGCAAGGACGACCGCACCGGCACCGGCACCCTGAGCCTGTTCGGCCACCAGATGCGCTTCGACCTGAATGCCGGTTTCCCGCTGGTCACCACCAAGAAGGTCCACCTGCGCTCGGTGGTCGGCGAGCTGTTGTGGTTCCTGCGCGGCGACACCAATGTCGCCTGGTTGCGCGAGCACGGCGTGACGATCTGGGACGAGTGGGCCGACGAGGCGGGCGAGCTCGGCCCGGTCTACGGCTACCAGTGGCGCTCCTGGCCCACCCCCGACGGCCGCCACGTCGACCAGATCCGCACGGTGATCGACAACATCCGGTCCAATCCCGATTCGCGTCGGCACCTGGTCAACGCGTGGAATGTCGCCGAGCTGGACGAGATGGCGCTGCCGCCGTGCCACACGATGTTCCAGTTCTATGTCGCCGATGGCAAGCTGTCCTGCCAGCTCTACCAGCGATCGGCCGACGTCTTCCTCGGCGTACCGTTCAACATCGCCAGCTACGCCCTGCTGACTCACATGGTCGCGCAGGTCTGCGGGCTCGGGGTGGGCGATTTCGTGCACACCACCGGCGACACCCACCTCTACCTCAACCATCTTGATCAGGTACGCACGCAGCTCGCGCGCGAGCCGCGCCCGCTGCCGACATTGCGCCTGGATCCGGCGGTACGCGACATCGACGCCTTCTCCTTCGAGCACATCGCGGTCGAGAACTACGACCCGCATCCGCCGATCAAGGCGCCGGTGGCCGTGTGAGCGAGCTGACCGCGATCGTGATCATGGGTCACGGGGGCGTGATCGGCGACGGCGCGGACCAGCCCTGGCACATCGCCGAAGATCAACAACGATTCAAGCGACTGACCACCGGCGGCGTGTTGATCATGGGCCGGCGTACCTTCGAGGCGATCGGGCGGGTGCTACCGGGGCGGACCACCGTCGTGCTCACCCGCGACCCGGAGTGGCGCCATGGCCAGGTCACCGTCGCCCATGACGCCGACGCCGCGCTGGCGGCCGCCCGATCGGCCGGCGGGCCGATCTTCGTCGCTGGTGGTGGCGAGATCTACCGGCTCTTCGCCGACCGGCTGACCCGGCTCGAGGTGACGCTGGTCGACGCCGAGGCCGAGGGCGATGTGACCTTCCCGGTGATCGACACCGACACCTGGTACGAGTCCGCGCGCGAGAATCGCGACGGCTACTCCTTCGTCACCTGGGAGCGGTTGGACCGCGCCGGCTGAGCGGATCCGCGCGGGCCGTTGTGGTGCGGCCGGTGAGACTCGAACTCACACTGGCAGGTACCTAAAACCTGTGCCTCTGCCAATTGGGCTACGGCCGCGCAGCAGACAGGCTACGCGGTCGGCGCGGCCTCAGATGTCGAGCTGGGTCCGCAGCCGGTCGACGTGACCGGTCGCCTTCACGTTGTACTGGGCGAGGTCGATCGTCCCGGCGCCGTCGTCGTCGACGTCGATCACGAAGGTCGAGCGGATCACGCCCTCGATCTCCTTGCCGTAGAGCTTCTTCGTGCCGTAGGCGCCGTAGGCCTCCAGCACCGTCCGGTCGGGATCGGACAACAGCTCGAAGCTGATCTGCTCGGCGTCGCGGAACTGCCGCAGCTTGTCCAACGGGTCCGGGGAGATCCCGAGCACCACGACGCCGGCCTCGTCGAAGCGCGGCCCGGCCGCGGTGAAGTCGATCGCCTGGGTCGTGCAGCCGGGGGTCATCGCGGCGGGGTAGAAGTAGACGACCACGCGCCGGCCGCGCTGATCGGCGAGCGAGATCTCGGAGCCGGATGCGGCGGGCAGGGTGAAGGGCGGCGCGGGCGAACCGGCCTCGAGTCTGGTGGACATGACGGCAGGGTAGCGGGGGAGCCCGACAGCGCCGATCGAAGTGCTTTGTGTCTGTTCGGTAACCATCCACCGCAAGACATTTCCCACTCGTTGTCGACAGTCCTACAATCGGCCATTGCCGCGGCTCGACGGATAGCGGCATCTGACCCGCAAGAGAGGTGACGACGATGTCCACTGTCCTTCGCTCCCGCCCGCGAGCGCGGGTGATGCTCGCCGGCGCCATCGGTGGTCTGGCCCTGCTGGCCGCCGCCTGTGGTGCCCCGGCCGATCCGGGCGGCGGCACCGCCCCGGGCCCGACGGCCGACCAGGCCGCCTACAACGAACGCGGTCCCATCACCTACGTGCAGGGCAAGGACACCAGCGGCTTCCTGCAGAAGCAGATCGACAAGTGGAACGAGGCGAATCCCGATCAGGAGGTCACCCTGGTCGAGTTGCCGGAGGACGCCGATTCCCAGCGGGCGCAGTTCGTGCAGAACGCGCAGACGCGCAACCCGGACTACACGGTGCTCGGCCTGGACGTGGTCTGGACCGCCGAGTTCGCGGCGAACAGTTGGGTGGATCCGCTGCCGAGTGATCAACTCGACCTGACCGATTTCGTCCAGGGTGGCGTGCAGACCTCGACCTACTTCGACCAGTTGTACGCCGTACCGCTGACTGCCAATGGCGCGCTGCTGTACTACCGCAAGGACCTGCTGGACGCGGCCGGCGTGACCAAGGTGCCGACGACGTACGCGGAGATGAAGCAGGCCTGCGAGACGGTCAAGTCCAAGGTCGCCGAGGCCAAGGACATCGACTGCTACTCCGGCCAGCACCAGAAGTACGAGGGGCTGACCGTGAACATCTCCGAGGCGGTGAACAGCTCCGGTGGTTCGATGACCGACGAGCAGGGCAAGCCCGCGGTGAACACGCCCGAGGCCAAGCAGGCGTTCCAGTGGCTGGCGGACTGGTTCGCCGACGGCACCATCCCGAAGGAGGCGCTGACCTGGAAGGAGGAGGAGAGCCGCACGGCCTTCCAGGACGGCAAGTTGATCTTCATGCGCAACTGGCCCTACGCCTATGCGCTGGCCAACAAGGGTGACGGCTCGTCGAAGGTGAACGGCAAGTTCGACATCGCTCCGCTGCCGGGCCTGAACGGTCCCGGCACCTCGACGCTGGGCGGCCGCAACCTCGCCATCTCGGCCTTCGCCAAGAACAAGGGCACCGCCCTCGAGTTCGTCAAGTACATGACGCAGCCGGAGCAGCAGAAGGAGATGGCCCTGCAGACCAGCCAGGCTCCGATCCTGACCAGCCTGTACGACGACGCCGAACTGAACAAGACCTATGGCTACTACCCGGTCCTGCTGGAGTCGCTGAAGTCGGCCAAGCAGCGGCCCCAGGTGGTGCGCTACGGCGACGTCACGCTCGCCATCCAGGACGCCGTCTACCCGGTCGAGCAGGGCACGTCACAACCGGACGCGGCGGCAGACCAACTGCAGACCCGGCTGAGCGAGCTCACCGGCTAGAGTACGACTCGCTCGGGCCCGACCCGGGCCCGAGCGAGCCCAGCCAGGAGGGATTCGTGTCCGACCCGAAGCAGCGCAAGGCCCCGGACCCGCGCAGCGTGTCCGAGATCGAGTCCGACATCGCGGCCACCGAGGCGCGACTGAGTGCCGACGTCGAGGATCTGGTCGATCAGGTACAGCCGGGACGCGTGAAGGAGCGGGCCTTCAGCGAGGCCAAGACCTTCGCCACGACCGAGTTCAACAAGGCCAAACAGGAATTCGTGGACAACTACGGGTTGCGCTGGGATCGCGTCGCCCTGATCGGCGGCGCGGTCGTCGGCACGGTGGTGTTCGCCCTCGTGCTGCGCGGCATCGTGAAAGCGGCCCGCCGCAACTGACCCCGTCCCGCGGGAGCGGACGCAGAAGTCGAACACGCTGGTGCGACCGGCGATGCCGGGCAATGCCGCGGCTGCGCTGAACGAGTGGCAACCCGGGCTGGAAGGACGTGTCCTCGGGCGAGCCGGGCGGCCGTTGCGCAACGCTCTGTCGCCGGTCGCGATGCTGGGTAACGATTTGGGGCACAGCACGCGACGCGGAGTGCCCTTCGAGGCCCGACGGCGTTAAGTTCTGGCCACTGCACAAACTGAACATCCGGCACGGTCCAGACCAGCCGGACGTACACGACATAAGGATCGACGATGGGGACGAACCGAACAGCAGTACGCCGACCCGCCGGCCGCGCGGTGCGCGCGGCGGCAGGTGTGGCGATCGTGTCGGCGCTGGCACTGACGGCGGCCGCCTGTGGCGGCACGCCGCCGCCGGGCGATCAGCCGGGTGGGGACACCGAGACCGCCGCCGGGCCCGACTTCACCCAGCGGGGCCCGATCAAGTACGTCCAGGGCAAGGACACCTCGGGCAACCTGCAGAACCAGATCGACGCGTGGAACAAGGACAACCCCGACGAGAAGGTCGAGTTGGTCGAGTTGCCCGACAACGCCGACCAGCAGCGGGCCCAGATGATCCAGAACGCCCAGACGCGCAGCCCCGAGTACACGGTGCTCAGCCTGGACGTGGTGTGGACGGCGGAGTTCGCGGCGAACAGCTATGTGGATCCGCTGCCGGCCGACCAGTTCGACATGGCGAGCTTCCTGCAGCCCACGGTCGACGGCGCGACCTATTTCGATCAGCTCTACGGCATTCCCGGCACCGGTGACGGCGGGTTGTTGTACTACCGCTCGGATCTGCTGAAGGAGGCCGGCGTGGCCCAGCCGCCGACCACCTGGCAGGAGATGAAGGATGCCTGCGCAGCGGTCAAGTCGAAGGTATCGGATGCCAAGGACATGGGTTGCTTCGCCGGCCAGTACCAGAAGTACGAGGGTCTGACGGTGAATGTCGCCGAGGCGGTCGACTCCGCCGGCGGCGCGCTGGTGGACGCCCAGGGCGTACCCACCGCGAACAGCCCGCAGTCGGTCGAGGGCCTGAACTTCCTGGGCGAGTCGTTCGCCGACGGGACCATCCCGAAGGAGGCGATCACCTGGCAGGAGGAGCAGGGCCGGCAGGCCTTCCAGGACGGCAAGTTGATCTTCCACCGCAACTGGCCGTACGCCTTCGCACTGATGAGCAAGTCCGACGGCTCGTCGAAGGTGAACGGGAAGTTCGAGGTCGCGCCGCTGCCCGGCAAGGACGGCCCGGGCGTGTCCTCGTTGGGCGGGCACAACTTCGCGATCTCGTCGTTCGCCGAGAACAAGGGCACCGCGCTCGACTTCATCAAGTACATGACGAGCGCGGAGACGCAGAAGGCGAACACGCTGGCAACCTCGCTGGCGCCGACGCTGACCGCGCTCTACGACGATCCCGAGCTGAACAAGAAGTACCCGTACATGCCGACGCTGAAGGCCTCGATCGAGAGCGCCAAGCCCCGGCCGAAGGTCGTCCAGTACGGCGATGTCACGCTGGCGATCCAGGATGCGACCTATCCGGTCATGCAGGGCGACTCCACGGCCGCCGATGCGATGAATCAACTGCAGCCGCGGCTGGAGCAGTTGATCCAGAGGTGATTCCGTGCGGGGAGGCCTGATCGGGCCTCCCCGCCTGGCAAGGAGGCACGGCCATGGCCGATGAGCAAGTCCCGTCCCGAGCCGCGAGCGGATCAGCCAGTTCCGTTGCGGACGAGGAGCCCGCGGCCCGCGCCGCGGTCGATCGATCCGCGGCGGCCAAGCGGCCGCCGCACAAGACGCGGCGCAATGCGCTGTCCGACGGCCAGGGCCGGCTGGCCGGGCTGTTGCTGTCACCGACGATGCTGGTCATCTTGTTCATCGTCGGCATCCCCATCCTGTTGTCGATGCGGGAGTCGGTGTTCCGCCAGTTGGACGCGGTCGATCCCCGGACCGGCAAGGTGGTCGGGGGTGACCAGTTCGTCGGCCTGGGCAACTACACCGACGTGTTCTCCAACACCGCGCAACTGGTCACCACCCAGTGGGGCACCCACGACCGGTTCACGAATGCGCTGATCAACACGACGCTGTTCACGGTGATCTGTGTGCTGATCGAGACCGTGCTCGGCGTGGCGATGGCGCTGATCATGGCGCGGGCGATCCGCGGCACCGGTCTGATCCGCGCCGGCATCTTGGTGCCGTGGGCGATCCCGACCATCGTCTCGGCGCTGATGTGGAAGCTGATCTTCGACTCCGACGGCGTCGCCAACAAGATCCTCGGTCAGCAGATCCTCTGGCTCGCCGACGGCCCGCAGTCCTTCCTGGCGGTGATCATCGCCGATGTCTGGAAGACGGCACCGTTCATCGGGCTGCTCACCCTGGCGGGCCTGCAGACCATCCCCGCCGAGGTCTACGAGGCGGCCAAGGTGGACGGCGCCAGCCCCTGGCAGACCTTCGTGCGGATCACCTTGCCGATGGTCAAGCCGGCACTGGTGGTCGCCGTGCTGTTCCGCGCCCTCGACACGCTGCGGATGTTCGATCTGCCCTGGGGCATGATCGGCTCCGGCAAGTACTCGGTCGAGACGATGTCCATGTTCGCCTACATCGAGAGCAATGCCACCAGATACGGGCCGGCGGCGGCGTACTCGATCGTGTTGTTCCTCTACATCATGCTGATCGCCTTCGTGTTCGTCCGGGTGCTCGGCGCCGATGTCGTCGGTGACGAGGAACTGAATGCCATCAAGGAGCAGAAGAAGCGGCACCGGCAGCAGAAGCGCACGGGCGCCCGCAATGGGAGCACCCGGTCGACCGGGGCAACGATCACGTCGGGAGACATGCCATGAGCACCACCGTCGACACCGGGTCGGAGCAGCAGCGGCGGACCAGCGCCGAGGAGTTCGCGGAACTCAAGAAGCCGAAGAAGTCGGCGCGCAGCCGCGCCTTCCAGATCCTCGGCATCCTCGGCATGGCGGCGATCCTGATCTATTGTGTGGCGCCGTTCTACTGGATGGTGGTGTCGTCGCTGCGGCTGCCGACGATGGGCCGGAGCACGGACTTCTTGCCCAATCCGCCGTCCCTGGCGAACTTTGCCGGCGTCTTCGCCGGCAACAACCGGTTCGGTCAGGCTCTGCTGAACTCGCTGATCGTGAGCCTGGCCACCACGCTGCTGACGCTGATCTTCGGCATCCTCGGCTCCTATGCGCTGGCGCGACTGCGCTTCCCGCTGAAGGGCGTGGTGCTCGGCGTGATCATCGCCTGCGCCATGTTCCCCGGCATCACCTTGCTGATCCCGCTGCTGAAGATGTTCTCCGGCTCCTACCCGTGGCTGCCGATCTATTGGATCGACACCTACCAGGCGCTGATCCTGCCCAGCCTGTCTTTCGCGCTGCCGCTGTGCGTGTGGAACCTGACGGCCTTCTTCCGGCAGATGCCGCGCGAGCTGGAACAGGCGGGGATGGTCGACGGCGCCACGCCTGCCCAGGCATTCCGGCTGCTGATCCTGCCGCTGGCCGCCCCGGGCATCTTCACCACGGCGATCATCACCTTCATCGCGGTCTGGAACGAGTTCATGATCGCGCTGACCTTCGGACGCAGCGCGGACATGCAGACCGCCGCGGTGGCGATCTCGAAGTTCACCGGCGTCAGCGGATTCGACACCCCGTACGGCACGATCATGGCGGCCGGTGTCATCGTGACGGTGCCGCTGCTGATCGGCGTGCTGATCTTCCAGCGCCGGATCGTCGCCGGGCTCACCTCGGGCGGCGTGAAGTAGCCCGGTACGCTCACTCGGGATGAGCGTGCCGGGGGAGTGGACGGAGATCACCGACGACGCCGCGTTGACCGCGCTGGTCGGCGAGCCGGTTGCGCGCGTGCGGGAGAAGGTACGCCCGGCGCTGACGGCGCTCGACCGCGACTGGCTCGCCGCCAGCGCGTTCTGTGTGGTCGCCACCGCCGATGCCGAGGGCAACTGCGATGCCTCGCCCAAGGGCGACCCGGCGGGCGACCTGGTGTACGTGCTGGACGACCGGACGATCGCGCTGGCCGAGCGGCCCGGCAACCGACGGGTGGACGGCTACCGCAACATTCTGCGCAACCCGCACGTCGGGCTGATCTTCGTCATCGCCGGTCGCGGCGACACGCTGCGGGTCAACGGGCGGGCCCGGCTGATCGCCGATGCCCCGTTCCTGGACGAGATGGCGGTGCGCGGCAGGCGGCCGATCATGGCGCTGGTGGTCGAGATCGACGAGGTCTTCCACCACTGCTCGAAGGCGTTCCTGCGCTCGAAGCTGTGGCGGCCGGCGACCTGGCGCCCGGACGCCGTCCCCGAGCGCGCGGTGATCGCCAAGGCGATGGAGCGGCCCGACGACGACCTGTCCGAGCTGCAGCGCTACTACGGGCCGTCGTACGCGGAGAAGCTCTACTGAGTCATCCGCGATAGCCCTGCTCGGCGAGCACCCGGGCGAACTCGGCCGGCGCATCGGCCGGCGCGGCCGTCGCGGCGACGAAGCCGTCCGGGCGTACCAGATGGAGCAGCGCGGGGTCGAGGTGGAGATCGCGCCGCTCGCCGAAGCGGTGGGCGGCCCTGATCACTGCCGGTAGGCCGGCAAGGGTGGGTGCGGTCGCACCGTAGGCGTGCACCTGCCAGCTCGCGTCCCGCAGCACGTCGAAGTTCTGGCCCGTCCATGGCAGCCGGCGCCCGACCACCGGATGCCGTCGCCCGGTGGCGCGGGCCGCGTCGGTCATCCAGTAGTGGATGCGGAACTGCCCGAGGTAGCCGACCAGTCGTCGGGCGATCGGCAGCCGGGGCAGCACGCCGCCCAGCAGCGGCGCCCACAGCGGCACCAGGATTCGTCGCGCCGCCACCATGGCCGGGGAGGGGTCGACGACCGCATCGAAGACCCGGTCGACGCCGCCGACCAGGCGGCGGGCGACCGGGCGGCGCTCAGCCTGGTAGCGATCGAGCGCCTTCTCGCCGGCCGCGCCGGCGGCGACCGCGGCGAGTTTGTAGGCGAGGTTGTGGGCGTCCTGCAGGCCGGTGTTCATGCCCTGTCCGCCGACCGGTGAATGTACGTGCGCGGCGTCGCCGGCAAGCAGGACTCGGCCGGCGCGGAAGGCGTCGGCGACGCGGTGATGGACCCGGTAGTGGGCGAACCAGGCGGACTCGCCCCAGGTGACGCCGAATCGCTCGGCGACATCGCGGCGGACGGTGGTCTCGGACGGCTCGTCGGCGCGGTCCATCCCGATCAGGCGATGGTGATCGCGCCCGCGCATGGGGAAGGTGATCAGGAAGCCGTGCTCGGCGAACCGCAGGCTGACCGCGTCGGCGGGCAGGCCGGTCACGTCGCGGGCATCGGCGACCCAGAAGCTGCCCGGTTGGGTGGTGCCGGTGAACGCGATGCCGGCCCGCTCCCGGGTCGGCGAGGACGCCCCGTCGGCGCCGACCAGCCAGCGCCCGGTCGCCTCACCCGGCCCGTCCGGGGTGCTGAACCGGACGCGCACGCCGTCCGGGGTCTCGCGGTGCTCGGTGATCTCGTGGCCCCAGCCGACGGTGCCGCCGGCGCGCTCGAGGTGTTCGACGAGGAGCCGCTCGTTCTCCGACTGTTCCAGCTCGGCGAGGCCGGGGTAGGGGGTGAGGCCGGCGCCGAGGCGGGCGAGGGGCACGGCGCTCGGCGCCGGCCGGTCGCGCCAGCCGGGGGAGACCCGGAATGCCGGTGCGGCGGCATCGCGTACCGCGTCGATCATGCCGAGCTGGTCATAGATCTCCAGGCTGCGTGCCTGCAGCGCGAGCGCGCGGGATTCGCGGGTCGGGCCGGTCTTGGGGTCGAGCAGCAGGTGGGGTACGCCGAGGCGCTGCAGCCAGTTGGCCAGCATCAGCCCGGTCGGGCCGGCCCCGGCGATGATCACCTCGGTGTCGCGGGTCGTCATGGATCGACCATAGAACTCAACGAGTGTTGAAATCAACAGTTGAGGAATTATGCTGGGCGCGTGAGTGGCACCACGGCCCGCGGGCGGCGGCCCGGCAGCCCCGGCACCCGGGCACTGATCATCGAGCGCGCGCGCGAGCTGTTCGCCGAGCGCGGCTACGAGCGGACGTCGCTGCGCGGCGTCGCCCGCGCCGCAGGGGTGGATGCGGCGCTGCTGGTGCACTACTTCGGCGGCAAGGACGGGCTGTTCGCGGCGGCGTTGGAGCTGCCGGTCGACCCGGCCGGGCTGGACGATGCGGTCGATGTCCCGAAGGCACGGCTGGGGGAGGCCGTGACGCGGTTCTATCTGTCGATCTGGGAGGACCCGGCCAGCGGGCCGGCGGCCGTGGCGCTGCTGCGGTCGGCCGCCACCAACGAGGCTGCCGGGGCGTTGCTCCGCGAGTTTGTCGAGCGGGTGGTTCTCGGGCGCCTGGTCGGCCGGATTCGCGACGATCATCCCGAGCTGCGGGCCGCCCTCGCCGGGTCGCAGCTGATCGGTGTGGCCCTGGCCCGCCACGTGCTGCGCGTCGGGCCGCTGGCCGGCGTACCCGTCGAGACCGTGGTCGCCGCCGTCTCGCCGGCCATCCAGCGCTACCTGACCGGGAGGCTCGACGGGTGATCGGCGCTGGCCGACGGCATTGCTTGCTGATTGGAGCGCTAGGACTTCCGGCGTGGTGAATCCCTCGCGAACGCGGGGTCCGGGAGCACGAGGAAGCCGGCCCACACGTCGGGGGCGAAGAACACGTTGAGAATCCCTCCCCGAGCGCGGGGCCCGGGAGCACCGCGCTGGCCGAGTTCGCCGTTGATGATCTGGTCGATGTTGAGAATCCTCCCGAGCGCGGGGCCCGGGAGCACGAACCGCTCGATCAGTGCAGCCTCGACCATGGTGCCTGTTGAGATCCCTCCCGAGCGCGGGGCCCGGGAGCACCGCGCGTCCAGCCGGTCCAGCGCCGCCTCCGGCAACCAGTTGAGAATCCCTCCCGAGCGCGGGGCCCGGGAGCACCCAGCACCGCCGCGATGTGTCAGACGTGCTCGCGATGTTGAGAATCCCTCCCGAGCGCGGGGCCCGGGAGCACGTATGCCCCTCGGGGGCCGGGAGCCTTTGCCGCGTTGAGAATCCCTCCCGAGCGCGGGGCCCGGGAGCACGTATGCCCCTCGGGGGCCGGGAGCCTTTGCCGCGTTGAGAATCCCTCCCGAGCGCGGGGCCCGGGAGCACCGCTATCAGCATCGGTCAGGCCGCGGAAAGGCTGGCCGTTAGAATCCCTCCCGAGCGCGGGGCCCGGGAGCACGTCGGACTGGATGGCGACGCCGAGGCGCCGGCGGGGCGTGTTGAGAATCCCTCCCGAGCGCGGGGCCCGGGAGCACATCGCCGCCCCCGTGGTGCGGGCGGCCGTCACGGTGTTGAGAATCCCTCCCGAGCGCGGGGCCCGGGAGCACTGTAGAGGTCGTCGCCGTACTTGCGCATCCCGTCCTCGTTGAGAATCCCTCCCGAGCGCGGGGCCCGGGAGCACCTCAACCTGCGCGGCCGCGATCTTCTGCTGGTTCGCGTTGAGAATCCCTCCCGAGCGCGGGGCCCGGGAGCACACGGGTCGAAGATCACCTCGACATTAGTCACATCGGTTGAGAATCCCTCCCGAGCGCGGGGCCCGGGAGCACGACCGTGGCCGACACCGACGGGGAGACCCATGCGGTGTTGAGAATCCCTCCCGAGCGCGGGGCCCGGGAGCACGCGACCTTCCCGGACTCGGTTCCATCACGCGCATCGAGTTGAGAATCCCTCCCGAGCGCGGGGCCCGGGAGCACGCCTCAGTTTCCTTTCTCGATGCTTCGCTTCGGTGAGTTGAGAATCCCTCCCGAGCGCGGGGCCCGGGAGCACCTGACTCGACACAACGGGGCGGCAATCCGCGCGTTCAGTTGAGAATCCCTCCCGAGCGCGGGGCCCGGGAGCACCCTCGGCATCCACGGTGCCGACCGACTGCACGGGGATGTTGAGAATCCCTCCCGAGCGCGGGGCCCGGGAGCACGGTCTGAGGGTTGGGCTGATTCTACTGCGTCCGAAGTTGAGAATCCCTCCCGAGCGCGGGGCCCGGGAGCACCCCCGCGCCAGCACGCGCACAACCGCTGCCCTGGCAAGTTGAGAATCCCTCCCGAGCGCGGGGCCCGGGAGCACGATCGCGCCCTACCAGCGGCGCCTACGCCTCAGCGATGTTGAGAATCCCTCCCGAGCGCGGGGCCCGGGAGCACCTGAGCTATAGGCCCTTGGGGAGACTGCCGGGACTCGTTGAGAATCCCTCCCGAGCGCGGGGCCCGGGAGCACAGGCATCGCCGACCCTCTCCGCGGGCGATGCCTCCGTTGAGAATCCCTCCCGAGCGCGGGGCCCGGGAGCACGTCTTGCGGCCCTTGAAATCGCGGTGAACTGGTCCACCGTTGAGAATCCCTCCCGAGCGCGGGGCCCGGGAGCACCGCCGGAAACGGGGTCCCACTGGTCCTGGGGGATGGTGTTGAGAATCCCTCCCGAGCGCGGGGCCCGGGAGCACCTGAGCTATAGGCCCTTGGGGAGACTGCCGGGACCGTTGAGAATCCCTCCCGAGCGCGGGGCCCGGGAGCACCGCCGGAAACGGGGTCCCACTGGTCCTGGGGGATGGTGTTGAGAATCCCTCCCGAGCGCGGGGCCCGGGAGCACGTCTAAAGCTATTCCAGCCGCAATCAACCGTATTAAGTTGAGAATCCCTCCCGAGCGCGGGGCCCGGGAGCACCTGAGGCGCGACGAGTGCGATCCAGTTGTCAGCGATGTTGAGAATCCCTCCCGAGCGCGGGGCCCGGGAGCACGTAGACAAGCCACCAGTAGTCGCAGTGCCGCATGTTGAGAATCCCTCCCGAGCGCGGGGCCCGGGAGCACGAACAACTTCCCGCCGACCGCGGCGATCCCGCCGCCGTTGAGAATCCCTCCCGAGCGCGGGGCCCGGGAGCACCCCCCGTGACAAGCCACATCACTAAGAGGCTGGGGAACCACAGGGATTGCGCCAAGCTTCTCTTCAGGTTCGTCCGTCGACGTGTGGGGTGGCGCCGGGGCTGACGACATCGCCGATCCTTCCCCAGCGTGACCAAGTCTAGATGGTCCACGAGCGGTCGGTCGGCAACTCGCGGCATCGCCCCATCCTCACCACGTCGCGCTTGAAGTCAGAGCGGATTGGGTAGATGCGCAGGCTGTCCAGTTCAGGATCGACTGTGTCTTGGAGTTTCGCGAGCAACTGTGCGAACAGGGTCGGCGAGCACGTAACTTCGAAGACCGAGTACTGCACGCGCTGACCAAAGCCTTCGCAGATTCGAGCCACGCGGCGGAGTCGTTTCTCTCCTTCTGGTGTCGTCGTGTTCACGTCGTATGCCACCAAGTAGTTCATCTACGTCACCACGAGCTGATGAGGCGAATACTGGCCGTTCTCGCGTAACGCCTTCGCGAGTGCGTTGGCTTGGACGATCGGAAGCGCCGCGCGCGGAAGGGGCTCCGCGGCCCTCCTGATCTTGACGTCTGCTTGTCGATGTCGGTGCCAAGCGTCGAGAACGATCTGGCGACCCGCGTCGTTGAGCGCAACGGCGCCGCCGAGCTCGTCGGTGAAATGTTTTCGTCTCAACTGCCGACGATTGAACAAGCTGACGGCGAAGCGGTCTGCGCCTGGACGAAACTCTTCGGCGAGATCCAGGACGAGTGATGGCTGATCGCTGCGGTCTCCATGTAGGTACCCGCAGAATGGATCCAAACCGGCAGCCAGGATGGCTCCTTGAGTCGCAATGGTGATCATGCCGTACAGGAACGACAGGGTCGCGTTTACTGGATCTCGTGGCGGACGGCGAGTACGGGTGTTGAACGTCGTCTCGCTCAGGACAGCGCGCATTGCGGAGAAGTACCGGTGCGTCGCGGCGCCTTCGATGCCCAACAGCTGTTCCCGATGCTCGGATCCCGAGGGAGGCACCATGCTTTCGATGCCCGTAGCGTGATGACGAAGCTCAGCGGCTGCTGTAGCCGGGGCGTCGCGTGCCCACTGACGAAGCCCCCACGCCATCTGATGGATCTTCCCCGCGACGATGACGCCGGCCAGCGCCGATCGGGCCTCGGGGTCAAAGTGTCGGCGGTATTGCGACTCGCGGAGGAGCCCTCGCCCGTCTTGCGGGCCGAGGACGGATGCTCGGGCCTTCCCGAACTTGCTCAGAAAGGTGAGCCCTCGCCCGTCCGTCGCGCATCGGGTGAGTAGAGGGGTCGACACATCGATGCCCGACAGCACGACGATGGCATCGATGGCGGTCAGAGGCAGCCGCCGCGCTTCGCCATTCGGCATCAGCGCCTTGACCGCGTCGCCCTCGAGGACGAGCCGGGTACCAGGCGTTTGTACGACGAGCGTACGCAACAGGTACGTGCTCATCGCCACTGAACCCCGCGGGGCTGGCAGGAGTTCTGCAGGCTGCACGACTTGCACCTCAGCCGCTCGTACACCCCGGGGATAGCTCCAACGCGAAGCCGCCGGCGCGCCTCAGTGACGAGTTCGATCACCCGGCCGGAATGTGTCGCAACGTCGACGTACTCCCGCCGTCTCTCGCGGACCACGAAGATCGCGGCCTCGGGAACAGGTTGTCCGATCATCTCCGCCAAACACAGCGCTTGGGCAACCACCTGGACCGTTGTGGGCCACAGATCTCCGGCGCCTCGTCCCCGCTTGTGTTCGACTGGCATCAACCTTCCGTCCACATCCTCTTCGATGGCATCTGCAATGCCGTGGATCCGAAGCGCATCCGAGTGCAACTGCACCCGATGATGCACGCGCACGCCGCGACGCTGATCAAATCCAGGTTGGTCCACCCGCTCGTGTGCTGTGTCGCCCTCGACGGTGAGGTGATTGTCCAGCCAGGTGCCGTCGAGGATGAGCGATGCCTGCGTTGGGCAGTAGGCGTAGTGCTGCAACAGCGAGAGACGGAGCCAATCGTCCGGGATCTGCATGAGTCATCAGTCGGGTATCAGATCACACTGGTGAAAGTCACGCCCGAGGGCAGCTCGCCTGTCGCAGGGAGCTCGATCTTGTAATCGGCGTACGACTGCGGGGTCGGCCGCTCGGACGTCCTGGTGATCGCGACGGTGTCGAACAAGACGCGGGCTGGCGCGTTGCCGAGTGGATTGTCATGGCTGAAGATCAGGAGTTGGCGCGCAGCGACGTCCGGGCGTGCAGCGCTCCGGGTGTTCTCGAACATCGTCGCCAGTGAGTCCCAGAGGAGTTGAAGATCATCGGCGGACACTGCGTTGCCCTTTGTCGGCTGATAGTGCACCCGCGTGACGTACAAGCCGTACGGAACGACCGACTTGTTGCCCATCTGGGACGCGTTGTCCTTGGCTTCCTCGCGTGTGGAGGCGGTCCTGGTGATCCCCATCTCCATGGGCATCACCGGATCGACTGAGCGCGCGATGCCGATCGTCACAGGGCCGGTGACCTTGCCCGCCTGCGCCTTGCCTGTCGACATCACGGCACCGAACATCCGAACGTCGTAGAAGTTCTCCCGCATGTACTGCTCGCCCTTGGCGACATGCTCAGCATTCGGCTTGTCCGCCGGCTTCTGGTCAAGCGCTTGGTACGCCTTTTCCAACTGCTCGTTGAGGGACAATCCGCGACGGATGAAGATTCCGTTGCGCTCCGAGGCGAGCCCGTGCTCGATGCGATAGAGCACGGAGTCGCGCACCTTGCGCTTGAGGCTGACATCCGAGACGACGCCCTGACCGGTGTCCAGATCGACACGCGGCCGCCCGCCATTGTCGGGGTCGCCGTTCGGATTCGAGTCCGTGGCTTCGAACACGAACAACGCATCGTGTTTGACCGCGGGGTTGGTGTGGGTGCTCATTCGTCTGTTCCTTCCGGATTGGCAGCGTCGGCCGTTGAGTTCGGATCGTGGTCGGGCGGAGACTGCCCGGCGAGCTTCGCAGCTCGGTACTCGGCCGCTTTGGCGAAGTCGTGCTGGCGTTGCTGGAAGTAGCCGCAGATCCAGGCGGCCTCCTGCTCGGCGGTCTGCCGCGACGGTGCATCGCCCATGGTCGACTCAAGCTCGGTGAGGAGGCGCCCGATGGAGACGGCCGCTCCACGGCCGGACTCTGTGCGGCGCAACGCGGCGAGGTGCTGGTGCGCGAGGGTTGCCAAGGTCTTTTCGGTGGTCGCGGGGTTGGAGACCGCGCGCTCGAAGTAGCGATTGGTGATGGTGGAGGTCACGCCTCGGACCGCGCGTCGTTGCAGCGCCTCGCGGACAGCGAACAGTCGTCCACTCAGGTACGACTTGTCCTTACGGTCGGGGTCGAGTTCGGTCGACAACTGGTCCTCCTGGAGGTAAGTGCGGTTGAGGATGAGCTTGAAGAGTCCGACGCGGGCGTGCATTCGGCGCCGCGCGATGTGCACGGTCAAGCGGTCGGCACTGGTCAGATGCGTCACCTCGGCTTTGGCACGGCCGATTGCGGTGAGGAGATAGTTGGTGGGTACGCGGGCGCCGGCAACGGCCACGCGCAGCAAGGCTTCGCGAGCGCCCTCAGGGGCGGGCGCCGTCCAGCGTCCGTCGCGACGCACCATGGTGCCAAGGCTGCTCGCCACGGCACCGAGGGATGAGTACGGCGACTGATCGCCGTACTCGACCGCGACGTCACGGAACCACGCGGCGACGTTCGCGCGCATCTCGATCAGCGGGAGATCGATCCAACCCCGTATCACCAGGCGTGCGACGTTTCCGGAGAATGTCAGCGCATAGAACCGGTCCGCACGGATGTCCCTACCGGTAAGGCTTGACGGCTTGTCGAGCGTGCTGAGGAATTGCTGCACCCATTGCGGCTCCGGCTCCTCGAGTTGCTGGGTGAGCTCCTCATCGCCGCGATCTCCACCGCGGAGCCACCAGATCGTTGCCCGATCCTCGTCAGGGCGGCCCCACCGATGATCATCAGATCCGGCGAGGCGATTGAACGCATCGATGACGGCCAGGCCGCATTCCGCGCAGATCGGCGCGGACCGGAGCCCCTTGCCGGTAGCCCCGCGCTGGGCTGCCGGAAAGTTTCCGCTGAGCAGGGCGACGTTCGCGGTCTTCGTGGCCGGCACCAGTCCGCCGGCGATCGACTGAGGAAGAGTGCTGACCAGCGGCCTGGTCCTTCCGCAGACGAGGCAGACGCCCGTTGCGGCGTCCTCACTGCCCATGACCCGGGATTCCCAGAAGGCCTGCCCCTCCGGTTTGGCGTACAGCGGCGGACGTCGTTGGACGGCTACCGCGATCAGATCGACGTTGAGGCGCTTTCGCAGAGACTCGGGCAAGGCTGCGATGGCGGTGTCCAATCCCGGCTTCCCTTCGCGGTACCACGCGATGATCTGATCCGCGTCGCGGTCTGACGTGGCAGCGCAGTACTCACCGAGCAGCTCGACGAAAGCCTCGTTCTTCGCCCGCGCCGTCGCGTCCTCCTTTGGCTGCGCGGCAGGCTCTTTCGCGACCTTCGGCAGTCCGAGCACAAAGGCGGCGTTGTCGCAGGCAAACAGGGGCGGAGGGTTGTTTGCCCGCGTCAGGTTGGGCACCCACCGACTTGGCGCGACCGGACGCTTGCCATCTCCCGCGGGATTCTGTTCGTACAGTGACGTCAACTGCGCCGCAGGGTGTCTGGGATTGACCTGCAGGAGGAAGCCAATGGGCTTCTTGGCATACCCGATCGGCGCACGTTCGCCGGCCGCCGCGGTCAACGCCTGAAGCAACATCATGCCCCGCCGAGTTGGATGCCGTGTCGCGGAACCGTCATCACGCCGGACTCCACGGACGCGGGAAACCAGGAGTAGGTCTCCTTGCGCGTGCGGGATTCGGTGGTGATCGAGTGCAGCATGATCCCGAGGTCCTCCGTCCAGTCGATTGGCGATGTCGCGTCGGGCTCGTAGACATCTGCGTGGAACTCGCGACATCCCAAGAACGGTGTGCTGAACGTTTGCCCACGTCGCATCCGGCGGTGGAACTGGTCGCGCCACTTGGCCGGGTTCTGCTCCCTGGCGTCGGGGTGCACCCAGACATGGGCGTGGATGCGATAGGAGACGTCCTTGAGCATCGTCGTCATCCGCTGCTGGGTGACCGTGTTCACGTCGAGATGGCCGCGAGTGATCATCTCGCGGGTGATCGCCGTCTCGCTCTCGTTGCGTCGCAGTGTTCCCCACTTCACCGGGTTCAGGACCTCAACCTTGTCGATCACCCACTTGATCTCCGGCTTCCAGAACACGCTGCGGAAGAGCCCCTCCGCGGCCGTCGGAGTGATCACCGGATACGAGACTCGCTCAGAGGAGAACTCCGGTCGCGTGAAGACCGCGGCCTCCCCGTCGACCTGGAGGGCCAGCGCGGAGTGTGTGAACGATCGCGGAGGCCGTATAGTCATCCAGTCGTAGAACATACTTCATGCTCCTTGAAGTGAAGCACGTCGCCCTGTCTGGATTGACGATGGCAGCCGCAGATGGCGTTGTCAAGGGCGGTAATGATCAGCGAGGGGCTCCGCAGGTGTGTGCCGGCGGAGCCCCTGAAGTTCGTCACTTCAAGGCAGCATGTTGAGAATCCCGCCCGATCGGGCGCAGCGGCCCAGCGTACGCGGCTCACCAGATGCTCGCTTCGCTCGCGGCGTCGAAGGTGACCCCGCGGGCGGGGTGGTAGTCGCCCACCCACTGCTGGACGCCGCTCCGTCGTTCGACGATTTGTCCGATGGTGTGGTGCGGGCGTACCTGCACCGTGAACCGGTTGACCAACCGCCGGTTGGTAGGCGATCGGAGCAACTCGGGGTGCTCGTCGGCCGCGTCGAGGAGGCGCAGCAACTCAGCGGTGTCGCCGTAGGCATCGACAACCACGCCGATCGTGTCGCTGTCGATCATGGAGAACTCGTGCGCGGTCTGTGGGAAGTCGTGCTTCCCGCGCGATTCCTGGATCCGCTGCGACCGGGCACTGTCGCCGCCAGGGAGGAGTGAGTGGTAGAGGTCGAGGTAGTACTCGGTCAGGAACTCGGGGTTGCTCAGATCGAATTCCTCGCCGAACCCTCCGAGCTCCGGGAAATCCTCCATCAGGTAGCGAGTCTTGGTGGTCGCGGTCGCATAACTGCCGGGCGGCAGGCCGCCGTCGATGGGCGAGACGACATGCACCGTGCCACCGCGTGCGCCGAGGCGACCCTCGCGATTGCAGCGCCCTGCGCTCTGGATCAACGACTCCGCGGGTGCGAATGCACGGAAGACGACCGGAAAGTCGAGGTCGACGCCGGCTTCGATGATCTGGGTGGAGACCAGGATCAAATGCTCTCCAGCACTGATTGCGCGCCCCACCTCGGCAAGGACGTCCAGCCGATGCTGTCCGCACATGCGCGTCGACAGGTGGAGGGTGGGGGTGTCGGTGCTGTCTTCGATCATCGCGTGCAGGGATTGCGCGTCGCGTGTGGTGTTGACGATGGCCAAGGCCCGATCATGACTCGCGATGTCTGCCGCGACCGAGTCCCACGACTGTGGCGAGTTGATCAAGAACCGGGCCCGCTGGGTCGGCTCGGGGACGTCGGCAGGGTCGGCGATGTCCGTGACCTCGAGGTCCTTCCACATGTCTAGGGCCCAGAAGGCGGGCTGTGTTGCGGAGGCGAGCAGGACCGTGACGCCATACCCTTCGACAAGTTCCCGCAGGATCCCCAGCACGGTCGGTACCAGCTCAAGTGGGATCGACTGGACCTCGTCCAGCACGATCACCGAGTCGGCGATTCGATGCAGGCGCCTGGTCCGCGATGGCCGGTTGTCGAGCAGTGAGTCGAATAGTTGGACTGTCGTAGTCACGATGAACTCGGCGTCCCAGTTCTCCGCACTGAGCTTGCGCCATGCCACCTCGCGGACTGCATCCTCGTCGTTGTCGTCGCTGCCGCTGGCCGCGGATGGGCCCCCAGCCTCGACGATGTTCGAGTGGTGTTCGAGCACGACGTCACGGCCGAGCTCGTCGAAACGATCCCGGTAGGCCGCTGCATTCTGGGTGGTGATGGATGTGTAGGGAACCGCGACGATCACGCGGCGCTTGCTGGTGCTGACGGCGTGTTCCAGCGCGAACGCCGCCGCTGCCATTGTCTTCCCACTTCCTGTCTGCGCTGGGAGGCGGTAGACCCCATGGGGCAGCGGGGAGGCCGCGCCGATGGTGCGGCACTTCTCGTACAGCTCGGCGCGTACCGCGTTGATCCGCGTGTCCGACGCATCACCGAATCGAGCTGCATAGGACGCCACGAATGCGTCTCGCAGTCGGATCATCCCGCGGCGCGCGTGCTCGCGTGGCGCCTGAGCCCCGGCAAAGTGTCGAGCCGTGTCCAGATAGTCGGCATCGCACAACGCCGAGTGGCACATGCGTGCAAACAGCTCGACATCCGTGGCGCGCCCGGTGCTCACCCGAGCTGGCAGTCGCACGTTGGCGGCGACGTCGCGCAACGACAACCCCAACTCGCCGTCGAGCAAGCCGATCAACTCGTTGAGCCTCCCCGGATCCTTCCGCATCGCGTCGAACACCACCGAGAGGGGCCATCCGCTGCTCGGATCCCACGCAGGGATCTGGTTGTGGTGCCCGTAGGCGGCCAGGCACGCAACCCGTCCCGCAAGCGGGTTGCCCGCTTCGACCAGCAGGTATGCCAGGGCTGCGCCCTCGAGCTTGTGCGGCGTGCCGAGCCGTGCGGCACCCGTGCGGAGGCACTGCCGAAACGCCGCCTGCACGTCAGCGGTGGCCTTGCCTGCGTCATGGATCAAACCCACGAATCTGCAGATGGACTCGCCGTCGAAGGCGGAGCCGAACTTGCCGGCGAGGTCTCCGACGGTGATCAGATGCTCGCGTAAGGTGTGCCAACCTTGCGCAGGGTCGTCGACGCGCGGCGTGTGCGCAACAAGTGGACACTGGGCAACTGCCCGAACAGGCACGTCGTCTATCACGTTCTCTCCCCGGCGCGGTGACGTGAGTCTGGCAGGAGGCGAATCGCCCGACAAGACCTCGCTCGATTTCTCAACTCCGCGCCCGCGCTGCTAGAGTTCTGCACCGCGCGCCGCTAGCTCAATTGGCAGAGCAGCTGACTCTTAATCAGCGGGTTGGGGGTTCGATTCCCTCGCGGCGCACCGATCGCAGATCGCAGCAGACCGGCCGGCACCCCATCGGGCGCCGGCCGTTCGCGTTGGGGCCGCCGCTACTCGAACCAGCTCAGATCGACGCGGCTGACGCTGGGCAACAGGTCGCCGACCTCGACCCCGAGCGCTTGGGCCAGCCCGACCAGCACTCGCAGCGACGGGTTGGCCGGCTGGCCCGGCTTCCACGCGCCGCGTTCGAGCTGCTGATAGTGGGTACGCGTCATGCCGGCCCGGCTGGCCAGCTTCTCCTGGCTCAGCCCCGCGACGGAGCGGCGGCGTTGCAGCTCGAGCCCCAGTTCGCGGGCATAGGACTCCCAGTCGGTTGGTGCGGGGGATTGCACGCGGACAACGCTCTCAGCCGGCGTCCTTGACAGACGCCAGAAATATTTGGCCTAATTGATCAGGCAGTGGTTCGGGCCCGGGAATGATCAGGGCCGGGTGCGGTGCGGGGGTTCGCGCCCGGAGCGCCCGGATCGCGGGCGCGACTCCGGGCCCGTTCCACTGCTCGCTCAGTCGGCGTAGGGCGTCTGCGGGCCCCAACTGTCATTGAGCAACGTCAGCTCGTCGGCGCTCAGATCGAGGTCGGCGGCGCGTACCGAATCGGTGATCGACTCCGGGCGGCTCGCGCCCGGGATCGGGATCACCACCGGGGCCTGCGCCAGCTCCCACGCCAGCGTCACCTGCTGCGGGCTGACCCCGCGCGCCTGCGCGACCTCCGCGATGGCGGGGTAGTTCTCGCCCAGCGTCTTCGAATCCGCCCCGGTCCCGCCCAGCGGGCTCCACGGCAGGAAGGCGATCCCGCGCTCGGCGCAGTACTCCAGCTCGTCCGCCGAGGACCGGTACCGCGGCGAGAACTGGTTCTGCACGCTCGCCAGGTTGCCCTCACCCAACACGTCCACGGCGACCGCGATCTCCTCGACATTGGCGTTCGAGATGCCGATGGCGGTGATCAAGCCCTCGTCGCGGAACTTCGCCAGCGCCTCGACGCCCTCGGCGTAGCGGATGTTCCGGTCCGGCCGATGCCACTGGTAGAGATCGATCTTGTCCCGGCCGAGGATCCGCAACGACTTCTCCAGCGCCGCCCGCAGGTACGCCTCGGAGCCGTCGCGGCCCCAACTCTCGCCCTCGCCGCGGGTGATGCCGCCCTTGGTGCCGACGACGATCGAGCCGGCATCGCCCGACCAGGAGCCGAGCGCATTCGCCACGATCGCCTCGTTGTGGCCCATCGTGTCCCAGCTCGGGGCGTAGATGTCGGCCGTGTCGACGAACGTGATGCCGGCGTCCAGCGCGGCGTGCACCGTGGTGATCGCCTGCTCCTCGCTCGGCTGGGTGTTGCGGCCCATCGACATCGGCATGGCGCCGAGCCCGATGGCCGAGACGGTGAACGGTCCGAGGGTGCGCGTCTTCATCTGCCCAAACTAACCCGGCCGTCCCGGGCTGGCTATGCTGCCCCGGTGATCATCCGTGCGGGCGGAGCCGCGGCGGTACTGATCATGCTCGCGGCGCTCGTCGGCTGCGGCGGAGGTGTCGCGGCGCCGGCGAGCCCGAGCGACGAACGAGCGGCCCGGATCGCCGACGAGCAGATCGACTGGATCGCCAAGGACCTCGGCTATCGGGAGAACCCTCGCGACGCCGAACAGGTCGCCGCCGAGTTCGCCCCGAGCCGCTCCGACAGCAACGGCCCGACCATCGCCGTCGAGACCCTCGGCTGGGCCGGGGAGGTACGCCAGATCGGCCAGCCGGCGACCATCGACGTCCGGATCACGGTCGATCTGCCCGAGACGAACAACGCCGGATTCGGCGGCACCGAACCGCCCGGACATGCGGTGCGCTGCTATCAGCTCGTGGTCGAGTTCAATCGCTACACCGAATACCGCCCGCTCGACTGCGCGCCTGACGCCGCCGCCGTGACACCCGCGCCGAAGCCGATCGAGCGACTGCCCGACGACGCGGCCGACCGGCTCGGCGCGGCGCTGGCCGATGCCGACCCGGACACCCTCGAGGCCCGGATACGCGCGGCCTTCGACGAGGGATATGTCACGACGACCACCGAGGTACGCGGCAAGGAGCTGATCGCCACCGCCGGGGTCGCCGGCGAGCGCGACTGCGTCCTGGTGGTACGCCGCGCCGACGGCGAGATCGTCCGGCCCGGCTTCGACCGGATCCAGCTCGAACCGGGCGAGACCGGATGCCGGACCGCGCTCTACCGCGACTGAGCCCGCCGGGGCGATCCCGCGCCACCGGCCGGCATCACCTTCCACGCTAGTTGCCGCATTCCGCACCTTGCTGACGCTCGCGAACGCTCGCCGCGGCGCCCACCGCGTCGTGGCGCCGTGTGGCGGCGGACCGATGTCGCCGAGAGTCAGCATGGTGCGCGGCAGCGCGTCAATGTTGCGTCTCGGCGCGGCCGGCGATCCCGCGGCGCCGACCGAGCGCGAAATAGTGGCGGAAGCTGTAGATCAGCGGGCGCCAGGCCAGCGGATCGACATGCGAGGTGCCCGCGACGGTGAGCGGAGCGTCGACGTGCACGGCGCTGCACCGGGCGTGGGCGACGGCCAGCCCGCCGGTTTCCTCGTGCAGCGCGGTGACGCGGGCCTCGAGGTGCACCGCCAACTCGGCGACTCGCGCCGGCGCGACCGTGGTGGCGGCCAGCGGCGACCATCCGGCGGCCGCGAACTTGTCGGCCGCGTGCCGGGTGTCGGCCGGCTTGTCCGCCGGCACCGGGTGCGCGCCGGTCAGCCGACCCAGTCGCTCGATCGGCTCCCACTGGTGCTCCTCGGGCAGGTTCAGCACGAGCTGGGGGCGCTGGCGCAGGTTCGCGGCGGTGTGGCCGGTCGCGCCGAGGCCGATCACCAGCAGATTCCCCAGCGCCCAGAACGACGAGATCGGCGCAAGGTTGGTCGACCCGTCGGCATTCGACGACGAGACCACCGCGACCGGCGTACCGAAGTAGAGAACCGAAGGCGTGATCGTGCGGTGTGCGCGCATCCGGCCATCCTGCGGCCCGTTCACTTCGGGGTACGCCGAAGCGCCATCTGCGATGCGGGCACCAGCGCTCACGCATCCGCACGCGCCCTATCATTCCGGGGTCATCGAGGCGGGGTCCGACCCGTCGTGCTCTCGGAGGGTCGCATGAAACGCCACATCGCTCGCACGTCCAGTCCTGCCGGGTTTGCCCTGCTCGCCGGGGCGATCCTGCTCGCCGGTTGCGCGGCCCCCGTCGACGAGTCGGGACCGGCCGCCGGCGCACCGGAGCCCACCACCTGTACCAAGGAGGCGCTGGCCTCGGCCGGGGCGCTGAAGGCCGACGGGGTGTTGACGATCGGAACCGACAAGCCGGCGTATGCGCCCTGGTTCGTCGACGACGACCCGAGCAACGGCAAGGGCTACGAGTCGGCGGTCGGGTACGCGATCGCGAACCAGCTCGGCTTCGGCAACGACGAGGTCAGGTGGGAGGTGGTCCCGTTCAACTCGGTGATCGCGCCGGGGCCGAAGGCGTTCGACTTCGATCTCAACCAGGTGTCGATCAGCGACGAGCGGAAGCAGGCGGTCGACTTCTCGTCCGGCTACTACGACGTCCAGCAGGCCGTGATCACCTACCAGGGCAGCCCGATCGACGGCAAGACCAAGATCAGCGATCTCGCCGGCGCCAAGCTCGGCGCGCAGGTGGGCACCACCTCCTACACCGCGGCGACCGAGCAGATCAGACCGACGCAGCAGGTCGCGGTCTACGACACCAACGATCTGGCCGTGCAGGCGCTGAAGAACAAGCAGGTCGACGGCATCGTGGTGGACGTGCCCACCGCGTTCTACATGACCGCCGCCCAGCTCGACGACGGCGTGATCGTCGGACAGTTGCCCGCTGCCGGCGGCGAGGGCGAGCAGTTCGGGGCCGTGCTGGACAAGGGATCCACGCTGACCGGCTGCGTCACGCAGGCGGTCGACGCGCTGCGCGCGGACGGCACGCTGGACAAGCTGGAGCAGCAGTGGCTCGCCACCCAGGGCGCGCCCGAGCTGACATGATCACCGACCGCGCCGGGGATCAGTTGGCGGCGGCGGACGAGTGGACGCCATCGCAGCGGCAATTGCAGCGGGAGGCGTACCGCCGGCGCCGCGCGCGACGCTCGACCGTGATCGCCCTGGCGTCGACCGCGGTCGTGGTCGGGCTGCTGGTGGCCGGCGTGGTCGGCTCGCCGGGCTGGCCGCGGGTGCAGCAGACCTTCTTCGACCCGGTCAAGGCGGTCGAGGCATTCCCGGACGTGCTCGCCGGGTTGTGGCTGAACATCCGGGTGATGCTGGTGTGCGCGGTCCTGATCGGCGTGATCGGCCTCCTGCTGGCGATCCTGCGTACCCTGCGCGGCCCGGTCGCGTTCCCGTTCCGCCTGCTGGCGACGATCTACGTCGACCTGTTCCGGGGACTGCCGCTGCTGTTGGTGATCTTCCTGCTGGGCTTCGGCGCACCGGCCCTGCGCCTGCAGGGACTGCCGACCAGCGTGCTGTTCTGGGGCGGCGCGGCGCTGGTGCTGACCTACTCGTCGTATGTGGCCGAGGTGTTCCGCGCCGGCATCGAGTCCATCCATCCCTCGCAGCTCGCGGCGGCGCGCTCGCTCGGGCTCAGTCACGTCCAGACGCTGCGGTTCGTCGTGTTGCCCCAGGCGGTACGCCGGGTGCTGCCGCCGCTGATGAACGACCTCGTGTCGTTGCAGAAGGACTCCGGCCTGATCGCCGTGCTCGGCGTGATCGACGCCATCCGCGCCGCCCAGATCGCCACCGCCACCGACTTCAACTTCACCCCCTATGTCGTCGCCGGCGCCTTGTTCATCTGCCTGACGGTGCCGTTGGCCCGGCTGACCGACTGGGTCGCGAAGCGGCAGGGCCTGCACACCACGGCGGGGGTTCCATGATCGGCAGAGAGGACGCGGGCGCGTCGGCGCCCGGCCCGCTGCTGTCGCTGCGCGGCGTACGCAAGTCGTTCACGACCCACGGCCATACCAACGTCGTCCTTCGCTCGATCGACCTCGACGTCGCGGCGGGGGAGTGCGTCGTTCTGATCGGGGCCAGCGGATCGGGCAAGTCGACGCTGTTGCGCTGCGTCAACCTGCTGGAGACCGTCGACGACGGGGTGATCACCCTCGACGGCGCCGAGATCACCGATCCGCGCGTGGCCGTGGACCGGGTACGCGCCAAGATCGGCATCGTCTTCCAGGCCTACAACCTGTTCCCGCACCAGTCGGTGATCGACAACATCACCCTCGCGCCGATCCGCGTGCACAAGGTCGCCCCGGCGCAGGCGCGGGCGCGGGCGATGGAGATGCTGGAGCGGGTCGGCCTGCCCGACAAGGCGCATGCGCGGCCCGACGACCTGTCCGGCGGCCAGCAGCAGCGCGTCGCGATCGCCCGTGCGCTGGTCAACAACCCGGCACTGATGCTGCTCGACGAGGTCACCTCGGCCCTGGATCCGGAGCTCGTCGGCGACGTGCTGGATCTGCTCGGCGAGCTGTGCCGCGACGGCATGACCATGATCGTGAACACCCACGAGATGACCTTCGCGCGGCAGATCGCCGACCGGGTGTGCTTCCTGCACGGCGGCGAGATCCACGAACAGGGCACCCCGGAGGACGTGCTCGGCGCGCCGCAGCAGGAGCGTACCCAGCAGTTCCTGGCCCGGCTGCGCGACTGACGGGCAGGCTTCGTGCCGGTGATCAGCCGGTCGATGGCGCCGCTCAGCTCCCCGCGCCCGGCCCCAGCACCCGCACCGCGAGCGTGATGATCATGGTGGCGCCGAACAACACCAGGAAGCCGCCGGCGAGGCGGGTGAGCCAGGGCAGTACCCGGTCCATCCCGGCCAGCGCCCGCCGGGAGCCGAGGAGGACGGCCACGAAGATGTCCCAGGCCAGGAGGATGCCAACCATCCAGGCGCCGTAGCCGACCAGCGTCAGCGGTGCGGCGGCGCCGACCACCGCCGCAAGGCTCAGGTAGAACAGCGCGTTCTTCGGGTTCAGCAGCCCGGAGGCGATCCCGAGGCCGAAGTTCCGCAGCCAGGTGGTGCGCTCGGCGCCCCGCACCTGATCGGGATCGATCCGTGCCCCGGACCTGAGGAACGCGACGCCGACGAAGATCAGGAATCCCGCGCCGGCCAGTTGGATGGCGTCCAGCACGACCGGATGGGAGATCAGCGAAACTCCGGAGAACGCGGCCGCGATGATCATCGCGTTCGCGGCGGCGATGCCGAGGCAGGCGCCGGTCGCGTTGCGCCAGCCGCCGGTCATCGCCGTGCGCGCGATCAGGAAGAAGTCGACGCCGGGGATCAGCAGGGCCAGGAAGTGCGCGATGGCGACGCCGACGAACTGCTCCATGTCTCCCCTCGAGGACGATCAACCCCGAGAGCATCGGCGATCGGTCGGCGAGGGGTCTTGTACGTTCTTGCGGTCAGCCCCGGTACGCCCCGGGCGAGGTGGCGACGTGCGCCCGGAACACCCGGTGGAAGTGGCTCTGGTCGACGAAACCCAGCTCGTGGGCGGTCTCGGCGATGGGCCGGCCGGCGCGGAGCATCCGGCGGGCCTGCAGGATGCGCGCGTTCTGCCGCCAGGCCAGCGGGGTGAGGCCGGTGGCGCGCCGCACCGCGCGGATGAGCTGGTACGGGGTCATGCCGATCGAGTCGGCGAGCGCGCCGAGCGCCGGGTTCGCCCGGTCGGAGCGGAGTCGGCGCAGGACCGGCGCCAGCCGCCCGAGCAGCTCGGCGTCGGGCTCGCCGGCCACGAGATGCGCAGGAGTCGCGGTGGCGAGTTCGGCGAACAGCGCGGCCGCGCGCGCCTCGGTCGCCTCCCGGTCCGCCCCGGCGAAGATCGCCTCGGCCAGTCCGCGGGCCAGCGCGGTGACTTCGGGTCGGCGTACCACCCGGATCGCGGCGAGCAGGTCGCCGGTGGCGGTGGGCGGCGCGAGCGAGGCCGCCCACTCCTGATCAACGTGGATCATCTGGTAGCGCCACGGGCCGGTGTCGGGATTGCACGCGTGCACCCGACCGGCGGGAATGGTGATCACGTCGCCGGCGGCGAGTCGGAGCGGGCCATCGGGCGAGCCGGTGACCACCGAGGAGCCGGCCTCGATCACGCCGAGGGAGAAGTCGTCGTGGGCGTGCGGCCGGTAACAGTCCCTCTCCTGGCGCGACCGGCGCGCCTCGACCTGGGGCAGCGCCGCGCTGCGACGGAACTCCGCTACCACGCTGCCTCCTGCTCCCGATCCGGTGCGTAGTACAGCACGGCGAATGAAACGCGGACCTCCACACCCGGCCAGGCGGGCGCGGCTTGGCTTTCCGTCATCCGGTCACGTTGGACACTCAGCGCCGCCGAGACACCCGCGATGCAGGTGCGCCCTTCAGAGAAAACCTTGCCCCCGACCCGTGAGTCGGGGGCAAAGTTGCTGGGGTGGATGACGGGACTTGAACCCGCGACCACCGCGACCACAACGCGGTGCTCTACCAACTGAGCTACACCCACCATGTCCGCCCGTGGGCGGGACCGGTCGATTCTAGCGAACCTGCCCGGGCTGTGCGAAATCTTCGGCCGGTACGCCCGGTCTTCAGCCGCGCGCCGCCTCGCCGACCCGGCGCGCGATGTCGCGGGCGGCGGCGGAGTCGGGGCCGGGCGCCGGGACGAACACCGCGTCGCGGTAGTAGCGCAGCTCGTTGATCGACTCGGTGATGTCGGCGAGCGCCCGATGGTTCCCGCTCTTGGCGGGCGCCTGGTAGTACGCCTTGGGGTACCAGCGCCGGGCCAGTTCCTTGATCGACGACACGTCGACGTTGCGGTAGTGCACGTGTCCCTCCAGCTCGGCCATGTCCCGGGCCAGGAAGGCTCGGTCGGTGCCGATCGTGTTGCCGGCCAGCGGTGCCTTGCGCGCCTCCGGCACCCACTCGCGCACGTACTCCAGCACCCGGCGCTCGGCCTCCGCCAGCTCCAGGCCGCCGGCCAGCCGATCCAACAATCCGGACTTCGCGTGCATCTCCCGGACGAAGTCGTTCATCTGCTCCAGTGCCTCATCGGGCGGCGTGATCACGACGGTGACACCCTCGCCGAGGACGTTCAGATCACCGTCGGTGACGAGCGCGGCCACTTCGATCAATGTGTCGGTCTGCAGGTCGAGTCCCGTCATCTCGCAGTCGATCCAGACCAGGGCATTCTGCGGCTTCGCACTCACGACGGCCCACTCTACGGGTCGCGGCGGCGTGCACCCGACGACCCTTCCGGGGATGGACCGCCGCGCAACCCGGGCGGCAGCCAGCGGGCCAGCCAACCCGCGCCGGCCAGCGACAACACGCCCATCAGCACGACCGCTGCCGGCAGCGCCGCGACTGTCACCACCGCGGCGATCAACCCGGGTCCGACCGCATTGCCGAGATCGGCGGCGAGCCGCCACAGCGCCAGGAACTTCGGTCGCCCGGCGACGGGAGCATGATCGGCGCCCAGGGTCAGCACCACCCCCGCCGAGATCCCGTTACCGAGCCCGATCACCACCGCGACGACGCCGAGGCTGACCGGATCGCGGGCGAGCACCAGCGCCAGCAGGCCGGCGCCGATCACCACCAGAGCCGGTACGCCGACCCAGAACCGTCCGAAGCGGTCCATGATCATCCCGCCCGGATAGAACAGCACCATGTCCGCGGCCGCGGCGATGCCGAAGATCACGCTCGTGGTCGCCGCGTCGATGCCGAGGGACTCCGCCCACAGCGGCACCAGAGTCAGCCGGGCGGCCCGCGCCATCATGATCAACATGATGCCGATGCCGAGCGTACCGAACAGGCCGCGATGGGCGATCAGGACGGACCGGAAGGACACCGCTGACTCCGGGCTCGCCCGCCGGCCGCGGCCGGGCAGGTTCGGCAGGCTGAGGTTCAGAGCGGCGGCGCCCAGCGCCGTCACGGACGCGAACAGGTACGCCGCGGACAGCCCCCAGGTGGCCACGACCGCGGCGCCGGCCAGCGGACCGACGAACATCCCGATCCGGTACACCCCGCCGAGCGTCGACATCGCCCGCGCCCGCTGGTGGGCGGGAATCGCGTCGGTCAGGTACGCCTGACGCGCCAGCCCGAAGACCGCCGCCGACATCCCGGCGACCAGCACCGCGGCACCCAGCACGACGACGCTCCGCGCCTGCCAGGCGACCAGGAAGGCGACCGCATCCAGCAGGGACGCCCCGACCAGCGCCCGCTTCTCGCCGAACCGGGCGGCGAGCTGGCCCGCGGGCAGGTCGCCGAGCAACTGACCCACCCCGAGCAGCGCCACGACCAGCGCGGCGGTGCCCACATCGGCGCCCAGCGCCCGCGCCGACAGCGCGACGAGGGGATAGATCGCGCCGAGCCCCGTCGTCGCGATCAGCGTCGGCGCATAGGCAGAAACCGCGAGCCGCACCAGGCTGACCGATCCGCGTTCGCGCACCCGTCGAACCTATCCGGGACAGCCGGCGGTGCGGGCCCTAGGGTGTGGCGCATGACTGAACCCGGAAGCACCGCAGACATCCCCGCGTCAGTCCCGCCGGCCGAGCTGGCGGAACGCATCGATCGCGCCGTGGCGGCGCTCGATCTGCGCCAGAAGGTCGCCCTGCTCAGCGGCGACACCACCTGGACGGTGCCCGCCGAACCCGCGGCGGGGTTCGCCGGCATCACGACCTCCGACGGCCCGGTCGGCGTCCGCGGCACCAGGTCCGACGATGCCGATCCGTCGGCGAACACCCCCTCGCCGACAGCGCTCGCCGCCACCTGGGACATCGCTCTGGTGGAGCGGATCGGCGCGCTGCTTGCCGCCGAGGCGCGGCGCAAGGACGTCGACGTGCTGCTCGCCCCGACCGTGAACCTGCACCGCACCCCCGTCGGCGGCCGGCACTTCGAGTGCTTCTCCGAGGATCCGCTGCTCACCGGCGAGATCGGTACCGCCTATGTTCGCGGCGTGCAGGGCGGCGGCGTCAGCGCATGTGTCAAGCACTTCGTCGCCAATGATCAAGAACATGATCGGTTCACGGTCGACATCGTGGTCGATGATCAGACGCTGCGCGAGCTGTACCTGCTGCCATTCGAGATGATCACCGGCGACCCGGGTCGGGGCGGGGGTGGCGCGTGGTCGGTGATGGCGGCCTACAACGCCGTGAACGGACCGACCGCCACCGAGAACCCGCTGCTCGCCGACGTGCTGAAGGGGGAGTGGGGTTGGGACGGCGCCGTGATGTCGGACTGGTTCGCCGCCCGCGACACCGTGGGCGCCGGGCGAGCCGCGCTCGACCTCGCGATGCCCGGCCCGAACACCCCGTGGAGCGGTGATCAGCTCGTCGCGGCCGTCGAGGCCGGCGAGGTGCCCGAGGCCGCGATCGATGCCAAGGTGCGGGCCATCCTGCGCCTGGGCGCCCGCGTCGGCGCCCTGGCCGACCTGCCGGCTCCGGCCCGACCGGACGACTTCGACGATGCCGACGCGCGCGAGCTGCTGCGTACCGCGTCCTCGGCGGGAATGGTGCTCGTCCGCAACGACGGCGTCCTGCCGCTGCCGCGCGGTGCCTCGGTCGCGCTGGTCGGCCCGAACGCCGAGCGGATCCGCAACCTCGGCGGCGGATCCGCGACCGTCTATCCGGAATCGGTGAGCCACCCGCCCGAGGCGCTGACCGAGGCCGGCTTCGAGGTCCGTACGGCGCCCGGCGTCACCGCCACCACCCGGCTCACCCGGGCCGAGGCCGAGTGGTGCGAGCTGCCCGACGGTTCCGGCCCGGGCGTGCTGGCCCGGATCTACGACACCGCCGGCAACGAGGTCGACACCGCCACCTCGCGCAGCGGCCGGTTCCTGTGGAGCCGGGAGAGCCCGGCGGCCATCCCGGCCGCCGAGATCGGCCGGATCCGGCTGCAGACCCGGCTCAGCGTCCCGCGCGCCGGCCGCTACCGGATCGGCACCTCCGGGGACGGTCACACCACGCTGACGGTGGACGGTACGCCCGTGCTCGACGGGGAGGCCCACCTGCCTGCCGGCGCCGACCCCGTCCTGTTGACGATGGCGCCGCCCCAGGTGGACGCCGAGACCGAGCTGCCCGACGGCCCGGCCGAGGTCGTCGTGGACTTCGTGCCGGCGCGCTCCGAGACGGCCTTCGGCGGCGACGATCGGGTGATCATCTCCTGGCTCAACTGCGCCCCGGTGCTCGCCGACGACGACACCGAGATCGCCCGTGCGGCCGAGCTGGCCGCCGACAGCGATGTCGCGGTCGTCATCGTCGGGACCACCGAGGAGGTCGAGTCCGAAGGCTTCGACCGGACCAGCCTCGACCTGCCCGGGCGGCAGGCCGAGCTGGTCGATGCGGTACTCGCCGCCAATCCCCGGACCGTCGTCGTGGTGAACTCCGGCGCCCCGGTGCTGATGCCGTGGCTGGACCGCGTGCCCGCGACCCTGCTCGGCTGGTTCGGGGGGCAGGAGATGGGGCACGCGCTGGCCGACGTGCTGTCCGGGGCGGTCGAGCCCGGCGGCCGGGCGCCGACGACCTGGGGAGCGCCGGGCACGGTGATCATTCCCGACAACATCGGCACCGACGGCAAGCTCGCCTACACCGAGGGCCTCGACATCGGCTACCGGGCGTATCTGCGCGACGGGGTCGAGCCCGCCGTCCCGTTCGGCCACGGGCTGGGCTACACCACCTGGCAGTTCGGCGAGGCGACCCTCGGCGACGGCGAGGTCAGCGTGCAGATCACCAACACCGGCGAGCGAGAGGGCAGCCAGGTGGTCCAGGCCTACCTGTCTCGGTCGGATTCACAGGTACGCCGGGCCACGGCCTGGCTGGTGGGATTCGCGCGGGTGGAGGCCGGTCCTGGGCAGACCGTGACCGCGACCATCCCGCTGACCGATCGCGCGTTCCGGCACTGGGCGGGCGACGGGTGGGCGGTGGAGCCGGGCGACTACGAGCTGCGGCTCGGCACGTCGGTCGCCGACACCCCGGTCGCCCTGACGATCACCCGCTGACCGTCGCGCCGATTGCCTCGTCGCTGAGCTCGCACAGGGCCGCGCGCGTACGGCGTACCCGCTCGTCCTCACGGTCCAGGCGTTGCTCGACCTTCGCCAGCTCGCGCCGCAGATCCGGGCAGAGCTGCACCTGCAGGCCGTCCTCGCCGGCGGCGAGGCAATCCAGATAGCGCCGGATGGTCGCCGTGCCGAGGCCCGCGGCCAGCATCACCCGGATCCGCTCGACGGTGCCGGCGTCCTGCTCGGCGTAGTCGCGGTAGCCGCCGCTGGTCCGGTGCGGGTTCAGCAGCCCCTGCTCCTCGTAGTGCCGCAGCGCGCGCGGGCTCACCCCCGTGCGGGCGGAAAGTTCGCCGATCTGCATGGTGCCCTCCAGGTGTCGTGCTTGACCTTCACGCTAGCGGTAACCCCTAGCGTCCCCCTCATGTCCGAGAACGCCAGGCCCGCGAACGTTGTGCCCGACAACACTTGGGAGCGGGTGATCATCGTGCACGGTTTCGGCGCCGGCATCGACGACCACTGGTTCGGCTGGCTGGCCGGCGCGGTGCGCGGTGCCGAACGGGTCGTGCTGCCCGCATCCGACGCGCCCCGGTTCGCCGACTGGCTGCCGGTCGTCGCCGCCGCGATCGGTACGCCGACCCGCCGCACCGCGGTCATCGCGCACAGCCTCGGCTGCCTCACCGCCGTCCGCGCCCTCCAGCGGCTGGCACCGGGGTCGGGGCCGGGCACCTTCGTCGCGGTCGCGCCGTTCGCCGAGCCGCTGCTCCCGATCGGCGACCCGGGCCTGGATGCGTTCCTGGTCGACGGCTTGCCCGCATTCCTCGACGGCCTGGATCTCGCCGCGGCGCGAGCGGCGATCGGCCGAGCGGTCGTGCTGCGCTCGGATGCCGACCCGATCGTGCCGGCCGCCGCCAGCGACGCGTTCGCCGCCGGTCTGGGCGCGCCGGTGCGGGTCGTGCCGGGGGCGGGGCACTTCCTCGCCGACGAGGGCATCGACCGGCTGCCCGCCGCGCTCGACGCGCTCGCGGGTACGCCCGCCGCGTGAGCAGGCTCGCCCGCGGTCTCGCGCTGGGCGCGCTGTCGGTGGCGCTGTTCGCCTACCTGACGGCCGAGGTCTTCACCGCGGGCGCGCTGCTGGCGATGCAGGCGGAGTTCGGGGTGCCGCCCGGCGAGATCGGCGCGCTCGTCTCGACCTATGCGATCGTCGCGGCGCTCGCCATCCCGCCCGTCGCCTGGCTGACCCGGCGGGTCGCGGCGCGGCGACTGCTGCCCGCCGCGCTGGCGGTGCTGGCCGTCAGCCAGCTCGTTGTGGCGACGGCCCCCGGGCTCGCCGTGATCCAGTGGGCGCGAGGCGCCGCGGCGCTCGGGCACGGCGCGCTGTGGGCGGGCGCGCCCGTGGTCGCGGCGGCGATCCTGCCCCGGACGCCCGGGCGGGCCACGGCGATCGTCTTCCTCGGCAGCTCGATCGGGGGAGTGGCCGGCGCGCCGATGGTGGCGCTGGTCAGTCAGCTCGCGTCGTGGCGGGCGGCCGCGGCCGGGCTGGCGGTGCTGGCCGCGTTGTGCGCGGGCGCCCTGGCGTACCTGCTGCCGAGCGGGGTGGGTACGCCGCACGCGCGGCAACGGGTCGCCAGGCGGGGGTCCGTGCGCCGGGTGGCGCTGTGGTGCGGCCTGGTCATCGCGGTGGCGACCGCGCACCTGGCGTCGTTCAGCTATGTTGCCGACACCGCACTGCGCCGCGGGCTGGCCGCCGGCTGGGTGGCGCCGCTGTTGCTGGGCCTCGGCGTGGCCGGGATCGTCGGGAACCTGCTGATCGGCCGGGTCAACGACCGGGCGCCGCTGCGCAGCACCCTGCTCGCGCTGGTGGTCCTGACGATCGGTTTCGGGCTCACCTTCGGCCCGCTGCCGCTGTTCGTGATCGGCGGGATCGCCTGGTCGGCGGCCTATGCCGGATTGACCGTCGCCTTCCAGGCGTTCGTCACCCGCGACGCGCCGGGCTGGGAGCGGCAGGCGTCGAGTTGGTACGTGCTTGCCTTCCAGATCGGCATCGCCGCCGGCGCGACGCTCGGCGGGCTGGCCGTGCCGGGCCTCGATCCCGCCATCCAGCGCTCGGCGATCTCCGCCGGGGCGGCGCTCGCGGCCCTGGTGGTCGCCGCGATCGCCCTGGCCGGTCGCGCCCGCAAGATCGGAGAAGCGCCGACGGGCCCTCCCGCCTAGCGTGGGGCGTACCGAATCCGGCAAGCCGATCCAGGAGCCCGAAATGCCCGCCATCACCCCGTGTCTGTGGTTCAACACCAAACTGGACGATGTCCTCGACTACTACTTCTCGATCTTCCCCGACAGCTCGGTGCGCGAGCAGTTGCGCTACGGCGAGGAGGCGGGCGACAACGCGGGCGAGTTGATGTATGTCGTGTTCGAGCTCGCCGGAAATCGCTTGTCCGCGATCAATGGCGGCGGCCAGGACTTCCCGTTCTCCGAGGCCGTCTCGCTCGAGATCGACTGCGCCGACCAGGCCGAGATCGACTACTACTGGGACAAGCTCACCGCCGACGGCGGCGAGGAGGGCCCGTGCGGCTGGTGCAAGGACAAGTACGGCCTGAGCTGGCAGGTCGCGCCGAGCAGCCTGAACGAGCTCTTCGGCGATCCCGATCCCGCCCGGGCCGCGCGCGCCATGAACGCGATGATGCAGATGAAGAAGCTGGTGATCGCGGATCTGGAGGCCGCCGCGAACGGCTGAACGAGGACGGGCCCCGACCCGGCCGGTCCGAGACGATAAAGTCGCGAGTCGATATTCGTCGGGGCCGGCCGCGAGGCCGCACCGGGCCAGCAGCGACGGTCCACCCCGGGCCATCAGCAACCGGGAGGATCGCCCCGCCATGACCGATGCCAGCCGGACCGAGACCGCCGAGCCGCCGACCGGGGCGCTCAAACGTTGCATCTCGGGACCGTTGCTGTACTTCTACGTGCTCGGCGATGTCCTCGGGTCCGGGATCTACGTGCTGATCGGTTCGGTCGCCGCGGCGGTCGGCGGGGCATTCTGGCTGGCGTTCGCGGCCGGGGTCGCCATCGCGACGATCACGGGGATGGCGTACGCCGAACTGGTGACGAGGTATCCGCGGGCCGCGGGGGCGGCACTCTTCGTGCACAAGGCGTTCCGGCGTCCGGTGCTGACCTTCCTGATCACGATCTGCATGCTCTCCGCGAGCTTCGCCGCCGCCGGCTCGCTGGCCACCGGCTTCGCCCGCTACTTCGGTCAGGTCTGGGCGCTCCCGCCCGGGTTGTTGGTCGCCCTGTTGTTCATCCTCGCGCTGTGCGTGATCAACTTCATCGGGATCACCGAATCGGTGGTGGCCAACATGATCATGACCTTCGTCGAGATCATCGGGCTGGCGATCATCTTGCTGATCGGCATCATCCACGTGGCCGGAGGCAATGCGCAGTTCGGCGTGCTGACCGATTTCAACGCCGAGGGCAACCCGATCTTCGCGCTGCTCGCGGGCATCGCGCTGGCCTTCTTCGCGATGACGGGCTTCGAGAACGCCGCCAATGTCGCCGAGGAGACGGTGAACCCGCGGGTCAACTTCCCGCGGGCGCTGATCGGCGGCCTGCTCACGGCCGGGGTGATCTACGTGCTCGTCGCCGTCACCGCCGCGCTGGTCGTGCCCACCGATGTTCTCGGGGACTCCCCGGCGGCGCTGCTGGAGGTCGTCCGCGCCGGCATTCTGCCGGCGCCCGTCGGGATCTTGGTGATCGCATTCGCGATCATCGCGATGGTGGCGATCACCAATACGACCCTGGTGGCCGTGGTCACCGAGGCGCGGATCCTGTTCGGGATGGGTCGCGAGGGTGTGGTGCCGCGCATCTTCGCCCGACTGCACGCCAGCCGACGCAGCCCGTGGGTCGGCCTGGTCTTCTCCGGGCTGGTCGTCGGCTCGTTGCTGGTCATCGGCCAGTTGGTGATGGCGGTGAACCCCGAACTCGACCTGGTCGATCGGCTGGCGACGGTGACCGTGGTCTTCACCCTGGTGATCTACGGCCTGGTGATCGTCGCGGCGTTCAAGCTGCGCGGCAGCGACACCCACACCGACACCTATCGCGCCCCCACGGCGCTGCTCGTGCTGGGCATCCTCGGCAACCTGGCGCTGCTCGGCTATGTGGTCGCCGACGACCCCGAGTCCCTGGTCTGGGCCGCCGGGCTGCTCGGCATCGGCGTGGTGCTCTATCTGGTGTCGCGGCTGACCTCGGGCTCGGACCCGATGAAGGCCTACGACGCCGACACCGACACCTGACCGAACGCGATCTCCACGGTTGCCGCCCGGCCGGGCAACCAGCGGCTGACCACTCCGGGACAATCAGGTGAACCTTCGGCACCCGGGCCCGACCGATGTAGCGCGGCAGGCGATCGGTCGAACACGATCGGCCACGACAGCCCGGATCCGTCTCCGGGTCGCCGACGCCGAAGAGGTGATCATGACGCGACCGCCCGTGATCGAGATCGTGGCGCATCGGGGCGACCCCGTCGGCGAGCCCGAGAACACGGTCGCGTCGATCCGCCGGGCCATCGCCGACGGCGCCCGGGTCGTCGAGGTGGATGTCCGGCTGAGCGCGGAGGGGACGCCGGTGCTGCTGCACGATGCGACCACCGAGCGGTTGTGGGGCCGTGGCGCGCCGGTCGGTCGGCAGAGCCTCGCCCAGCTTCGCGCGCTGCGGGCGGTCGGCCGCCGGGACGCGGTCGGGATTCCCACCCTCGCCGAGGCGCTGGCCGCCGCCGACGGGGCACGCCTGCTGATCGATCTGCCGGATCGGCGCACCGCACCGGCCGCGTGGGAGGTCGCGCACGCGTCCGGGGCGCCCGTCGCCTGGTGCGGGGACCTGGGCGGTTTGCGTACCGTGCGCAGGCTCGACCCGGGTGCCGAGCTGTGGCTCACCTGGCATCGGCCCGGATTCCCCGGTGCCGCGCTGCTGGCGAAGCTCAGGCCGCATCGGGTCAATCCGTTCCACCGGTTGGTCAACGACCAGTGGGTACGCCTGGCGCGGCGCGCCGGCGTGGAGGTCAGTTGCTGGACCGTCGACGACATCGGCCGCGCCCGAAGGCTCGCCGACAGCGGGGTTGCGGCGATCATCTCCAATCGCGCCGCGAGCCTGCGCAGCGCGCTGCAGCCCGCATCCGTCGCGCTCTGACGTGCGCCCCCGGCAGGACTCGAACCTGCGGCCTGGAGATTAGAAGTCACCTGCTCTATCCAGCTGAGCTACGGGGGCCCGGCGGGTGATTCTAGTGGCCGGGACCGGCCGGGCGAGCCGGCGAGGCGCGGAATACGCTGCCATCATGAGCACCACCGACCTACCTCCGCGCAGCCGCATCGTCGCCGAGGCGCTGGAGCGCGCGGGCGTACCGGGCCGGATCCGCGCCATCGCCGAGTCCGCCCGGACCGCGCCCGAGGCCGCCGCCGCGGTCGGCGTACCCGTCGGGGCGATCGCCAACTCGTTGATCTTCACCGCAACGCTCGACGACGACAGCACCGAGCCCGTGCTCTTGCTGGTCTCCGGCGCACACCGCGTGGATGTCGCGGCCACCGCCGAGCGGATCGGAGTACGCAGCCTCGGCCGCGCCACCCCCGACCAGGTTCGCGCCGCGACCGGCCAGGCCATCGGCGGCGTCGCGCCGGTCGGCCACCCGGCACCCGTGCGGACCTGGGTCGACGAGACGCTCGCCGAACACCCCGAGATCTGGGCGGCCGGCGGCACACCGCACACGCTGTTCCCGATCAGCTACGACCAACTCGTCGGGCTGGCCGGCGGGCGTACCGTTCGCGTCGACTGAGCCGTACCCGCCCGCGGGTACGCTGGCCGCCATGACCCAGCTCGCCCCGCCGGAGGTACGCCGGCGCTCCGGGCTGCCGCGGCGTACCGAAGGGATGACGCCGCAGCGCCGATTTCTGACGAGCCACCTCACCTGGGTTCACCTCGGCCTGATCGCCGTCTCCCTGGTCGGCTTCGGCCTGTTGGTCCAAGAAGTCGTCCCCGATCGTCCGGTGCCCGGCGGCACCCGGATCGGGATCGGCACGGAGGCGTGGCGGATCGCGGCGTGGTACGCCCTGCCCACGGCGCTGGTGCTGATCCTGCTCTTCGTCGCCGCGGGCCGCTGGCGCCCGCGCCCGCTCGCCGGGCTGGTCGCGCTGCTCTGGGGCGGGGGCGTCGCCACCTTCGCCTCCCTGAAGATCAACACCTGGGCGGCCAGCCAGCTCAGCATCATCGGCGACGGCGACCCACAGACGGCGATACGCGCGGCGGTCTTCGTCGCGCCGTTCGTCGAGGAGTCCACCAAGGGCTCGGTGCTGTTCATCCTGGCGATCGTCGCCCGCTACCTGTGGGTCAACCGGCTGAACGGCCTGGTGCTCGGCGCACTCGCGGGCGTCGGCTTCGCGTTCACCGAGAACCTGCTCTACTACGGCCGGATCTACCGCGCCGCCGCCCAGACCTACGGCGCGGTCACCCCCGACGAGGCGGTGCAGCAGCTCGCCTTCCTGCGTGGTGTCGCGCTCGCCTTCGGGCACCCGCTGTTCACCATGATGATCGGCATCGGCCTCGCCATCGGGCTCGCCGCCCGGTCCCGGCTGGTCCGCATCCTGGCCCCGCTGACCGGATTCGTGGTGGCCGCGCTGCTGCACATGATCTTCAACTCGGTTGCCAGCCAACAACAGGCCGAGGGCCTGCCGCAGATGCTGATCTACATCTTCGGCTACTGGGGCCTGGTGATCACGATGCTGATCTTCGCGATCCGGCAGATCCTGCGCGAGTCGCGGCTGATCCGGGCCCGGCTCACCGACTATGCCCGCACGGGACAGTTGCAGCCCGGCGATCCCGAGGTGATGTCGCGTCTGCTCCGCCGCGGCAAGGCCCTGTGGCACGGGCTGCTGGCCGGCCGGCCCATCGCCACCTGGCGGATGCAGCGGGCGATGACCGAGCTGGCCTACCTGCGCGACGCGATGACCCGCGGACTGATCGACGAGGTCGGGCGCGAGCGCGAACGCGAACTCCTGACCACCATCGCGGCGCTGCGACCGGTCGCCGTCGTCGAGCCGTACACGCGCACGCCCCGGCCGGCGCTGCCGTGGCGCCGCCACCGGCCGGGCGTACCGCCGCTAGGATCGCCCGGCACGCATGGGCAGTACGCGGCGAGCGACCCCCGGTGGGGCCCGCCGCGCTGATCGGCGAGGCGTCGGCATGGGCCCGCGCCCGCGAGATGGGCGAGGAGGCGTCATGACGAGCAGCACCGAACCACCGGTGGCCGCGCCGCTGGTCGCGTTGCGCGACGCGCTGGCCACGGCGTACCTGCCCCTGCCGCTGCCCGATGCCGCGTCCGCCCGGCGTAGCGCCGCCGAGCTTGCCGGCCAGCTCGACGATTACGTGCTGCCGCGGCTGGCCCGCCTCGACGGGCCGCTGCTCGCGGTGGTCGGTGGCTCGACCGGCGCCGGCAAGTCGACCCTGGTCAATTCGTTGGTCGGGCGCGAGGTCACCCGGCCCGGCGTGATCCGGCCCACCACCCGGGCGCCCGTCCTGGTGCACAACCCCGCCGATGCCGACGCGTTCACCGGTGACCGCATCCTGCCCGGCCTCGCCCGCTCGGCCGGGGCCACCGCCGACACCCACTCGCTCCAACTCGTCGCCGAGCCCAGCATCCCGCCCGGCCTGGCGATCCTCGACGCCCCCGACATCGATTCGGTGGTCGAGGAGAATCGCGTGCTCGCCGGGCAGTTGCTCGCCGCGGCGGACCTGTGGCTGTTCGTCACCTCGGCCGCCCGGTACGCCGATGCGGTCCCCTGGGACTTCCTGCTGGCCGCGGCCGACCGCAGCGCCGCCGTCGCCGTCGTGGTCGACCGGGTGCCGCCCGCCGCGATGGCCGAGGTGCCCCCACACCTGGGGCAGATGATGACCGAGCGCGGGCTGGCCGATTCGCCGCTGTTCGCCGTGCCGGAGACCAGGGTCGGCGCCGACGGCCTGTTGCCCGACTCGGCGGTCTCGCCGATCCGCGACTGGCTGGCCGGGCTCGCCGCCGATCACGCGTCCCGGCAGCGGCTGGTCGAGCAGACCCTGGCCGGCGCGATCGGCGCCCAGCTTCGGCGAGCACCCGCGGTCGCGGACGCGATCGACGAGCAGGCCGACGTGATCGCGCAGTTGCGGGCCGAGGCCGACGCCCATTTCGCCGAGGCCGCGCGCAGCGTCGCGGTGCAGTCCGCGGACGGGACGCTGCTGCGCGGGGAGGTGCTGCAGCGCTGGCACGACTTCGTCGGAACGGGAGAGTTCTTCCGCGCACTGGAGCAACGGGTGGGTTGGCTGCGCGACCGGGTCGGCGCCTTCTTCCGCGGCCAGCCGCCGGAGGCCGACAATGTGAAGCTCGCGGTGGAATCCGGCCTGGAGGCGCTGGTCCGCGCCGAGGGCGAGGCGGCGGCCGAGCGTACCGAATCGGCCTGGGCCGCCCACCCCGGCGGCCGCGCCGTGCTCGCCTCGACCCGCGACGATCTTGCCCGCGCCTCGCGCGACTACGGGGAGGCCGTCGGCCGGATGATCCGCGAGTGGCAGGGCGGCGTACTCGATCTGGTCGCCGACGAGGGGATGGGCCGGCGCTCCCGCGCTCGCTTCCTCGCGCTCGGCGTGAACGGCGTCGGCGTCGCGTTGATGATCATCGTCTTCTCCCAGACCGGCGGCCTGGTCGGCGCGGAGATCGGCGTCGCCGGTGGTACCGCGGTGCTCGCGCAGCGGGTGCTGGAGGCGGTCTTCGGCGACGATGCGGTACGCCGGCTGGCCAAGAAGGCCAAGGATGATCTTGACGCCCGGACCGAGGCGCTGCTGGCGACCGAGCTGGGCAGGTTCCACGCGGTGCTCGACCAGCAGGGGGTACGCCCGGAGCAGGCGGCGGCGATCCGGGAGGCCGTGGCCGCCGTCGGGGCCAGCGTCGGCGGCCATGACTCTGCTCCCGCCGCGGTCGCGGCCGGCGGCACGGTCGGCGAGCTGACCACCGGTGAGCCCGTCGCCGATCCGTGGTTCCCCGGGTTGCCGCCCGGCGAGGTCGTCGAGGCCGAGCTGGTGCCAGATCCGATCGAGCGCGAGCCCATCGAACGCGGCGGGCCCATCGAGCGTGAGGGCCAGGCCCGCGAGGAGTGGCGATGAGCCGCAGGCGGGTCGGCCTGGCGGATCGGGTGAAGGCGCTGACCGCCGCCGTGGAGGAGAGCTCGGGGCGGCTCGACGAGGAGCTGCTGGCGCGGTCGCGCGCGCTGCTCGCCCGGGTCGGTCAGCGACAGCGGATCTCCGGCGATGCCACCGTCGTGGCGCTGGCCGGGGCCACGGGCTCGGGCAAGTCCTCGCTGTTCAATGCGCTCGCCGGCGCCGAGTTGGCCGTGCCCGGGGTGCGCCGCCCGACCACCTCGGAGGCGATGGCGGTCACCTTCGGCGAGGACTCTGCCGAGGAGCTGTTGGACTGGCTGTCGGTACGCCAGCGGCACGCGCTCGGCCAGCGCGGCGGGGCCGGGCTCGATGATCTTGTGCTGTTGGACCTGCCCGATCACGACTCGACCGAGCGCGCCCACCGCGCCGAGGTCGACCGGCTCGTCGAACTGGTCGACGCGCTGGTCTGGGTGGTCGACCCGCAGAAGTACGCCGACGCTGCCCTGCACCGCGACTATCTGGTCCCGCTGGCCCGGCAGGCCGAGCAGATGATCATCGTCCTGAATCAGGTCGACCGGCTGGAGGATCGCGAGCGGAAGGCGATGGTCGATGATCTACGCCGGTTGCTGGCCCGGGAGGGCCTGTCCGGGGTCGAGGTGTTCGCGGTCAGCGCGACCACCGGCGAGGGCGTGGATCGGCTCCGCGAGCGGCTGGCCCGCCGGGTCGCGGAGAAGCGTCTGGTCGCCAGCCGGTTGAGCGCCGATGTCGCCGAGGCGGCCCGGGAGCTGCTGGAGCAGGGCGGCGCGGCGCCGGCGCCGAAGCTGGGCCGGGGCCCGGTGCGCGAGCTGGAGCGTCAGCTCGCGGCGGCCGCCGGCGTACCCGCCGTGACCGAGGCCGTGGCCGGCGCGTGGCGGCATCGCGGCGCGCTCGCGACCGGCTGGCCCGCGCTCGCCTGGCTGGGACGCTTCCGGCCCGATCCGCTGAAGCGGCTGCGGCTCGGGCTGGGCGTCGGCCGGCGGCGGTCGAAGGAGATCGCGCCCGCGGAGGTGTCGCGCAGTTCGTTGCCGGCGACCGCGGGGGTGGAGCGGGCGCGGGTCGACAGCGCGATCCGGGCGCTGGTCGGCGAGGCCACCGAGGGGCTCGCGCGGCCGTGGCGCGATTCCGTGCGCGCCGCCGCGCGCCGAAGCGAGGACCGGTTGGCCGACGATCTCGACCGCGCGGTGGCGACGACCGATCTCGGCGTCGATCGGGTCCCGGTCTGGTGGCGGATCCTGCGGGTACTGCAGTGGCTGCTGGTGGCGGCCGTGCTGGCCGGGCTGGGCTGGCTCGGGATCGGTTTCGTGCTGCTCTATCTGCAGTTGCCGCCGCTGCCGCCGGTGACCTGGTGGGGTTTCCCGGCGCCGACCGTGCTGGCCGTCGGCGGGGTGTTGGCCGGGCTCGTCCTGGCGGGCCTGTCCCGGATCGGCGTGGAGGTCGGTGCCCGGCGGCGCCGCGCCGCGGCCGGTCAGGCGCTGCGGCGCTCGGTCGGGGCGGTCGCGCGTACCGACATCGTCGACCCGGTCAATGCCGAACTCGAGCGGTACGCCATCGCGCGCGACGCCGCCGCGCAGGCCGCGTCCTGAGGGACGTCGCTCGTTCCCGCCGGAACGTATCCGTTGTCCACAGGCCGCCGACCGCACCGAGTTGTCCACAGATCGGCGCACGTCCGACAAAACGCGCGCCGCACCGCCCAACTGTCTCGATGAGCCCGGGTGTCCGGGCCGGTGGCGAGGAGGAGCGAGACATGGAGGCACGAGTGACCCTGACCGGCCGCGTCGGCGGGCCGATCGAGGTGAAGGACACGACCGGCGGGATTCGGGTCGCGTCGTTCCGGCTGGGGAGCACCCCGCGCAGCCGGCGCGATGGCGAGTGGTCCGACCTGCCGACCACCTGGCTGACCGTGAAGTGCTTCGGGCGGCTGGCGTGGAATGTCGGCGGTTCGCTCGGCAAGGGCGAGCCCGTGGTCGTCGAGGGCCGGCTGCGGACCGAGCAGTGGCAGACCAAGGAGGGCGAGGACCGCGAGCGCCTGGTCCTCAACGCCGATGTGGTCGGTCACGACCTGAACCACGGCACGGCCAACTTCCGGAAGGTGCGGGTCGAGCCGAGGCCGGCAGAGATCGCGAACGAGGAGGCGACCGCCGCGACCGATCCGGCGCTGCGCACGGAGGAGGGTGAGCGGATCGATCCGGACACCGGAGAGATCGCCGCCTGAGCCGGGCCTTGCCGAAACTCCATAAACACGTATTATCGATGTTATGGAATTGGAGGACCGGGTGGCGGCGCTCGAGAAGGCAGTGGCCGAGCTGCGCGAGGCCGCCGAACGGGCCGCCTCCGCGTCCCCGGCCGACGGCACGTCCGTGCCCCCCGACGAGCGGGGGGCCGAGACGACCGAGCACTGGATGGTCGATGGACTGGACGCCCTCGGGTTGGCCGGCGGGGCGCTCGGGTTCGCGGGGAGCCTCCGGGTGGGCGATGGCGATCCGGTGCGTTGGCAGTGGGTACGCCCGGCCGAGCAGGTGTTGGGCGCCGACTGGCGGGTGGCCGCGGGCCGCCTGGACGCGCTCGGCAACCCGGTCCGCCTCCGGATCTTGCATGCCGTGCTGGCGGGAGCGCGCAGCACCGCCGAGCTCGGCGCGATCGACGGCCTCGGCACGAGCGGGCAGTTGCACCACCACCTGCGCACCCTGGTCGCGGCCGGCTGGCTGCAGTCACTTTCCCGCGGCCACTACGAGGTGCCGGTCACCCGGATCGTGCCGTTGTTGATCGCCGTTCTCGCGGGGGTGGAGTGAAATGATGAGTCCGTCACGTCGCCGCACATCGGGTCCCGGCAGGCCAGGCCCCGCCAGGCCAGGTCCCGGCAGGCCGGGTCCCGGCAGGCCAGATCCCGGAAGGCCAGGTTCCGGAAGGCCGCGTCGCGGGCGCGCGCTCGCGGTTCTCGTGGCCTGCCTGGTGGTCGGCGTGCTGGCCGCCGTGGCGATCATCCCTCGCCCGGTCCTCGGCCCCCGGGACTCGGGGGATCTCCGGCTCGCCGCCGATGCCCGCACCGTCGCCGGCGACGGGCGGGGGCTGGGCAGCCTGGCGATCGCCCGGATCGCGAACGGTCGGGTGAGCACGGCCGCGATCGGCGACGGCTTCCTGCCCGGGCCCGACACGAGCTTCGAGCTCGGGTCGGTCACCAAGACCTTCACCGGCAACCTGCTGGCCGATGCGGTCGAGCGCGGCGAGATCGAGCTCGACGCGCCGGTCGAACGCTGGATGCCCGAGCTGGTCGGCACGCCCGCCGGCTCCCTCACGCCCCTCGAACTCGCCACCCACACCTCCGGGCTGCCGTCCCTGCCGCCGCAGCTCGTCACGCGCCCTGATTTCTACGCCCCCGACGGTCTGCCGATGCTCGGCGGCAATCCCTACCGTGGCGTGGACACCGCGACCATGATCAACTGGTTGCGCGATGTGCCGCTGTCGGGACGCGGCCAGCGGGCCTACTCCAATCTCGGCATGTCCCTGCTCGGGCACACCGTGGCCCGAGCCGCCGGCAGCGACTACCCGACGCTGCTTCGCCAGCGGCTGCTCGACCCGCTCGGGATGACCGCCACGTCCCTCGCCCTCGACGAGCCGGCCGCCCCCGCGGCCCGCCCGCACACGGCGCCGGGCTGGGGCGTCGGGCCGTGGTGGGGCGAGGCGTTCGCGCCCGCCGGGACGTCCACGCGGACCACGCTCGCCGATCTCACCCGCTACGCCCGGGCACTGCTCGACGGCACCGCGCCCGGCGCCGCCGCGATGGACCCGGTCGACGGGCCGATCGGTGAGGAGGCCGGGCTGGCCTGGCAGCTCGCCGAGGTCAACGGCGCAGCCGTGGTCTGGCACAACGGGGCGACCGCCGGCACCAGGACGATGCTCGCGCTCGACCGGCAGCGCGGGGTCGCCGCCATCGTGTTCTCCGACCACGGCGCGGCCCCCGACCAGGACGCCACCATCGACCTGATGGGGATCCGGCTGGTCACCGGCAGCACCGAACCGTCGAACGGGCCGCGGTTCACCATCGGCGGGCTGGTTCCGGTCGCGATCGGGCTGATCTTCCTCACGCCGCTGTTCCTCGGGCTGCTGCGCCGCCGCCCGCCGACCCGCCTCGCCGCGGTCGACGTCTCCGCCTGGGCGGCGGCCGGCCTCACGCTGGTCGCCCTCACCGGTCCCTGGCAGTTCGTGCCCGGCATCGCGTGGGGCGTGATCGCGGGCGTGACGCTCGCGGCAGTCGTCGCCACCGCGCGGCGCGCCGCGGCAGGCCGCTGGATCGACCGCGGCGCGTGGTTCGGCGTCCCGTCGCTGCTGATCGGGCTCGCCGCGCTCGGCTACCTGCTGCTGGCCTTCGGCTGAGGCGGGTACTGCGCCAGCAGCACCTCCGAGGCCTTCTCCGCGACCAGATAGACGGCCGAGGCGATGAACAACCCCGGGATCCGGGGGAAGACCGACGCGTCGACCACCCGCAAGCCCTGCACCCCGCGCACCCGGAAGTCGCCGTCCAGCACCGCCATCGGGTCGTCGGCGGCGCCGATCGGGGCGCTGCACGAGGCGTGATGACCCCACGCCTGGTCCCGGACGAAATCCTCCACGGCATCCCGGCCGGCCACCTCGGCGCCCGGCACCAGCTCCTCGGCAACCAGGTCGCCGAGCCGGTCCCGCAGCCGCCGGGCGAAGTCCACGCCCTCGGCGACCGCCGTCAGATCCGCCCGCCAATCCCCGTCGCCGGTGTCGAAATAGCGGAAGTCGATCATGGGGGTATCGAGCGGGTCGGCCGAGCGCAGGCGTACCGTCCCGGCCCGGTTGTCGGTGTGTCCCTTCAGGATGACGAAGGTGACGGCGTCGTGCCGGGCCCGGAAGTCCACCGAATAGCCCGGGTAGTAGCCGCGGAACTGCACCGGCAGCGAGAAGACGATCAGGTCCGGATCCTTCCCGGCCACGCTCGAGCGCTTCAGGTACGCCGCGAGCGACCCGTTCGTCGTGAACGGCCCGTCCCGGTGATCGCGCCACTCCGCGAAGAGCCGGTCCGGCTCCTGCCCGGGGCCCGGTGCGTCGAGGTCCGACCCGTCGAACACCGGATAGTCGCGGGTGAGCCGCGACACCACGCTGACCTCGTAGCGGTCCTGCAGATTCGCCCCCACGCCCGGCAGGTCGGCCACCACCGCGATGCCGTGCTCGGCCAGCTCGTCCAGCGGCCCGACGCCCGACAGCTTCAACAACTGCGGGGTGTTGAAGGCGCCGGCGCAGACGATCACCTCGTTGCGGGCCGCGACGGTGTGCCGGGTCGGCGTACCTTCCCGATCGTTCCCGGCGGCGGGATCGGCGCGATACAGGTGCGCCCCGCGCAGATACTCCACGCCGACCGCGCGGCCGTCGACGATGTCGATCCTGGTCGCGAGACTGTGCGAGCGGATGGTCAGCTTGTCCCCGGCCCGCTGCGCTGCCTCCAGCAGCCGCTCCCGGGCGCCATTGCGCGCGCCGTGGGACACCGCGACCGGGATGAATGCCATGCCCTCCCCGTGCGCGTCGACCACCCGCCAGTCGTTCGGGTCCAGCGGCCAGTCCATCCCCTCCGGCGGGGCCGGCAGCTCCTCGCGCGCCGCCTCGTCCATCGTGTTGATCACGTCGATGAACATCGGTTCGCGGTTGCCGACCGCCGGGTTCGCCCGAGTCACGCCGAGCCAGCCCGCATAGCCGTGCCGGGCGGGGTCGGGCTCGTGCTCGGGCCGCGTGGCGAAATCGCGGGTCGGATCGCGCCAACGCTCGATCCGTTCGGTGTAGAGCTCACGCATCCGCTCCGGCGACCAGCTCCGATCCCCGGTGAGATCGGCGATGCGTTGCCAGTCGGCATTGTGCGGGTAGAGATTGATCATGGCCGAGACCGCGGTGCTGCCGCCGATCGTCGCGCCGCGCGGGTAGAGCACCCCGTCGCGCTCGGCGGTGAACTTGGGATCGCGCTCGGAGCGCTCCCGGTCGGGGTAGTGCCGCACGAAGTAGTCCCACCGCAGGTGCGGATCCTCGCTCGCCTGGGCGTGGAAGATCGGCAGGTCGTAGTAGGCGCAGTCGTGATCGTCACCGGCCTCCAACACGAGCACGCTGTGCCCGGCCAGGGCCAGGTTGGCTGCCAGGGGACCGCCGCCGGCGCCCGAGCCGACGATCACGAAGTCGAACTCTTCCATCGCCCCACCCTAGGCGCCCTCGTGCGAAGCTGGGCAGCACACCGATCGACAGGGGAGAGTGTCATGACCGAGCCGAACGAGAAGATTCCCGGGATCGATCCGAGCGTGCCGCCGTCGGGCACCGGCTGTGCCGAGTGCCTGGCCGGTGAGGGTGCCGGCTGGTGGGTGCACCTGCGCCGTTGCGCCCAGTGCGGCCACATCGGCTGCTGCGACACCTCGCCGAGCCAGCACGCGACCGCCCACAACGCCGCGACGGGGCATCCGTTCCTCACCAGTTTCGAGCCGGGCGAGGACTGGTACTACAACTTCGACGACCAGCAGATGTACGCCGGGCCGGAGCTCGCGCCGCCGACCTCCCACCCGGCCGACCAGCCGGTGCCCGGCCCCGAGGGCAAGGTGCCGGCGAACTGGCGCGAGCTGATCCACTGATCGGCGGGTCGGAGAGCCGGCTGGCATACTGGCACGGTCCCGGCCGGCCGCGCGTCGGCGTACCCGCGAAGCAACGAGGTTGAACTCAGCGACATGCCCGAATTCGTCTACTCCATGTCCCGTGTCCGCAAGGCCGTCGGCGACAAGGTGATCCTCGACAACGTCACGATGTCGTTCTTCCCCGGCGCCAAGATCGGCGTCGTCGGCCCGAACGGCGCCGGCAAGTCCACCCTGCTGAAGGTGATGGCCGGCCTCGAACAGGTCAACAACGGCGACACCCACCTGGCCAAGGACGCCACCGTCGGCATCTTGTTGCAGGAGCCGCCGCTGACCGAGGGCAAGACGGTACGCGAGAACGTCGAGGAGGCCGTCGCCGACATCAAGGCGCTGCAGGCGCGGCTGGAGGAGCTCGGCATCGCGATGGGCGAGCCCGATGCCGACTTCGACGCCCTGATGGCCGAGATGGGCGAGGTGCAGACCGAGCTCGACTCCCGCAACGCCTGGGACATCGACAACCAGCTCGAGCAGGCGATGGACGCGCTGCAGCTCCCGCCGAGCGACGAGATCGTCGATCACCTCTCCGGCGGCGAGCGGCGCCGCGTCGCGCTGTGCAAGCTGCTGCTGCAACAGCCCGACCTGCTGCTGCTCGACGAGCCCACCAACCACCTCGACGCCGAGTCGGTGAACTGGTTGGAGGGCCACCTGAAGGCCTATCCGGGCGCCGTCCTCGCCGTGACCCACGATCGCTACTTCCTCGACAATGTCGCGGAGTGGATCTGCGAGGTCGACCGCGGCCGGCTGCACCCCTACGAGGGCAACTACTCCACCTACCTCGACACCAAGCGCGAGCGGCTGCAGATCGAGGGCAAGAAGGACGCCAAGCGCGCCAAGATCCTCGCTCGCGAGCTCGACTGGGCCCGGTCCAACCCGAAGGCCCGCCAGGCCAAGAACCGCGCCCGGCTGGCCCGGTACGAGGAGATGGCCGCCGAGGCCGAGCGCAACAAGAAGCTGGACTTCGAGGAGATCAACATCCCCGCGGGTCCGCGGCTGGGCTCCACGGTGCTGGAGGTGGCCGACCTGAAGAAGGGCTTCGGTGACCGGACGCTCATCGACGGGCTGTCGTTCTCGCTGCCGCGCAACGGCATCGTCGGCATCATCGGCCCGAACGGCGTGGGCAAGTCGACGCTGTTCCGGATGATCGTCGGCGAGGAGACCCCGGACTCGGGCTCGCTGGAGCTGGGGGAGACGGTCAAGATCAGCTACACCGACCAGAGCCGCTCCGGGCTGGACCCGAAGAAGAATGTCTGGGAGGTCGTCTCCGACGGGCTGGACTACATCAAGGTCGCGAACTTCGAGATGCCCTCGCGCGCCTATGTCGCCTCCTTCGGTTTCAAGGGCCCCGACCAGCAAAAGCCCTCCGGCGTCCTGTCCGGCGGCGAGCGGAACCGGCTGAACCTCGCGCTCACCCTGAAGCAGGGCGGCAACCTGCTGCTGCTCGACGAGCCGACCAACGACCTCGACGTGGAGACCCTGCAGTCGCTGGAGGACGCGCTGTTGGAGTTTCCCGGCTGTGCCGTGGTGATCTCCCACGACCGCTGGTTCCTCGACCGCGTCGCGACCCACATCCTGGCCTGGGAGGGCACGGACGAGAACCCGTCGAACTGGTTCTGGTACGAGGGCAACTTCGCCGACTACGAGTCGAACAAGATCGAGCGGCTCGGCGCCGAGGCCGCCCGGCCGCACCGGGCGACGCACCGCCGGCTCACCCGCGACTGAGCCGCGGCCCGCTCAGCGGGCCAGCAGGTCGGCCAACGTGACCGCTTGCCGCCCGGCGAGCTGGTCGGCCTGCAGCCGGCAGGAGAAGCCGTCGGCGAGGAAGATCGCGTCCGGGGCATCGGCCAGCGCCGGCAGCAGGTCGTGCTCGGCGACCTTGACCGAGACCTCGTAGTGGCCGCGCTCGACGCCGAAGTTGCCGGCCAGGCCGCAGCAGCCGCCGAGGGTGCGGACCTCTGCCCCCGTCCGCTTGATCAACGCCAGGTCCGGGCCGTAGCCGGTGACCGACGCGGCATGGCAGTGCGGCTGGGCGATGATCGTCTGCCCGCTGAGGTCCGGCGGCGTCCAGCCGTCGGTACGCTGCAGCAGCTCGGCCAGCGTGAGCACCCCGGCGGCGACGTCGGGCACCCGCGGATCGTCCGGCAACAGCTCCGGGGCATCGGAGCGCCACACCGCCAGGCAGGACGGCTCCAGCCCGATCACCGGGATGCCCTGGCTGACCAGGGGATGCAGCACGTCGAGCGAGCGCCGCAACTGCGCGCGGGCGCCGTCGAGCTGTCCGGTGCTGATCCAGGTCAGCCCGCAGCAGGCGGTACGCTCCAGCACCCGCGGGGCGTACCCGGCGCTCTCCAGCACCCGCAGCACCGGCTCCACCTCGACGCCGGCGAAGGTGTCGCTGAAGGAGTCGACCCAGATGATCACCTCGCGCCCCGACGCCGGCGCGAGCTTTCTGGCCCGGCGGCGCGCCGAGCGGCTCGCGAACTGGGGCAGCGGGCGGCGGCGGTCGACCCCCGCGCCCCACTTCAGCAGCGCGCTCGGCCCGGGCAGCCGGCCGACGGTGTTGATCAACGCCGCCAGACCCGGCACCGCGGTGATCATGCGCGCCCAGCGCGGCAGCCAGCCGAGGGCATAGTGCGACCGCGGCCGCAGCCGCCCGGCGTAGGCGCGGTCCAGCACCGTCGCCTTGTAGCTCGCCATGTCCGTTCCGGTGGGGCAGTCGCGCCGACAGCCCTTGCAGGACAGGCACAGGTCGAGGGCCTCGTGCACCTCGGGCGAGCGCCAGCCGTCGCCGATCACCGAGCCGTTGATCATCTCCTGCAGCACCCGCGCCCGACCGCGGGTGGAGTCCTTTTCCGCGCCGGTCGCCTGGTAGGACGGACACATGACGCCGCCGCCCGGGGTCAGATCGGCGACGCACTTGCCGACGCCCGTGCAGCGATGCACCGCCGCCGCGAACTCCGGATCGGCGAGCTGCAGCGGCTTTCCGACGAACTGGGCCGCACGCACATCGGCATCCAGCGGCGCCGGCTCGACCAATACTCCGGGATTCATCAGATTGTCCGGATCGAAGATCGACTTCACCTCGCGCATCAGCCGCAGCGAAGCTTCGTCGTACATGATCGGCAACAGCTCCGAGCGCGCCCGTCCGTCGCCGTGCTCGCCCGACATCGAGCCGCCGTAGCGCGCCGCCAGCCGCGCCGCGTCGAACATGAACGCGCGGAACCGGTCCGTGCCGCCCGGGCTGGTCAGGGGAAAGTCGATCCGACAGTGCACGCAGCCGTCGCCGAAGTGGCCGTAGGGCAGGCCCTGCAGTTCGTGCTCGGTGAGCAGGGCGTCGAAGTCGCGCAGGTACGCCCCGAGGTGCTCCGGGCGTACCGCCGCATCCTCCCAGCCGGGATAGGCCGGCGCGCCGAGCGAGACCTGCGCCAGCCCGGCGCCGTCCTCGCGGATCTTCCACAGCGCCCGTGCCTGCGCGGCATCGGTGACGATCCGCCCGTCGACCGCGTCTGCCGCCTCGAACAGCGCGCCGGCCCGCTCGCGCAGCCGGTCGGCGTCGTCGTCGACCAGCTCGACGAAGAGCCAACCGTCACCGTCGGGCAGCGGCGGAACGGCGGCATCGCCCAGATGGCGCCGCACCACATCGACGATCCGGCGGTCCAGACCCTCGGCGGCCGTCGGCCGGTGTGCCAGGATCGCCGGGATGTCGTCGGCGGCCTGTGGCATCGACGGGTATCCCAGCGCGACCATGATCGAATACGGGGCGTCGGCGACCAGATTGACCGTCGCCTCGGTCCACACCCCGAGGGTGCCCTCGGTCCCGGCGAGGAACCGTTCGACCGCGAATCCGTTCTCCGGCAACAGGTGCTCCAGGCTGTAGCCCGAGACCTGGCGGTCGAACTGACCGAAGTTGGTGCGGATGGTGGCCAGGCCGGCCCGGGTCAGCTCGCCCAGCCGGGTCAGCGCGGTCGCATCCGGCGTACCCGAATCGGCCGTGCCGGGGTGGCCAACCCGTAGTGTCTCGCCGGTGCCGGTGATCAACTCCAGCCCCAAGACATTGCTCGCGGTCTTGCCGTAGCCGAGCGCGCGCGGGCCGCAGGCGTTGTTGCCGATCATGCCGCCGATGGTGCAGCGGGTGTGCGTCGACGGGTCCGGGCCGAACCGCAGCCCGTAGGGCCGCGCCGCGGCCTGCAGCTCGGCCTGCACCACCCCCGGCTCGACGGTGGCGGTGCGTGCCTGCGGGTCGAGCGCGAGGATCCGGTTCAGCCCGGCGCGGAAATCGATCACCAGTCCGGGCCCGACGGCATTGCCCGCGCAGGAGGTGCCGGCCCCGCGCGATGTCACGGGTACGCCGTGCTCGCGCGCCGCCCCGAGCAGGGCCCGCAACTGTTCCCGCTCGCGGGGGCGGGCGACGGCTCCCGGGGTGACCCGGTAGAGGGAGGCGTCGGAGGAGTAGAGCGCGCGGGCGAGATCGGTGGTGTCGACGACATCGCGCAGTCCGGCGTGGCCGACCGCGCGGGCGAACCCGGCCCAGTCGGGCGCGGGCGCGGCCCGGGGAGCGTCGATCAGCGCGGGAGTGCTCACCGGGCGGATTCTCGCTGGTCGGGGTCACCGACCTCAAGTACGGCGCCGAAGGCGCGCCCCAGGGCCTCGAAGTCTGCCGGGTCGACCGCCTCGACGAAGATCTTGCGGACCGCCTCGACATGGCCCGGCGCCGCGCCGGCCAGCAACTCGAATCCCTTCGGCGTGAGGTGCGCCCAGACGCCGCGCCGGTCGTCCGGGCAGGTGTCGCGCTCGACCAGGTTGGACTTCTCCATCCGGGCAACGGTGTGGGTGAGCCGCGAGCGCGACTGGTGCACCCGGTCGGCCAACTCGGACATCCGCAGCCGCCGATGGGGCGCCTCCTCCAGGCAGACCAGGATCTCGTACTCGCCGAGGTCGAGGCCGTGTCGGCGCAGGTCGGCGTCGAGATATTCTGCGATCCGGGCCACCCCGAGCAGATAGGTACGCCAGACGTGCTGCTGCTCCGTCGAGAGCCAGCGAGCCGAGACCCGATCGGTCTGCGTGGCGGCGCCGGTGGTCTGCGGCGGGTGGGCGGTGCGGGCGGACATGCGTACCATCCTATCCGGGAAATTGACGATTCAACTCAATACCCCTACCCTGAACGTAGTTGAAAATGCAACTATGTTGTCGACCACAGTCAACGCACCCAGCACGAGGAGCACCCCCATGACCCAGTCCACGACCGAGCAGCTCACCGGCTCCTGGCAGATCGACGCGAGCCACTCCGAGGTCGCCTTCACCGTCCGGCACCTGATGAGCAAGGTGCGCGGCACCTTCACCGCCTTCCAGGGAACGATCGAGACCCCGTCCGACGACCTGACGCAGGCCTCGGTGCAGGTCCGGATCGACATGTCCTCGGTGAACACCAACAACGAGCAGCGCGACGGGCACCTGCGCAGCACCGACATCTTCGACGTCGAGAAGAACCCGGAGATGACCTTCGCCTCCACCGCGATCACCGACAACGGCGACGGTGACTACACGATCACCGGTGATCTGACGATCAACGGCACCACCCGGTCGGTCGACCTGGCCGCGGAGTACCTCGGGGTGGACGTCGACGCCTACGGCGTGACCCGGCTCGGTGCCGAGGCGAAGACCCAGATCAACCGCAAGGACTTCGGTGTCGACTTCAACGTGCCGCTGGACGGCGGCAAGGTGCTGCTGGGCGACAAGCTCGACATCACCCTGACCATCGAGGCGACCAAGAACTGACCGAGTGCCGGCGCTTCCGTCAGCGGTCCCGGCTTCGTCTGTGCGCGCAGGCTACGGCCCGGTAGGATCGCGCCACCACGACGAGGAGGACCAATGACGGATGCGCCGGCGCGGGCGGACGGCCCGGGGCGTGAGGCCCAACTTCGGGACCGGAGCAGCTCGGTCGGGCAGATGCTTCTCGACCAGGTCGAGCGGTCCGGCAATCGGGAGGCCTTCCGTCATCGCGACGCGGCCGAACGATGGACCTCGCTGAGCTGGAACCAGACCAAGGACCAGGTCTTCGAGCTCGCCGCCGGCCTGCTCGCGCTCGGCCTCGAGCCCGAGGCGCGGGTGTCGATCGCCGCGACCACCCGGATCGAGTGGATCCTCGCCGACCTGGCCGCGATGTGCGCCGGCGGCGCGGTGACCACGGTCTACCCGACGACCCAGCACGACGATGTCGCCTTCATCATGAACGATGCGGGCGTGAGCATCGCTGTCGTCGAGGACGCCGAACAGTTGGAAAAGGTACGCCGGGACGCGGAGCTCTACGACCGGCTGCGTGCCGTGATCATGATCGACGGCGACGATCCCGACGAGAAGGTGCACTCCTGGCAGGACCTGCGCGAGCTCGGGCGTACCCTCCTGCAGGAGAATCCGGGCGCCGTGGACGAGGCGATCGCGCGCACCGGCCCCGACACGGTCGCCACCTTGATCTACACCTCCGGCACCACCGGCCGGCCCAAGGGCGTCGTGCTGAACCATGACGCCTGGGCCTACGAGGGCCGCGCGGTGCAACTGTTCGCGCTGCTGCACCCCTCCGATGTGCAGTTCCTCTGGCTGCCGCTGTCCCACGTGTTCGGCAAGGCGCTGCTCGCGCTGCAACTGCAGATCGGTTTCGTCACCGCGGTCGACGGCCGGATCGAGAAGATCGTCGACGGCCTCGGGGAGGTCCGCCCGACCTGGATGGCCGGCGCCCCGCGGATCTTCGAGAAGGTCCGGGCCCGCGTGATGATGGGCACCCAGGGCGGGGTGAAGGGGCTGATCGCGCGCTGGGCCTTCTCGGTCGGGCAGCGCACGATTCCCTATCGCCTGGCGGGGCGGCCGCTGCCGCGCGGGCTGGCCGCCCAGTACTGGCTCGCCGACCGGCTGGTCTTCTCGAAGCTGAAGGAGCGGATGGGCGGGCGGATGCGCTTCATGGTGTCCGGCTCGGCCAAGCTGTCCACGCAGGTGCAGAACTGGTTCTACGCCGCAGGCCTGCTCGTGATCGAGGGCTACGGCCTGACCGAGACCTCCGCGGTCACCTTCGTCGACGACCCGCGCGCGCCCCGCCTGGGCACGGTCGGTCGCCCGGTGCCCGGCACCGAGGTGCAGATCGCCGACGACGGGGAGGTGTTGCTGCGTGGCCCGGGCGTCTCCGGCGGCTATCACAACCGCGCGGAGGCGAACGCGGAATCCTTCGTCGACGGCTGGTTCCACACCGGCGACATCGGCGAACTGGACGCCGACGGGTACCTGCGGATCACCGACCGCAAGAAGGATCTGATCAAGACCTCCGGCGGCAAGTATGTGGCGCCGCAGAAGGTCGAGGGGATCCTGGTCGCCAACTGCCCCTATGCCTCCCAGGTGGTCGTCTACGGCGAGGGGCGCAAGTACGTCACCGCCTTGATCGCCCTCGATCCCGAGGCGATCACCCAGTGGGCCGCGGACAACGACCTGGGCGGGCAGAGCCCGTCGGAGCTGGCCCGGCACCCGAAGGTGCGCGAGCTGATCTCCGGCTACGTCGACCGCGCGAACGAGCGGCTCGAACGCTGGGAGACCGTGAAGCGGTTCGTGATCCTCGACTCCGAGCTGTCGGTCGATTCCGGTGAGGTGACGCCGAGCATGAAGATCCGGCGCGGCGCCGTGGTGCGCAAGTACCAGCCGCAGTTGGACGATCTCTACGAGGACTGATCTTGACTCGCTTCGAAACCGGCGTCGAGTTGCGCTGGTCGGATCTCGACGCGCTCCGCCACGTCAACAACGGCGCCTATGTCGATTTCCTGCAGGAGGCGCGCGTCGGGCTGCTGCTGAGCGGGCCGGACGGCACCGGGCCGGTCCGCGAACTGCTCGGCGGCGGCGTGCTGGTCGCCGCCCACCAGGTCGCCTACCTGCGCCCGATGACCTCCACGCGTACCCCGTTGCGGGTGTCGATGTGGACCGAGAAGATCGGTGCCGCACGGTTCACCGTCGGCTACGAGCTGTTCGACCGCGACCGGTCCGGGGTGGAAACACTGGTCTGTTCCGCGCGGTCGGTGCTCTGCCCGTTCGACCTGTCCGCCCAGCGGGTGCGCCGGCTCAGTCCCGATGAGCGGGCCTTCTTCGAGTCGGTACGCGACGACGCCGCCGAGCCGATGCGCCCGCTCGCGCCGGCCACCCGCAGCGGGCTGGCGGTCCGCGGCGATCTGCGCGTGCGCTGGGGCGACCTCGACTCCTACGGCCACGTGAACAACGTCCGCTACTTCGACTACTTCCAGGAGGGCCGGCTGTGGCTCCTGGACCGCGCGCGGGACTCGGCTTCGGCCGGGCCGTACTGGGTGGTCGCCCGGCAGGACGTGCGCTACCTGGAGCAGCTCAACCACCGGCTCGAGCCCTACCGCCTGTCGACGGAGGTCACCCACCTCGGGCGTACCTCGATGCGGCTGGACGCGACGATCACCGACCCGCGCACCGACACCGTGCACGCGACCTGCTCGACCGTCTGCGTCGCGACCGATCGCGACGGCCGGAGCGTATCGATCGGCGACGACTTCCGCGCCCGCGTCTAGCTGTTGCCGGTCCGGGGCGGGCGACTCAGACCGCCAGCCAGACCGCCTCGTCGGTGCCGACGACGCCGCTGCCGGCATCGCCGGAGTGCACCAGCACGCGGGCGCCGTCCGGGAGGGGGTACGCCTGCGCGCCGAAGTTCACCACGCACCGAAAGCCGGGCTCGCGGGTGAACGACAACACATCGTCCGGCACCCCCTCGTCCCAGATCAGGGTGCCGTCGCCGAGCGCCGGATTGCGCCGCCGCTCGGCCAGGGCCGCCCGATACAGGTTCAGCTCGCTCGCCGGATCGGTGTCCTCGGTCTCGACGGAGAATCGCTGCCAGTCCGCCGGTTGCGGCAGCCACGGCTGGGCGTCGCCCGGCCCGAAGCCGAAGGGCGGCTCGGCGCCCGACCACGGCAGCGGCACCCGGCACCCGTCCCGGCCGCGCTGGATGTGCCCCGAGCGCTCCCACACCGGGTCCTGCAGCGCCTCCGTCGGCAGGTCCTCCACCTCGGGCAGGCCCAGCTCGTCGCCCTGGTAGATGTAGGCGCCGCCCGGCAGGGCGAGCTCCAGCAGCGCGGCCGCACGCGAGCGGCGACGACCGAGTTCGAGGTCGGTGGCGTCGTCATTGGTGATCATGTTGGGCCGCGCCGTCTCGCCGAGCATCGAGCCGTCGGCGGCGAAGGCCGCCCCGGTGCGGGTCTTGCCGTAGCGGGTCGCGACCCGCTGGTTGTCGTGATTGGCGAGCACCCACGTGCACGGCGCCCCGACCGCGGTGTGCGCGGCGATCGTCGTGTTGATCACATTGCGCTGGGTCTCGGCGCTCCACTCGGCGAGCAGCGCGTCGAAGTTGAAGGTGGTGTGCAGCCGCTCCGGCACCACATAGCGGACCAGCCGCTCGGCCGGGGTGAGATAGGCCTCGGAGACGAAGATCCGGCCGCCCATCTCGGTGTCGGCATAGGAGTCGGCGATCGCCCGCCAGCGCTTGTGGATGCGTTCCACGCCGGGGTGGTCCCAGATCGGCGAGCCGACGAACTTCTCGTGCGTGGGCTGCTGGGTCACCGAGTCGACCGGGACATCGGGCAGTTGCTCAAGGTCCTTGGCCATCGAGTCGGCGACATCGATCCGGAAGCCGTCGATGCCGCGGTCGAACCAGAAGCGCAGGATCGAGTCGAACTCGTCGGCGACCGCATCGTTGTCCCAGTTCCAGTCGGGCTGGGAGATGTCGAACAGGTGCAGGTACCACTGCCCGGGCGTACCGTCCGGATTGGTCGTGCGCTCCCAGGCTGGACCACCGAAGACGGCAGGCCAGTTGTTCGGCGGCTCGTCGCCGTTCGGGCCGCGGCCGTCGCGGAAGATGTAGAGATCGCGCTCGGGAGCGGCCGGGTCGGCGAGCGCCGCGCGGAAGGCCGGATGGTCCCACGAGGAGTGGTTCGGGACCAGGTCGATGATCACCCGGATGCCTGCCTCGTGGGCCTTCGCGATCAGTTCATCGGCATCGGCGAGGCTGCCGAAATCGGGGTTGATGTCGCGGTAGTCGGCGACGTCGTAGCCGCCGTCGAGCAGCGGCGACGGGTACCACGGGCTGATCCAGATCGCGTCCACGCCGAGCTCGGCCAGATAGGGGAGCCGGTCGATGATGCCGCGCACGTCGCCGGTGCCGTCGCCGTCGGCGTCGGCGAAGGAGCGGGGATAGATCTGGTAGACGACCGCCGAGCGCCACCAGTCGGGGCTGGTGTCGAGGCGGTGCGCGCCCGAGCCGGCCGGGGCCGTCGCGGGGGAGTCGGTGCGGGTGGTCTGCGAGTCGTTCGAGGACACGCCGCGACTCTGCCACCGAAACGGTTCGACCGACAAGCCTCGGCGGCCGATCGCTTGAGAAAACGTTCCCGCGGGAACGTCTCAGATCAGGCTGGTACGCCCGTCGGGCGCGGCGGGTGAGGGCGTGTTGACCATCGCGTGCGCCGCGCGCCACAGGTAGTCCCACAGCTCCTGGGCATCGCCGTCGGGCAGGCCGAGGCTGAGCACCGCGGCGCGCATGTGGGTGAGCCACCGATCGCGCATCTCGGGGGTGACGGCGAAGGGAGCGTGGCGCATCCGCAGCCGCGGGTGGCCCTGGAGCTGGGAGTAGGTGGTCGGGCCACCCCAGTACTGCTCCAGGAACAGGCGCAGGCGGTCCTCGGCCGGGCCGAGATCCTCCTCGGGATAGAGGGCGCGGAGCTCGGGGTCGCCGGCCACGCCCCGGTAGAACTCGGCCGTCAGCTTGTCGAAGGTGGGGTGGCCGCCGACCCGTTCGAAGAAGGTCGGGCCGTCCGGTCCGGGCTGGCCGGGGGGCTGGGCGATGGGATTCGTCATGGCGCGACCAGCCTACGCGGGGTCGATGGGGAACGGACGCGCGGTGATCACCCGGTCGCCGCGACGCATTCGGCCTCGGCGCGGCTGACACCGCGCTCGTCCTCGGGCAGCACCGCGTGTTCGCCGCTGGCGAGCCGCTGCAGGGTCACGGTGCCGGCGGTCGGATAGATCTTCGGGGTCAGGCAGTCGGCGACCCGCTGCGCTCCGGCCTCGCTGAGGCCCTGGTCGGTCATGATCGACGCGATGCCGCGGCGTACCTCCGATTCCGGTGGGCGTACGCCCGCGCAACCGCCGAGCACCAGTGCCGCGGCCGCCACGGCCGCCACCACCGGCCCACGCACCGCGCGTCGTCGCAGCATCAGCCGTTGCCCTTCTTGTCCTTGTCGCCCTTGTTCTTGGCGTTCTTGTCGAGCTTGTGCACACACGACTCGACCGCGGAGCGCAGTTGCGGCATCGCCTCGTGCGGCAGCTCACCGTCGGCGAGGCGGCGCAACTGGGACGCGTCCAGGGTCTGGTAGAGCTCGTCCACGACGCAACCGTAGTAGCGCTCGGCCTTCTCGCTCGACGAATATGCCTGCGAGTTGACCAGCTTGCGTACGCCGTCGAGCACCTCCGCCTTGCTCGGCTTCGCACCGGTTTCACCCTCGTCCTTCGGCGACGCGGGCGCCGCGGGAGTGCCGGAGCTCGCCGGGTTGGTGGGGCTCGCCGGGTTGGTGGGGCTCGCCGGGCTTGCCGGGCTCGTCGGGCTCGTCGGGCTCGCCGGGCCGGGCGGCGCCGGGGGTGGGGAGTCCGGCGGGGCGTCCGCACTGGTCTGGGCGGCGCAGCCGGCGAGGACGATCAGCACCGCGACGACAACCAGCACGCCGGGCAGGCGGCGGGCGATCGTCGACGAGGGCATGCCGGACAGGTTAACGAGGCCGGGCAAGACGCCGGTGGTACGCGGGGGCGACAATGGGGCGATGGGGGAGCCACCAGGGGAGCCGCCACAGCAAGCGCCCGATCCGGTCGCCGAGGCGTTCCGCCGGCTGCCGCGGGCCGGCTTCCTGCCCAGCGACCAGCGGGCCAGCGCCGCGGTCGACGCGGCCCTGCCGATCGCGGCCGGCCAGTCCAACAGTCAGCCCCGCACGGTCGCCGCGATGCTGCGGCTGCTCGCCCCGGTGCCCGGGGACCGGGTGCTCGATGTCGGTTCCGGCTCGGGCTGGACGACGGCGCTGCTGGCCGTGCTGGTCGGCCCCGCGGGCTCGGTCCTCGGCGTCGAGCGACACCCCGAGCTGGTTGCCTTCGGCCGGGCGAATCTCGCGTCGGCGCGCCTGCCCTGGGCCCGGATCGAACCCGCCACGCCGGGGGTGCTCGGCGACCCGTCGGGCGCGCCGTACCGGCGGATCCTGGTCTCGGCCAGCGCGCGCCGACTGCCCGCCGCGCTGGTGGCCCAGCTCGATGATGGCGGCGTGCTGATCTGTCCCGTCGGCTCCACCATGACGCGGGTCCGCCGCGACGGCGACCGGGTACGCGTCAGCGAGCACGGGGAGTACCGCTTCGTGCCCCTCGTCGAGGACTGATCCGTCGAGGTGTCAGTCGCGCGGGTCGGGCTCGTCGAGCAGGCGTACCCGCTGGACCGGTTGCGGTTCGACCACCGGCCGGCCGGTCCCGCCCTGGGAGAAGTTCCCGACGCGGGAGACCTCGCCGTTGCGGACGTACCACAGATTGCCGTTGTCATCGCGCAGCGTGGTGTTCCGCAGACCGACCTGGACGACCGTGCCGGAGGCCTCCTCCAGATCGACGTAGTCGCCCACGCCGAGCTGGTCCTCGACCAGGATGGTGATCCCGGCGACGATGTCCTTGATCACGTTCTGCATGCCGAAGGCGATGGTCGCGGCGACGATCGTGGTGCCGGTGAGCAGGCCGGTGATGTTGAAGCCGAGTTCGGCGAGGATCATCGCGGCGAGGATCACGAAGATCACGGCGCTGATGATGGAACGCATCATCGAGCCGAGCGCCCGCATCCGCTGCTCGCGGCGCTCGTCGCTCATCGCCGAGGGGAAGCGGGGCCTGGCATCGGCGGCGCGCCGGAATGCGGTGGTCACCGCTCGGACGATGATCGCGCGGATGATCACGGCAAGCACGACCAGGAACGCGATCCGGAACGGCAGGGAGGTCAGGACCGCGAGCACGGCTTCGGGGATCCAGTTCTGCACGCTTCCTCCTCAGTCGTGGCGGTAGGTGACGCGCCCGGCCCACACGGTCATTCGGACCGGATCGGGCAGGTCGCGGCCGTGCCACGGGTTGTTCCGCGACAGCGACAGCGACGCGGCGGCATCGACGGATGCTCGGGCCTGCGGGTCGATCAGGGTGAGATTGGCCGGCTCGCCGATGGCGATCGGCCGGCCCTGCCCGGGCAGCCCGGCGATCCGGGCGGGCGCGTGGGACATCGCCTCGATGACGCGGGACCAGTCGGACCGATCGGTATTGATCATGGTCTCGATCAGTACGCCGAGCGCGGTCTCCAGGCCGAGCATGCCGAAGGCCGCATCGGCGAACGCGTGTTCCTTGTCCTGGCGGGCGTGCGGCGCATGATCGGTGCCCACGGCGTCGATCGTGCCGTCGGCCAGCGCCTCGCGCAGCGCGGTGACATCCTCCGCCGGGCGCAGCGGCGGGTTCACCTTGTAGGTCGGGTCGTAGCCGACGACCTCGTCGGTGGTCAGCATCAGGTGATGCGGCGTCACCTCGGCGGTGATCGCGATCCCGCGTTGCTTGGCCCAGCGCAACACCTCGACGGTCTCGGCGGTGCTGACGTGGCAGACGTGGACGCGGGAGCGGGTGAGCGCGGCGAGTTGCGCGTCACGGGCCACGATGGTCGACTCCGCGGCCGCCGGCCAACCCGGCAGGCCCAGTCGGCCGGAGACCTCGCCCTCGTGGCAGCAGGCCTGCCCGCCCGCCAGTCGCGGGTCCTGCGCGTGCTGGGCGATCACGCCGCCGAAGGTCCGGACATATTCCAACGCCCGGCGCATCAGGGTCGGATCGTGCACGCACCGGCCGTCGTCGGAGAACATCCGGACCCGCGCCCGGCTGCGCGCCATCAGGCCGAGCTCGGCCAGCTCCTCACCGGCCAGCCCCTTCGACACGGCACCGACGGGCTGCACCTGCGCGGAGCCCTCGCGCGCCCCGACATCGAGGACGTACTCGGCGGCTTCTGCGGTATCGGTCACCGGTGTCGTGTTGGCCATCGCCAGGACTGCGGTGTAGCCGCCGCGCGCCGCCGCGGCCGTGCCGGTGGCGATCGTCTCGGTGTCCTCGCGACCGGGCTCGCGCAGGTGGGTGTGCGGGTCCACCAGCCCGGGCAGCGCGAGCAGGCCGTCAGCATCGACGCGCTCGGCATCGGCGGGCGCGTCGGCCGGATCGGCGTACCGGCCGTCCATGATCAACAGGTCACCGGAGCCGGCGTCGGCGCGGCGGGCGCCGGTGATCAACAGTGGGCGGGCCGGCAGCGGGGCAGGTCCGGGGGGCTGGCTCACGTCGTCTCCTCCTCGCCACCCAGCAGGTGGTACAGCACACTCATCCGGACCGCGACCCCCGCCGCGACCTGGTCCAGGATCAGCGACGACGCGGCGTCTGCGGCATCTGCGCTGATCTCCAGCCCGCGGTTCATCGGGCCGGGATGGCAGATGGCGGCGCCGGGCTTCATCGCGGCCAACCGCTCGCGGGTCAGGCCGTAGCCGACCGTGTACTCCCGCGGTGTGGGGAAGTAGCCGCCCGACATTCGCTCGCGCTGCACCCGGAGCATCATCGCGATGTCGACCGAGTCGATCACGGCATCGAGGTCGTTGCTGATCTCGACCCCCCAGGTGTCGACGCCCGACGGCAGCAGCGTCGGCGGCGCCACCATGATCACCTGCGCACCCAGCGTGCGCAGCAGCGCGACATTCGACCGGGCGACCCGGGAATGGGTGATGTCGCCGACGATCGCGATCCGGGCCCCGGCAAGATCGTCGTGATTCCCGCGGCGCAGGTGATTGCGGATGGCGTAGGCATCCAGCAGCGCCTGGGTCGGATGTTCGTGCGTACCGTCTCCGGCATTGATCACCGGGATTCCGGTCCACGCCGCGGCCTGGGCCGGCGCGCCGGAGGCCGGGTGCCTGATCACCATCGCGTCCACCCCCATCGCCGCGATGGTCAGCACGGTGTCACGCAGCGACTCGCCCTTGGAGACGCTGGACCCCTTCGCGGACACGTTGATCACGTCGGCCGACAGCCACTTGCCGGCCAGCTCGAAGGAGGACCGCGTGCGGGTGGAGTCCTCGAAGAACAGATTGACGACGGTACGCCCGCGCAGCGCGGGCAGCTTCTTGATCGGCCGCGACTGGACCTCGGCCATCTCCTCGGCGAGATCGAGCACGGAGTCGATCTCGGCGACGCTCAGGTCGGCCGCGGACAGCAGATTCTTCATGCGCCCGTCCCGTCGCCGGGCCGCTCGATCGCGACCTCGGTGCTGCCGTCGGTCTCGGCGAACCGGACGTGGACCCGCTCGCCGGTGGCGGTCGGGAGGTTCTTCCCGACATGGTCGGCGCGGATCGGCAACTGCCGGTGACCGCGGTCGACGAGCACTGCCAGGCGCACCGCACGCGGCCGGCCGATGTCCTTCAGCGCGTCCAGCGCCGCGGCGACGGTGCGGCCGGAGAACAGCACGTCGTCGACCAGCAGCACGGTCGCGTCGTCGATGTCGCCCGGCAGCCGGGTCCGCCCGACGGTGCGGGTCGGTTGGTTGCGCAGGTCGTCGCGGTACATGGTGATGTCGAGCTGGCCGATTCGCGGGGCGCGCGACTCGACCTGGCCGATGGCCGCGCCGATCCGTTCCGCGAGCGGTACGCCGCGGGTCGGGATGCCGAGCAGGACGAGCTGCTCCGCGCCGTGGTTGGCCTCGAGGATCTCGTGCGCCATGCGGGTCACCGTGCGAGCGATCTCGTCGGCATCGAGAACGGTGCGGGCGGAGCTGGCTGGCTCGGTGCTCGGCGGTGGCACGCTCAACGGCGTTCTCCTCGGGTCCGTTCCGACTGGCTGCCCGGGGCGCGGGCTGCACTAGCCTAGGGCCCGTGAGCGGATTCTTCAGCCCCATGCAGGTCGTTCCGATGGAGACGCTGCCCGGTTGGCCGCCGGCGCAGGACCCGTCGGCCCTGACCTTCCTGCTGGCCTTCGTCGGTATTCCGGCCCTGCTGCTCTCGGTGCTGGCGCTGCTGATCTGGGCGCCGGCGCTCGGCCGTGCCGCGCGCGGGCAGACCCGCGGGGGCAGGGAACCGCTGTGGTTGGGCTCGACGTCGTCGCCGAAGGCGCTGGCGAGCGATCCGCGGGTCGGTGCCGCGGGCGGGGCGAGCCAGGCCCCGACGCGGGAATCGCTGGAGGTGAATGCCGAGGGCGGGGTCTCGTTCACTCCCGCCGAGATCGACGATCTCAAGCAGGCGCTGCATGATGCCGACGCCCAGTCCGGGCTGGACTTCTCGCTGTTCGTCGGTGCGCCCGCCGACCAGCCGCGGCAGTTCGCCGAAGGTCTGCTGAGCGCCCAGCCGGACCCGGCCACGGCCGTGGTCGTGGTGGTGGACCCGGAGTCGCGCGGTATCGAGATCGTCACCGGTGAGCAGGCGACGCGCCAGCTCGACGACGCCGATTGCGCGCTCGCCGCCGCCGGCATCCAGCGCGCGGCCACCGACGGCGCGTTGGCCGGCGGCATCGTGGATGCGCTGAATCTGCTCGGCAACGCTGCGCGCGAGATCCCCTCGCTGCACGGCTCCACGGAGTTCCACCCGGAGCACTGAGCGCGTCGGTCGCGCCCGGCGCCTCGGGCCGGGCGTCGCGGTCAGGCCGCGAGCGTCCGGTCATCGGGTGCGCGGCGCATCCCGAATCTGGCAGCCTCGAGACGTGACGCCCGCATCATCGACCTCCGTCCGACGGCCGGCCGGCCCGCGCCCGGAGTACCCGCGCCCGCAATTTCGCCGCGAGCGCTGGCTCAGCCTGAACGGGACCTGGCGCTTCCAGCGCGACCCGTCGGATTCCGGCCTGGAGCGCGGCCTGCTCGGTGCGGACTTCGCCGAGACCATCGTCGTCCCGTTCGCGCCGGAGTCGGAACTGTCCGGGATCGGCGACCCCGACTTCTGCGAAGCGGTCTGGTACGCCCGCGAGATCGCCGTTCCGGACGAGTGGCCGGCGGACGGGCGCGTGCTGCTGCACTGCCAGGCGATCGATCATGACGCGACCGTGTGGCTCGACGGGCGCGAGGTCGGGCGGCACCGCGGCGGTCACACCTCCTTCACCCTTGACCTCACCGACGCGCTGGCCGGCCGGCGTACCGGCACGCTGACGATCCGCGCCCGCGACAGTCGCGACGCTCCGCAACCCCGGGGCAAGCAGTCCACCCACTACGCCAACTCCGGCTGCCACTACACCCGCACCACCGGGATCTGGCAGCCGGTCTGGTTGGAGTGGGTGCCGGCGAGCCATCTGGCGCGGCCGCGGATCACCCCGGACGTCGCGCGCGGCGAGTTCGAGCTGGACGTTCCGGTACGCCACGGTCGGCGCGGGATGACCGTGCGGGCGCTGCTGCTGGACGAACCGGCGGCGCCCGCCGCCGCGAGCCCGATCGACGCGGACGAGGCCCCGGCCGATGCGTCGATGACGCCGCGGCTGCGGCTGCGCGTACCGGCCGACCGGGTTCGTCTCTGGGAGCCCGGCGCGCCCCACCTCTACGGCGTGCGGTTCGAATTGCGCGGCCCGGACGGTGCGCTGGTCGACGCCCTCGATTCGTACGCCGGCCTGCGGTCCATCGCGATCGACGGGCAACGGGTGTTGATCAACGGCCGCCCGGTGTTCCAGCGGCTGGTGCTCGACCAGGGGTACTGGCCCGACGGCCTGATGACCGCCCCGAGCGAGGCGGCGCTGGTCGCCGACATCGAGCTCGGCCTGGCCGCGGGGTTCAACGGGGCCCGCGTGCACCAGAAGATCGCCGAGGAACGCTACCTCTACCACGCCGATCGGCTCGGTTACCTGGTCTGGGGCGAGTTCGCCGACTGGGGCGCGAGCGGCGCGGGACCGGCGGGGGACAACCAGCGCCCGACGCCGACCTGGATCGCGCAGTGGGTCGAGGCCGTCGAGCGCGACTATTCCCACCCGAGCATCGTCGGGTGGTGCCCACTGAACGAGACCCACCAGTTCATCCATGATCGATTCACCGTGCTGGACGATGTCACGACCGCGCTCTTCCTTGCCACCAAGGGAATCGACCGCACCCGCCCGGTGATCGACGCCTCCGGCTACAGCCACCGGGTCGCCGCGACCGATGTCTGGGACAGCCACGACTACAGCCAGGATCCGGAGGTGTTCGCCGACCGGATGGCCGGGCTGGAACGTGGCGAACCGTTCGCCAACACGGGCGCGAACAGCGGTGAGGCCCGGCCGGGCGCCCCGGACTACTCGCTGCCGTACGCCGATCAGCCCTACTTCTGCAGCGAGTTCGGGGGGATCTGGTGGGTCCCGCCGCACCTGCGTGGCGACGGCGACGACGGCTGGGGCTACGGGGATCGGGTCGCCGACGAGGAGGAGTGGTACGCCCGCGCTGCCGGCCTGACCCGCGTTCTTGATCAGAATCCGCTGATGTTCGGCTATTGCTGGACCCAGCTCACCGACGTCTTCGGCGAGCAGAACGGAATCTACCGCTTCGATCGCTCCGCCAAGCTGGATCCCGATCGCGTGCGCGCGATCTTCGATCACCCGGCCGCGTACGAGGACTCGTGATCGAGCACGGCGCTCTTCACCTGCAGCCCGTAGCGGAAGCCGCCCAGGCTGCCGTCGGTGCGCAGCACCCGGTGACAGGGCACGAACAGTGCGGCGGCATTGCGCGCGCAGGCGCTCGCCGCGGCGCGCGAGGCGGCCCGATTGCCCGACAGCTCGGCGAACTCGGTGTAGGTGACCGTGCCGCGTACCGTCCGCAGCACCTGCCAGGCCTGCTCCAGGAACGGCCCGGAGCGTTGCCGGACGGCGACCGAGTCGAGGGCGGTCAGCTCGCCGTCGCCCCACGCGCGCACGGCGTCGTCGACAGCCGCGGCATTGCGCGGGCGTACCGACCCGGGGCGCAGGCTCGGGTGCACCAGCGCGCGCAGCTCCTCCGGATCGGTGGTCCAGCCGCTGGCCAGGACGACGGGCGTACCGCCCTCGTCGCGCCACAGATAGCCGAATCCGCCGCCGACGGTGTCGAGGGTGCCGAAACCGGTCTCGGGTGCGGTGGTCGGGGGGTTGGTGTCGATCATGATGGTGCTCCGTTCCACAGGTGCAGGGATGCATAGGTACGCCAGGGGGCGAGGCGGTCGGTGTCGGTGACCCCGCGGCGGTCGAGTTCGCGGCGGATGATCAGGTCGGAGTCGAGCAGCACGTCGGGATCGCCGAGCGCGCGGATCATCAGATAGCCGGCGGTCCACGGGCCGATCCCGCGCAGCGCAGTCAGCGCGCGGTACGCCGCGGGCCGGTCGGCTGCCGGGCCGAGGTCGATCTCCCCGGCAGCCAGGGTGGCGGCGAGACCGACGAGGGCGCGCCCGCGGCTGCGGGGCATCGCGAAGGCGTCAGGGTCGGCCGCGGCGAGCGTCGCCATCGACGGGAACAGCCGGGTCACCGCGCCCCGGACCAGTTCGGGGGGCAGGTCCTCGCCGTGCTCGGCGACCAGCCGCTCGGCCGCGCGTACCCCGCCGAGCAGGGAGATCTGTTGGCCGAGCAGAGCGCGGACGGCGAGCTCGTCCGGATCGGGGCCGCCCGGAATGCGCAGCCCGGGGTGCGCGGCCACCAGCGGGGCGAACGCCGGGTGCGCGCCGAGGACGCCGTCGATAGCGACCGGATCGGCGTCCAGATCGCACATCCGCCGCAGCCGTGCCACCAGCGGACCAAGATCGCGCAGCTCGGCGAGCCCGACGATCGCCTCCAGCGGTGACGTCGCGCCCGGGGTGACGACCAGCTCGAACACGCCCGGACCGTGCGGCAACCGTACGCTGCGCGCGAAGCGGAGGGGGCCGTCGGCGAGCTGCGCGGACTCGGTACCGGCGACAGTCCGGGTGCCGAGGAAGCGCAGCAGCGCCGCGCCGTCGAACGGCTCGCGGACCGGCAGTCGCAGGCGCAGCGTCCCGGCGGAGCCGGCGGCCGGGGTCCGGCGCGCCGCGCGCAGCCGGGTGGGGGTGGCGCCGAAGACCTCGCCGATCGTGTCGTTGAACTGCCGGATCGAGCTGAATCCGGCGGCGAAGGCGATGTCGGCCATCGTCAGGGTGGTGTTCTCGATCAGCAGCCGGGCCGCGTGTGCGCGCTGGGCGCGGGCGAGCGCGACGGGGGAGGCGCCGGTCTCGGCGACCAGCATCCGATGCAGTTGCCGCTCGCTGTAGCCGAGCCGGCGCGCCAGGCCGCTGACCCCCTCGCGGTCGACGACGCCGTCGGCGATCAGCCGCATCGCCCGGGCGGCAACGTCGCCGCGCAGATTCCATTCGGGTGATCCGGGCACGGCGTCGGGATGGCAGCGGCGGCAGGCCCGGAAGCCGGCCTGCTGCGCGGCACCCGCGGCGGCGAACCAGCGACAGTTCTCCCGGCGCGGCGTGAGGGCCGGGCAGGACGGGCGGCAGTAGATGCCGGTCGAGGTGACCCCGACATAGATCCACCCGTCGAAGCGCGGGTCGCGTCCGCTGACCGCGCGGTAGCAGGTGTCCGCATCGGGCAGCGCCCCGGTGGCGGCCGGCTGGTGTGCGGTGGCTGTCATGGGAACGAGTCTGGCACCGCAACGGCGGCGGCTCTGGCGGAAATCGGACATGGGTACGGGTGGTGTCTCGGCCCGGCGCGCTCTACCCGGCCGATCATCAGGCCCCGTGCCGGAAGGTACGCCGGTACGCGTCGGGGGCGACGCCGACGATGTCGCGGAAGTGGCGGCGCAGGTTCGCCGCGGAGCCGTGGCCGGTGCGCGCCGCGATCACCTCGACGGTGTCGCCCGTGGTCTCCAGCAGTTCCTGGGCCCGGCGTACCCGCGCCTGCGCCAGCCAGTCCAGTGTGCCGTGTCCGGTCGCGGCGCGGAAGCGCCGGCCGAGCTGGCGGGTGCTGAGCCCGGCCCGCGCGGCCAGATCGGCCACCCGCAGCGGCTGGTCGAGCCGCGCGATGGCCCAGTCGCAGAGCGCGGCGAGGTCGTCGGGCCGATCCCGCCCGGGCCGGTGCGCGACGAACTGGGCCTGGCCGCCGTCGCGGTGCGGCGCCATCACCAGCCGGCGGGCGACGGCGTTGGCAACGGCGGCCCCGTGATCGCGTTGCAGGACGTACAGGCACAGGTCAAGGCCAGCCGCGTTGCCGGCCGAGGTCAGCACGTCGCCGTCGTCGACGTGGATCCGGTCGGGCTCGATGACGGCCGTCGGCGCGAGCTCGGCCAACCGGCGCGCGTAATGCCAGTGCGTCGTTGCGCGGCGGCCGTCCAGCAGGCCGGCGCGCGCCAGCACGAACGCCCCGGTGCAGATCGAGATCACCCGGGCGCCGCGGGCGTGGGCCGCCCGGAGGGCGTCGACCAGGGGATCGAGATCGCGGAATCGCGCGCCGCCCACGCCGGGAACGACGATCGTGTCGGCGATGTCGAGCGTCTCCGGCGGATCCGTCGGGTCGAGCCGTCCCCAGGGACCGAGCGGCACGGAGTCGCCGCCGCAGACCCGGAAGTCGTACCAGCTCGCCGCGCCCGGCGGCGGCGCGGCGCCGAACGTGTCGCAGGGTGCGGCGAGGGACAGCATGGTCGGCGCCTCGACGAGCGCGACCGCCACGACATGGGAGCGTGGGACGTCGGGCGCGACCGTCATCATGTCCGAAATTGTACGATCATCGTCATTTCCGACACTGGTGGATCCGGACCGCGTCCGGGCACAGTGGCGATCGTGCAGCGCTTCGATTCGTCTCCGACGACCGGAGACGTTCCCGCGGGAACGTCTCGGCGAGAGGACGTTCCCGCGGGAACGCCGCGCGCCGATCGGCCGGTCTCGCCGAATGCCTGGTGGCCGCCGGCGCTGGCGCTGATGGCGGTCGGCTGGGGCGCGAACCAGTTCACGCCGATGCTGTTGCTCTACCGCGCGGACTTCGGGGTCGCCACCACGCAGGTGCAGCTTGCGTTCGCGGCCTACGTCTTCGCCCTGGTCCCGGGCCTGCTCGCCGGCGGGCCCGTCTCGGACCGGATCGGTCGCCGCCCGGTCGTGCTGATCGGGGTCGCCTGCTCCCTGCTGTCCGGGCTGGTGCTCGCCGGGGCCGGGATCGCCGATCGTCCCGCGCTGGTCGGTGTGCTGATCGCGGGCCGGCTCCTGCAGGGCTTCGCCGCCGGCGCGGCCTTCAGTGCCGGCGCCGCCTGGGTCGCCGAGCTCAGCGCACTCGCCGGCGATGCCGCTGCCGCACCTCGCCGTTCCACGATCGCCATGACCGCCGGGTTCGCGCTGGGACCGCTGGTCGCGGGGCTGTGCGCGCAGTGGGCGCCGCTGCCTCAGGTCACCGCCTACCTCCCGCATCTGGTGCTGTGCTGCGCGGCCATCCTCGCGCTCGTCCGGATGCGCGTCCCGGCGCGTCTCGGCCCGGTCGCGCCAGGTGCCACCCGCCCCCGTCGGCGGGTGCTCAGCCCGCATCTGCGGCACCGGCGGTTCCTGCTGGTGATCGCGCCGCTCGCCCCGTGGGTGTTCGCCGCGCCGAGCGTGTCGTTCGGCTATCTGCCCGGCGTGATCATGGACCGGCTGGGCGACCTTGCCCTCGCCTGGACGGCGATGCTGACCGCGGTCGTCGGTGTCGCCGGCGTCGCCGTGCAATCGGTCGCCCGCCGGCTCGCGCCGCGGGCCCTGCTGGCGGTGGCTCTCGGGCTCGCGACGGTCGGGATGCTGCTCGGCGGGGGCGCGGCGGGGCTCGGTTCGCCGGGAGCGGTGCTGGTCGCCGGGGTGGTGCTCGGAGCGGCCTACGGTTGCTGTCAGGTCGCGGGGCTCGGTGAGGTGCAGCGGCTGGCCGAGCCGGCTCATCTCGCCTCGACCACCGCCGCGTTCCAGGCGCTGTCCTATCTCGGGTTGACCGCGCCGCTGTGGCTCGCGCTCGCCGAGGCCATCGCGCCGCCGCCGGTGCTGCTGGTGGTGGTCGCCGGTCTGGCCGCGCTGACCATGCTGATCGTGCTCGCCGCCGCGCGGCAGCCGGCGTCGCCGGAGCGCGAGCCGGAGGCTGCGCCGTGACCGATGTCGCGCTCCCCGCGCCGGGCGACCCGCTGCCCGGGCTGCCCGGTCGGCTCGGCATCACCCTCGCGGAGTGCGGGCCGCGGCTGACCCGCGCGTCGCTGACCGTGACGCACGACCACGTCGCGCCCCCGATCGTCGCCGGGCAGGAGCCGTGGTCCCACGCCGGCGCGGCGTTCACTCTCGCCGACACCGCCTGCGGCTACGGCTGCCTGGCGGCAATCCGGGCCGCCCGTGAGCAGTCGACCGATGCCGATCCGGGTACGCCCGGGCCCGCCGGCTTCACCACGATGACCACCTCGGGCAACCATCTCGCCGCGGCGCAGGTCGGCGACGCGCTGGAAGCCTTCGCCCGGCCCGCGCATCTCGGCGCCACGACCCAGGTCTGGGAGGCGGAGGTACGCCGCGGCGACCGCGTGATCATGCTCTTCCGCTGTACCCAGTTGCTGCTCCGGCCCCGCTGACCCGCTCGCCCCCCTGACCCGTGATCAGCCGGTCCCGTGATCACTCGGGCCCGTGATCAGCCGGACCCGTGATCAGCCGGGCCCGTGATCACTCGGAGGCCGGGTGGACGGCGAAGTCCCACGGATCGGTGCGCAGCTCCGAGACCAGTGGCCGGGCGTCCGTCTCGGTCGCGATCACCCGGCCCAGCAGCGGCAGCCAGGTCCACTCCGCCGCCCAGTGCGCGACATCCAGCAGCGCCGGCGCATCGGCGTACTCGCGGAACTCGCTCGCGGGATGGTGCCGCAGGTCGGAGGTGAGATAGGCATCGGCGCCCGCCCGCCGGGCGTCGTCCAGCAGGGAATCACCGGCCCCGCCGAGCACGGCGACGGTGGTGATCATTGCGTCGGGATCGCCGGACACGCGTACCCCCGAAACGGTCGCCGGCAGCGCATCCGCCACCCGCCCGGCGAAGTCGGCCAGTCGCACCGGCGGATCCAGCTCGCCGACCCGGCCCAGCCCGTCGGCCGAGGGCTCGGCGGCCAACTCGTGCACATGCCAGGCCGGCTCCTCGTAGGGATGCGCCGCGCGCATCGCCGCCACCACCGCGGCCCGCCGCGCCCGCGGCATGATCATCTCCACCCGCGACTCGGCGACCTCCTCGATCTCGCCGGCCCGGCCGAGATACGGATCGCTGCCCGGCCCCGGCCGGAAGCTGCCGGTGCCCTCGGCCGTGAAGAAACACCGGTCGTAGTCGCCGATCCGACCCGCACCGGCCGCCGCCATCGCGTCCACCACCGCGCCGCGATGATCCACCGGCACGAACACCACGATCTGGTCGCGGGCCGGCTGCCGGTCGCGCTCGGCCAGCGGCCGTACCGCGCGCAGGCCGAGCGCGTCGGCGAGCGCGGCGGAGACGCCGTCGGGCGCGATGTCGGCATTGGTGTGGGCACAGACCAGGGCGATGCCCGCGGTGATCAACTCGGTCAGGATCGCGCCCTTGGGAGTTGCCGGGTCGACGGTATGGATGCCGCGCAACAGCACCGGATGGTGCGCGATGATCATCTGCGCCCCCGCCTCGCGGGCCTGCGCCACCACCTCCCGGGTGACGTCGACGCAGAGCAATACCCGCGAGACCGGCGCTGCCCGATCACCGCAGACCAGCCCCACCCGGTCCCAGCCCTCCGCGGTCCCGGGCGGCCAGTGCCGGTGCACCAGATCGGTCAGCTCGCCGACCGTCGCCATGATCAGTCCCGTCCGGCGTCGCTCGCCGCGGCATTGAACTCCTGGCAACGCAGGGCGCGCCGGGTGTCGTCGAGCTGCTCGGTCAGGATCCGCGCCACCGAGTCGGTCAGCTCGCGTTCACCCATCCACTCCTGCGCCCGCGCCACGAAGTCGGCATCGGCCACGACCCTCGGGTAGAGCATCTCCAGCACGTTCTGCGACGCCTGCGATCCCCGCTGCGGCCAGTCGCCCCGCGCGGCGGAGATGTCGTCGGCGACGGCCAGATAGCGTTCCGCGTAGGGGGCCAGCACCTCGGCCTGCCCGGGCTGGTTGAACGACGCGCAGATCTGGCGAAGGGTCTCGTTCGGCACCGACGGATCCGCCGTCGCGGCCTGCCAGGCCTGTTCCTTGGCCTCCGCGGTGTTGCCGGCGGCCCGCGCGGCCGCCGCCCTTTCGGCGCCGGTGATCGTCTGGTCCCGTTCGGCCTCCGCGGCGATCTCGGCCTCACCGACCGCGCCGAGGCGCGAGAGCTGGTTGATCAACCACCAGCGCAGCTCCTGGTCGATGGCGAGGCCTTCGGGCGCCTCGTCCCCGGCCAGCCAGCCACGCAGCAACTCCGCTCCGGCGTCGTTGTGCACCGCACCCGCGAGGGCGCGGGCGAAGGCGAGCTGATGATCGGAACCGGGCTCGGCATCCTTCAGCAACCGCGCCAGGCCGGCGACGAACCGGTCGGCCACGGCGCTCGCCCGACCGGCCGGCAGGAAGCGGTCCACGGCCAGGCCCGCCTGGCCGAGGCTGCGCTGCACCGCCGTCAGGTCGGATTCGGCCCCCATCCCGGCCAGCACCAGCTCGACATAGTCGGCGACCGGGAGTTCGGCGTCGCGGCACATGTCCCACGCCGCGCCCCGCAGCAGCGCCCGCGGCAGCTCCGCCGCCAGTCGGGGCAGGTGCGCGGTCGCGGTCGCCGAGGACCGCTCGTCGAGGCGTACCTTGGCATAGCTCAGGTCGTCGTCGTTGAGCAGGATCAGGTCCGGGCGGGCCAGCCCGATCAGCTCGTCGATCTCGGTGGACGCGCCGTCGATGTCGGTCTCCACCCGCTCGGTGCGGACAAGTTGATCATCGCGCAGCCGGTAGAGCCCGATCGCGATCCGGTGCGGGCGCAGCGTCGGCCAGTTCTCCGGCGCCTCCTGCAGCACCGCGAACCGGGCGAGATTCCCGGCATCGTCGACGTCGAAGTCCGCGCGCAGGGTGTTCACCCCGGCTCGTTCCAGCCAGGCGGCCGACCACGCGGCAAGATCACGGCCGGACTCGGCCGTCAGCGCTCGCAACAGATCGGCCAACTCGGTATTGCCCCAGGCATGCTCGGCGAAGTAGCTGCGCAGCCCGGCGAGGAACTTCTCCCGCCCGACGAAGGCGACCAGTTGCCGCAGTGCGGACGCGCCCTTGGCGTAGGTGATCCCGTCGAAGTTCAGCTCCACCGCGGCCAGATCGACCATGTCCGCGGCGATCGGGTGCGAGGTCGGAAGTTGATCAACGCGGTACGCCCAGGTCTTGCGCGAGGCCCCGAACATCGCCCAGGCGTGATCAGGATCGTCGTAGATCAGCGACTGGGCGAAATGCGATGCCCACTCGGCGAACGACTCGTTCAACCACAGATCGTCCCACCAGCGCATGGTGACCAGGTCGCCGAACCACATGTGGGCAAGCTCGTGCAGGATGGTGTTGTCGCGGCTCTCGTAGGCGGCGGTGGTGACCCGGGAGCGGAACAGGTACTCGTCGCGGAACGTCACGCAGCCCGCGTTCTCCATCGCCCCCATGTTGTACTCGGGCACGAATGCTTGGTCATAGCTGCCGAACGGGTACGGCTGACCGAAGTGCTCCTCGAAGACGTCGAAACCCTTGGTCGTGGTCTCCCAGATCCGGTCGGCGTCGAGATGATCAACCAGCGACCGCCGCGCGACCAGCGACATCGGCACGACGGTGCCCGCGGCCGTGGTGTGCTCGCGCGTCACCCGGTGGTAGTCGCCGGCGACCAGCGCCGTGATGTAGGTCGAGATCGGCTTCGTGGTCTCGAAGGTCCACTGGGCGAAGCCGTCGCCGATGTCGGTCGGGTCGCCGGCGACGGTGTTGCTGATCACGGTCCAGTCGCGTGGCGCCCGGATCACGAAGTCGAAGGTGGCCTTCAGGTCGGGCTGCTCGAAGTTGGCATACATCCGCCGGGCATCCGCGGTCTCGAACTGCGTGTAGAGATAGGTACGCCCGTCGGCCGGGTCGACGAACCGGTGCAGCCCCTCTCCGGAACGGCTGAACCGGTGGATGGCGGTGATCGCCAGGCGATGATCACCCTCGGTCAGCCGCAGCGGCAACCGCGTACCCTCGAAACCGGAGACGTCGATCGGGGTGCCGTCGAGCCGGGCGTCGAGGATCCGCTCGGCGATCACGTCGACATGGGTGTCGCCGGCCTTCGAGGAGAAGTTGATCACCGATGTCGCGCCGAAGGTGGCGTCCGGCTCGGGCAGCGCGGTGCCGTCGGGCAGCCGCCCGGTCAGGTCCACCGTCACGTGGTAGTTCCGGGTGGAGACCAGCGCGGAGCGCGCGGCTGCCTCCTCGCGCGTGATATTCGCGTACATCTGCGCGACCTCTCGTCCAGTTCGAGTTGCACCTTGTCGGAGGGTGCATGCCAACAATCAAAGTCCCCCGACACTACTCACGATCATGGCGCACCGAGTGCCCGGGGGCCGGGATTTGGCCGTGACTAGGCTGAGGGCATGTCCGAGACGACGACTGGCGAGCGCCAGCAGGTTGACCTGTGGTTCGATCCGATCTGTCCGTGGGCGTGGATGACCTCGCGCTGGCTGCTGGAGGTGGAGAAGGTCCGGCCGATCACGGTCCGGTTCCATGTGATGAGTCTGTCGGTGCTGAACGAGGGGCGCGACGATCTCCCCGAGCAGTACCGGGAACTGATGAAGAGCGGCTGGGGCCCGGTCCGGGTCTGCATCGCGATCGAGCAGCAGTACGGGCCGGAGAAGCTCGCGGAGTTCTACACCGCAATCGGCACCAGGATCCATCCCGGTCAGGAGGGCCGGGGGCCCGAGGTGATCGAGGCGGCGCTGGCCGATGTCGGGCTGCCGGCCGACCTGGTCCGCTACGCCGACAGCGACGAGCTGGACGAGGCGCTGCGGGCCTCGCACCACGAGGGCATGGACCCGGTGGGCGACGAGGTCGGCACGCCGGTGATCAGGATCAACGGCAAGTCGCTGTTCGGCCCGGTGATCAGCCCCGCCCCGAAGGGCGAGACCGCCGGCCGGCTGTTCGACGGGGTGGAGCTGGTCACCGCCTACGACGGCTTCTTCGAGCTGAAGCGCACGCGCACCGTCGATCCGATTTTCGACTGACCCGGGCTTCGACTGAAATCAGGGCGCGGCGGCACCGGTCGCCGCGCCCATCAGCGCGGTCCAGGCGCCGTCGTCGGTGAGTGAGCCGCCGACGCCGATGTCGGCGAGCACCCGCCCGGTCGCGGCCCGGGTCGCGTCGTCCCAGCGTCCGGTGATCGGCACGTCGAGGCCGTACAGATAGCTGCACACGGCCTGGACGCCCTGCAGTTGCGTCCGCGAGCGCGTGGAGAAACGCGCCAGCTCCGCACCGGAGGCCCCGTTGTCGACGTGGATGTGGTTGCGATGCGCGTCGTTGTAGAGATAGGTGACCACATAGGAGAAGTGCCGGTGCAGGCTGGCCGCCAGCGCCCAGTAGCGCCGCCGCTGCGTCGGCAGGTCCGCCGCTTCCCGCCACAGGTCGTTGCGGCAGGAGACGATCTCGGCATCGCCGCGGACCAGCCGGGCGAAGTCGAGCGCCCGGCCGGAATGGTGCCAGGAATCGCAACTGCCCGACCCGTCGATCCAGGCGCCATACGTCCGGATCCGGTCCGGCGCGCCGAGGCCGGCGCGGGCATCGAAGAACTCCAGCCACCCGTCGAGCTGGCGGGCGAAATCGGCGTCGATGTTGAACGGCTGGGCCCGGTCGTTCTCCTCATAGGCCAGTTCGGCCTCGCCGATGCCCGCGCGCCGCTGCGTCGCCGACCGGGGTACGCAGTACGCCCGATCGCCGTCGCGCTCCCCGCCGCCCAGCCGGTCCAGGCCGCAGCCGGCGAGCAGGCTCGCGGCGCCGATGCCCGCACCGGCGCCCAGCAGGCGGCGGCGGGCGATCACGGACTCCACCGTATGTGCCATGGGGTATGCGCAGTAGGGAATGCGCAATAGTTGGGCCATGCGCGTACACCTCGCCGCCGATCACGCCGGCTTCGAACTCAAGGCCGCCCTCGCTGATGCCCTCGCCGCCGACGGACACGAGGTCGTCGATCATGGCGCGGCCGCCTACGACGCCGACGACGACTACCCGGCCTACTGCATCGCCGCGGCCGAGGCGGTGCGCGACGACCCGGGCTCGCTCGGGATCGTCATCGGCGGCTCGGGCAACGGCGAACAGATCGCCGCGAACAAGGTCGAGGGGATCCGGGCCGCGCTGATCCACAGCACCGAGACCGCGCGGCTGGCCCGCGAACACAATGATGCCCAGGTCGCGGGCATCGGTGCGCGCATGCACACCCCCGACGCCGCGATCGAGCTGGCCCGGATCTTCGTGGGTACGCCGTTCTCGAACAATCCACGCCACGTCCGCCGGATCGAGCAGGTCGCTGCCTACGACGCAGCCCGCGGCTGACGGATGCCCGAGGGTCACACCCTGCGCCGGTTGGCGCTCGATCTGGACGACGCGTTCTCGGGCACCGCGCCGCGGGTGAGCAGCCCGCAGGGACGGTTCGCCGAGGGCGCCGCGCTGCTGGACGGCATGCCCTATGCCGGCGCGATCAACAACGGCAAGCAACTGTTCGTCGGTTTCGGTCCGGACGACGAACACCCCGACGGCGCGCGGGTCCTGCACATCCATCTCGGGCTGATCGGTTCGATGCGGTTCGACGCGCCGCTGCCGGCGCCGGCACGGTTGCGGATCGAGCTGCCCGACGGGCCGGTGGCGGAGCTGCGCGGGCCACAGACCTGTGCGCTGATCACGCCCGGCGAGCGGCAGGCGATCGAGGCCCGGCTGGGTCCGGACCCGTTGCGCGCCGATGCCGATCCGGATCGCGCCTGGCAGCGGATCCGCCGATCGAACAAGCCGATTGCGGCGCTGCTGATGGACCAACAGGTGCTGTCGGGAATCGGCAACGTCTATCGGGCGGAGGTGTTGTTCCGGAACCGGATCAATCCCGACACCCCCGGCAAGGCGCTGAAGCCGGCGAGCTGGCGCGCGATCTGGGCGGATCTGGTCGAGCTGATGCCGACGGGCGTGATCGACAACCGGATTGACACGGTACGCCCGGAGCACACCCCGGAGGCGATGGGCCGCGAACCGCGCGTCGATGATCACGGCGGCGAGGTCTATGTCTACCGGCGCCATGATCAGCCCTGCCTGGTCTGCGGGTCGCGGGTGCGCACCCGGGTGCTCGAGGGCCGCAATCTCTTCTGGTGCGGGAAATGTCAGCGGCGCGGCTGATCATCGACGGCCGGCCGCTGGAGGTCGGCGACGACGGTGCGGCCGCCGCGCCGGGGGTGGCCGTGCGGCTGGTCGGCGTACTGATCGACGGCCGGCGCACGGAGATCGCCGACTGGGCGGTGCAGGCCGATCCCGACGAGGTGAACCTGGCCGGGGAGCTGCCGGGTCTACGGGTCGACCAGCGGCACGGCGCCGACACGGCCTGGAACTGGCGGCTCCGGCTGGCCGCCACCGGCGACGCGGAGGTACGCGTCGCGCCGATCGTCGAGATCGCCGCCGCCGACGGATGGGTACGCCGGGCCTGGGCCGGCGGCACGGATGCGTTGATCACCGTGCGCGTGCCCGGCGAACCGCTGTGGGCCTGGCGGCCGCGGCTCGGGGCGCTCGCCGTGGGGGAGCCGGGCGAGCTTGCCGTAGGCGGGCCCGATGAGCCGGCCGGCCCGGCGGAGTTGATCATGGCCGAGCGGGTGCTCGCACCCGGGGAGGCCTACGCCGTGCACTGGCGGGGCGAGCTGCTGCCCGATCCCGCCGCGGCGGCGGCCCTGCTGCCGGCGTGGCTACCCGATCGGCTCGAACTGGCCGACGACGCCGAGTGGGAGCTCGACCTGCCCGATGCCGCCGTCGTGGGCGTACCCGGTGGTCCCGGTGTGCACCGGGCGCTGGTGCACGCCGGCACCGGAAGCACCGAGTTGATCATCAGCGTCCCGCAGGACCTGCCGATGCTGTTGGACGCGGCGGCCGGGGCGATCATGGCCCGCGGTGGCCGGGGCGGGGCGGATGCCGTCGTGTTGTTGCACACCGCGGCGATCGGCCCGCAGCACGGGGCGATCGAGGAGGCCGAGCTCGCGGTCCAGCGGCCGGCCCTCGACGATCCGCTGGCCGTGATCGCCGTCGCGACCGGGGTGAACGTCGCCGGCTGGAACGACGGGGAGATCGGGGCCGAACTGGTCGACGCGGCGCGGGCCCTGCCGGGCCCCGGGGGCGATCTCGCGCGCCTGCACGTGCGCGCCGCGTCCCTGGTGGCCGGTGCGGAGGCCGGGGTCGGGCAGGTGCACGGCGGCGCCGCTCCCGAGGAGATCCTGGCCCGGCTGGGGTCGGGACTGCCCGGCGAGACCGACGGGGCGAGCCCGGCATCGACCGGCCTGGCGCTGGCCTGGGCGGCAACGCTGCCGGAGGAGTTGTGGGCACGATTCGCCGACGGGCTGGCCGCGCCGCCGGGGGAGATCTTCGACCGGGCGCGGAGCTGGGCGCTGGCCCGGCTGCGCCCGGGCGACGCCTCGCCGCGGGCCGTCGAGGCGCTGGCCTGGCTGGCGATCCACCAGCAGCTCGTCCGGGGCTGACGGGGGCGCTGGTCCGCTAGACTCACGCCGTTGCGGTACGCCGCAGCGGGGCGTGGCCCAGTGGCTAGGGCACCTGCTTTGGGAGCAGGGGATCGCAGGTTCGAGTCCTGTCGCCCCGACGGGGTGATGTCTCACGACATCGGCATGGCCCGATCGACGCAGTCCCGGGGCCGGAGTGTGTCACGAAGGCTCCGTGGCGGCTGGTGCGGCGACCTCCGGCGCGGCGGGTCGGGTGCGTTCCCGCAGCGAGAAGCTTGCGGCCAGCGCGATCACCAGCAGGCCCGTCATGAGCGCCATCGTGGTGCGGATGCTCGTGGCGTCGGCGAGCGCACCGAGAGCAGGGCTGGCCAGCCCGCCGAGGGAGAGGGTGAGCCCGAGAGTGACGCCGCTGGCAAGCCCGATCCGGCTCGGCAGGTAGGAGTGGGCGAGCGTGATCTGCGGCGCGAAGGGGATGAACAGCGCGATTCCCAGTGCTCCCGACCCGATGACGACGATCGCGGGGGAGGGGGCGAGCACGATGAGGAGCATGGAGCACGCAGCGGCCAGGTACCCGCAGCGAATGACGGCGAAGCGCCGATATCGGTCGGCGAGCCACCCGCCAGCCAGGGTGCCGATCGCGCCCGCGGCCGGGAAGACCGACAGCGCGATCGATGCGACGGCCGCGTCCACCTGGAAGCGTTCGATGGAGTAGAGCGTGATGAAGGACGACACGCCGACGTAGGTGATCGACCAGAACGCGACCAGTCCTACCAACAAGGCGAAGAGCACCCATGCATCGTCCATTCGGGGCGGGCCTGCCGGCTGATCCCTGGTGGGCACTGTCGACCGGGACGAGGCCCGTCCCGCCAGCCACGCGCGGGTCAGGTACGGAATTGCCACAGCAACAGCCGGAGCAGCGAGGAGTGGGGTGGCGCCCAGGCCCAGGGTCCCGACCACGAGGATCACCGCGGTGGGCGCGAGGGCGGCGCCGACATTGCCGCCGACGGCGAACATGCTCATCGAACCGTTCGAGCCACCGCCGGCCTGCCGCGCTGCCACGGTCGCGGCCGGGTGATAGGCGGCGACGCCGATCCCCGAGATCGCGATGACGATCCAGGTGAGCCAGTAGGTCTGCGACACCAGCCCGCTGACGGCGACACCGGCAGACGCCATGGCAAGTCCGGCGATGACGAGCCACCGGAGACGGAAACGATCGCTGAGGTAGCCGAACGCCGGTTGCGCAATACTGGACAACGATGTTGCCGCGAGCGTGATTCCCGCAGCCGCGGCGTAGTCGTAGCCTCGCTCGAGGACGAAGAATGGCAAGAGTGCTGCAATGGCCCCCGGGTAGAAGTCGTTGGCCGCATGGGTGGCGGTCAGGATCCACAGACCGGTCCGACGCTTCACGTGACTGCGCTTCGAGGTCTCGTGGTTCGGCTCCGCTCGTCCATTGCCATGTCCTTGTCGTGCGATCGACGGCGTTTGCGAAGTACTTTAGGCAGGGAATAACTCCTCAGACAAGCTGAGAGGTGTGGATGAACACGATACGGCGCGCCCCGCTGGCCGAGCAGGCCGCAGAAGCTCTCCTGTCGCGCGTCCGAGCGGGAGAGTGGGGGCTTGGTCACAAGCTCCCGGGGGAGACGACGCTGTCGGTGCAGCTCGGTGTCGGGCGTTCGACGGTGCGGGAGGCCATCCGCGACCTCGCTGGTCGTGGGGTGCTGGAGAGTCGTCAGGGAGCGGGCGTGTTCGTCACGTCGCTGGAGCCGGCAGACGACTGGGACACGGTGTTGGCGCGGGCGGACGTCGTTGCCGTGATCGAGGCCAGGGTCGCGATCGAGGCGGAGGCCGCAGCACTCGCGGCCGGACGGCGGACCCCGGCGGATCTGCGCACTCTGCGGCGTACTCTCGCTGATCGGTCGAAGCTGGGCACGAGTCCGCAGGTGCACGTGGACGCGGACATGGCATTCCATCGCGCGGTCGTGGTGGCGGCGCACAACGAGGTGTTGTCGGAGTTGTTCGACGCGTTCGTGCCGCGGGTTCACCGGGCGATGGTCGACATGCTCAAGATCAGCCCGCTGCCGTGGGAGGACGCGGACCATGCTTCGCACGAGGTCTTGTTCGAGGCGATCCGGGCCCGTGACCCGCTCGCCGCGGCGGAGGCGAGCCGTTCGCAGTTGCAGACCCTGAAAGACCTGTACTCATGATCGCCCGGCTCGGCCGACCGATCCCGTCCGGGCCGGTCCAACTACTCCGCCGGTGATCTGTGCGCTAGCCTGAGAGACGCCCGGAGACGGGCGACGCGGATGTAGCTCAATGGTAGAGCCTCAGTCTTCCAAACTGATTACGCGGGTTCGATTCCCGTCATCCGCTCCATTTCTCGGCCGTCCCGATGCCCGTATTTCTACGGGTCTTCGGCCACTGCGGGGCGCACGCGACCTGCGCGGCCCTCGCTGCTGCCTACCGTGTTGGGCGGGTCCGGATCAGGGCCCGCGGAGAGCAGCGACGAGCGGATGGACCATGATCAGACAAACCCTGGTGGCGGCGGCGACGGCCGCGCTGTTCCTGGCCGGCTGCGGCACTCAGCCTGCTCCCGAGCCGCCGACGGATGCGCCCGTCCCGCAGCCGAGTTCCCTTCCGACCGGTGCGGGGCCGACCGGTGAGGGGCCGACCGGAGGCGGGACGGCGGCCGCCGGCGAGCCGACGCCCGTGCCCGGCGGGGGCTGGGCCTACGGCACGTATTCGGACGGTACGCCGGTTGCCGCGGTGGCGGACACGACGGGTGGAGCCGTACTGGAAATCGCGTACTCCGACGTCTGGGGAGACGGTGCCGCCCTGCGCGCGGAAGGGCTGACCCTGGAGGAGCTGACCGAACTCTGTCCGCTCGGCTGCGACGGCACCATCGCCTACGACGGCGGAGCGCCGGAAGAGCTCTCGATCACGGTGCCGGAGGCGCCCGACCGCCCGTCGTTGGCTCTCCAGGATCTGCGCGAGGTGATCTGGCCGAAGCTCCGCGAGGCCAGCAAGGTGACGATAGCCGTCGATGACACCGACGTGAGCTGGACATTCGACGTCGCCGGCATCGATCCGTCCAAGGTCCCCGGTCTCGACTCCTGACGGGACCGCCGCTAGTCCGTGCGGGCCGGCTGCGGCACCCGCACGGCGGGCCGTTCGGCGCGTTGCTCGTGCAGGGCCAGCGCCACCACGCTGACCAGCACGACGCCCAGACCCACCCATTGGCTGGGCGCCAGGCTGGCACCCAACAGCGTCACGCCGACCAGCGCTGCGGTCAGCGGAAAGGCCAGCTCGGCCAAGGTGGCGCGGGAGGCGGCCGTCCGGCGCAGCCCGTGGTAATAGAGCAACAGCGCCGCCAGCCCGGGGATCAGTGCGAGCGACAGGATCGAGCCCCAGGTCGACACGGGCATGATCATCGGCGTACCGAGCGCAGCGTTGATGATCACCAACGCGACGAAACCGCCGGCGAAGCGCAGAGCGGTCACCTGCCAGAAGGTCAGTTGCGCCGATACCGCCCGGCCGAGCACGGTGCCGAGCGCCCACAGCGCGGCGGCACCCACGCCGAGCAAGGCCGGTACCAGCGACCGAATGCCCACCTGCAAGGGATTCGGGAAGGCCATCAACCACGCGCCGGCCAGCGCGGGGACCGCGAACAGCCAGAACCGGCCGCGCACCCGCTCGCCCAGCAGCAGGGCGGCGAGCCCGATCGCCAGCAGCGGCTGGAGCTTCTGCAGCACCTGCGGGCTGATCGGGTCGCCGTAGGCGAAGGCCGCCGTGAACAGCGTGGTGGCCAGCGCCGAGGAACCACCGCCGATCACCAGCACGGCCACGACGGTGCGCGCCGAGGATCGCCGCAGGGCCCGGATCGCGCCGGGCAACAGGGGACTCACCAACACCACCAGGAACAGGTGCTCCCACAACACGACCGAGGTCGAGGGGTAGGCCCGCGACAGCGGCGCACGCAACAGTCCGGAGAAGCCCCACAGGGCAGCAGCCAGGGCAATCAGCCAGGTCCGGTCCGCGGCGCCACGTCGCATCACGGCGTGAGGCTAGCGCGCGGGTTGGGCGCGCGGGCGCCGGGCTGGCTACCATGGCCGGGTTATCCGCGCGGGCGGCCGCGCCCGCCAGCACACGATCATTCCCGGGAGACCATCTTGCCCAGCACCGTCGAGCAGCTCAGCCCGTCGCGCGTGAAGATCACCATCGAGGTGCCGTTCGCGGACCTGAAGCCGAGCCTGGACAAGGCGTACGCGCAGATCGCGAAGCAGGTGACGATCCCCGGCTTCCGCAAGGGCAAGGTCCCGCCCGCGGTGATCGACCAGCGGTTCGGCCGCGGAGCGGTGCTGCAGGAGGCGATCAACGATGCGCTGCCCGACCAGTACTCCAGGGCCGTCGTCGAGCACGAGCTGAACCCGCTGGCGCAGCCCGAGATCGAGGTGACGCGGCTGGAGGACGGCGATGTCGTCGAGTTCACCGCCGATGTGGTGGTACGCCCGGACTTCGAACTGCCCGACTTTGCCGACGTCTCTGCCACCGTCGACCCGCTGAGCGTCGACGACGCGGTGGTCGATGAGCAGATCGACCTGCTCCGGCAGCGTTTCGGCACCCAGCACGACGCCGACCGCCCGGCCGCCGACGGCGACATCGTGACCATCGACCTGCTCGGCCGCAAGGGCGGCGAGGAGCTTGACGACGCCACCGCCGAGGGCATCCAATACAAGGTCGGCGCCGGCGGCATGCTGGACGGCCTGGATGACGCGGTCACCGGCCTGAGCGCGGGGGAATCGAAGGAGTTCACCTCCACGCTGGTCGGTGGGCCGCTGCGTGGCGAGGAGGCCGACATCACCGTCACGGTGCAGAAGGTCGCCGAGCAGGAGCTGCCGGAGGCCGACGACGAGTTCGCCCAGCTCGCCTCCGAGTTCGACACCATCGACGAGATGCGCGCCGACCTGCGGACCCGGGTCGAGCAGATGGCCCGCCTGGACCAGGCCGCGCAGGCCCGCGACCGGGTGCTGGAGGCGGTCATCGCCGATCTCGACTTCGAGGTGCCGGAGAGCCTGCTCGAGTCCGAGACCCGCGCCCGGCACGAGCAGATCAACGCCCAGCTCGCGCAGGCCGGCCTGACCCTGGACCAGTACCTCGCCGATGCCGAGGAGGAGCAGACCGCCGAGGAGTTCTGGGCCGATGTCGACACCCGCTCGGCCCAGGCGCTGAAGGCGCAACTGGTGCTGGACAAGGCCGCCGACGAGCTCGAGGTCGGCGTCGACCAGGCTGATCTGACCCAGCATCTGGTCCGCCGGGCGCAGCAGAACAACAGCACGCCCGAGGCCGAGGCCCAGCACATGATGGAGCACAACCACACCGGGGAGTGGATGACCGAGATCCGGCGCGGCAAGGCCCTCGCCGCGCTGGTCGCCGCGGCAACGGTCACCGACAGCGACGGCAATGCCGTTGACCTGGCCAACCTGCGTCCCGACGGCAGCATCGGCGAGGCCGCCCCGGCCGACGACGCGGCCGACGAGGCGGCGGGCGACGCCGCGGACGAGCCGGCCACCGAGGAGGCTCCGAAGGCCTGAGGGCGCGCTGTCGGCGTACCCGCTGCGCCGACAGCGAACACGCCGCGGGCGCCGTCCGGTTTGTCCGCCCGGACCGGTACGTTCGTCGGTGTGAACGCACCAGACAAGCACACCGCGGCCGTGGCCGACGTGCGGGCCGCGACCTCCGCCCCGGCCGGCTTCGGGCTGACCGACAACGTCTATTCCTCGCTGCTGGCCAACCGGATCATCTTCCTCGGCTCCGAGGTCAAGGACGAGAACGCCAACGCGATCTGCGCGCAGATGTTGCTGCTCAATGCCGAGGATGCCGATTCCGACATCTGGCTCTACATCAATTCCCCGGGCGGCTCGGTCGACTCCGGGATGGCGATCTTCGACACCATGAAGTGGATCTCCAACGACGTGGCGACCGTCGCCATGGGCCTCGCGGCGTCGATGGGCCAGTTCCTGCTCAGCGCGGGCACCAAGGGCAAGCGGTACGCCCTGCCGCACAGCCGGATCATGATGCACCAGCCCTCGGGCGGGCTCGGCGGCACCGCGTCCGACATCCGGATCCAGGCCGAGCAGTCGCTGCACATCAAGCAGCAGATGGCCTCGTTGATCGCCGAGCACACCGGCCAGCCGCTGGAGCAGATCGAGCGCGACTCCGATCGCGACCGCTGGTTCACCGCCGAGCAGGCCAAGGACTACGGCTTCATCGACCACGTCTTCGAGCGCGCCGCCCAGATCCCCACCGGCGACGACGCCCCCAACCAGTGAGGCACCCCATGAACATCAATCCCAGCCAGCCGGGCGGGTACGCCCCCGCGGGCCCGGCGATGGACTACTTCATCCCGCAGTGGGAGGAGCGCACCTCCTACGGCATCCGCCGCGTCGACCCCTACACCAAGCTGTTCGAGGACCGGATCATCTTCCTCGGCACGCCGATCACCGACGACATCGCCAACGCGGTGATGGCGCAGTTGCTCGTGCTGCAGTCGATGGACGCGGACCGCCAGATCAGCATGTACATCAACAGCCCCGGCGGCTCGTTCTCCGCGATGACGGCGATCTACGACACGATGCGCTACATCAAGCCGCAGGTGCAGACGATCTGCCTCGGGATGGCCGCGTCGGCCGCCGCGGTGATCCTCGCCGCGGGCGCCAAGGGGCAGCGGCTGATGCTGCCGAACAGCACCGTGCTGATCCACCAGCCCTACACCAGCCAGGGCAGCTACGGACAATCCTCGGACCTGGAGATCCAGGCCAAGGAGATCCTGAGGATCCGCGAGCTGATGGAGACGATGATCGCCGAGGCGAGCGGCAAGGACCGCGAGCAGGTGAGCCTGGACGTCGAGCGCGACAAGTACCTGACGGCCGAGCAGGCCAAGGAGTACGGCATCGTGGACGATGTGTTGACGTCGCTGAAGGACGTCGAGCCGAACTGATCGATCCCGACCCGCGGCGCGGGGCGAAACACCCCCGGAATTGTCCGCGTCGCGGGTTAGGGTGGAGTCGGCAGTTGCCGGCGCCGACGGTGCCGGGCAGCGGTTGGTTGACACGGCGGACTGTTCGCACGGTGGATGGAGAGTGGACGCATGGCACGGATCGGTGAGAGCGGCGACCTGCTCAAGTGTTCCTTCTGCGGAAAGAGCCAGAAACAGGTCAAGAAGCTCATCGCGGGCTCGGGTGTCTACATCTGCGACGAGTGCATCGAGCTGTGCAACGAGATCATCGAGGAGGAGCTGTCCGGCGCCTCCGAGACCGGTCTGCTCGAGGAGTTGCCCAAGCCGGTGCAGATCCGGGAGTTCCTCGACACCTACGTGATCGGGCAGGACCCGGCGAAGAAGGCGCTCGCCGTCGCCGTCTACAACCATTACAAGCGGGTGCAGGCCCAGGCGCAGGCGCCGTCCGGTCGGCGGGCCGCCGAGGACGACGGGGTCGAGCTCGGCAAGTCGAACATCTTGCTGATCGGCCCGACCGGCTGCGGCAAGACCTATCTCGCCCAGACCCTCGCCCGGATGCTGAACGTGCCGTTCGCGATGGCCGATGCGACCGCGCTCACCGAGGCTGGCTATGTCGGCGAGGATGTCGAGAACATCTTGCTCAAGCTGATCCAGGCCGCCGACTTCGACGTGAAGAAGGCCGAGACCGGGATCATCTACATCGACGAGATCGACAAGGTCGCCCGCAAGTCGGAGAATCCGTCGATCACCCGTGATGTGTCCGGCGAGGGCGTGCAGCAGGCGTTGCTGAAGATCCTCGAGGGGACCACCGCCTCGGTGCCGCCGCAGGGCGGTCGCAAGCACCCGCACCAGGACTTCATCCAGATCGACACGACCAATGTGTTGTTCATTGTCGGCGGCGCGTTCGCCGGCCTGGACCACATCATCGACGAGCGGGTCGGCAAGCGGCCGATCGGCTTCAACAACGACCTCGAGTCCCGGCGCCCGCCCGCCGAGGATCCGTATGCGGAGGTACGCCCGGAGGATCTGGTCAAGTTCGGCCTGATCCCCGAGTTCATCGGCCGGCTGCCCATGATCAGCACCGTCGCCCCGCTCGATCGCGAGGCGCTGATCCGGATCCTCACCGAGCCGAAGAATGCGCTGGTCAAGCAGTTCCGCAAGCTGTTCGAGCTGGACGGCGTCGAGCTGGAGTTCACCCCCGAGGCCGTCGAGGCGATCGCCGACCTCGCGCTGCTTCGTGGCACCGGCGCGCGCGGTCTGCGCGCGATCCTCGAGGAGGTGCTGCTGAACGTGATGTTCGACGTGCCCAGTGCCGAGGACATCGCCCGGGTGATCATCACCGAGGACGTGGTCAACGACAATGTCGTGCCCACGCTCGTGCCGCACGCCAAGCTCCCGCGCCGGGAGCGCAAGGAGAAGAGCGCCTGACGCGCCGGGTGCGTCTCCATCGGGGCTGACCCCGTCGGCCGCTACCGTCGTGCTCGTTGTCCGCGACCTGGAAGGCACCATCAGATGAAGATCAAGTCCCTCACACTCGGCGTGCTCGGTGCCGCGATGTCCGGCATGTTGCTGCTCGCCGGTTGCGGCGGAGCTCCGGCCGTTCAGGACCGCCCGACGGAGCCGGCCCAGACCCAGGACGCCGGCGACGAGCAGGGCGGCGAGGAGACCTCCGCGGGCGAGGCGTCGCCGGACACGGGCGGCGAGTCGACCGACAGCTCGGGCGGTGAGGCCGCCGGCAAGCCCAGCCTGGACGACGTGAAGTCGGGCCTGAGCACCTGGCTGAAGGAGAACGACCCGACCGGCACGCTTGGCTCCCTGCCCCAGGACATGGTGAAGAAGCTCACCGACTGCTGGGCTGAGGCGGCCTACGATCAGCTCAGCGCCGAGACGCTGCAGCAGTTGGCCGACGCGACCACCCCGTCCAATGCGGGCGACCTGCAGAAGCTGAGCGAGATCTTCTCCAGCCAGGAGTGCCAGCAGGCCGTCACCGGCTGAGCCGGGCACGTCTGATCGACGCGGCCGGGCTCGCGCCGATCATTCGCCGGTACGCCCGTCGATCAGCTCGCGCACGATGTCGAGATGGCCGAGGTGGCGGGCGTACTCGTTGATCACATGTACGCAGATCCACGCCAGGCTGGCCGGCGGCCGAGGTTCGAACCGCGGGCCGGCCGGCGCGATCTCGTCCAGCGCGTGCTCGGCGAGCACCTGCCGGGTGAGCGCGCCGCCGGCGCGCAGCGCCTCGACCAGCGCCGGCAGATTTTCCTCCGCACCGACGTGCCAGGCGCCGCCCGGGTCATCGTCGGCGGTGTCGCCCCACGGGCGGTCCACCCGGGAGCCGAGGAACCCCCAGACGAACCAGCGCCGCTCCATGAACACCAGGTGCTTGATCAACTCGATCGGTGACCAGCCCGAGGGCAGCCTGCTCGCCCGAAGTTGATCATCGTCGAGATCGGCGACCCGTTCGATCACCGACTCCCGGTAGAAGTCCAGGTAGTCGGCGAACAGGGCGGCGACATCGGTCGACGAAGCGGGCTCGGGGAACTTCGGCTCCGGCATCGCTGCGGCCTCAGCCGGCCTGCGGCACGAGCTGTGCCTCGACCGCGATCGGGGCGTCGTCGGCTGCCCAGTCGATCTCGCCGGTGATCCGACCGACCGCGCGCAGGTCGCCTTCGGCGGCCCGCAGTCGGTCCAGCGATGCCGTCGGCCCGCTGACCCGGGCGCGTTCGATCTCGGTCTTCATCGACACCTTGGCCTGCGACTTCGCGCCGCGCAGTGCCACCAGCGCCGCCGCCACGTCGGTCACCGCGGCCGCGTCGCCGGACGTGGTGATCTCGGCGGCGTCGGGCCAGGCGGCGGTGTGGATCGAGCCGTCGCGCCACCACGACCAGACTTCCTCGGTGACGAAGGGCAGGAACGGCGCGAGCAGTCGCAACAACACGTCCAGCGAGTACGCCAGCGCAACCTGCGCCGAGCGGGCAGCCTGTTCGCCGCGCGCCCCGTAGGCGCGCTCCTTGACCAGCTCCAGGTAGTCGTCGCAGAACGCCCAGAAGAACGCCTCGGTGACCTCCAGCGCCCCGGTGTAGTCGAAGGCCTCGAACCGCGCGGTCGCCGTCTCGATCACCGCCTTCAGCGCCTCGAGCTGCGCCAGGTCGGCCGGCTCGTTGACCACGGCCAGATCCGTGGCCGACCCGTAGCCGAGCACGAACTTCGACGCATTGAGCACCTTCATCGCGAGCCGGCGGCCCACCTTCATCTGCGTCTCGTCGAACGGCGAGTCCAGCCCCGGCCGGGCCAGCGCTGCGCGCCAGCGCACGGCATCGGCGCCGTAGCGCGCCAAGATCTCGGTCGGCACCACGACATTGCCCTTGGACTTCGACATCTTCTTGCGGTCCGGGTCGACCACGAACCCGCTGATCATGGACCGGTACCAGGGCAGCGAGTGGTTGGCCAGGTGCGCCCGCACCACCCGGGCGAACAGCCAGGTCCGGATGATGTCGTGGGCGTGGGTGTTCAGGTCCATCGGGAAGGTCAGCCCGAACAGCTCGGGATCGCGCCCGCCCCAGCCCGTCGCGATCTGCGGCGTCAGCGACGAGGTCGCCCAGGTGTCCATCACATCGGGGTCGCCGACGAACCCGCCGGGCTCGCCGCGCTGCGCCTCGGTGTAGCCGGCCGGCACATCGCTCGCCGGGTCGACCGGCAGTTGATCTTCGGTCGGCAGCAGCGGGTTGGCGTGGTCGGGCTCGCCCGCGTCGTCCAGGGCGTACCAGACCGGGAACGGTACGCCGAAGTAGCGCTGCCGGCTGATCAGCCAGTCGCCGTTCAGGCCGCCCACCCAGTTCTCATAGCGGTGCTCCATGAACTCCGGCACCCACGCCAGTTCGCGCCCGCGCGCGAGCAGTTCCTCGCGCAGCCCGGCGTCGCGGCCGCCGTTGGTCAGGTACCACTGCCGGGTGGAGACGATCTCCAGCGGCTTGTCGCCCTTCTCGTAGAAGTTGGCCTTGCGCTGGGTCGGCTCGGGCTCGCCGGCGAGGTCGCCGGAGTCGCGCAGCAGCGAAACCATCGCCTCGCGCGCGGAGAACACGGTCTTGCCGGCCAGCTCGGCGTACGGGCCGGCGTTGACCAGCCAGTCCGGGGTCTCGCGGCTCAGCCGTCCGTCGCGGCCGATGATCACCCGGGTCGGCAGTTGCAGCTCGCGCCACCAGGCGACGTCGGTCAGGTCGCCGAAGGTGCAGCACATCGCGATGCCCGCGCCCTTGTCCATCTCGGCGGCCGGGTGGGCCAGCACCGGGACCTCGACGTCGAAGATCGGCGACGTCACCGTCTCGCCGAACAGCGGCTGGTAGCGCTCGTCGTCGGGGTGGGCGATCAGCGCCACGCAGGAGGCGACCAGCTCGGGCCGGGTGGTCTCGATCCGCACCGGCGTACCGTCCGCGCGGTGGAAGTCGATCTTGTGGTAGGCGCCGGGGTAGTCGCGGGCCTCCAGCTCGGCCTGGGCCACCGCGGTCTGGAATGTCACGTCCCACAGGGTCGGCGCCTGCGACAGGTACGCCTCTCCGCGCGCCAGGTTCTCCAGGAATGCCTTCTGGGAAACGAATCGCGTGTCGTCGGAGATCGTCGTGTAGAGCAGCGACCAGTCGACGCTCAGGCCGACCCGGCGCCACAGGTCCTCGAACACCTTCTCGTCGATGTGGGTGAGCTCGGCGCACAGCTCGACGAAGTTGCGCCGGCTGATCGGGAGCTGCCGCTTCGGGTCCGGCTTGGCCGGGGGCGCGAAGTCCGGGTCGTAGGGGACGGCCGGGTCGCAGCGCACGCCGTAGTAGTTCTGCACCCGCCGCTCGGTCGGCAGGCCGTTGTCGTCCCAGCCGATCGGATAGAACACGTGCTTGCCGCGCATCCGCTGGTAGCGCGCGATCAGGTCGGTGTGGGTATAGGAGAACACGTGCCCGACGTGCAGGCTGCCGGAGACCGTCGGCGGGGGAGTGTCGATGGAGAACACCTGCTCCCGCGACTCCGGACGGGTGAAGGCGTAGGTGCCGGCATCGCGCCAGGCGGCCAGCCACTTGTCCTCCAGCCCCTCCAGCGCGGGCTTGTCCGGTACGCGTACCTCCCGCGCTCCCGAGCCGGTGGTGGGTTCGGTGGCCGCGCGCTGCGTATCGGTCGTCATGAGCTGCAATCCTACGGATCGGGCCGAAGCGGCGCACGTTCGTGCCGCCGGACCCAGCGGGCCCGAGGCCGGGTCGATGCGTTCCCGGTGAGTGGACGAGGCCGAACACCCGACGCTCCGCCTACAGTTGCCCACCATGAGCCATGCCGAACTCACCGCCGCGCTGACCGCCCGCTGGCCCGAGCACCGGGTCGCCCCCAGCCTGTCCCGCATCCGCGCCCTCTGCGAGCTGCTCGGCGACCCCCAGAACGCCGCCCCGGTGATCACCATCACCGGCACCAACGGCAAGGGCTCGACCGCGATCATGATCGACGCGCTGCTGCGGTCGACCGGCCTGCGCACGGGCCGCTTCTCCAGCCCGCACCTGCGCGACGTGACCGAACGGATCAGCATCGACGGGCGGCCGATCAGCGAGGAGCGGTTCGCCGAGATCTGGGCCGACATCGAGCCCTATGTGGCGATGGTGGACGAGCAACGCCTGGACGGCGTACCGCAGATGACCTTCTTCGAGGTGATCACCGCGATGGCCTTCGCGGCGTTCGCCGATGCGCCGGTGGACGTGGTGATCCTCGAGGTCGGCCTCGGCGGCACCTGGGACGCCACCAGCGTCGCCGACGCCCAGGTCGCCGTGGTCACGCCGATCGACGTCGATCACGCCCACCTGCTCGGCGACACCCCGGCCAAGATCGCGCAGGAGAAGGCGGGGATCATCAAGCCCGGCTCGACCGCGGTGCTGGCCGGTCAGAGCGTCGACGTGGCGAAGGTGCTGCTGGAGCGGTGCGCGGAGGTCGGCGCACCCGCCCTGCGCGAGGGTGTCGACTTCGGCGTGCTGGAGCGCCAGCCCGCGGTCGGCGGGCAGTTGCTGCGGCTGAACGAGCCGCAGGGCACCGTCGGGGACGTGTTCCTGCCGCTATTCGGAGCCCACCAGGCGGCCAATGCCGCGCTCGCGCTGGCCGCGGTCGAGGTCTTCCTCGGCGGCAAGGATCTCGACGCCCAGGTGATCACCGACGGGTTCGGCGATGTGCGCGCGCCGGGTCGGCTCGAGCTGGCCCGCAGCGCGCCCGCGGTGGTGCTCGACGCCGCCCACAACCCGCACGGCGCGGCTGCGCTGGTCGAGGGGATGCGTGAGGCGTACCACTTCGATCCGCTGATCGGCGTGCTCGCGGTGATGCGCGACAAGGACGCCGAGGCCATGTTGCGGATCCTGGAGCCGATCCTGAACGAGGTGGTCGTCAGCCAGGTCGCCTCCACCGACCGCGGCCTGCCGGCCGCCGAGCTGGGCGAGCTTGCCGAAGGCATCTTCGGCGCCAATCGGGTCAGCGTGCAGCCGCGCCTGGACCGGGCCATCGAGCAGGCCGTCGCGCTCGCCGAGTCCGGCACCGGCGGCGACGAGCTCACCGGGTCCGGGGTGCTGGTCACCGGTTCGGTGATCGCCGTCGGCGAGGCGCGCACACTGCTGGTCGCCGAGGAAGCCGACGAGCCCGTCGTCGACGATTCCGACGACGACGAGATCGAGATCGTCGACGCCGAACTGGTCGACGACGAGGACTGATCAGCGGCTGGTCAGGATCTCGGTCAGCGCGCCGAACAACGCCGGGTCCAGCTCCAGCGCCTCCAGCGCCGCGAGTCGGTCCAGCGGCTGGTCGTGATCGACCAGCAACTGCTGCAGCGCCTGCTTGGTCAGCATCTCGACCTGGGAGGTCTGCAACAACTCCATGATCATCTCGTCGTGGCGCGGGGGTGCGATCCGCGGCGTACCGAACGACGCGCGGACGGTACGCCCGACCGGGGTGGCGGGCAGCTCGACGGTCGCGGTCCGCGTCGCCTCGTCCCACGCAGGCTTGCGCGCCCGCGGCCGGTCCACGCCGATCAGCCTGATCACCAGATCGCGCTCGGCGGGCAGCACCGACCGGTCGCCGACCGCCCGATGCACGGTCACCACGCCCGTCCCGTCGTCGTAGGCGATCCGCGTCCGCACGGCACGGGGCTCGGCCGCGTCGTCGTCCTCGTACAGCTCGAACTCGCCGTCGGCGCCGGCGAAGACCAGGATCTCCAGCGACCCCGGGTTCTCGATGCCGTATTCGCCCTCGCCGGTCAGCGGCACGATCGCACCGGCCCGGGCCAGCACCGGGTAGCCCGCCAGGGGGCGGTGGAAGGCGGCCACCCGGCCGCCGGTGTAGCGCTGGGTGGTGAAGATGTCGATCCACTCGCCCTCGGGCAGCCAGGCGGTCGAGCGGCCCAGCCGGGTCCGTCGGTCCGCGGGACGGGTGATCGGTGCGATGATCAACTCGGTGCCGAAGTGGGCGGCATTCGGATGCCGGTACGGCTCGGTGCGGGCCGGGTCCGACCAGTAGATCGGGCGCACCAGCGGCTCACCGAGGCGGTGGGCACGCTCGTTCATCGTGTAGAGGTAGGGCACCAGCCGGTGCCGCAGCCGGAGGAACTCGCCCATCGTCGCCTCGGCGATGGCGTCGAAGCGCCATGGTTCCTTGGAGGCGAAGGCCGAGTTCGTGCTGTGCAGGCGATTGATCGGGGAGAAGCAGCCGAGCTGCACCCACCGGGTCGCGAGCTCGTCGTCGCGCACGCCCCACGTGTGGCCGCCGACATCGTGGCTCCACCAGCCGTAGCCGACATTGGCCGCGGATGCGGTGAACTCCGGCTGGAAGTCCAGGGATTCCCAACTGATCACCGTGTCGCCGGAGAAGCCGATCGGGTAGCGGTGCGAGCCGAGCCCGGCGTACCGGGAGAAGGTCAGCGGCCGGGCGCCGTTCCGGCCGGAGTCCAGGTAGTGCACGTGGTTCAGCATCCACAGCGGATCCAGCCCCGCCATCGTCGAGTACGGGCCGGACTGCCAGTCCAGCCACCAGAAGTCGACGCCCTCGTCCTCCAGGGGGTGGTGCACAAGATCGAGATAGGGCGGCACGAAGGTCGGGTCGGCGATGTCGAACAGCACCGGTCGTTCGCTGGCCGGGTCGATCCCGCGGGCGCGGGCGGTCTCGGGGTAGCGGTCCTCGAAGGCGCGGATGCCGTCGGCCGGGTGCACGTTCAGCGTCACCCGCAGCCCCTGTTCGTGCAGCCAGGCAAGGAATTGCGGCGGATCGGGGAACAGCTCGGTGTTCCAGGAGTATCCCGTCCAGCCCGAGCCGAAGCGCGGGTCGGGCTCGGTCCAGTGCCAGTCCATGTCGATCACCGCGACGCTGAACGGCAGGTCCTCGGCGGCGAACCGCTCGATCAGCTCGCGGTACTCCTCGTCGGTGTAGCGGTGGTAGCGGCTCCACCAGTTGCCGAACGCATAGCGCGGGAGCATCGGCTGCGGCCCGGCGATCTGGGTGAACTCGCGCACGGCGGCGGCGTAGTCGTGGCCGTGGGCGAAGACGTAGAGATCGCGATTGCCGGGCCGACGCGGCTCGACCCAGCCGCGATCGGTGAGGGCGAGGGTGGCCGAGTCGTCGACCTCGGCGTACCCGTGATGGTTGATCAGCCCCGGGTCGAGCGCGATCCGCCCGTCGACCCCGTCGAGGGTGCGCGCGGTGCCGCCCGGGTTCGAGTCCTCGCCCTCCCACGGATCGGGGGGTACGCCCGGCCGCCACACCGAGTGGTAGTTGGAGATCCCCCCGAGCAGCTCGATCCGCAGCCCGGTCGGGGAGAACTCCTGGCCGTCGTAGCTCAGTCGCAGATGCTCGGTGGTGATCAACACCCCGTCGCCGTCCCGCTCGACGGAGAACGCGGGCACCTCGAGATCGCGGTTGATCACGAGCTGGGTCGCGCGGTCCTCGAACTCGTCGTCGGGCGACCATTCCAGGCGGACCAGGCGGGAACTGAGCATCGTGATCCGCCAGTGGGGCCCGGTGATCACCGCCTCCGGCCGGGCCTCCGGCGTGGTCGCCAGACGCAGATGTGCGGGCAGGGATGGGTGGGTCGGCGTCGACTGGGCCATGCGGACAGTCTGGCAGGCCGGTGCGATGATGGCCGCATGAGGATGACGGCCCGATGAGACTGCAGCCGGGCAACCCCATGCAGTCGGTGCTGTTGTCGGTGCTCGCCTTCGAGGTGATCGTCTTCGGCCTGTCGATCTTCGTGATCTACCAGATCTCGCAACGCCCGCTGTGGCTGGCGGTGCTGCTCGGCGGCGGGCTGGCGCTGCTGGCCCTGCTCGCGGCGGCGACGCTGCGGCGGGGCAGCTTCGGCTATCTGCTGGGCTGGCTGGTCCAGCTCGGCGCCGTCGCGCTCGGCTTCGTGAATCCGGCGATCTGGATCATGGCGCTGGTCTTCGGCGGGCTGTGGGTGCTCGGCATCGTGCTCGGGCGCCGGCTGGAGGCGCGCGCCCGGGACACCGACTGAGCCTCACCATTAGGGTTGCGGCATGACTCAGCGCACCTTCGTCCTGATCAAGCCCGATGCCGTGCGGCGTGGGCTGGTCGGTGAGATCCTGCACCGTTACGAGGCGAAGGGCCTCGCGATCGAGGCGCTGGAGCTGCGCCACGTCGATGCCGAACTGGCCGACGCCCACTACGCCGAGCACGTCGAGCGGGATTTCTACCCGCCGCTGCGGGCCTTCGTCACCTCCGGGCCGTCGATCGCGATGATCCTGTCCGGCGATTCGGCCATCGAGGTGGTACGCCTGCTGAACGGCGCGACCGACGCCCGGGTGGCGGCGCCGGGCACCATCCGCGGCGATCTCGCCCTGTCCAACCGGGAGAATCTGGTCCACGGCTCCGACTCACCAGAATCCGCCGAGCGCGAGATCGCCCTCTGGTTCCCAGGCGAGGTGCCGGCCCGATGACGGCACCCCCGCCCGGGGACCGGCCGCCGGGCGCCGTGCCCGGCGACGCCGCTGCGCCACCCGACGGCTTCCCGCCGCCAGCGGCCGGCTTCGCCGTGCCACCTGGCGGCTTTCCCCCGGCTCCGGGTCCCGGGGGCTTCCCGCCGGCGGCCGTCCCGCCCGGCGCCCATCACCCGGGTGCGCAGCCGGGCCCGCCCGTGGCGTACCCGCCGGGCGCACCGCACCACCCGGTGCCGATGGCCCATCCGGGGCGGCCGCCGATGCTGCCCGTCGAGCCGCGGAACTACTACCGGTTCTATCGGACGCCGGCGCTGCGCTGGTGGCGCCCGCTGGTCGGCATCGTCTTCTTCGTCGGGCTCGGTTTCGTGGCGTCGCTGGTCTTCGGCGCGATCGGCTTCGGGGTGGACATCGCGACGGGCCGAACCGACTTCGACGCCTTGAGCCCCGCCGAGCTCGAGGTGACGCCGGCGACCTTCGTCGCCAACAACCTCGGGCTCGCCGCGCTGATCGGTATCGCGATCCTTGCCCAGTTGATCTTCTTCGGACAGCGGCCGGGCTGGCTGGCCTCGGTCGACGGCAAGCTGCGCTGGGGTTGGCTGGCCCGCTGTTTCGGGGCGGCCCTGGTCGGCTATCTGCTGATGTATGTCGTGCTCGGCCTGCTGGAGCCGTTCCCGCCGTTCGGCAATGATCCCGATTTCGGGCTCTATCTGGCCTTCACGCTGCTCACCACACCACTGCAGGCGGCGGGGGAGGAGTACGCCTTCCGCGGATTCCTGCCCCGGGCCATCGCGTCGTGGATCCCGCACCGCTGGGTCGGCATGATTCTCGCCTGGGTGCTCTGCTCCATGGTCTTCATGACCCTGCACGGGGCGGGCGACGTCTGGCTGAACGTCTACTACTTCTGCTTCGGGATGATCATGAGCATCGCGACCTGGCTGACCGGCGGCCTCGGCGTGGCCATCGCGTTGCACGTGGTCAACAATCTCGTCTCGCTGATCGTCGCCTTCTACGCCGGGGAGGGCGGCTCGCTGTTCGAACGCGGCGCCGGCACGGTCAATCCGGTCGAGCTGGTGCCCAATGTGGTCGTGCTGGTGGTCTTGTCGGTCGTGCTGGTGTGGTGGGCGAGCCGCCGCGGCCTGCGTCGCGAGTCCGCGCCCGCGGCAGTGGCCGGTCGGGGCTGAGATGGAGCTTGTCGCGGGGCGCTTCGAGCTGTACGACCGGATCGGTGACGGCGGCATGGGTCGGGTCTGGCGTGCCTTCGACCGCAAGAGCGGGCGCTGGATCGCCGCCAAGCAACTGACCCACTCCGATGCGGCGATGGTGCTGCGCTTCGTCCGCGAACAGGCCCTGCGGATCGATCACCCGCACGTGCTCGCACCGACCGGGTGGGCGGCCGACGACGACCGGGTCGTGCTGGCCATGGACCTCGTCGCCGGCGGCTCGCTGGAGACGCTGCTCGGCGATCACGGTGCCCTGCCCGACGCCTATGCCGCGGTCCTGCTCGACCAACTGCTCGCCGCGCTGGAGGCGATCCACGCCCACGGGGTCGTGCACCGCGACATCAAGCCGGCCAACCTGCTGCTGGATGCCACCGGGACCGGGATGCCCCGGCTGCGGGTCTCCGACTTCGGCGTCTCGGTGATCATGGACGAGCCGCGCCTGACCCACACCTCGATGAGCATCGGCACGCTCGGCTACATGGCGCCGGAACAGGCCCGCGGCGCCGAGCCGGAACCACGGCACGATCTCCACGCGGCCGGCGTCGTCGGCAAGCGGATGATCACCGGCCAGCCGTCGCGCGGCCTGCCCGAGAACTGGCCGTCGCCGCTGTGGCCGTTCCTCGCCCGGCTCACCGATCCCGATCCGCGGCGCCGGCCGTCGTCGGCGGCCGACGCCCGCGCCGAGCTGCGGCGTACCGGCCTGCTCACCGGGGGTACGCCGTGGCTGGCCGAACCCGATCCGCCCGAGGTGTTCGATCAGCTCGCCGCCCTGCCGCGGCGCACGCTGATCGATTCCCCGCCGACCCCGACGCCGGTGGATCCCGGCACCGGCCGTCGGATCGCCGCCCCGGCCCGCGCGCAGCGCCCCGCCCGGAACTCCGGACGGGGCGCTCGGAAGACGGCGCTGATCGTTCTCACCGCCGGCGCCTTTCTCGGCGCCATCGCGCTGGTGGTGGCGATCCTCGTGATCCTGCTCGGGTGATCCCCGGGCGGCGGGCGTGCTGTCGTGACGCGCTCAGCCGCGCCGCAACAGCCACAGCGCGCCGCCGCCGATCGCGACCAGAGCCGCCGCGCCGCCGGCCAGACCGATGATCAACGGCCAGGGCCGCCCGCCCAGCAGGCCGCGATCGTTCCCGGGGCCGCGGACGTCCGGCGGGTCGCCCTGATAGTCCGGGACCTGGGCGTCGTCGCCGATCACGTCCGCCTGCAGGGTCGCCGTCATGGTCTCACCGTCGCCCTCGTCGTAGGTGACCGCGATCAGATACTCGCCCGGCAGGGCCGCGCTCGTCCGGGCCTCGGTGGGCAGCTCCCGGTTGCGGTAGGCGATCGGATAGGTCGACACCGACGCCGCGGACTCCGTGCCCGTCGAGGTGCTGTCGGAGCTCGAGTTGGGCGATTCGGCGGCATCGACCGAGGCGTCTCCGCCCAGCGGCGACAGCACCCGGAGCTTGAACGACGACCCGTATCCGTCGCCGGTCGCGGGCGGCATCAGTACGGTCGCCTGGATGCGCTGCCCCCAGCCCGCCGGGACGCGGAAGAGTTGCACATCGCCGGGGCTGATCGTGAACCGATAGGTGCCCGGGTCGATCAGCGGTGCCGTGTCGAAGCTGAACTCGCCCTGCCGGTCGATCGGCTGGCCCAGGGGAACCGGCTGCCAGGTCGGGTCGGCCGGCGGCTGCGGGATCGCAGCATCCGCGGCCAGCGGCGGTTCCTCGACGACGTTGATCTGGATCGGTTGGCCCTCCAGCGGATCGTAGGCCTCCGCCGGGGTGACGCTGAGGACCAGATCGCCGGTCAGGCAGTCGGTCTTCGTCGAGTCCGGCGGCAGCCACGAGTTCGCGACCCCGGTCAGCAGGGTCCGGGAGAAGCTTGCGGTGATCCGGCTGGCGATGTCGTCGCCGCAGCTCAGGCTGGGCTGGCCGAGCGGGGACAGGCGCAGCGAGACCTGGGCGTCTGAGCTGGACGGCGGCTGCATGCTGGCGCCGACCCAGAAGGACGAGCCCTCCACCGTGCGGGTCAGCCGGTAATGCCTGGCCTGACCCGGCGCGCCCAGCTTGTCCACCCAGCGGCCCGTGGTCAGCGGCGGCGCCGCGGCCGAGTCCGGCGTACCCTCCACCGGCGTGCCGGTGACCTCGAACGGGTTCAGCGCCTGGTCCTTCGCCTCGTTCAGCGACTGGGTGAGCTGTTCGGTGTCGGCGGCGTCGTAGTAGCCGCCCCGGCCCTTGTCGGCGATGCATTCGAGCTGTTCGCGGGCCTGCCCGGAGACCTGGAAGCCGACGACGTCGATCCGCAGGTCGATGCCCCGATCGGCGATCTGCTGGGCCACCTTGCACGGGTCCGGTGCGCAGGTCTCCTCGCCGTCGGAGACCAGCAGGATCGAGCGCCGGCCCTCACCGCCGAGATCCTTGGCGGCCTGTTCCAGGGCATAGGCCATCGGAGTCTCGCCGAACGGCTTGTACTTCGCGATCTCGGCCTTCAGCGCGGCGGCGTTGCCGGTTCCGATCGGAACGACGAGCTGGGAGTCCTCACAGGCGCCGGGGTCGTCGGCGGAGAACACTGTGGCGCCGTAGACGCGCATGCCCACCTGCGCGTCGGCGGGCAGCGAGTCGGCGACCGAGGTCAGCGCGGTCTTGGCGGCGTCGATCTTGCTGCGGTCGTCGCCGGCGGGTTCGTTCATCGACCCGGACGAGTCGAGCACCATCAGCAGTCGGCCGTCGGGGACATCGGCCCGGCTCAGCGCGGCGGGCCCGGCGACGAGCCAGGTGAGCATCAGCCCCAGACTCGCTGCGAGGGCGATGAGATGTCGGATACGCATGGTTCCCCTTTCCCAGGTGTTTACGAACGGAAAGTATTGACTACGTTCGGAACCAGTGTCAAGCATTTCGTTTCCATCCGTCATCGCCTGTCCTAGGCTGGCGTGGTGCCCGACGACCCGACAGCCAGCCACCGCGCGAGCCAGGCCGCACTCTACGGCCAGCCGCTCGCGGAGATCATCGCCGAGATCGGCCGCGCGCTGGGCCTGAACCAGGCCCGGATCGCCGCGGTCCTCGGGCTGTCGGCCCCGATGCTTTCCCACCTCGTAGCGGGCCGCCGCGTGAAGATCGGCAACCCGGTCGCGCATGCCCGGCTGGGTCAGTTGCGGGCGCTGGCCGCCGATGCGACCGCGGGCCGCGTCGGGGCGGGAGAGCTCGCCGACCGGCTGGCCGGAATCGAGGCATCGAGCGACAGTTGGGCCACCACCGAGCTCTCGACCGCCGCCTCGTCGGACGACCCCGGGGCGCTCGCCCGGCAGACCCAGGGCATGTTCCGCGGCGTGGCGGCCGCCGGGGACTTCCTGTCCGCCGCCGACCGACTGGACGCGGAGTTCCCCGCGATCGCGGAACTGCTGCGGATCTACGGCGCCGGACGTTCGGACTCGGCGGCCGCGCACTGGGCACGGTCGACGACCGGCTGAGCGCTGCCGGCCGCCGGCAGCTCGTCCTCGATCACCCGCGGCCGCGCGGCGAGCAGGGCGAAGAAGGCCATCAGGACCGAGATCGCCATCATCAGCGCCAGCGGCCAGGTCCACCCGCCGGTGGCATCGCGCAGGACACCGACCGCCATCGGGCCGAGCAGGCCGAAGGCGTACCCGGTGCTCTGGGTGAACGCCGAGAGCGACCGCAGCCCGGCCGTCGTGCGGGCGCGGTGCCCGATCATCGCCAGATAGATCGGGAAGCTGGAGTTGCCGATGCCGAGGATGATCGCCCACAGCACGGGCGCCGCCGTGGGAGCCAGCAACAGCCCCAGGTCGCCGATCACCGCGAAGCCGATCGTCACGCCGATCAGCCCGTAGGGGCTCGGGTGCCGCGCCGTCCAGTAGCTGAAGACCAGCGCGAGCGGTACGCCGATGCCGGCGACGACGGCTAGCAGGGCCCCGGCAGTGACGCGGTCCAGGCCCGCATCGACGAAGATCGTCGGCAGCCAACCGAACAGGGCATAGGCCTGCATCGCCTGCAGCGCGAAGAAGGCCGTCAGGATCCACGCGGTCGGGGTGCGCGCGATCTCGCCCAGCCCGACCCGCCGCTCGGCGGGGCCGATCCGGGCGTCATGGCCGAGCAGCCCCAGCCACGGCGCCAGACAGATCGCGGCCAGCACGGCCCAGACCGCCAGCGCGGGGCGCCAGCCGCCGACGGCGTCCGCGAGCGGCGCGGTGCCGACGCTGGCCAGCGTCATCCCGATCATCAGCGTCGTCGTGTACCACGCCGTCACCTGACCCACCCGGTCCGGGAAATGCAGCTTGACCAGCGCGGGCAACAACACATTGCCGAGCGCCATCCCGGCCAGCGCGAGCGCGGACAACGCCAGGAACGTCACCTGGTCCTGGGCGAACACCCGGCCCGCCTGTCCGGCCACCACGGCGAGCAGGCCCAGCGCGACCGCCCGGTGCAGGCCGACCAGCCCACTGAGAGCCGGGGCGAGGATCCCGAAGATCGCGAAGCAGATCACCGGCAGCGAGGTGAGCAGGCCGGCCACGACGCCCGTCATGGCGAGATCGGCACGGATGGGGCTGAGCTCGGGGCTGACCGCCACCGCGGCGACGCGCAGATTCGCGGCGAGCGAGAGCAGGGCAACCAGGGCCAGCAGGCCGGCCCCGACCCGCGGCCCGCCCCCTCTCGTCACGGCCTCACTCTAGGCAGCGCTGCCTACAGTCGATGTCATGACCGCGACCCGGAACACCCGCTGCCGCGCCGCCGTCGTCGCTGCCGCGCTCGGCGGCTGGCT